>JBOHFX010000058.1:0-5033 GCA_050699875.1 Pseudonocardiaceae bacterium
CAGTTCGCGGGCCGCGGCGTACCGGTTGGTGCAACGAGCCCGGGTATTGTTGTTGGCTGGCGATGGTGTGTCGAATTCTGAGATCAGCGAGGTGGCCGGGGTGTCGCGTCCTACCGTGCTGGCCTGGCGGGCCCAATTCGAGAAAGACGGGCTGGTCGGATTCGGTGCGGTGGCTAAGGGGCGAGGCCCCAAGCCGTCGATTGGTGATGAGAAGGTCGCCGAGATCGTGGATTTGACGCTGCACTCGAAACCGGAAGGTGGGACGCATTGGTCGTGCCGGTCGATGGCCACAAAGGTTGGGGTGAGTTCGGCGTCGGTGCAGCGGATCTGGTCGGCGCGCGGGCTCAAGCCGCACCTGGTCAAGACCTTCAAGGTCTCCCATGATCGCCACTTCGAGGAGAAGCTCGTCGACGTGGTGGGGTTGTACCTGAACCCGCCGGACCGGGCCGTGGTGCTGTGTATGGACGAGAAGAGCCAGATCCAGGCTTATCCGGGGTAGGTTCGGGCCGTCTGTTAACGAAGTCGAGTGATCTTTTGGTTGGTCCGCGTGTCCATTGCGGACTGATTATCTGTGGTTCCTACGGTGCGGGGCGTGACGACCGCAACAGTCGTAGTGGGCTCGTACCGGGCGCAGCGGCTGACCCTTCCCTCGGGTGAGCGCACGTGGACGGTGCTGGGCAAGGACCATCGCATGGTGGAGCCGGCCGAGGGGTATCTGGAGTATCTGCGGGCCCAGCAGGCGTCGCCAAACACGGTGAAGTCCTACGCGCGGGCGCTGGCGCTGTGGTGGCAGTACCTGGATGCGTTCGGCCTGCGCTGGGATGCGGTGACGGTGGAGAACTTCGGGGCCTTTTTGACTTGGCTCCGCGCTGGGGACGAGCCCGAGGTGGTCTTGATTGAGCGTCGTCCGGCGCGGTTTGCCGAGTCGACGATCGCCGCGCGGCTGCGGGCGGTGATTTCCTGCTATGACTATCACCTGCTCAACGGGGTGGATGTGGGCCGAGATCTGCACCGGATCACCCATCGCGGCGGTGGTCGGTACAAGCCGCTGCTGGAGCACGTTGCTCGCCGCAAGGGACGCCGGCAGGCGGTGGTCCGGGTGCGTCACCGGCGTCGAGCGGCACCACCGATCTTGACGCCTGGGCAGATCGAGCGGATCTGTGAGGCGTGCGCGAGCTGGGATGGTGAGATCCGGGAGTGGCGCGGGTCGGTCCGCAACAGACTGCTGTGGATGCTGCTGGCAGAGACAGGGCTGCGGTTGGGCGAGGCACTCGGGTTGCAGCATCGCGATTGGCATACCGGGCGCGGCGACACCCCGTTCATCGAGGTCGTGGACCGTGAGCATGCACACGGGGTGCGGGCCAAGAGTGGCTACCGGCGGCTGTATGTCTCCGAGGAGTTGGACCGCCTCTACGGCGAGCACGTGTGGCGGTTGTGCGAGGCCGGTGGCGATCTGGCCACCGATGACTTCGACGCCACCTATGTCTTTGTCAACCTCGACCGGGAGCCGAGGTTCGCGCCGTGGCGACCGGAGTCGGTCTATGACCTGGTGGAGCGGCTACGCCGCCAGCTGGCCGGGCAGGTGCCGGAGGCCTGGACCCCGCATTGGATGCGGCATAGCCACGCCACCGCCTTGCTGCTGTCGGGGGTGCCGGTTCATGTGGTCAGTCGCCGGTTGGGGCACAGCGATGTGCAGACCACGCTGAGCACCTACGCGCACGTGACCGAGGACGCCGAGATGCGGGCGGCCGCGGACTGGAAGGCCTTCACCGCGGGGTGGCGCACCCGTGTCGGTGGCGTCGAACAGACTGGATCGTGCTCGTGAGCGGGGCGCAAGCTGAGCCCCTGGCCACCCGGGAAGGCGCGGTGGGCGGCTACCGGCCCGAGGTACTGCAGGCCTTATGGGAGTCGGTCCCGACCGGGATGCGCTTGACTTGCTTTAGTCCCGATACCGTTCCCGAGGAATATCGCGGCGGGCTGGGCGAAAAACGTGGCCGCAGCACAGGGCTGGATCTCTCGGCGCTACCGGAGTCGATACGGACCGAACTGGTGTGGTGCGTGTTCCGCATCATTGACCAGGGCGGACGAGTGGACATCGGCCATATGCGGATGTTGGCGCGCAGGTTGTCTGACGTGATCAGCGACCTCGGTCCAGCCGCTCCGGCCTCGTTGACCGCGTTGTCAGCCCGAGACTGGGAGCACCAGATGGCCCGGGCGAGGCAGCGTCGCGCCGGTGCTCTGCCGGCGCCTGGCACGGCCAGCGACCTTCGTCAGCAGCTGCGGCGCTGCTATCGGCTGCTGTCGGTGGCCTATGACCCGCGGCCGTGGTGGCAGCGGGAGATGTGGGACCCGAGCATCGACCCCCGGATCCCGCAGCGCCCGCACGAGCCACGCGGCCGCCTGGCCTGCTATTTCGACCGGATCGCGACCGGCTGGTTGCGACGTAGTTTGCAGTGGTACTGCAAGGTGGGCCTGGAAACCGGCGAGATGGCCTGGGGAACGGTGAAGTTACGCATCGACGCCGCCATGGTGTTCGATGCGTTCCTCACCGGCCGCGACGTCCCCGGGCCCTGGCTGGCTGACGGACCAGACGAGGTCCGGGCGCTGCTGCTGGGCTTCCTCGGACACGTGCGCGGCCTGCGGGTGCAACAGCCCGGACCCACGCACGGCCAACCGCTGTCGCAGTCCCGGATTTCCGCGCTGCTCAACGGAGTCGAGCAGTTCTACCTGTTCATGCACGACCACCGGGAGACTGCCGCCACCAGCCTGACCGAACCGGGCTGGCTGCGCCTGGGCCCGCAACACGCGATGTTGTTCCGGCGCGGCGAAAAACCACGGCGGGCTCGGCACCACAGCCATGAGCGTGACGTGATCGACGCCGATGCGTTCGCCCAGATCATGGCCGGCGCCGGGCTGCTCGGCATGCCGACCGACGAAGGCGGGCTCGGTGACGAGCAGGCGATGCGCATCCTGATGTTGCTGGCTCGCACCGGACGGCGTGTTAGCGAGATCTGCATGCTCGACCACGACCCGCTGCTGCCGCTGCACCAGCCCAGCACCAGCACCGCGGACGATGCGGACGGCTTCGTTGCCCGACTCCGTTACCAGCAAACCAAGATCGATGGTGCTCCCGACACCATCCTGGTCGATCGCGAGATCGTCGCGATCATCCACGCGCAACAAGACTGGGTGCGTCGCGCCCGCACCGAACCCGGAACGGCGGCGCCGAAATACCTGTTCGTCGCCGCCCGGAAAAACCGCAACGGCGACCGCCCCTACTCGGATCGGCGGCTGCGAGAACGGGCCGGCGAGCTGGCCCGCCGGCTCGACATTCGTGACAGCACCGGCGCACTAGTGGACTTCCAGCGCACTCACCGATTCCGGCACACCAAAGCCACAAACCTGCTCAACGCTGGTATCCCGCTGCACGTCGTGCAGCGCTATCTCGGGCATTTGACGCCGACCATGACCATGACCTACGCGCAGACTCTGCAGTCCACCGCCGAACGGGAGTTCCTTCGCTACCGCAAAATCAGCGCCGATTCCCGCGACCTCGAGATCGACCCACGGGACCTCTACGACATGCTCGAGTTGGACCGGCGCACCGACCGGATCCTGCCCAATGGCTGGTGCCTGCTGCCGCCCCGCCAGTCCTGCGTCAAGGGCAACGCCTGCCTCAGCTGCGACAAATTCGCCACCGACGCGACGTTCCTGCCCGAACTGCAAGACCAGATGGCCCGCACCGGGCAGCTCATCGACCAACGCTGCGCGGCGTTTCAAGCCCGCACCGGACACCAGATGAGCGAGGACAACGTCTGGCTTGCCGGGCGCCGCCAGGAACACGACGCCCTCGGCCGCATCATCCTCAAGCTCGAGCAGGCCCGGCTGGCCGACGGCACCGTCCAAGCCGTGCGTGGTGTCGGTGTCGCCGCGCGCGTCGACAGCATCATCGACAACCAGGACAACAGCTGATGCGTGGCAACCCCGACAACCTCCGCCAAGCCGCCGCCCGCAAGAGCACCGCCGCCGAGACCCGGGCCGACCAAGGCCTGTGCGAACTGATCCGCACCGGACAGCCGATCACCTTCCGCGGACTCGCGCAGACCGCCGGTGTCTCACTCGACTTCCTCTACCGCAACCCGCAGATCCGCACACGCGTGGAACAGCTCCGCTCCCAGCAGCAGCGAACAAGGCCACCCGCGCCACCGGAACACATCGCGGACCACCCAAGCAGCGTGATCCGCACACTCACCACCCAACTCGCCGAGCTGCGACGCCGTCACCGCCACGAAGTGAACACCCTCAAACAAGCGCTCGAGACCGCCCACGGCGAGAACCTCGAACTACGCCGCCGCCTCGGCGACCAACACGCGTCGCCACAAACCAACACACCCTGACCGCTTCTCTTGCGCACGCGTCCGCAAACGCTCTAACACCAGAAACACGCAGCTTCAAGATCGTTACCCCGGATAACCAGGCCCTGGACCGCACCCAGCCGTCCCTGCCGATGACCAAGGGCCGGGCCGGCACGATGACCCATGACTACAAACGCCACGGCACCACCACGCTGTTCGCCGCGCTGAATGTGCTGACCGGAATGGTGATTGGCCGCTGCTTGCCACGCCATCGCAACACTGAGTTCTTGAAGTTTCTGCGTGTCATCGACCGCGAGGTGCCCAAGGGACTGCAGATCCACATGATCTGTGACAATTACGGCACCCACAAGCATGCCGACGTCAAGGAATGGCTAACGAAACACCCGCGGTTCCATCTGCACTTCACTCCCACCTCCTCGTCGTGGCTTAATCTGGTGGAACGGTGGTTTCGGGAGCTGACCGACAAGGCCATCCGCCGGGGCGTGTTCCACAGCGTGAATGATCTCGTTACCGCGATTGAGGACTACCTGAAAGTCAACAACGACAACCCGAAACCATTCGTGTGGACCGCGACCGCCAAGCAGATCCTCGCCAAAGTCGCCCGCGGACGGGTCGCCCTCCAACAAGTGGAAAATCAATAATGAGACACTACACTAG
>JBOHFX010000059.1:0-50183 GCA_050699875.1 Pseudonocardiaceae bacterium
ACCAACGCCACCGTCGAGCCATACCCCACCGTCGCGGCCACACCCCGGGAATCGATCTCGGCGACCACCGACAACATCTGCGCCCAGGTGGCATGCAACCGGGTCTCCAACCCGCCCAGCTCGGCCACCAGCTCGGCATCACTGCCCTGCCACACCGGCACCGTCGACATACCCCGAATACTAGGAAGGCACCCTGACAAAACCGGCTCTGCTGCCAGGCTCCGACAGGCCTTGAGCGGCCAGGGCGCTCAGTTCTTGAGCAGGTGTTGGTTGGTACGGCGAACAGAGTCGGCGAGCTCGGGCACCTCCACGACCTCGCGCCCAGCGGCGCGGAGGAGTTCGGCGCCCTGGCAGTTGACGAACAGGTCGGGTTCACGCCAGGCGAACACGATCCGCGAGATCGGCGTGGCGAGGATGAGTTCAGTGCAGCTCCGCGGCCGTGAGGCACGGGTGCTACACGGTTCGAGCGAACTGTAAAGGGTGGCTCCGTCTAGGCGGCTGTCCCCGCGATCAAGCTTCGCAAGCGCCACCTCCTCGGCATGATCATGAGGTTCGGTCTCGCGGGAGTACCCCGTGGCGATCACGGTACCGCTGACCTCGGCGATCACCGCGCCCACCGAGAAGGCGGTAAGTGATGGCGGGCACGCCTGCGCGAGTTCAATCGCCTGCTTCAGACGTCTGCGGTCGGGCGTCAAGTCAGATCCCGTCATCTGAGGCCACGTGCGGTGAGGTAGCGGAGTAGGACGCAGTTCCCGATCTGCCGGGTCCCCGCGAGTGTCATCGGGCGTTCGGGATTGTGCGGGAACTGGCCGGGATACACGAATCGCGGAGCCTCACCGTGGCCGACGAAAAACGGCGCGATCACAAGGTGGATCTCGTCCACCAACCCCGCGCGGAGAAACTGGGTATGGACGGCGCATCCGCCCTCCACCATCAGGCGCTCGACCTTGCGTTCGCCGAGGTCGCTCAAAACGACGCCTAGATCGACGGGGTCTCCGGCTGCCACCACGGTCGCGACATCCGCAAGGTTGGCTACTGCGCTATCGCGGGTGTAGACGAGTTTTTCGCTGTCGCCGCAAGTGAAGAATCGTGCTGTGACGCTCAGGTCACCGCGACCAGTCAGCGTGACCTTCATGGGGTGCGGAGCGAGGCCACGCCGGATCCGTTCCTGCTGGCGCTCAACGGAGCGGATGAGCAACCGAGGATCATCGCGGCGGATCGTGTTCGCTCCAACCAGGATGGCATCGACGCTGGCACGTACCTCGTCGACCCGATCGAGGTCCTCCTCGTTGGACAACATCAACCGGGTGCCGCGTACGTCGTCGAGGTAACCGTCGATGGACATCGCCGCCGAAACAAGAACATACGGGCGTGACGTCACCGCGCCACTCCTTGCCGATCTACCTGCGGGCACCCTACTGGCACTGATTATCCGCGGCCGTTGGCCGGGCCAGCAGCTAGCGTGCCGGGCATGGTCGAACCTGGGCAACTGCTGGGACTGTCGCTGGTAGCCCTGGTGATAATTGCCATTCCGGGGCCCAGCGTACTCTTCGTGATCAGCCGCGGAGTGTCACTCGGCAGCAAGGCGGCCCTGGCCACCGTGGTCGGCAACGAGTTGGGACTGTTGGCGCAGGTACTTGCCGTGGCATTCGGTCTGGGAGCGATCGTGGCGAACTCCGCCGCAGTGTTCACCGCAGTGAAATTGGTCGGCGCCGGGTATCTGATCTATCTCGGCATCCACACGTTGCGGCACCGCCGCGACTTGACATCAACACTCAGTGTAACCGGCCCCCCGCCCGGTACCGGCCGGATTCTCCTCGAGGGCGTTGTCGTGGGAGCAACCAACCCCAAGAGCTTGCTGCTGTTCGGGGCCGTCCTTCCCCAGTTCGCGGACGCGGCAGCAGGACATCTGCCGCTACAACTTTTGGCGCTCGGTTTGGTCTGCGTGGCGATCGCTCTGGTTTGCGACGCCGCATGGGCACTGCTCTCCGGCGCGGCCGGCAGCTGGCTGGGTCGCTCCCCACGACGCCTGAACGCCCTCCGCGGTGGCGCTGGGGCGATCATGATCGGGCTTGGCGCGCAACTAGCACTCACCGGGCGCCGGGACTGACTCCGGGCAGCGCTAGCGAGTCACCGTGATGGCGTACACCGGGCAGGCCAGGGCCCCCTCCTCGGCTTGGGACTCCAGGTCGGGCGGGACGTCCGGATTGTGGATCAAGCAGTACCCACCGTCGTCCAGGTCGTAGATTTCGGGCGCGACGGCGTTGCATTGACCGTGGCCCTCACAGATGCTCGGGTTGACCTCGACGCGCACGGCATCCTCCTCGGCTTCAATCTCGGCGCGGTGGGAATCCAGCCCATCTTGGCCTCAGTAGCCAGCAGCGGCGCATCCCGGGGTTAGGTTCGCCGGCGGCGGGCAATTCAGGCGGGAATACTAGGCAATCCGGGTGCACTTCAGCTGCGGAAAGATCACCAGCAGCTGGCGGATCACGACGACCGGGCCGGGAGCCTTGCCACCGGACGGGAGCCGCTGACCTCGGGGTACGGCCGGCCAACAAGCGGTTAACGCACGTTCGGCGGATCCGATTGGTCGATAGATCTTCCCGCGTTGGGCACCAAGACGCCAACGTGAGGGGGTTTAAGTCCGCGAGTGAAGTCCGGTAGACAGTGCACTGCGGCGTGACGGCGTTTCAGCCGAGTCGTTAGGCGTAGCAGGTGCGCCTTCGGGGTGGTCGGGGGGCGGCAAGGAGGTAAACGGGTGGATCGTCGGGTGCGGCGTGCAGTGCTGCAACGATTGGCGGCGGTCGAGGAGCTGGCCGGGCAGGCGGCGATGCTGTCGGCACCGTCAGCACGCAGGCACATCCGAACCATCACCGACGGATGGCGGGAACTGCTCATCCAACACCAGCCGGATGCCACCGGCCGTTGCCCGGTGTGCTCGGGGTGGCTGCGCCGCCGGCGCTGGCCGTGCGAGGTGTGGGTAACCGCGCACCGCCACCTCATCGGTGACAGCACTGAGCCGTTCGACCGGCCTGCCAGGAACTCCAATCCCTTTTGCCAACCGCGCCAAGTGCTGGTGGTCCCCCGTCAGCTCGACGCTCCTGCCGCTGAGCGGGCCGCCGCGAGCAATACTTTCCTGCCAATCGGAGCCGACGTTGCATCAGGTCATCGAGCCACTGTGATCGATCACGCGACCGCCATGGCTCGCTTGCGGCAAGGTGGGCAATCCACCGCTGGCTGAGCCGGCGATCGAAGCGGAGGGTGCACCGGCCAAGCGTCGGGCCCGACCGCACTTCTCCATTCACTGTCAGGATCGCCGCATAACCTGAGGCTCGTGCCCAAGCAGATCACCGCGAACCGGGGCGGCTGGATCCGCAGGCTTTGGGTGGCCTGCTGGCGTCACCCACGCCTCGTGGTGGCAGCACTACTCGCCTCCGGTATCGGGGTCGGCATGGAAGCCGCCACCCCGCTGATCACCCGACTCGCAGTGGACGACGCCGTGGCGGGCACCACCGAGCGGTTGAGTTGGCTGATCGCCGCGCTGGTGGGGGCAGCGCTCTTGCGCTTCGGGACCGCCTTCGTGCGAAGGTACCTCGGCGGGCGGCTTGCCTTGGACGTGCAGCACGACCTGCGCAATGCAGTGTTCCACGCAGTGCAGAAGCTCGACGGTGCCAAGCAGGACAGCCTGCAGACCGGACACATCGTGTCCCGAGCCACCTCCGACCTGCAGCTGGTCCAAGGCCTGTTGGCACTGGTGCCGTTAACAGCGGGAGTGCTGGTGCTCTTCGCCATCGCGCTGGTCGCGATGCTGTGGCTGTCCCCGTTGCTCACGCTGATTGCACTCGTAGTGGTCCCAGCCGCGGGCCTGGTCACCAACCGGACCCGGCGCACGCTTTTCCCGGCGACCTGGTCGGCGCAGCAGCGGGCGGCCGACATCGCCGCGCATGTCGAGGAAACCGTCGCCGGGGTCCGGGTGGTGAAGGGTTTCGGCCAGGAGGCCCGCGCCGTATCCCGGCTCGAGGGTCAGGCCCGACGGCTATTCGCTGAGCGGATGCGCACGGCGCGGCTGAATGCGACCTTTGCCCCCACGCTGACCGCATTCCCGTTGCTGGGGCAGGTAGCGGTCTTCGCCGTGGGCGGCGTACTCGCGTTGAACGGAAGGATCAGTCTGGGGACGTTTGTGGCATTCGCCGCGTACCTGGCGATGCTTGTCGGCCCGGCCCGGTTGATCGCCAGCTTGGTGGTCGTTGCTCAGCTGGCCCGGGCTGGTGCGGAGCGGGTTCATGAATTGATCGACTCTCAACCCGACGTGACTGACGCTCCGGACGCAGTCGACGTTCCAGAAGGGCCGCTAGCCGTGCAACTGGACTCGGTCCGCTTCGGCTACGCCCGCAGCGAACCGGTGCTCGACGGGGTGTCCTTGGACATCGCACCGGGCGAGACGCTTGCCCTGGTCGGCGCGCCTGGCTCGGGCAAGTCCACCGTCTCCCTACTGCTGGCCCGGTTTTATGACGTGCAGCAGGGCGCGATTCGGGTCGGCCCGCCTGGACACACCGTCGACATCCCGCAGCTGCGGCTGAAATCGCTACGCCGGGCGCTGGGGATGGTGTTCGAGGAAGCGTTCCTGTTCTCCGACACGGTGCGGGCCAACATTGCATACGGCCGCCCGGACGCCACCGACGAGGAAGTCCATCGAGCGGCGAAGGGGGCTGCTGCGCACGAGTTCATCACCGCCCTGCCGCAGGGCTATGACACCCGGATCGGCGAGCGGGGGCTCACCCTGTCCGGTGGGCAGCGGCAGCGGATCGCGCTGGCCAGAGCAGTGCTGTCGGATCCGCGGATACTGGTACTCGACGACGCCACCTCAGCAGTCGACGCCGTCACCGAGGCGGCCATCCACTCCACCCTGCGGACCGTCACCGCGCAGCGCACCACCCTGCTCATCGCGCATCGCCGATCCTCGCTGGCGCTGGCCGACCGGATCGCGGTGCTCGACGGTGGCCGGGTCATCGACATCGGGACGCAGGCCGAGTTGACTGCGCGGTGCGCACTGTTCCGGGCGCTGCTCGCCGGCCCAGGCGAGGCGATCGACAACGTCACAGCGGCCACGCCGGGGGGCCGCAGCTGCGCGCTGAAACCAGGTCCGGACGGCATCACCACGCAGCTCTGGCCGCCCGACGTGCCAGCTGACGCACTGGACGGCTCCCAGCACGGTTCACGGACCGCCCAGGCAGCACAAGACGCGGCAAGCGGCGTGCGGGGCGGGATGGCCACCAGCATGGCGGGCAGCGTCGGGCCGACCCCGGAGTTGCGCGCGGCGGTCGCCGCGTTGCCCCCGGCGACCGCCCAGCCCGATGTGGATGGAGCCGACCCGGCCGTTTCCGACCCTGATGTCCGATTGACTCAGCTGCTGCGACCGGTACGGGGTTGGCTCACCCTGGCCGCCAGCTTGGTAGGGCTGGACGCGCTGGCGACCGTCGCCTTCCCGGCGCTGGGTGGTCTCGCCGTCGACGCCATAACCAGGCATTCACCGAATCTGCTGGCGATCGCGGTCGCCGTCGGGCTGGGAGTCGTCATCGCCGACTGGCTCGTCATCGCCACTCAGACGGTGGTCGCGGCGCGGGCCGGGGAGACGCTGCTGTACCTGGTTCGGGTGCGGTCCTTCGCGCATTTGCAGCGGCTCGGGCTGGACTATTTCGAGCGCGAGATGGCGGGCCGGATCATGACCCGGATGACCACCGACGTGGACGCGTTGTCCACCTTCCTGCAGACAGGACTGACGACCGCGCTGGTCAGCGTCCTGACGGTGGTCGGTGTCGCCACAGCGCTGTTGCTCACCGACCCCGGCCTTGCGGTGGTGGCGATGCTCGGGCTGCCGGTACTGATCGCGGCCACGGTGGTGTTCCGGCGGCTGTCGTCGGCCGCCTACGCCGAGGCCCGGGAGCGGGTCAGCGAGGTCAACGCCGACCTCCAGGAGAACGTGTCCGGTATGCGGGTAGCGCAGGCGTTCACTCAGGAACGCCGCTCGGCCCGGGACTTCGCCGGCCGCAGCGATGCCTACCGCCGCACCCGGCTGCGGGCCCAGCGCTACGTCGCCATCTATTTTCCTTTCGTCGCGCTGCTGTCCGATCTCGCGCAAGCCGCTGTGCTGGGCGTCGGCGCCTACCGGGTCGCCGCAGGAACCGTTACCCCCGGCGTGCTCACCGCCTTCCTGCTCTACTTGGGCCTGTTCTTCGCGCCTGTGCAGCAACTGTCCCAAGTCTTCGACGGCTACCAGCAGGCCGCCGTTGGGTTGCGACGCATCCGCGAACTGTTGAACACGCCGAGCTCAGTGCCACCCCCTGGTGCCGATGCCACTCCGGTGCCCACGCGGCTGCGCGGAGAGCTGGAGCTACGTGACGTCACCTTCCGATACCCCGGTGAGGCACAACCCGCGCTGGTCGGCGTGTCGCTGCGCATCGCGCCCGGTGAGACCGTTGCCCTTGTCGGGGCCACCGGAGCGGGTAAGTCCACTGTGGTCAAATTGCTGGCCCGGTTCTACGACCCGACTGCCGGGGCGGTGCTGATCGACGGCATCGACGTGCGGTGCTTCGACCCGGCCGAGTTCCACCACCGGCTGGGTGTGGTGCCACAAGAAGCGCACCTGTTTTGGGGCGACGTCGCGGACAACATCAGCTACGGCGCCGGCCATGCATCCCCAGCCGAGGTGGAGGCCGCCGCCCGGCGGGTCGGCGCGTTGGAGGTGATTGCCGCTCTGCCGCATGGGTTTCGCGAGCCGGTCGGCGAACGTGGGCAGGGCTTGTCGGCCGGGCAGCGGCAACTGATCGCGCTGGCTCGTGCCGAGCTGGTCGACGCCGACCTGCTATTGCTCGACGAGGCCACCGCCGCCCTGGATCCGGCCACCGAGTCGGTGGTACTGGCCGCCGCCGATCGGCTCGCCGAGCGCCGCACCACCGTCGTCATCGCGCACCGCCTGGCCACGGCAGCCAGGGCCGATCGGATCGTGGTGCTCGACGGCGGGCGGGTCATCGAGCAAGGTCGCCATCTCGAACTGCTGGCCGCCGGTGGGCACTACGCCCGGCTGTGGGCCGCAGGCTCACCGGACGGTACGGTCGCTGCGTAGTTGGCCACTCTTCAAGGACGGCCAACCCTCGTCTGGAAGGTCCGTCCCACATCGCGTTAGGCGCGCGTTGCCAGAAAATGGACGCGATCGACGCGCCGTGGGTCGTGGGCGGCTCATGCCTGGCGGGCGGGGGCTAGCCTGGAAGCGGCGCCAGTGACCCTGAGCGGACCCGCAGAACGGATAGAACGGATCGAGGCGACTTCTAGCAGTGTCCCGCAGCGACCGCCCTGTGCAGTTCGGCCCCAACGAGTGGCTCGTCGAGGAGATGTACGAACAGTTCTTGGCCAATCCCTCCGGGGTTGACCCCTCCTGGCATGACTTCTTCGCCGACTACCGGCCCGCACCCCGCGGCGACAACGGCGACGCGGCGCGTCCCGGCGAGGAGGTAGTCCCTCAACAGAGACCCACGACCAGTGGCACCGTCAAGGACCGGACCGCCACGCGAGCCGAAGCCCAGCATGACTTTCACCCGCAGCATGACGTCCAGCAGGACTCCACCACCCCGCTGCGCGGCGCAGCGGCCCGCGTGGTGGCGAACATGGAAACCTCGCTGGAGCTTCCGACGGCCACCAGTGTGCGAGCGATACCTGCGAAGCTACTCGTCGACAACCGCATCGTGATCAACAACCATCTCAAGCGGACCCGCGGCGGCAAGATCAGCTTCACCCACCTCATCGGGTACGCGGTGGTGCGGGCGCTGGTCGATTTCCCGCAGATGAACCGGCACTACACCACCGACGACCGGGGTAAGCCGGCCGTCGTGACGCCGGAGCATGTCAACCTGGGCCTGGCGATCGACCTCAAGGCCAGTAAGGGCCGCAGCCTCGTCGTCGCCTCGATCAAGGGTTGCGAGCTGATGACCTTCGCCCAGTTCTGGCAGGCCTACGAGGACATCATCCGCAAGGCGCGGGAGGGCAACCTCAGCACCGAGGACCTTGCGGCTACCACGATCTCACTGACCAACCCGGGCACCATTGGCACCAACCATTCAGTGCCCCGGCTGATGTCCGGGCAGGGCGCCATCATCGGCGTCGGCGCGATGGATTATCCCGCAGCCTTCCAGGGTGCCAGCGACCGGGCACTGGCCGACATGGCGATCAGTAAGATCGTCACGTTGACCTCCACCTATGACCACCGCATCATCCAGGGTGCCGAGTCTGGCGAATTCCTGCGCCGGGTGCACAACCTGGTCCTCGGCGAGGACGACTTCTACGACGACCTGTTCGCCTCGTTACGCATTCCCTACGAGCCGGTGCGTTGGGTCCAAGACATTCCCGAGGGTGAAGTCGACAAGACCGCGCGGGTGCTGGAGCTCATCGACGCCTATCGCACCCGTGGCCACCTGATGGCCGACGCCGACCCGCTCAACTACCGGCAGCGCAAACACCCCGATCTTGACGTGTTGTGCCACGGTCTCACTCTGTGGGACCTGGATCGCGAGTTCGCCGTCGGTGGATTCGCCGGACAGTCGCACATGCTGCTGCGTGACGTCTTGGGCGTACTGCGCAACGCCTACTGCCGCAACGTCGGCGTGGAGTACATGCACATCTCGGCGCCCGACGAGCGGCGGTGGCTGCAGGAGCGGGTGGAACGGGTGCACAACAATCCCAACAGCGCCGAGCAGAAATACATTTTGTCCAAGCTCAATGCCGCAGAGTCCTTCGAGACGTTCCTGCAGACGAAGTACGTCGGCCAGAAGCGTTTCTCGCTGGAGGGCGCCGAGACGGTGATCCCGCTGCTGGACGCTGTGCTGGACAAGGCCGCCGAGTACGAGCTCGACGAGGTGGTGCTGGCCATGCCGCACCGCGGTCGGCTTAACGTGCTGGCCAACGTTGTGGGTAAGCCGTACTCGCAGATCTTCCGCGAATTCGAGGGCAACCTGGACCCCGGCCAGGCACATGGCTCCGGTGACGTCAAGTACCACCTGGGCGCTGAGGGCAAGTACTACCGGATGTTCGGTGAGGGCGAGACGAAGGTGTCGCTCATCTCGAACCCGTCGCATCTCGAAGCCGTGGACCCGGTGCTGGAAGGCATCGCTCGAGCCAAGCAGGACCTGCTGGACAAAGGACCGGCAGGCTTCACTGTGCTGCCGGTCGCGCTGCACGGCGACGCCGCTTTCGCCGGGCAGGGTGTGGTGGCCGAGACGCTCAACCTGTCGCAGTTACGCGGATACCGCACCGGCGGCAGCGTGCACGTAATCGTGAACAATCAGGTGGGCTTCACTACCGCACCGCAGTACGCGCGGTCCAGCGAGTTTTCCACCGACGTCGCGAAGACGATCGGTGCACCAGTATTCCACGTCAACGGCGACGACCCGGAATCGTGCGTCTGGGTGGCCAAACTAGCGGTGGACTACCGGCAGGCATTTCAGAAAGACGTTGTGATCGACATGATTTGCTACCGCCGTCGCGGTCACAACGAAGGCGACGACCCGTCGATGACGCAGCCGAAGATGTACGACATCATCGACAGCAAGCGGTCGGTCCGCAAAAGCTACACCGAGGCGCTCATCGGTCGCGGGGACATCTCCGTGGAGGAAGCCGAGCGCGCCCTGCAAGACTATGCCCAGCAGCTTGAGCATGTATTCAACGAAGTACGCGAGTTGGAGCGCAGCGCTGTGGCACCGAGCGAATCGGTGGAGGCCGAGCAGGCTGTGCCCATTGGGCTGGACACCGGGGTGGATCGCGCTGTCATCGAGCGGATCGCCGATGCGCACGTCGACCTACCCGAAGGCTTTACTCCACACCCCAGGGTCAGGCCGGTGCTGGAGAAGCGGGCCAAAATGGCTCGCGAAGGCGGTATCGACTGGGCCTTCGCCGAGCTGCTGGCCCTAGGTTCGGTGTGCCTGGACGGCCGCATGGTGCGACTGTCCGGTCAGGACACCCGCCGTGGCACGTTCGTGCAACGGCACTCGGTGCTGATCGACCGCAAGACCGGCGCGGAGTACACGCCGCTGATGAACCTGGCACCGGGACAAGCGAAATTCATGGCTTACGATTCGGCGCTGTCGGAGTTTGCTGCGCTGGGCTTCGAATACGGCTACTCGGTGGCCAACCCGGACGCTTTAGTGCTCTGGGAAGCACAGTTCGGCGACTTCATCAATGGCGCGCAGCCGGTGATCGACGAATTCATCTCCTCCGGTGAAGCGAAATGGGGCCAGCGTTCCGACGTCGTCTTGTTGCTTCCGCACGGCCACGAGGGTCAGGGCCCGGACCACACGTCCGGTCGGATCGAGCGGTTCCTGCAGCTGTGTGCAGAAGGCTCGATGACCGTCGCGCAGCCGTCCACTCCGGCGAACTACTTCCACCTGCTGCGCCGGCACGCCCTGGATGGGGTGCACCGGCCGATGGTGGTGTTCACCCCGAAGTCCATGCTGCGCCTCAAGGCGGCGGTGAGCCAGGTGAAGGACTTCACCGTAGGCCGGTTCGCCTCGGTGCTCGATGACCCGCTGGTCACCGACCCCGCTACGGTGCGAAGGGTGCTGCTGTGCAGCGGCAAGATCAGCTACGAGCTGAACGTCGCCCGCCAGCAACGGGGCATCGACGACACTGCGATCGTGCGCATCGAGCAGCTCTACCCGGTGCCTCAACGGCGGCTGGCCGCGGCGCTCGATCACTACCCGAAGGCCACCGCCGTGTGCTGGGTGCAGGAGGAACCCGCCAATCAGGGCGCCTGGCCCTTCTACGGGCTGAGCCTGCCTGAATTGATGCCCGAACGGCTGGGCACGCTGCGACGGATCTCCCGGCGTGCCATGGCCGCCCCGTCGGCGGGCTCCGCCAAGGTGCACGAGGTCGAGCAACGCGAGCTCATCGCCGCCGCCCTCGATGCCTGATACTCGCTGGTCCGGCGTGCCGTGTGGTGCTGCCCGGTCCGCGAAGCGCGTACGCTGCGCCCCGCCGGTATGGCACAGGCCCCCGAACGCGGAGGAGACGAGATGTACTTCACCGACCGCGGCATCGAAGAGCTTGAGGATCGACGCGGCACCGAACAGCTCAGCGTCGAGTGGATTGCTGCCCGGATGCGCACCTTCGTCGATGAGTACCCGGAGTTCGAGGACGCCATCGAGCGGCTGGCCACGTTTTTGGCCCGCGACGATGCCGACGAGCCGGGCAACCTCGCGAGCTGACGCGCGCGGCAATCACCACGCATAGGCCTCGGGGGCGGGTTTGGCGCCATTGGGTGCCGGCGGGGGGAACAGCTCGTCGAGCTGGGCCAGCACCTCGGTGTCCAATGTGATGGTGACCGCCCGCAGCGAGCTGTCCAGCTGCTCGACCGTCCGCGGGCCGACGATCGGTGCGGTCACCCCGTCCTGGTGCAGCAGCCAGGCCAGCCCGATGTTGGCGGGGTCCTCACCAAGGTCGGCGCACAGCTTCTCGTAGGCCTCGATGCTCGCCCGGTGCGTTTCCAGCCTGCCGGCCGCGAACTCCGAGGTGCTTCTCGAACCGCCGCCCTCCCGTTGCTTGCGTAGCACTCCGGCGAGCAGACCCCCTTGCAGCGGTGACCACGGGATCAGGCCGATGCCGTAATGCCGCGCGGCGGGCAGTACCTCCAGCTCGATCCACCGGTTGAGCAGGTTGAAAATAGACTGCTCGCTGTTCAGCCCCGTAGCGTGCCGCCGATGGGCCGTCTCCTGCGCGGCGGCGAGGTGCCAGCCGGCGAAGTTCGAGGACCCGACATAAATGATCTTGCCTTGCTGCCGGAGCACCGACATCGCCTCCCAGATCTCCTCCCACGGGGTGGCCCGGTCCACGTGGTGCATCTGGTAGAGGTCGATGTAGTCGGTCTGTAGCCGGCGCAGCGACGCGTCGCAGGCCCGCCGGATGTTCAGCGCGGAGAGCTTGTTTTCGTTGGGCCAGTCCCCCATCGAACCGTAAAGCTTGGTCGCCAACACGGTGCGTTCGCGGCGTCCCCCGCCCGAGGCGAACCACCGGCCAATGATCTGCTCGGTGACCCCTTTCCCCTTCTGCCAGCCATAGACGTTGGCGGTATCGAAGAAGTTGATGCCGTGCTCGTGCGCCCGGTCCATGATCACGTAACTGTCCGGCTCAGAGGTCTCCGGACCGAAGTTCATCGTGCCCAGGCACAGTCGGGACACCGATAGGCCGCTACGACCCAGTTGCGTGTATTCCATACTTCCCAGCCTGGCACCGCAGCGGGCATCAGACCACCTGACATCCGGCCGCGCGGCGCCGACAACTACGGCCGTCGCGTTCTGCGGCGGTGACGCCAGCCGGGACGGTCATCTTCGGTGATGCCAGGCAGGCGTTCCAGCTTGACGGCTCCGGGGGTACCAGCCTCAAAGGCTGAAACTCAGCCCGCGCGATAGGCGTCGAGCCGGTGGTGGGGTGCTGTCAATCTTCTCGCGGGTCTCCGTAGGGTAGCTGAGGATGACATAAATTAGGTCATGTCCGGGTTGCCATGTTTGTAGATCAACTTGATCTTTCATTCGCTGCCGGGCCTGACGCCGGCAAGGCCATCGTCGTGCGCGATCCAAAAGTTTCTATACGCCCTTTGGCGTGAGGTGCTTCGGAACAGGCAATGCTCGCGAAGATACAGCACACGGCAGCAGTTTCTATACGCCCTTTGGCGTGAACCGTTCCGGGCGCGATAGAGGCTGGGTTCATATCTTCTCGACAAGCGTAACGGGTTGTTCCTGACGGTAGTAAGCGGTCTCATATTCTGCGGGTGGGATGTTGTTACAGGCAGTGTGGAGTCGCCGGTGGTTGTACCAGTCGACCCACTCCGCGGTTGCTAACTCCAAGTCATCGATCGTCTTCCAGGTGCCTTTCGGTCGGACTAGTTCCGTCTTGTATAGTCCGATCACCGACTCGGCAAGCGCGTTATCGTAGGAATCTCCGGTCGTGCCGACCGAACAGTGTGCGCCGGCCTCGACCAGTCGGTCGGTGTAGCGAATGGAGGTATACTGCGATCCAGGGTCGGAGTTAAACCGAATTCGGTTTAACTCCGATTATGCCGAGCCTTGCGTTAAGCCGAGGGATCGTGTCCTGGCTTGCGCTGGCGGGGTTGCCTGACTGAGTCCTCGGCTTAACGATCCGGCGGGCTATCGGAGGCTGTAGAGGGCTTGGAGCTTGTCCTCGGTGAGTTGTTGGGATGGCGAGTTGATCGCGGGAGTGGCTGCGTTGACGGCTTCTCGCATCATGTCCAGGGTGGCGAATGCGTAAAACGCCGCTGTGGTCGATACGTTCTGATGGTGACCGCGAGCCAGGTGGTGCTCACCGGGCCTCCCGGGACAGAAACCCCGCGACGAGCGCGGCGGGTACCGGCGCGATGCCCGCCCCGCGTACCCCGCGCTCGGACAGTCCCAAGGTCCACAGTGCCCTGCCTGCCTGCGGTGTCCCACCGTGACGTTCCACCCGGCGAGTGAGCTCGGCGCGCAGCAATGCCGGGTCGGCAAGCTCGCGAAGTGCCTCTTGGTCACGTTCCAGCTCGGACCCGAGCCCAGCCGAGAGGACATCCGTTCCGGGACCTGGGCGGATCCGGGTCAACAGCTCCGTCGCGCTGGCGCCGTCCTCGGTTCTCGGCGGCCACCACGGCTGCACCGTCATCGCCCGCAGCCCCCCACGGGTGCGCACCCGGACCGCGATCGCATTGCGTGAACGCCCGCTCGCCCTGGTCATCGACTTCGCCTCCTTGGTTGCCTGCTGGGCTGAGGGGACCGCGTCCTGCAACGGGTTGGACATGTGCGCGAACACCACACCGGTCGACGCGGTGATCGGATCTCCATCCGGCCCGGCGTGGGCAAGCGGACCAGTGGCGACCGCAGTGCGCACCTGCTGGCGGATGGACTCAGCAAGCCGGAGCGCCTCGGCCGCCGGGCAGAAGGCAAGGAGGTCATCACCGCCCGCATAGACCAGAACCGCCAGCGGGTGCTGCTCCTCAAGCAACCTGGACTGTCCTGCGGCGAGGGTGCTGAGCTGCCGTGACACCTCGCGTTGCTGGCCCAGGTCAAGCCGTCCCAGGGCTGCTCCCAGCTGACCGAGATCCTGCACCACGATCGCGTAGTACGGGCTCGGGGCGGGGATGCCGGCCTTGCGGGCGATGACCGCGAGCGCGCCGGCCGCCGTACGACCGTCGCGCATCAGCTGCTCGTCTGGTCTCGTGCCGTACTCGTGTTCAATCCCCGCGGCATCCCAGCGCTCAGGAGTGACCCAGGCCCCAAGGCGGCTGGCGAGGGGCTCAAGCTCAGCGGGACACGGCACCGAGCGCAGCTCGGCGCGGTCGGTGTACAGCTTGAGACCCTCCACGGCGGTGTCGAGCGTCTTCACTGGTCCACGCAGCTCAGCAGCAAGCTCGGGGTCGACACCGGCTCGTTCCAGCAGCCGGCGGCGGAATGCCGACAACGCGATACTCACCGTTGAGGGAAACCGCGCCGAGGCCGCGCGTCGCTTCGCCCATCCCGCCGCAGACAGCGCCTCCCCCCTTTCATGCGCGGGCCTGCCCGGCGGCGCTGTAACGGCCGGCAGCCCCGGCGATTGCGCACACAGTTTGCGCTGCGACTCGTTGAGTGGTTCGAACACCCGGGCCCGTCGGCGGCCGACCAACTCCCGCTGCGCGACCTGCCAGAGCGCGGGGTAGCCGCCATCAGCCACGGTTCCCGTCACGCTTACCCAGGAGAGGTCCGGCATGCCCGGCGTGGCGGGGGGTTGGCTGGTCTTGAAGGTCTCCGCAAGCTCGTCGTGCCAACCATCGCGGATCTTGTCAGCCGCGGCTCGGGCGATCCCTGGACCGGTGCCTGCCTTGGCGAGGAATACGATCTTGTTGCTGACGCTGTGGGCGTCGGCTGCCACGGGGAAGATCAACCCGCCCGGCTTATCTGATCCGGCCAGTCGGTTCTCGACCACCGCCGCACCGAGCATCACCAGTTTTTGGACGATCTTGCTCGCTCCGGCGACGTCGGCTGTTGCTACGCGACTCGCTGATGAATCGCTGCACACCACCGAGAGACAGGATCACGAGGTCGACCTGCACGCGGCGTCTCCTTGGCCTCGAGCATCCGTCATGTTCGAGCTAAGTCCCTCGGCAGGCGACGCCTGCGACCTCGGCGGGAAGACTACTCGCTCGCGAGACGACGTCCTGCGCGAGGTCAGCCATGCCGGTGAGATGCACTACGACGTAGCCGATGCACTACGATGGCTACGTGACCAGTCCGTTGTCCATCCGCTTCGATCGCGATGTACTCGATCGGCTGCGCCGCCGAGCCGCTCGCACCCCTGGCGCAACTCCCTCAGGCTTGGCCCAGCTGCTGGTCGATGAGGGACTGCGGATGGCTGAGCACCCGGGCGTGGTGTTCAAGGACGGACCCGGTGGTCGGCGACCGGCGTTGAACGTCGGGCCGGACATCTGGGAGCTGATCAAGTTTCTCCGGGAGATCGACGAACGTGGAGAGCCGGCGATCGCAGCCGCAAGTGAGGTATTCGTCATTCCGGACACCGCGGTGCGGGTCGGCCTGGATTACTACACGAGCTATTCGGGCGAGATCGACGCATGGATCGCCGACGCCGACGCCACCTCTGAACGGGCCGAACAGGCATGGCGCCAACAGCAGGAACTGTTGGGGTGAGCAGCACAGAACGTCTCCTGCTCGATGAGATGTTCGCGCCGATGCTGGCCGAACGGCTGTGCGCTGAGGGATTTGACGTGGTGGCGGTAGCCGGGCACGCGATCCTGGCCGCGGCCTCAGACGAGGAGGTGATGCGGTGGGCGGCAGCGCATCACCGGCGGATCGTCACCGAGAACGTCAAAGACTTCCAGCCGCTGGTTGAGCGTGCGAGCGAACGCGGTGAGCCGGTCGCTTACGTGCTCTACACCAGCAACCGCCGGTTTCCGCGAACGCGGCGAAACCCGAGTCCATTGCTCGATGCACTGCGCCGCTGGCTCAAGCAGCCTGCCGGGCAAGCCGGCCCGGTTGACTGGTTGAGCTGATCCGGGACGCACGTGACCGCTTCCAGGGCCGGCGAGACACCGGCAGGTCAAACCTCCTTGACCTTTACCGGGGTCGAGGTTGCAGCCTGGTAGCCGTGAGCGCAGAGCCTGGGACTCCGGTTCGCTCGGAACTGTTCGGCCCGGGCCGACGGACGACGACGGTCGGCGTGCTCCTGCTGATCAGCATGGTGGCGTTCGAGGCGATGGGGGTAGGCACCGCCATGCCGGCCCTGGTGGCCGACCTCGGCGCGGTGTCGCTGTATGCCTGGCCGTTCGTGGTGTTCATGGCCGCGGGCGTGTTCGGCACCGTGCTCGGCGGGCGGTGGTGCGATCTATCCGGACCAAGGACTCCGCTCATGGCCGCACCAGTGTTGTTCGGAGCGGGTCTGCTGGTGGCCGGCACCGCAGTCGGCATGCCACAGCTGCTGGTGGGGCGGGTGCTACAGGGGCTGGGCGCAGGCATCCTGACGGTCGCGGTCTACGTGCTGATCGCTGGGGTCTACCCCGAGCAGACCCGCCCGGCCATCTTCGGGTTGCTGTCCTCGGCGTGGGTGCTGCCCTCGTTGATCGGGCCGCCAGTCGCCGGACTGGTCACCGAACGGCTGTCCTGGCACTGGGTGTTCCTCGGTCTGATTCCGGTGGTGGTACTCGCGGTCGGGCTGGTGGTGCCTGGAGTGCGCCGGCTGGGCCGGCCGGATCCCGGCTCGACCACCTCACCTCGCCGGCACGGGCTGGTGCTCGCCGCCCTGTGCGCCGCGGTGGCGGTCTCCGCGCTGAGCTGGGCCTCCCAGCGCCCCAGCGCGTCAGCGGTCGCGGTGGCCGCGGCGGCGCTGGTGCTGCTGGTGCCAGCGATGCGCCGGTTGCTGCCCGTCGGAGTGTTCCGGGCACGCCGTGGAATGCCGACCGTGGTGGCCGCCCGAGGACTGCTCGCCGGAGTGTTCTTCAGTGCCAACTCCTACCTACCGCTGATGTTGACGAGCACTCACCACTGGACGTTGGCTGCCGCCGGGATCCCGCTGGTGGTCGGCTCACTGGGTTGGTCGGCGTCGTCAGCATGGCAGGGTCGCTACCCCGACCTGCCTCGGCACGGCCTGCTGCGGATCGGGTTCGGCCTGCTCACGGCTGGCACGGCGGGGCTGTTGCTGGTGGCGCCCACCTGGGGGACGCCGTGGTTGGCCCTGCCGCTGTGGGGAATCGCCGGGATCGGCATGGGACTGGGTTTCTCGTCGGTGGCTTTCCTGCTGCTGCAACAGTCCGGCGCCGACGATCTAGGGTTCAACTCGTCAGCGGCTCAGATGTCGGATCAGCTCACTACCGCCGTCCTGATCGGCGCCGGCGGAGCGGCCCTGGCGCTGCTTGGCTCACCGGCGGCTGCGCTGCCGGTGTTGCTCGCGATACTGGCCGGTCTCGGCGTGCTCGGCGCGACAATGGCCAGCCGCGCCGCCACCGCACCGATCTAAGGCCGATGTAGGACCACTGATCACCGCGAGCTGTTGACGAAGTCCTTCGCCAGGTCAGCGGGAACGGCCCGGTCCTGGGTGATCCGCCGGTTAAGGTCGGTGAGTTTCTCCGTGGTCAGTGTGGCTGAGACGTTGTTCAGCGCATCGATGCCCGTTTGGTTCAGGGCCCCGGCACGCACGAGCGGAACGATGCGCTGAGCCGGATACATCTGCTTCGGGTCGGCCAGCTCGATCCACCCGTTGGCGGCGATGTCGGGTGACGTGGTGAACAGGTTCACCACCTGCGCCTGCCCACTGCGCAGCGCCTCCAACGTCACCGGGCCTGCGGCGTCGGTACTGATGATCTGACGGAACGTACAGCCGTAGACTTGGGCGATCTTGTCCTTCCAGCGGCTTGGCCATTCACCGGCGGCTCCGAGGGTAAGCTGCTGGCAACGCGGACCGAGCTGGTCCATGCTGGTCAGTCCGAGGGCCGAAGCAGTCTGCTGGGTGACGACCAGAACGTCGGAGTTCTCCGCTTCGGACTGCTCGAGCACCTGCAGCCCCGGTGGCAGGGCTCGCTGCAGTGCGGCGTACACCTGGTCTGCGGTCGTTGCGGTCGCCTGCGGGTCGAGGGAAGCCAACAGATTGCCGGAGTACTCGGGCATCACGGTGATCGACCCGTCCGCCACGGCGACGTTGGTGATCTCCCGGGTGCCCAACCGGGGACGAGTGCGCACCTCGATTCCCGCTCTGCGCAGCGCCGCGGCGTAGATCTCCATGAGCAATTCGCTCTCGGCGAAGTTTGCCGAGCCGACCACGACGGTGGCCTTACCGGCGTCCTCACCGGCGCCCCCAGCTAGCGGGTCGCCAGACCCGCACGCCGCGACGACGGTCGCCACCAGGACGGCCATGAGCAATGCCGCGATTCGTGTCACCGTTCATCCTCCGATCCGCCCGCCGCAGCCAGCCGTACCCCTGTGGGCACCGCGAGCCGCGTCACCCCAGCGAGCAACAGGTCAAGCGCCACCGCCAACCCGGCGATCAGCAGCGCACCGGCCGCCATCTGCGGGTACCCTCCCGGTCCCGAACTCAGGCCGTCGAGCAACAGGCGACCCAAACCACCCAACCCCACATACGCCGCCACGGTGGCGGTTGCGACCACCTGCAGAACAGCGCTGCGCACCCCGCCGAGCAGCAGCGCAAGCGCCCCCGGTAACTCAACTTGCCACAGCCGCTGGGCGGACGTCATGCCCATCCCCTGTGCGGCGTCGACGATGTCGGGCTCGACGCTGCGCACACCGGCGTAGCTTCCGGCCAGCACCGGCGGGACAGCGAGTACCACCAGCGCGACCAGCGCGGAGAGCCCTTGCGAGCGCAGCAGCAGGAATAAGAAGGTCAGCAGACCCAGCGTGGGCAACGCCCGCATCGCGTTGGCCAGCCCCACCAGCACCACCCCACCGCGGGCCGTGTGCCCCACCAGCAATCCCAGCGGCACCGCGATCGCCGAGGCGATGAGCACGGCGACAACGGTGTAGTACAGGTGCTCTGCGATGCGCACCGGGATCCCGCTCGGGCCCTGCCAGTGCGCGGGGTCGGCGAGCCAGGCCAGTACCTGCGAGAAGATCACGTTCTGGCCCATGGAGTGACCGCCCGCCGCAACCCGACCAGCAGCAGGTCCATCGCCAGCGCCAACAGGAGGGTCAGGACGATACCGATCACGATCGGCGCCAGGTAATGGGTCTGGAACCCCTCGGTGAACAGTTGACCCAGCCCGCCGGTCCCGATCAAAGCTCCCACGCTGACCAGGCTGATGTTGCTCACCGATGCCACCCGCACCCCGGCGGCGAGCACTGGAACCGCCATCGGCAGCTCGACGGCGACGAATCGCCGTGCCGGCTGGTAACCCATCGCGGTGGCCGCGGTCACGACCGGCCCAGGTAGCGCCTCCAGCGCATCGAGCACCGGCCGCACCAGCAGCGCCGACGTGTAGAGCGCCAGCGCCACCAGCACGTTCACTCCGTCGAGGATCCGGGTGCCCAGGATGCCGGGCGTGATCACGAACAGGGCCAGCGCCGGCACGGTGTACACCACGGTGGCCGACCCGAGCACCGCGGCGCGTAGCCAGCGCACCCGCTGTGCCGCCCACCCCAGCGGTATCGCCACCACCACACCGATGAACAACGGCAGCAGCGCGAGCACGAGGTGGTCACCAAGCAGCTCGAGGACCTTCGCCCGGTTACCGGGACTGCTCAAATAGTGACCGATCTCGCCAAGCCAATCGGTGTCAGGAGGCATCACCCACCCCGCTGCCGGCGCCACGCCGCGAGGACGTCCTCGGCGCGGACCCCGCCCACCGCGGCACCGTCGCCGTCGACGACCACCCCGACGCCCGCCGGTGAGGACAGCGCCGCATCCAGCGCGGTACGCATCGGCCCGCCCTGCCGGTGCAGCGATCCGCCGGCCCGCAGCGGCCCATCGGAGTCCCCGGGTGCCCGCCAGCCGCGCGGCCGGCCGTCGGAGTCCACGGACAGCAGCCACGTCCGCGCGGCCCCGCCCTCGCCGCGCACCGTGTCCAACGAGTGCACCGGGAGATCGCCGGAGGGTAGGAACGACAGTGCCCGGTAGCCGCGGTCGCGTCCGACGAACTCGGCGACGAAGTCGTCAGCGGGTTCGGCGAGTAGCCGCTGCGGAGGATCGAACTGGGCCAGTACGCCGCCGGTGCGCAGTACCGCGACGGCGTCACCGAGCTTGACCGCCTCGTCGATGTCGTGGGTGACGAACAGAATGGTCTTGCCCAGCTCACCTTGCAGTCGCTGCAGCTGGTCTTGCAGGTCGGCCCGGACCACCGGGTCGACAGCGGAGAACGGCTCGTCCATCAGTAACACCGGTGGGTCCGCGGCCAGCGCGCGGGCGACCCCGACCCGCTGCTGCTGGCCGCCGGACAACTGTGCCGGGTAGCGCCACCCCAGCTCGACGGGCAGCCCGACGAGCTCGAGCAGCTCGCCGGCCCGGGCTCGGGCCGCCCGCCGGGTAGCGCCGATCAGCAGGGGCACCGTAGCGATGTTGTCCACCACGGTGCGGTGCGGGAACAGCCCGGCCTGCTGGATGACGTAGCCGATGCCCCGGCGAAGCTGCGCGGGCGCTCGGGAGCGAACGTCCTGCCCACCGACCAGGATCGTGCCTGACGATGGCTCCACCATTCGGTTGACCATGCGCAGGGACGTGGTCTTGCCGCAGCCGGACGGACCGACCAGCACGGTGATCTGCCCTTCGGCGGCGATGAGATCCAGAGCGTCGACAGCCACAGTGCCATCGTCGAACCGCTTGGTGACGCCCCGAAACTCGATCATCTCCAAACGGTAACCCGGCAAACGCCATCCGGACATGGAGACCGGTGGATAACCCGTGAGTGGCAAACGGGGCTTAGCGCATCACCATTTACGGCTTGATCAGTGTGGCAGGGGGCCGCGGTTGAGCAGCGCGCGGAACTCGGGGCTGGGCAGCGCGCGGGAGAACAACCAGCCCTGGTAGGCGTCCACCCCGAGCTCCCGCAGCACCTCGAACTGGGTTGCGGTCTCGACACCCTCGGCGACACACACGCGGTTCATCGCGCGGGACATGTCCACCACGGCGCGGACCACCGCGAAGTCCGAAGGGTCGACGTCCACCCCGGACACGAATCGGCGGTCCAGCTTGACGATGTGCGCGGGCAGCTCCTTGAGCCGGGCCAGCGAGGAATAGCCCGTGCCGAAGTCGTCCACCGCGAAGCGCACCCCCCGTTCGACCAGCTCGGCCATCGCTTGCCGGGTCGCGCTGGGCAGGCCGATCAGTGTGGTCTCCACCAGCTCCACCACCAGGCGGTCCCACGGCAGGGAGCTCTCGATCACCGCGCTGGCTACCGTGGCTACGAAGTCGGATTCCCCGGGGTCGGCGAGATTGACCGCAACGGCGACCGGACGCCCGTCCCGTGTCATCCAGTCGCGCGCCTCATGCGTCGCGGTACGAAGCACCCAGCGGTTGAGTTCGCGCATCAAGTCGCCCTGTTCGGCGACCGGCAGGAAAACATCCGGGCTGAGCATGCCGTGCTCCGGGTGCGGCCACCGGATCAACGCCTCCGCCGAGAGGATCACGCCGTCGGGATTGACCACCGGCTGGTAGTGCAGCTGTAGTTCGTCGTGGGCCAGCGCCTCGCGAAGCTGGCATTCCAGCTCCACCTGCCGATCAGCTGAGGCGATCAGCGCCGGATTGGCCATCGCGAAATGCCCGGCACCGGTCCGTTTGGCCTCGAACATGGCTGCGTCGGCGAAGCGCAGCAGGTCCTGCGCACCACTGGTCGAGGCGTCCGGCACGGCCACTCCGATGGCCGCCGAGACCCGGATCAGCTGACCCCGCAGCGGGATCACGGTGCGCAGCAACCCCGAGACCCTTGCGACGAGCGAGCTGACACCGCCCTGGGCGGCGACATCGGAGCAGATCACCACGAAGACGTCGCCGGACAGCCGGCCGGCCGTGCAGCCCTCAGGCAACCCGTCCCGCAGCCACCGCGCTAGCGCGACCAGCAGCTCGTCGCCGGCATCATGGCCCAGCGCATCGTTGACCCGCTTGAAGTGGTCGACATCGCAGAACAGCACCGCGACGTCGCGGTCGCCCGACGCGAGCAGCTCGGTCAAGGTGTCCTTGACTGCGGCCCGGTTGGGTAGACCGGTGAGCTCATCGTGCGTCGCCCGGTACGTGAGGTCCGCGGCCACCCGGCGTCGCTCGGTGATGTCGGTGAAGATGACCAACAGGAAGCGCTGGCCGTCATCCTGCACCGACGCCGAGACGTGCAGCTCGCAGTACACCGGATCCCCGTCGGCCCGCAGCAACATCCGCTGCGGCACCGTATAACTCTCGGACCCGACCACCTGGTGGATGCGCAGGGTGCGCAACCGGTCGGTGCGCTCGTCGGGGTGGGTCAGCGCCTCGGAGCTCATCCCCCGAAGCGTTTCCAGGTCGTAACCCAGCAGCTTGCACAGCGCTTCGTTGGCGTCGACGAGGCGCTCGCGGTCATCGAAGATCCCGATACCCACCGGGGTGATCGCCACCAGGTCGGCGAAGCGTTGGCTCGAGCGCATCATGCGGGCCTCAGTGGCGCGCTGCTCGGTGACGTCCTGCACAGTGCCGACCAACCGGCGATTCCCCGACGGGTCGATGATGGCGGCGCCATGGCAGCGGAAGGTGCGCACCGCCCCGTCCGGGCGCAGCACCCGATGCTCGCATTCCACCGGAACCTGGTCGACGACCAGCTGCCGCCACAGCTCATCCACCCATTCCCGGTCATCGTGATGCACTAGGGGCAAGAAGGTCTGATAGCTCGTCTGCCGAGCGGAGACGCCGTAAAGGTCTTGCATCACGTCGGACCAGACCAGTTGGTCGCAGCCGGGATCCCATTCCCAGGTACCGATCCGTGCCGCCCGCTGGGCCTGCGCCAGCCGATGCTGCTCCGCGCGCAGTGCCCGTTCCACTGCGCGAGCCTGGGTGACGTCCTGCACGGTGCCCAGCAGGCGCGCGACCGCGCCGCTCGCCGCCTGCTCGGCCCGCAGGCGGCACAGGAAATAGGCCTCACCGTGCTCGGGTAGCCCCCGGAACTCCACCTCCAGCGTGCCTGCGTCGGGATCGGAGACCATCTCGTGGACCCGCCGCAACAGGTTTGGCAGATCTTCGGGATGGATGTGCCGTAACGGGTCGGCGCCGTCGACGCAGCGCCCGGCGAACAGCTCCGCCAAGGCGGGGCTGTAGCTGAGCTTGCTGGTGGGCCAATCCCACGTGAAGCTGCCGATCCGGGCGATCCGCTGCGACTCGAGCAACCGGTCGCGTTCCTTGGCGAGCTCACCGTTCCCCGGTGTGTGACCGGCCGAGCACAGGTCAGAGATATCGACCAGGAAGACCACGAGCAGATCCGTGCCCGGCACACTCCAATGTGTCACCCGCACCGGTACCGCTCGTCCGTCCGGTCCGATCAGCTCGGCGTCGGATCCGGTGCCGACCCCTGGGCCGGTGAGCAGGTGGTGCAGCGCGAGCCCGGTCAACGAATCGGGGAGCCACCGACCGGCGAGCCGAACCGCCGCGAGGTTGGCCTGCACGACGACACCGCGCTTGCAGACCAACGCGGGCGAATCCGGCAACGGGATGGGCAGGGACCCGGGGAGAGACCCGGTCTGCAGCGGGATGGATCGATCCGCCCGGAAGGCCGCGACTGGGCGCGCGGATGCGCCCCGACCCACCTGGCCGGGATCCAGTGATAAGGGCACGAACTCGACCCGCTCAGCCCGGTCGGCCACGGCACCACCCTTCCGCCGCACCAACCGCTCGGGAACGTCGGCTCCGGCAACGGCGTGTCACAACCCTGTCGAGTGGACCAACGCGCGAACCGGCGATCGGTTATGCACCTTGTGCAACCGCCTGTGACAGGAGGGGTCTCAGTCCCCCGGCTGTGGATCTAGGAGTTCACCGGATCAGGGGGCTAAAGGCGCCTGGTTAGAGTGGGCCCCGTGCAGTTCCGTGAGCTTGCAGTGCCGGGAGTGATCGAGTTTATTCCGAAGATCTTTCCCGACCCGCGGGGCCGGTTCGTTGCACCGTTTCAAGAATCCACCTTCGTCGAGGTCATCGGTCATCGCCTGCACCTGGCGCAGTCCAACCACAGCGTCTCCCGCCGCGGTGTGATCCGAGGGGTGCACTTCTCCGACGTGCCACCCGGTCAGGCCAAGTACGTGCACTGCTCGCGAGGCGCGCTGCTGGACGTCGCGATCGACGTGCGGGTGGGCTCGCCAACGTTCGGTTGCTACGAGGCGGTGTTGCTGGACACCGAGACCTACCACGCGCTGTACCTCGCCGAGGGCATCGGTCACGCGTTCATCGCGCTGGCCGAAGACACCGTCATGGCCTACCTGTGCTCCACCGGGTACGACCCCACCACGCAACGCACGGTGCATCCGCTGGATCCGGCGCTGCGACTGCCCTGGCCCGACGACCTCGACGTGGCGCTGTCAGACCAGGACCGCGCTGCCCCCACCCTTGCTCAAGCGGCTGAAGCCGGCATCCTCCCCCGCTGGGAAGCGTGCCAGGCCCGCTACGCGCAGCTTCGCGCCGGCGGTCCACATTGAGCGGCTAACCGGGGTTATCCGGACGCCACACAGCCCGCTGAGCTCGCTGAATGCGGGGGCGGGGCCACAGCCGGGCGATGACCACCGCGATCGGGTCGGCGGTGCCGAGGTGGCGGGAGTCGGTAGAGGCGGCCGGATTGTCGCCCAGCACCCACCAGCCAGGGCCGTGGCGGCCTACGGCGCGCTTGACCGACACCTGACCGGGCCGCTGCACCCACCGGACCAGGACCACAGACCCGGGGCGAGCCCTGGCTCGCAGGCTGATCAGCAGCACGTCGCCGTCAGACAGAGTCGGGGACATCGAGGGACCGCGCACTACCGCGAGCTGCCATCGCCGGCCGACAAGCTGTGCCACACCTCATGGTCCCCCAAAGATCAACCGTAGGGGATGCTCGCCATGTCCCGCGCGAGTAGGGTCGCGTCACAACGGAGCACGCACATGTCAGGGAGGAACGATGCTACTGCTGTCGCGGATTCTGCACCGTCACCGCCGGGAGGTCACCGCGCACTGCGACCTGCCGTGCGGTATCTATGACCCCGCGCAGGCCCGGATCGAAGCCGAGTCGGTCAAGGCGATCCAGGAGAAGTACCAGTCCAACGACGACCCGTTGTTCCGCGCTCGGGCGATCGACATCAAGGAGCAGCGAAGCGACCTGGTCAAGCACCACCTCTGGGTGCTGTGGACCGACTACTTCAAGCCGCCGCACTTCGAGAAGTACCCGCAGCTACACGAGCTGTTCAACAAGGCCACCAAAGCCGCCGGTGGCGGCGAGGGAGGCGCGAAGTCCTCAATGGATCCTACCACCGGGCAGCAGCTGCTGGACCACATCGCCGAGATCGACAAGATCTTTTGGGAGACCAAACAGGCCTCCTGACCGTGGCCTCGACAGCGGCGCTGACCAGCGATGCTCTTCTCTGGTCAGCGCCGCTGCTCGGCGCCACCGTCCAGGTGCGGTTGATACCGGCGAGGTAACGTAGGACGGCCCGTAGGCGTCGGGCATCGGAGTCGGCGTAGTCGGCGGTGACGAAGGGCGGCGTGTTGGGAGCTGTCGGCACGAGCCAGGGTGGCGGGTTGTTGGCGCATCAGGCCTTGCTGTACGGGTCGAAGGAGGAATTCCTGGCTGGCGCTGTCCCGTTCATTCGGGATGGCTTGGACTGTGCCGACCCGATTCAGATCGCGACCACCGGCCGTAATGCCAGCTGGCTGAGGGCGGAGCTGGGTGTGGATGCCCGGTATGTGACCTTCTGTGACAACAGTCAGTGGCACCGGCATCCGGTACGGGCGTTGGCGGCGCTGGACCGTGTGGTGCGGGCGTTGGGCGGGGGCGGCCGGCGGCTGCGGATAATCCGTGAGCCGTTGTGGACGGCTCGCACCGAGCCGGAGCGAACGGAGTGGGCTCGGCACGAGTCGCTGGTCAATGCGGCACTCGCCGCGGCAAGTGCCTCGTTTGTGTGCACCTACGACGTTGGCGTAGTGGCGTCCGAGGTCCTGGCACAGGTGGCCCGGACTCACCCCGAGCTGGTCGTGAACGGCAGCCCCTGGCCCAGCCCGAACTACACCGATCCGGCGGTGTTCAATGCCGAATGTGATCGGTCGCCCTTGCCTGAGCCACCCCCTTCGGCTCTGCGGCTGGCCTTTGACTGCGTGGGCCAGCTGGTTACCTTGCGTACGTTCATCACTTCCTATGCCACCTGGGCGGGCGCGGCTAGGCCGTCTGTGGAGCAGTTCGTGCAGGCGGTGGACGAGGTCGCGACCAACGCCATCGAACACGGCGGTGAGTGGGGCGTACTGCGGATCTGGACCGACCAACAGATGATCTCGTGCGAGGTTCGCGACACCGGTGGGGGACTGCATGATCCGCTGGCCGGCCACCTGCCGCCTCCCCCCGGCCGTGCAGACCTACGCGGGCTGTGGTTGGCCCGCCAGTTCTGCGACCGCGTCGAAGTGCGCAGCGACCTGGCGGGCACGACCGTACGGTTGCATCTGGCCCTGCCGTGAACGCGCTGTGCACGCGGTTTGACAGACCGGCCGTCGGGACACTTCAGTGATCGGGGACACTTCAGTGATCCAGGAAGAGGGGCGTGCGGTGCGGACTGGCGGGTTGCGCAGCGTCGACCCCAATCGGCGTGGCAAGTTGTTGGCGCATCAGGCGTTGCTGTACGGGTCGGAGGAAGAGTTCCTGGCAGGCACTGTCCCGTTCATTCGGGATGGCCTGGAATGCGGCGACCCGATCCGGATCGCGACCACCGATCGGAACACTGCCTGGCTGCGGGCGGCGCTAGGGGCCGATTCCCGGCACGTGACCTTTTGCGAGAGCCGCCAGTGGTACGGGCATCCCGTTCGGGCCCTGGCGACCCTGCATCGCACCGTGCAGGCGGCGGCACAGGCCGGCCAGCGGCTGCGAATGATCGGAGAGCCGTTGTGGACGGCCCGCACCGCGCCGGAGAGCAAGGAGTGGGCTCGGCACGAGTCGCTGGTTAACGCCGCACTCGCCGTGGCCGACGCCGCGCTCGTGTGCGCCTATGATATTCGCGTTGTTGATCCCGATGCCGTCGCTGAGGTGGACCGGACTCATCCCGAGCTGGTGGTAAACGGTAGTCCCCGGTCCAGCCCGAACTATACCAACCCCGCGGTGTTCAACGCTGAATGCAACCGGCCGCCCCTTCCAGAGCTGCCACCCCCGGCCCTGTGGCTGAGATTTCATCGATTGGATCAACTGGCCACATTGCGCGATTTCGTTACCTCCCATGCCATCCAGTCCGGAGCGACCGCACCCGCCGTTGAGCAATTCGTGCAGGCAGTCGACGAGGTCGCGACCAACGCGATCGAGCACGGTGGTGAGTCGGGCGTGCTCCAGATCTGGACCGGCCCGCACACGCTGTTGTGCGAAGTCAGCGACACCGGTGCAGGACTGCGCGATCCCTTGGCCGGGCACCTGCCACCCGACGGTTTCGCTGGGCGCAGACATGGGCTGTGGCTGGCTCGCCAGTTCAGCGACCTCGTCGAATTACACAGCGATGCAGTGGGCACGACCGTACGGCTACATCTAATCCTGCGCTGACGATGGAAACGGCGTCGTCAGGAGACGTCGCGCAGAGCCTCCGGCACACTGCCGGCGAAGGTGAAATGCTCATGCAGTCCGGTGGCCGCCAGTACCCGGCTGGCGTTCGGTGAGTTGCACACCAATCGCAGCTCGCGGTCCTGTTGGATAGCGAGTTCGTTGGCCTCGAACAGGACGCGCAGCCCGCCAGAAGTCAGCAAGCGCACCCCATCAAGATCCACTACTACGACCCGCGCAACGGCCAGTTGTGCTGTCAGAAGGGCCCCCAGTTCCGGCGCAGTCAGCGCGTCCACCTCGCCGGTCACGGTGACGACGCATGCTTCCGGACCGTGATCGGTCGCTTGCAGGCCGACGATGTCCGCCGGAAAGGCGCTGTTCATACCCCGCACGATATAGCGCGAGTGACAGCAAGTCACCGATAGATGTCACGCGGCCGTGGCCAGCGTCGCTGATCGGTCCGATCTGGTCGGTGTGCGGCAGTGTGCACCCCGGGTGTCGACATTGTGCCCACCAAGGCGCACGATTTACTACACTGTGGATGCAGTCGAGCACTTCATCGGGCTGCTGGCCGGGCGCGGGCCTGGGCCTGAGCTCGACGCGGGCGCGCTCGCAATTGCGGCCGGCGCTGATTCGAAGCTCGACGCGGGCACCTGGCTGCGCGAGCTGGACAGGCTGGCGCGGCGGGTCGACTCGCTCGAGACGCTCATCAACCGGCTGTTCGTCGAAGAGCATTTCGCCGGCAACACTACGAACTACTACGACCCGCGAAATTCCCTGCTCAATCAGGTACTCGACCGCAGGCTCGGCATCCCGATCACGTTGTCCGTCGTCTGCCTGGAGGTGGGGCGCCGCGCTGGGGTATCGCTCGAGGGCATCAGCATGCCCGGCCACTTCCTGGTTCGCCCGATGGCCACCAACCACTATCTTGACCCGTTCAACGGCGGCGCGCTGCTGGACCTCGCCGGGTGCGAGGCGTTGTTCCGCACCTCCAACCAGGCAGATCCGGACGTCCCATTCGGCCGGCACCTGCTGACGGCGGCGCCCAGAAGGGCGATTTTCGCGCGGATCCTGCAGAACCTGCGGAGCTCCTACCGGAACCTCGGACGTCCCGCTGACCTGGAATGGGTATTGCGGATGCGCCTGGCCCTGCCCGGGGTGGGCGCCCAAGAGCTCATCGAGTTGGGCCATACGCTTGGCCAGCAGGGCCGCTTCCTCGATGGCGCCAGGTTCCTCGAGTCGCAAATCGCACAGTGGCCACAGCACGCGGAACTGCTCGAACACGCCGCACGCAGCCTGCGAGCGCACCTGAACTGAACGCACGCCGCACCGGCTCTCAGGCCCATCAGTGTGCTCGGTCCGGTGTGCCGGCGGCCCACCGCAGCGCCGACGGGCGAAACAGCAGCACCAGCACGAGCACACAAAACGCTGCAGCCGGCGCCCCATAGCTGGGCTGGGACGACGGCCCCGCGGCGTACCAGCAGACGCCGAGCAGCAGGATCTGAGCGACGACGGCCGGGCTGCGAGCTCCCTGCCGTCCCCGCACCAGATGCGCGCCCACCGCAAGCAGGATGACCCCGAAGCCGGCCAGCCAGGCCGCGGTGGCAGCCACCGACACCGAGCCGCTGGATCCGTCACCCGCCGCGACGAGCAGCCCGATCGCGATCGTGACACCGGCTAGGCCCTGGAGCCCCACCAACACTCCCGCAGCCCGGACCGGACCCGGCACGGTGCGTTCGGGGGTATTCATGCCGCCTTCGCAGAGAGGAGTACGTTACCGTTCACCGCAGCAGATTAACCGCTCGTCCCCCGTCTTATCTCCCGCACCGCTGCGCGCAGGTCTCGCGCAAACCGGGCCGAAACGTTTGGGCGCGCGGTCTCGTTATGACCCATAGGACTAGCTGCTGAGAAGATCCAACGGCCTCCCCCCGGTCGGTGGGTTCCTCAGGCGGCCGCCGTGGTGATCCAATCACGGTGGTCGAGCGGAGCGGGCAGTCGTGATCGAGTGGCTGTGACGCACAGTTGTGTCCGAATGGTGCTTTGTGCATCGGTTTCACATGAGTTGACACTTCGAGTTGCAGAGGTACCCGCCGGGTGAATTGGCTCACTACGCCCGTCGATACCTCTTGACATCGCGGGTGATTGTGAAATCATTCACAAGCCCAAATGACAGCGACGACGGCGCTGAGTGACTGGAGTTCACCAGCGCGATCGACGAGGAGCAAGAATCATGGACTGGCGCCACCGCGCGGCCTGCCGAGACGAGGACCCCGAGCTGTTCTTCCCTGTGGGAACCAGCGGCCCCGCTCTGTTGCAGATCGCCGAGGCGAAGGCCGTATGCCGGCGCTGCCCGGTTAATGCTGAGTGCCTTAACTGGGCACTTGGCTCCGGGCAGGATGCTGGCGTATGGGGCGGCATGAGCGAGGACGAGCGACGCGCCCTCAAGCGGCGTAACGCTCGTACCGGGGCCCGTAGCGGCGCCTGATCCGCGTACATAGCATGACCGACGAGAGGCCCGGCACTGTGATGTGCCGGGCCTCTCGTGATCGGTCGACTCGATATTCGTCGGCGGCCGCCGATACTCGGCAAGGGTCCGCCTAACGTCGTCTTTACGGTGCCTCTCAACGACGGTCCTTAACGGCGCACTGTCAGCGGTAACCGCAGTACCGCCACGGTGCCACGGGGCTGCCGGCGCTGTAAGTCCAGGGATCCTCGCAATTCGGAACCGACCAGAGTCCGGACGATCTGCAATCCCAGCCGCTCGGCTCGGGCCAGCGAGAACTCGGGCGGAAGCCCGCGGCCGTCATCGGAGACGATCACCTCCAGCGACCTTGCGGTCCGCTCGGCGCGGAGCACGACCTCGCCGTCCCAGCTCGGTTCGAAGGCATGTTCCAAGGCGTTCTGAACCAGCTCCGTGAGCACCATGACCAGCGGCGTGGCGAGCTCGGCGGCCAACACTCCGAAGGCGCCCTCCCGCCGCACGATAACCCGGCTCTCCGCCCCCGACACCTCGGCGATCATGAGAAGCACCTTGTCCACGACGTCATCGATGTCCACCCGCTCGTCAAGGGAGAACGACAGCGTTTCGTGCACCATGGCGATGGAGGCGACTCGACGCACCGACTCCTGCAGCGCCTGGCGGGCCTCGGCATTGGCAGTGCGGCGGGACTGCAACCGCAGCAGCGCTGCCACTGTTTGCAGATTGTTCTTTACCCGGTGATGGATTTCCCTGATGGTGGCGTCCTTGGACAACAGCGCACGATCACGTGAGCGCACCTCGGTCACGTCCCGGACCAGCACCAATGCTCCGGCCGGCTCGCCGTATGGACGTAGCGGCAGCGCTCGGAACAGCATCGTGGCGCCGTCGGCGTCGGCCTCGATTCGCGGGCTCGGGCTGCCCTGGACCGCGGCACGGATCCGTTGCGCCACCTCCGCGGCATCGAATGGATCGGAAATCAGCCGGCGAGTCAACACGGCGAGTCGCTCACCCCGCAGGTCTGCGGCATGTCCCATCCGGTGGTAGGCGGACAGCGCGTTGGGGCTTGCGTAGATCACGATCCCGGTGGGGTCGAGGCGCAGCAGGCCGTCACCCGCCCGCGGCCCACCGCGAGGATCCTGCGTGGCGCTGACGTCCGGGAAGGTGCCATCGGCCAACATTTGGCACAGGTCTGTGGCGATTCCCAGATACGCGATCTCCAGTGGGCTGGGCACTCGGGGCACCGCCAGATTCGCCTCCCTTCCCAGGACGGCGATCTGCCGCTCGCCCAACCGAACCGGAACCACCTCGCGACGTACTGGAACGCCGAACAGCCAGTGTGGCTCCTCGTCGCGCAGGATGTCGCCTTCCACCAGCGCTTGGCGCAGCCGCCGGTGCTCGGTGTCGGTAACCAGGGTGCCGACCACATCCTCGGGATGGACGGTGGGCCCAGTGGTGGGCCGGACATGCGCCACGCACAGGAAGTCCCCTGCCGCACCGTCGACGTCCAGCGGCGCCCACATCACGAAATCAGCGAAGGACAGGTCAGCGAGTAACTGCCACTCGGCGACGATCCGCTGCAGGTGGCCGACCGCCGCTCCGGACAGGTGGGTGTGCTGGGCGAGTAACTCGCTCAGCGTCGACATCGCGGCTCACCCACCTCGCCGATGACCTCACTCCATGGTGACTGTGCTCGAGTGACATCACTCGACGACGGCAATCAAGTCACCCTGCTGCACCACGTCACCCTCCGAGACCGCTAGCTTCGCGACAGTCCCTTCGACCTCAGACAGGACCGGGATCTCCATCTTCATCGACTCGAGGATCACCAATGTGTCGCCGTCAGACACGGGGTCACCCTCGGCGACCACGATCTTCCAGACGTTGGCCACCATCTCGGCCCGGATCTCCTCAGTCATGAATCGCCCTCCTCGACGTTCGGCCCTCATCCAACCACGGTGAACGGCCACGGTAGGCAGCGTCGTGGCGCACCGTGACACACTTATGCATGACCGCAACCATCGCCTGGGAGGGAGAACACCGTGTCCAAACGGGGCCGCAAGAAGCGTGACCGCAAGAAGAACGGCGCCAACCACGGCAAACGACCGAACAGCTGACGTTCTCTAGGCCCGCCGGAACACCGGTGGGCCTAGCCGAACTCAGCGCTCGTTCGACAGCCAGACGTGGCTTTCGACACTGGTCGAGATCTCCACGATGGTGCCGTCGCCCTTACGCTCGACACTGACCTCCATACTCACGGCCGACTGGCGAATCATGATGTCCCGTATCGCCTGACGCAGCCTCTGCTTGAGCGCGTCCGGAGCGTGCTCGCCGCGGCACTTGCGGGCCAGCAACGCCTTGAGGTGCTCATCCAAGCCGAGCTCCGCCAGGCACGGGCCACACTCGTCCAGATGCCGCTGCAACAGTTCCCGCCGCTCCTGATTGCACTCGTGGTCCAGGAACAGCCACAGCTCAGCAAGTACCTCGCGGCAATCGGTATCATGCGGATCTCCGCAGCTCATGACGCGACCTCCGCATCGCGCAGGAAACCCCGCTCGCGGGCCACCCCGGTGAGCATGTCGCGCAGCTGTTTACGGCCCCGGTGCAACCGGGACATCACTGTCCCGATCGGGGTACCCATGATCTCGGCGATTTCCTTGTAAGCGAACCCCTCGACGTCGGCCAGATAGACGGCCATCCGGAAATCCTCAGCCAGCTGATTCAGCGCCTCCTTGACGGCGGAGTCAGGCAGCCGGTCCAGTGCTTCCATCTCCGCCGAACGTAGGCCGGACGAGGTGTGCTGCTCGGCCTGGGCGAGCTGCCAGTCGGTGATCTCCTCAGTCGGTTGGGAAACCGGCTGGCGCTGCCGCTTGCGGTACCCGTTGATGTAGGTATTGGTGAGGATGCGATACAGCCAGGCTCTCAGGTTGGTGCCGGCGCGGAAGGATTCGAAGGCGCCGTAAGCCTTGAGGTACGTCTCCTGCACGAGGTCCTCCGCGTCGGGCGGGTTGCGGGTCATCCGCAGTGCCGCAGCGTAAAGCTGGTCGAGCAAGGGCATCGCATCGCGCTCGAAGCGAGCGGCGCGCTGCTCGGGAGTCTCCTCGACACCCTGATTTTCAGCGCCCGGGTCCGTGCTGTGTGGCGGCGACTCGTCGGCCGCCGACCCTACGCCTGGCACCATAGATCTTCCGAGGCTCGATTCGTGCTGGGCAGGTGCTGCGCCGTCGGCTGGCATCACTCCGACCACCCCCATGCCCCAGTGTGCATTGGTGCTCGAGGGTACGCGCCAACCGCAGGCTGGGCCCATCGAAATCGGTCGGCGTCGGCGCCCCAACCCGTCGCGAGTGTGTTGGACTGTCGTCACCACGGCCCGAGCAACGCCCGGGTCAGCTCCCGCATTCCGTGCCGTGATCAGGCGTGATCGCAGTCTGTGCGCCAAGGGCAACGCGGGTGATGTGGCTCTTGGCACAGATACCGTAATCATGGGCCTCAGCGCCGACGCCCTCAGCCCAGAGGGTTGGACAGTGGGCGCAGCCGGCGCTGTAGCCACTCAGCCACCACATGAGCCACCGCTTGAGGTTGCGTCTTGAGCGAGTGATCTCCCGGCAACAGCACGACCTCGCGCCCGGCAGCGGGTTCGGGGCAGCCGAAGGGATCCCGCTCGCCTTGTACGACAAGCACCGGCACGTCGACTGCATCCAGCTCGTCCATCCGGTCGCGATCCGGCCGACCGGGCGGATGCACGGGGAAGGCCAGGCACAACACGGCCACAGCCGCTCCCTGCGCCGCGGTGCGGCAAGCCACCCTGGCCCCTGAGGATCGACCACCGAAGACCAGCGGCAGGCCGGCGAATACTCCGCTCGCCAGATACCCGGCGACGGCCAGCCACGCCTCGTCCAACTGCCTGGCCGGCGCCGGTGCGCGTCGACCCGCGACCCGGTAAGGCTGCGCGACCAGCGCCACATGCACCCCGGTCGCCGTCGCCGACCTAGTGGTGGCCACCAAGTCGGGTGCGCTGGTGGAACCCCCCGCACCATGCCCTAGCAGCAGCGCCGCACCACCTTGCGGGCAGCAATGCAGTTCGGCCTCGGCTGGGCCGTATGGTGTCGGGATGGTCAGTCCGGTCACCGGATCTGATCCAGATCCAACAGCGGAGGCTGCTCCAACTCAACCCGTTCGACCAGCTCAGAGCCATCACGCCGGACGTTGTTCACCGCTGTGGACACCGGTCGCAGCTCCAGCGCAGCTACCAGCTCGGGAGGTGGCGGTGCGAGTAGCTCGCCGGGATCGTTGCGGTCCGGATCCAGCCATGCCTGCCAGTGCTGGGCGGGCAGGATCAGCGGCATCCGGTCATGGATCTCCGCGAGTGGGCCCACCGCGTCGGTGGTCAGAATCGCGCAGGTCACCAGCACTGACGTCGGTTCGTCGGCCGGGCGCCAGGTCGACCACAACCCGGCCAGGGCCAGCCCGGAGCCGTCCGCCGGAGTGATGAAGTACGGCTGCTTGCGGTCGCCGCTGGCGCGATTGCCGGCTCGGCCGGCGGTAGCCGAATTGCCGGCTCGGCCGGCGGCCTGCCACTCGTACCAGCCATCGGCCGGTAGCAAGCAGCGCCGCCTGGCCACCGCATCGCGAAACGCCGGCTTGCCGGCAGCACTCTCGGCCCGGGCATTGATCAGCCGCGATCCGACCTTCAGGTCCTTCGCCCAGTGCGGCACCAGTCCCCAGCGCATCATCCGAATGCTGCGCACCGTGCGGTCGGGGTCGGGAACTCCCTGCTGATCGCGCGGATGCCGGGTCACGACCGATAGCACCGGTTTGGTCGGCGCGATGTTGTAATCAGCGCCTGGAGCCGCATCATCGGTTTCCGCTACTGCGTCGAACTCGACGGCCAGCGTCGCGGGATTCCTGGTCGAGGCATACCTACCGCACATAGAGTCATCGTGGCACGCCCAGTCCGCCGTGGCCGGGTACGCAATGATGGCGCCGTGACGACATCCATCCAGCTGCCGTGGGCCACGCCCCTGGCACATGAACCGGTACGAGCTACCGTGACCGTGCCGGGATCGAAGTCAATCACCAACAGGGCGCTGCTGCTGACCGCGCTGGCCAGCACCGGCGGCACCCTCCGGGGGGCACTGCGCAGCCGGGACACCGATCTCATGATCGGTGCACTGCGCGCTTTAGGAGTGCCGGTCACCGATTGTGGCAGTCGCGGCGATGAGCTCACCGTAGCCGCACACAGCGGGCTGCGTGGAGACGCCACAGTCGACTGCGGGCTAGCCGGAACTGTGCTGCGCTTCGTGCCGCCGCTGGCCGCGCTGGCCGACGGCCCGGTTCGCTTCGACGGTGACGAGCGGGCCCGGCAGCGGCCGATAGCGGCGATGCTGACGGCGCTGCGTGCGCTGGGTTGCCGCGTAGACGGGGAGACCTTGCCATTCGTGTTGCACGGCGTGCGCCGGCGACGGGGCGGCGAGATACGGATAGATTCCTCGGCGTCCTCGCAATTCGTCTCCGGATTACTGCTATCCGCCGCCGGATTCGATGACGGGATCACGGTCCATCATCATGGGCCGCCGGTCCCATCCAGACCGCATATCGAGATGACAGTGCAGATGCTGACCGATCGCGGGGTGGAGGTGGAAACCGACGGCGCCACGTGGTGGCGGGTGGCCCCCGGGCCTGTGGCCGGTGGCGACCATGAGGTCGAGCCGGACCTGACGAATGCGGCAGTTTTCCTGGCGGCAGCCGCGGTGACCGGTGGGCAGGTGACCATTCCGTATTGGCCAAGTCGCACCACCCAGGCCGGCGATGCAATCCGCGCGCTGCTCGCCCAGATGGGCTGCCGAGTGGGCCTGTACGAGCGCGGGTTGACCGTGCTGGGTCCTGCCCAGCTTGATGGTGTGGACGCCGACCTGCACGACGTCGGGGAGCTCACCCCGACGGTGGCGGTGTTGGCGGCGCTTGCCAGCGCGCCTTCGCGGCTACGCGGGATCGCCCACCTGCGCGGACACGAGACCGACCGGCTGGCCGCGCTGGCCGCTGAGATAGGGGCATTGGGCGGCGACGTCCGGGAGACGGCCGATGGTCTGGAGATCCATCCCCGGCCGTTGCGCGCAGATCCCGGTCGCCCCTGGGGCGCTTATGCCGATCACCGGATGGCCACCGCGGGGGCGATCCTCGGCTTGGTGGTGCCGGGCATCGCGGTGGACGACATCGCCGCGACGAGCAAGACGCTTCCGGAGTTCGCCTCGATCTGGTCGGCCATGTTGGCAGGTGATGCCGGCTGAGCCGGGCCGGTAGTGGCCCCCGTGGCGGCCCCAATCGGCACGGCCTCGATGAATCCGACGTCCGGGTACGGCCGGGGCGGCGCGGTTCCCGCCCACGCACCAAACGCCGCCCCGAACACGCCGACGCGACACCGGCGATGGTGGTGGCGGTGGACCGCGGCCGGTGGACCTGCGCACCCGACGGCGACCCGACCGTCCGGGTGATCGCGATGCGGGCTCGCGAGCTCGGGCGTACCCCGGTGGTGGTGGGCGACCGGGTCGGGTTGGTCGGCGAGGTCAGCGGCGTACCTGATGGGCTGGCCCGGATCGTCAGGGTCGACGAGCGGTCCAGCGTGCTGCGCCGCACGGCTGACGACAGCGACCCCTATGAGCGGCTGGTGGTGGCCAATGCCGAGCAACTGCTCATCGTGGCGTCCCTGGCCGACCCACCGCCGCGCACCGGACTGATCGACCGGTGTCTGGTGGCCGGCTACGCCGGCGGCTTGGAACCGGTGCTTTGCCTGACCAAGCGAGATCTCGGCGCGCCGGACGCCGTCCTGGAACGCTACGCTGCGCTGGACGTGCCGGTGCTGGTCACCGCCCCGGAGGTCGGGTTGGACGCGGTGCGGGCGCGGTTGGCGGGTCGTGTCTCGGCCCTCGTCGGACACTCTGGGGTGGGCAAGTCGACGCTGGTGAACCGGCTGGTGCCGCAAGCTTTGCGAGCCACCGCCGCAGTCAGCGGGGTGGGCAAGGGGAGGCATACCTCTAGTTCCGCCGTAGCGTTGCCGCTACCAGGCGGCGGGTGGGTGGTGGATACCCCGGGAATCCGCTCCTTCGGGCTGGCCCATGTGAGACCTGACGATGTGGTTCGCGCCTTCGGAGACCTGGCCGACGCGATCGCGCGCTGTCCACGGGGTTGCACACACCTCGGTCCGCCTGCCGACCCGGAGTGCGCGCTGGATGAACTCGACGGCGCTGCCCACCGTCGAGCGATGTCGGTGCGGGGCCTGCTCACCACGCTCACCGAATCAGGTTGACCGCTGGACCATGTTTCATGGATTCACCGGCCCGGATCGTGTTGGCGGATGGTGAGTCGATCCAGCGGACGGGGTTTGGCCCCGGATGGCACCAGCACCAGGGCGTCGAGCTCCCGCGGGAACCGTGCAGCGTCCGGTGCCAGCCCGCCATTGAGCGACGCCTGCACCAGCTCGGGCAACAGTTGCCCGCATCGACGGTAAAACCGCAACTGAGTACGGCGTCCGAAAAACCGCCAACCCAGCCGCAGGACTGGTCCGACAGCGGGTGATCGTTGGGATTGGCAGGAGGCGACGAATTCGACCTGCCCGGTGTCCAGGTGCTTGACCACCTCATAAGTGACGTTTCCGCGCTCGAGATGATGCTCGAGTGTCTCGTAGGTCCACCCCCAAACCTTCTCCTGTTGGTGGCGGGTCTCGTCGATGACAGCGGTGATGCGCACCCCCATGTAGAACCGCAGCGCCGAGAAGCGGCCCTCGAGCAGCAAATTGCGGCCCAACAGCGGATCTCGACGGTGGTACACGGCGCGAATGAGCTCGGGCGGGGTGAACTCGTAGTCTCGGACCAGGTTGCGAGCTGCCTCCCACACCCCGCCGGGCGCTGGCGGGCCGGGTGGCTCGCGGCCGACCAGGCTGCGGTGCACGTCAAAATTCCAGTCCGGCGGGCGGACCTCACTGGGATCGTAGTTGACTCGGCGATCACGTAGCTCGGCCAGCGCCGTGACGTAGTCGATATTGCCCAGCAGCCGGTCACGCACCGCGGGTCACTCGTACTGGCGCATCGAGTCACCGATCAGCCACAGTGTGGGCGGCCACAATCCCGTGAACAGTGCCCGCCGCTCGGCATTACCCCGCTCGTCCTGATCTACCGTCTTGGCCCGGATCCACAGAGCAAGGCACAGCCCGACCGACCCAAGGGAAATGAGCTCAAGGTGCCCGCTGCGTAATCCGACACGGTGCAACACCTGACCCACCATCCGCGCCTCCATGCTCTCGTCTGCCGTATCGCGCACCGGCAACGTTCTCAGTGTCCGCGCATCCGCCCGCGTGCGCGACAGGAAAGCCGTTGTGCCAGCTCATCGTTACTACTCATGTGTCCCTTGCTGGCGTAACGATGGGGTCCACCGCGGTCGTCACCAGTCGCTCCGGGTCGGTCGCGCTGATACCAGGCCACGACGGATTGCATCGAGCCGGGAGCATTGCGCGCGTCCGGCCCTCCGGCATCGACCGGCCTGTGCGTGCAGACGCAACGGTCATGCATCGATTGCATGCCAGCGGGGTACCTGGTAGTTCGTGACCGACACATCGAACTTACGAGCGGACGAAACGGTCCCGCGGAGGCACCGACGACCGTCAGGGACGAATGATGCCACCGTGCAAGCGGTCGGGGTGTTGACCGAAGCTTTGGAGACAGTTGAGCGCGCTCGGGGACACCTGTACGAATTTCACCAGCTCACCGGCCGCGCGGAAGAGATCCTGAGTCGTGCGGTCGAGGCGCTGCGCGCCGCAGGCCATCACAGGCTCGCCACCGGCCTGCAGAACAACCTGGTAGGGCGCAATGTGCTTCCGGACCGGTGGACGTTTCAAGTGATCGAGGAATACAACTGCGGCTACTACCAAGTATTCGCCGACTTGGAACGGTGCGTCCGTGCCGAGTTGACGGCCGGACGCCAACAGGTCGCCGAAGACGAGATGAAACAGCGTCACCGCACCAACCCACCCTCGGCATCGATGTGACCCTGCCACTCACACCCGCAACCGCAGCAACCCGCCCCCGGTCAACGTCATGTACTCGACACCAGTGACGTCCTTAGTGGACCGGAAGGTCGTGGCGTCGAGTTCTCCGGCAGTGGCCAACTGTGCGCTACGAGTCCGCGAGCATCGCTTCTGCCCCGCTTTACCCTGCGAAGGACGGTTCGTTGCGGAAGGCTGCAGAACTTCGATGTCAGCGGTAAGCCCCGCGCAGCCGGTGCGGGGTGCGTGGATAGTGCACGCCGTCGAACATGCAAGCCCGAGGGAAGGAGCTGTCCGTGGCCGACGTGTCGATTGCCCTGTTCACCCGTAACCTGCGGGTGCACGACAATCTCGTGTTGCAAGCAGCCGCGCAGAGCACGCAGGTGGTGCCGCTGTTCGTGCATGACGACGGCGTGGCGCAAAGCGGCTTTTTGCGCCCGAACCGAGCGGCGTTTCTCGTGCAGTGCTTGGACGACCTCGATGCCGCGCTGCGCGATCGAGGAGGGCGACTCGTTGTCCGCCGCGGCGACGTGGTGAGGGAGGTCTGTCGGATGGCGGCGGAAACCCGCGCACAGCGAGTGCATGTCGCGGCGGACGTCAGTGCCTACGCCCAGCGGCGGCAGCGCAGGTTGGCGCACGCCTTGGAAGGTGACGGGCGGGAGCTGGTGATGCACGAGGCGGTCATCACAGCGGTGCCACCGGGGGAAATCAGTCCGCAGGGCAACAACCACTTCGCGGTGTTCACGCCGTACTACCGCCGTTGGATCGACCACCCGTTGCGCTGTCCGCTGGGTCCGCCGCAGCGGCTGCGGCTGCCGCGAGTCCAGGCCGGTGCGGTGGCTAGCGTTGACGAGCTGTGCGTAGGCGAGCGCTCCCCTCACCTCATGCCCGGTGGTGAGCAGGAGGCGCGGCGGCGGCTGGACCGGTGGACGCACAATGTAGAGCGCTATGCCGCGCAGAATGACCTGCTCGCCGCGGACGGCACCTCGCGGCTTTCCCCGTACTTGCACCTCGGCTGCCTATCTCCGGTTGAGGTGATTTCTCGCGTCGGGAGTGGGTCAGCGGGCGCCGAGGCGTTCGTCCGGCAGGTCGCCTGGCGCGACTTCCATCACCAGGTGCTCGCCGCGCGACCGAGATCAGCCTGGCAGGACTATCGCGGCCACCGCGACCGGTGGCGCCGCGACAACCACGCGCTGCAGGCGTGGCGGGAGGGCCGCACCGGCTACCCGATCGTCGATGCCGGGATGCGCCAACTCGCAGCCGAGGGCTGGATGCACAATAGGGCGCGCCTCATCGTTGGTAGCTTTCTCACCAAAACGCTGTATCTCGATTGGCGTTTCGGAGCGCAGCATTTTTTGGAACTGCTCATCGACGGCGACGTCGCGAACAACCAAATGAATTGGCAGTGGATTGCGGGCACCGGCACCGACACCCGCCCCAATCGAGTGCTGAACCCGCTGCTTCAGGCACGGCGCTATGACCCCGAAGGCGACTACGTGCGCCGTTACGTACCCGAGCTTGCCGGCATCGCTGGTTCCGCCGTGCACGAACCGTGGAAGCTTCACGAGCGCGAAAGGCCCGGCGACTACCCACTGCCGATCGTGGACCTCGATGAGGGCCGCCAGCGCTTCCACGCCGCGCGCGCGGGCGGCTCAGTCGGCCAGTGCGGCTAGTGCATCGCCCAGGGTGGGATAGGTATCGAACAGCGTCAGCAGCCCGGTGATTTCCAGTGGACGCGCCACGAATCGGGTGACCAGGCCGGTGACGTGTAGCTGCGTTTCGAAGGTCTGCTGGGTGAGTTTGCGGGCCTCGAGCAAGCAGTTCAGCCCTTTGGAGTCCAGGAAGCGCACCGATTCCAAGTCGAGAACCAGATATGCCGGAACCGCAGCGAGCTGTTGGCGTATGCAGCTATCCAGCAGCGGCGCGGTGAGCATGTCCAGTTCCCCTTCCACCGTCACCACGCAGATGTCCACGGATGGGTGGAACACAGTCAGCGCGAACGAGCCGTCACCGGCCAGGGCACGGGCCAAGGCGGCGGCATCGAAGGCACTGGCCGGGTCATCGACGGCTGGTACACCTGGTCGCCCGCCACCGGGATCTTCCGCAGTCGTCACCGAGCGCTTTGCTTCCGACTCGCCGTGACAGTTGGACAGACGCGTTGCTGCATCGTTTCAATCTAGAGCAGCGCAGCTGCCCGTGCCACTGCGCCGGTGTCGCCGCAGTAATCAGTCGCGGAGCGCAGGAGTGGTTCCCGGCCCTGCTTCGGCCCAGGCGTCGAGCAGCTCTCTGGCGGCGTGTTCCGAGCCGTACGCGGGTAGCCAGCCCAGCACGGTGCGGGCTGCTCCGGTTTCCATGATCGGCGTCCGAGTGGCCACGTCGCCCGACGCGCCTGTCACGACGATTCGCACGCCATGACCTCCCTTCGGCCTCATGACCCGTTCGGCCATGACCTGGCGTGGTACTGCCCGGACCCGCCGCAGACCCTTATCTCTCGACCGAGCAGCGCAACGCTTCTGCATCGTTAGCCAGGAGCGGTATACCCGCTCGCCCAGGACTGACACACCCCGCGCGCCCGAAAACGGTGCCATCGAGCCATCGACGACCTTCCGCTACTTGACGCCAGCGGGCCGCTGTGCCTTCTACGTGTCATCCGCGCCGAGGGTGTGTGCGTCCAGTCCAGCTGTGCCTTCGCTCGGTGAGAGCGGTGCGGTGGCGCCGAGGGTCAAGAGTAGCGCTGACTGCAGGGAATCGGCATGGACGACTTCGTCGGGTAGGCGCCGATGGACCCAGCCTGGGCCGGCCGCGATCAACACGGTCTCGGCCGAAGCCTGTCGCAAGGAGATGAGTTGGGACGGGGCAGCGGTCCGGGGCGTTTGCGTCCACAGCACCACGGCGGCGGGTCGGCATCGCCGCATGGCGTGGACCAAGGCGGCGGCCGGAGTGTCTGCACCTAGCATGCGCACCGCGGCCCCGCGCGAGGCCAGCGCCGCGCGCAGCGCATCCAGCGCCAGAGTGTGCTGTTCGTTTTCGGTGCAGGCCAACAGTGCTACGCGCCCACCAGGCACCGGCGCCGCGCTCGGCACCTGATGCAGCGTGTAGCTGATCGTCCAGGACAGCAGGTGCTCGGCGTCGATGCAGCCCTGGTCAGTGACCCGGCTGTCGATCTCGGTGATCACCGGGAGACAGATCTGATTCCAGGTGGCGATCACGCCGCGCTCGGTGAAGTGACTTGCCAGTGCCGCAGCCACCGCATCACCATCCAGCCGCAGCGCGGCGGCGACCAGGCCACGCACTACCCGGGCCGGCACCGGAGCTTCAACGCTTTCCGCCGGCTCGGGAGCCGAGTTGAGGCCGGCGAGCGGCTGAGTGTGCACCCAGCGCGCGGCCGCCGCCGGGGCTACACCCTGCGCGACCAGCCGGCGCATCGCGTCCAGCCGGACGATGTCGGAGGCAACGTAGCGCCGGTGCCGTCCGGAGTCATGCCGAATGGGATTGAGACCGTAACGTCGGCTCCACGTACGCAGGGTCGACGGCGCCACCCCCAGGTGCCGTGCAACCGCACCGGCGGTCCACGCGGGCACGGCCTCCGCTGACTCGTCACCGTGCATCCGACCATCTTTGCAGAACCGCCACCTCGAAGTGGACGGTAACGCGTTGTCAAACTCGTGGTGGGTCAGCGTGTTCGGGTCGCCACGTCGATGAACGGATATGAAGAAACTCGCTTGGCCACACCGCTTTCGCGGTGTGGCCACTCGACCACCCGGGTGCGGATCGTCACGCCACCACGAGCCCGCCCACCCACACGCGCGGTGGCGGTCAGGCAAAACCGCACCCACATGTTGAGCTGAATCTCCTTGGCCAACCGGAGATGGCTGTAGAGCAGGTCGATGGCCCCACTACTCGGCCGGGCCCACGCATCGATCTCAAACCGCAGCCGGGAGCCCTGCGGTCGGGCCCGAAACTCGATCTGCCCGGCCTCCAGATGCCCGACCAGGGTGGCGAAGCGAAACGATGTGCTGGTCCGGTGCACCACCCGAACCGGGCCATCCCAGGGACCCGGAATGCGCACCACGACCTCGTCACCGACTGCAAGCTCACCGGGAATCCCACGGATTTGGTCGACCGTGGTGACCTCAGCAGGGACGGTGTGGTCAAGCTCGGTGGAGACCGTGTCGATCAACTGTGCTGCGTTCAGCGGCGAGCCCTCGATCTCCACCACGAAAAGCCGGTGAAACAGCGGGCCGACGCCATGCTCTGGGAGTTGGCTGCGGTCGTCCACCAGTTCATCGGGCAGCGGCGGTGGAAGATCGGTGGCATCACCGGCCACGACGGACCGATGCAACGGGGTAGTTGCCCAAAGATAGCGCCATGAGACGAATGCCACGCCCAGCGTCCAGCGCGCCAGAATGGTCGTCCAACGGAAGATCACTGTGTCCTGCCCGGCATCTTGAGAGCGGATAACAGGTGATACCCACATGAGCCCAGGCGTACGCGTCCGTGACTGTATCGTTTCGCTAACGTTTCACGGGCTTCCAGAGGGGGTAGCCCGATCCGCACTCCGGCTTTCAACTACCAACCATTCGTACTGAGGAGGGAACGTGCCCGAAAAGAAGCTTCACAAGGGTGATGACGTGAATTGGCGCAGCCACGGCGCAACGACCGAAGGGAAGGTCGTCGAGGAAATCACCAAGGACACCCAAGCCGCGGGCCGCACCGTCCGTGCATCGGAGGACGACCCGCAATACCGGGTCCGGAGTGACAAGAGTGGCAAGGAGGCTCTGCACAAGCCGGGCGCGTTGCGGAAGCGATGAGCCGGCCGTGACAGTCGCTAGCGCATATGCGGGTAGGTGTGCTCGGTCGGCGCGGCAAAGGTTTCCTTGATCGTCCGTGGGCTGGTCCAGCGCAGCAGGTTGGCGAGCGAGCCGGCCTTGTCATTGGTGCCCGATGCGCGGGAGCCGCCGAAGGGCTGGCGGCCCACGATCGATCCAGTGGGTTTGTCGTTGATGTAGAAGTTGCCCGCCGCGAACCGCAGCACCGCCTGGGCCTGCGCCACCGCCTGCCGGTCGGTCGCGAACACCGCGCCGGTCAGGCCGTACGGGCTGGTGGAGTCGGCCACGTCGAGGATCGCACCGAAGTCGCCGTCAGGGTAAACATGCACAGCGAGGATGGGTCCGAAGTACTCCGTGGCGAACACCTCGTGCTTGGGATCACCGCACACGAGCACCGTGGCCTGAACGAACCATCCCTGTGAGTCGTCGCAGCCGCCGCCGGCCAGGACGTCGATCGACGGGTCGGCGGCGGCCCGCGCCAGCAGATCGCGATGCTTGGCGAAGGCCCGCGCGTCGATCACCGCACCGCCGAAGTTGGACAGATCCGCGATGTCGCCGTAACTGATCGTCCGTGTGGTGTCGGCAAGCTGGTCGGCCAGGCCGCCGTCCCACAGCGACCGCGGAAGGTATGCCCGGGACACCGCGGAACACTTTTGACCCTGGTATTCGAATGCCCCACGCACCAGCGCAGTCGTCACCACGGCCGGGTCGGCCGAGGGGTGCGCCACTACGAAGTCCTTACCACCGGTCTCTCCCACGATGCGCGGGTAGCTGCGATAGCCGTCGAGGTGATCGGCGATGGCGCGCCACAGCTTCTTGAACGTCTTGGTGGAACCGGTGAAGTGCAGCCCGGCGAAGGCCGGATCGGCCAGCGCCACCTCACTGACGGCAGCCCCATCACCGGTCACCAGGTTGATCACTCCGGGTGGCAGCCCGGCCACCTCGAGCAGCTTCATCGTGTGGTGCGCGGCGAGCTGCTGGGTAGGGGTGGGCTTCCACACCACCGTGTTGCCCATCAGCGCCGGCGCGGTGGGCAGGTTCCCGGCGATCGCGGTGAAGTTGAACGGCGTGATCGCGGTGACGAAGCCGTCCAGCGGGCGGTAATCCATGCGATTCCACTCACCGGGTGCGGAGTTGGGCTGCTCGGCAAGGATCCGGCGGGCGTAATGCACGTTGAATCGCCAGAAGTCGATCAGCTCACAGGCCGCGTCGATCTCGGCCTGCTGCACCGACTTGGACTGGCCGAGCATGGTGGCAGCGTTGAGCGTGTCGCGCCACGGCCCGGCGGCGAGGTCCGCGGCTCGCAGCAAGATCGCAGCGCGCTCGTCGAAAGGCAGATCGCGCCAGGCCGGAGCGGCCTGCATCGCGGCTCGGACGGCATCGGCAACATCAGTCGCACTGGCCTGCGCGCTGACGCCCAGTACCTGGGTGTGCCGGTGCGGAGCGACCACGTCAAAGCACTCCCCAGCAGCCATCCGCGGCACACCGCCGAGGGTCATCGTCAGCTCGGCCCGCTGAGCGCCCAGCTCGGCGAGCGTGCGGGTCAGCGAATCGCGTTCCGGGCTTCCCGGCGGGTAGCTAAGGACCGGCTCGTTGCGCGGGGCCGGAGGGGACGTGATCGCGTCCATCGGGACCTCCCTGTTTTGGATCTGTTCTCTCAGAGGAGTTCGAGCAGGAAAGGGATCTCCTGGGTGGCATACCAGGCCATCTCGTGATCCTCCGCGTCGCCGAGCGTGAACTCGGCGTCCGGATCGCCAAGGTCGGCGGCGTCGACCACCGCCGCGGCCGCGCGCACCGCATCCTCCGCCTGGGCCCCGTCGACGTGCACCGCAGCGACTGCGGAAGCTGGTATCACACCGGTAACCGTGACGGCGGCATCGTCGAGATCAGGGCACAACCGCACCTTCTCGATATCGGCCGCCACCACGACCCGGCGAGGAAGCACCGTTGAGTCATCATCCAGCTCGGCAGCCAGGAGCCGCAACGAAGCCCGGGCTGCCTCGTTCATCGCCGCATACTCCAACTCCTCGGTGTCGCCGGCGGCGTAGGACTCGCGAAGCATCGGGGTGAGCGCGAAAGCGGTGCCGGATACCGGCGCCAGTTCCCCGGAGTCGACAAGCGTTTGCAGCATCGCGAGCGTGGCGGGGATGTAGACCCTCATCGGCTAGCGGCGCCCCCTCCCCGGTTACATGCTCTAGCTGCGAGAACAACGGACACTACGCTCGATCTAGACTAGATCACCGTGCAGGAGCACCGGACACATCGGGGACATGCCGCCAGCCCGCGAGACATCTTTATCACCGTCTACGGGCGCAAACCGGTGCTGGAGGCCCTGACCGACCCGGCCCTGACCATCGACAAAGTGATCATGGCCGAGCAGGCTCGCGGCGGTACCGTGCAGGAGATCCTCGACGCGGCGGCACACCGGCAGGTCCCGGTGCAGCGGGCGTCGGCACACAGGGTGAAGGTGCTTGCCGGCAACGGCCGGCACGACCAGGGCGTGCTGGCCGACGTGGTGGCACCAAGGATGCGGCCATTGGATGGCGCGTTGAGTCAGCTGGGTGACCCGGCCGCGGTGCTGGTACTCGACGCGATCACCAATCCGGCGAACGTCGGCATGATCCTCCGCACCGCGACCGCCGCCGGAATCGACGGCGTGGTGCTGCCCCGCCGCGGGGTTCCCGCAGTCGATCCGTTGGTGATCAAGGCATCTGCAGGGGTGGCCTTCCACGCCCCGGTCCTGCGAAGCTCCACCGCGGAGCAGGCCTGCACCGCGCTGAGGGCCACCGGGTTCGCGGTAGTCGGGCTGTCCGGTTCGGCGCCGGGCGCCGCCTCGCTGTTCGACGACCCACCGCCGTCTCGGGTGGCCTACGTGCTGGGCAACGAGGCCGCGGGAGTCTCCCCGGCGGTCGCTGCGCAGCTTACTGGTTGGGTGGGCATCCCGATGGCAGGCAACGTGGAGTCCCTCAACGTCGCCTGCGCGGCCGCCGTGGTGTGCTTCGAATGGGCTCGCCGGCGCGCTGGTCACGGGGTGGGCGCTGGGCAGGGTGCTGATCGTGCCCCGAGGGCAGCAAGGCGGTGTTAAATACCAGAACAAGCCAGTTGTGTGCAGATTGCCACCCAGTCCGGCGAAAACCGGGACAGCGCTCCTCCCGATCGCGCATAATCCCCGGCACCGGATCGTTGCCCCTCCTCCGATCCGGTGCCCACGGTTCCTGGCCGTTGCCATGGACCGCTGCCACGGCGTCTTCGGCCCCGCCGTCCACCGGCCGCGCGCAACCCGCGTGGCTTCGGAAGACGAGGAGGGTTCGATGACAGCGCCCATCACTGAGCGAGGTCCCCACAAGCCACATCCACCGCGGCCACACCGGCCGGTGCTGCGCCGGCTGGTGGACGTCCTGCCCTCGCCGGCGCCGGCGCTTGAGCCGTCCCCGCCCGCGACGCCACCCACGACCGATCCCGCGGCGTACGCCTTTGCTGAGCGGGTGCTGCGGGCGGCGGTGGAGTTGCTCGGCGGCCGGCGACCGGCACAACAGCTGTCCGCGGTGCTGCCCCCGGATCTGCTGACCTACCTCCTGGCGTTGCAGGTGGCGGCAGGGCATCTGAAACCGCGGGTGCACAAGGTCGTTGCGCAACAGCACGCTGCCGGGGCGCTGGAGGCGGTCGCGCTCGTCACATTGAACACCGGTGTTCGCGCGCTGGCTGCGCGCTTCGAAAAGCACCTGGACGATCAAGGCTGCCGGTGGCGGTGCACCGCGCTTCAGTTACGCCTCACCGCCGGGGACCTGGCCACCCGCCGAGGTCGAGCTCACCACCCCTGATCCATGCACCTCAGGAACGGGCGGTGGTGGGAGCTCCATGGCAACGCTTGTACTTCTTGCCCGAACCGCACGGGCAGGGGGCGTTGCGGGCCGGCTCCCCGGCCCCGTTGCCGGCGTCCCGACCACGGTCGCCACGGCCCCGCACCTCGGTGCCGCCACCCTCGGCCGGTCCGGTGTAGGTCAACGGCCGGGGCTCCGGCTCGGCCAAACCGCCGCTGTCGAGTGCGGGTGCGGCGGTCGCCGCAGGCGGGCCCGGGGTATCAGCCTGCCGCCCATCGAGCTGCGACAGGGCCGAACCGGCCGGCGCCGGGGCAACCTGGGCAGCCCGAGGATCGGGCGCGGGCGCAACCGGCGCCTGCGCGGGATCCTGAACGATCGCCGGCTCGGCGACTTGGACCTGTACGTTGAACAGGAACCCGACCGACTCCTCCTTGAGCGCTTCGAGTAACCCGCTGAACATCTCGTAGCCCTCACGCTTGTACTCCACCAGCGGGTCGCGCTGGGCCATCGCGCGCAGCCCGATGCCCTCCTTGAGGTAGTCCATCTCATAGAGGTGCTCGCGCCACTTTCGGTCCAGTACCGACAGCACCACGCGGCGCTCGAGCTCCCGCATAGCGCCCGGACCCGCCATCTGCTCGAGCTCTGATTCGCGCCGGGAATACGCCGCCCGCGCATCGTCGAGCACGGCCGCCAGCAGTGCATCGCGGGTGAGATCACTGGTGTCTTCGGCGATGTCCTCGTATTTGATGCCGACCGAGTACAGCGTCTTCAACGCCGACCACAGCTGATCGAGATCCCAGTCCTCGGCGTACCCGTTCTCCGTGGCGCCGTCGATGTAAGCGGTGATCACGTCGGTCATCATGTTGTTGACCTGCTCCCGCAGGTCCTCACCCTCGAGTACCCGGCGGCGCTCGGCGTAGATCACCTTGCGCTGGAGATCCATGACCTCGTCGTACTTCAGGACGTTCTTGCGGATCTCGAAGTTTTGTTGCTCAACCTGGGTTTGTGCAGACTGGATCGCCCTGGTGACCATCTTGGCCTCGATCGGGACGTCATCCTCCATCCGCAACCGGGTCATGATGGACTCGACCAGCGGGCCGTTGAACCGCACCATCAGCTCATCGCGCAAAGAGAGGTAGAACCGGGACTCTCCGGGGTCACCCTGACGCCCGGACCGGCCGCGCAACTGGTTGTCGATCCGCCGCGACTCGTGCCGCTCGGTGCCCAGCACATACAGCCCGCCGGCGGCGATGACCTCCCTGGCTTCGACCTCGACCTCGGCGCGGGCCGCCTGCACCGCGGTCTCCCAGGCGTCCTCGTACTGCTGCGGAGTCTCGACCGGGTCCAGTCCCCGGGTCCGCAGCGCGGTATCGGCGAGGAACTCCGGGTTGCCGCCCAGCATGATGTCGGTCCCGCGACCGGCCATGTTGGTGGAAACGGTCACCGTGCCCTTCCGGCCGGCCTCGGCGACGATCATCGCCTCCTTCTCGTGCTGCTTGGCGTTGAGCACCGAATGCGGGATTCCGGCCGCCACCAGCGCTTTGGACAAGTATTCGGAACGCTCCACGCTGGCCGTGCCGACCAGCACCGGCTGACCGTTGGCGTGCCGCTGCGCGATGTCGGCCACCACCGCGGCGAACTTGGCCTCCTCGGTCTTGTAGACCAGGTCGCCATGGTCCTTGCGGATCATCGGCTGGTTGGTGGGGATCGCGACCACGCCCAACTTGTAGATCTGATCCAGCTCGGCGGCCTCGGTCTGCGCGGTACCGGTCATCCCTGCGAGCTTGTCGTAGAGCCGGAAGTAGTTCTGAATAGTGATCGTGGCCAGGGTCTGGTTCTCGGCCTTGATCTCCACGTTCTCCTTGGCCTCGATGGCCTGGTGCATACCCTCGTTGTAGCGCCGGCCGTGCAGTACCCGGCCGGTGAACTCGTCGACGATGAAGACCTCGCCGTTGCGGACGATGTAGTCCTTGTCCTTGGAATACAGCTCCTTGGCTTTCAGCGCGTTGTTGAGGTAGCCGACCAGCGGCGTGTTGGCCGCTTCGTAGAGGTTCTCGATACCCAGTTGGTCCTCGACGAGCGCGACCCCCGCCTCGGAGATACCCACGGTGCGCTTGCGTTCATCCACCTCGTAGTGATGATCGCGCTTGAGCATCGGGGCCAGCCGGGCGAACTCGGCGTACCACCGGGAGGACTGGTCGGCGGGTCCGGAGATGATCAGTGGGGTGCGCGCCTCGTCGATCAGGATGGAATCGACCTCGTCGACGATGGCGAAATTGTGCCCGCGCTGCACGCAGTCCTCGAGGTTCCAGGC
>JBOHFX010000060.1:0-5720 GCA_050699875.1 Pseudonocardiaceae bacterium
CGGAGGCGGCAGCATGACCGCCGACGTTCTCAGCGGTCCCGCAGGGGCAGCCGTTAGGGGGGGGCCCGAGACGACACCATCCCGGTGGCACTGGCGCAACTGGCCGGTGGTGGTCAAGTTGGCCGCAGTCCTGCTGGTACCGACCATCGTCGCCCTCGTCGCTGGCGTGTTGCGGATCGTGGACCAAGCCGGAGCCGCTCCAGGTTACGCCCGGATCTCTCAGATTGTCGGTGTCCAGCAGCAGCTGTCGGACCTGATCGGCGCTGTGGCGCGGGAACGGGGCCTGGCCACGGCGTACGTGGCCACCGGCCGCACCGGGGACCGGCAACCGCTGGAATCGCAGTTCGGCGAGGTCGACAGCAGCGTGCAGGTGGTCACGGGCGCCACCAGCAAGTTGGGCAACCTCGACATCACCAGTTCCGGGCTGGCGGCGCTGAGCGCGCTGGGACCACTACGGGCGAGCGTGATCAACGGCTTCGGTCCTGTCGAGGTGGTGGTCACCGAGTACAGCGCCGTGATCGATCCGCTGATCGAGCTGGATTCCGCGTTGATCCGCCAGCTCGACGATGTCGCTGTCACCAATGACGCCGCCGCTGTGCATGCCCTGGTCTCCGTCCGCGAGCAGGTCAGTCGGCAGCACGCGATCGTATCGGCGGCGCTGTACGCCAACCGGATCGTTCCCGCCCAGCTCGACGACCTGCGGACGGCCACCGTTCGGCTGGACACCGAACAAGATGCATTCCGGGGGGCCCTGCCGCCGGCCGAGCGCGCCGGCGCCGCCGCCCAGCTCGGAGGAGACGGCGAACTGGCCCGGCAGAGGTTGCTGCGGCTGGTGCTCAACCGCGGTAGCGTGGGTGAGCCGCTGAACACCTCCCCGCAGGACTGGGATCAGCGCAACGCGGTGGTCGTCGACAGCATCGCCACCGCCGAGAAGGAGCTGCGGCAGCGGATCGATCGGACCGCGCAGGAGCTACTTGCCCAGGTCCGCACCGCGGCCGGGCTGAACTCGGTCATCCTGTTCTTCGCACTGGCGCTGGGTGTACTGGTCGGCGTCCTGGTCACCAGGGCGCTGCTGCGGCCGCTGGGAGTGCTCAAGCGCACAGCGCTGGACGTCGCCGATCGCAGGCTGCCGGAGGCGATGGCCCGTATCCGTGACGGCGACGTGCCCAAGCAGGCGGTCGACCCAGTACCTGTCGGTACCCACGAGGAGATCGGTCAGGTCGCCAGAGCCTTCGACGAGGTGCACAGTCAAGCGGTCCGGCTGGCCAGCGAGCAGGCTCAGCTCCGCGCCAACGTCAACGACATCTTCGTCAACCTCTCGCGCCGTACTCAGGGTCTGGTGGAACGGCAACTGAAGCTCATCGACCGACTGGAGAGCGGTGAGCAGGACCCGCAACAGCTGGACAACCTGTTCCAGCTGGACCACCTCGCCACCCGAATGCGGCGCAACAGTGAGAATCTGCTGGTCCTGGCCGGCACCGATGCCGCCAACCGTTCGGGCCGCCCGGTCCGGCTGGTCGACGTGTTGCGCGCCGCGGTGTCCGAAGTAGAGCAGTACCAACGGCTCGTGCTGCAGCAGCCACCCGCGGTTCTGGTGCTCGGTCGCGCGGCCAACGACCTGGTGCATCTACTGGCGGAGTTGCTGGACAACGCGACGCAATTCTCACCTCCTGACAGTCAGGTGATGGTCTCCAGTGACTTCGCCACCGGTGGCTCGGTTGCGATCGAGGTCGTCGACCGCGGTGTCGGGATGACCGACGCCGAGCTCGCGACGTCCAACGAGCGGCTGGCCAAGCCGCCGGTGGTGGACGCTTCGGTGTCTCGCCGGATGGGGTTGTTCGTTGTCGGCCGGCTGGCCGGCCGGCACGGCATCGACGTGCGATTGCGCCGCGGCGAGGGCGGCGTGGGCATCTGGGCCTGCGTCACCGTGCCTTCGCGATTGGTCCGGGTAGCGTCGGAGACGGTCGAGCCGCGCCCGATGGCCGTCTCTGCGCCGGCCAACGGGAACGGTTCGGTTTCAAGCGAGGTGGCGGCGTCTGCGGTGAGCTCCGCTGACCGCAACGGTGTCCCGGTTCCTCGGCCACGAAACGACCCGAAAAGGGATCCGAAGATCGACCCGAAAATTGATGCCGGCACTGGGTCCGACGCCGACTCTGCGGATCGGCGCGAATCCAACAGCAGCGGCGCGCAATCATCGGCTGGCCGGCCCGTCCCGAACGATTCAAAGGGCGATTCCCGGCCACCAGCCGAAGGAAAGCCATCGCAGGGCACCGGCGAGCGGTCGACACCCGCTGGGCCGCCACCGGCTCCGCCCGGGCCGCCGGTCAGCCCCCCGGTGGATGCCCCCAGCACCGGTACCGGGTCAAGCCCGGATCTGTTCCTGCCGAAGCGGGCCAGTGTGGCGGGGCCGGTCGGGCCAGGCCATCGGGCGACGCTGCAGCATTCCACGCCGATCTTTGACGACGTGGCGTCGGCGTGGTTCAAAGAGCACGATGCCGTGCCGGTGCGTTGGACGGAGCCACCGGCACGAGTGCCGGCCGCGGCCACGCGCGATGCCGCAGCACAGGAGACCTCCCCGCCGAATTCCGCAGCAGCGCAGGTTCCCGCGACGGATGCCGCGCCGGCGAAGGCTGCAGGGCCACCCCCGTTGGTTCGTCGGGAGCCGGGGAAGGCGTTGGCCGGCTCCGGTGACGCCGACAAGCCCCGGCCGGCCAGCGAGTGGGCGCCCGCAGTGGGGTCCACGCGTCCATCCGGTGCGTCTGTGCAGGATTGGGGCGCCGCGGATGAGGGCTGGCGGGCGGCCGAGGCGCTGGCCACGCCGGTCAGTGCCGAGTTCACCGCGATAGGGCTGCCCAGGCGGCAACCTCGGGCGCTGCTGGTGCCCGGTGCCGCGGGCGGGCCCGACCCCCAGAATTCGCCGGCGCGCAGCGCGGAGTCGATTCGCGGTCGGCTCGCCAGTTACCAGCAGGGCATCCGCGAAGGGCGCCAGGCGCGCCGGAATCTCTACCAGGAGGCAAACGGGTCCCCACCAGGGCAGGAGGATGCAGAAGAGGAGAAGAAGTGACCGTTGCGCAGCCGCAGCCGGAATATTTCGGGTGGTTAGCCGACGAGTTTGTCAACCGGGTCCCCGGTGTGGTTCCAGCCTTGCCGTGCTGGCCGCGCCGAGCTGTGATGTCGGGCTGGTGGGGTATGAGATGACGCTGCTGGTCGACCGGGTCGGCGAGCAGCTCACCCCGCGCGTGCGCGCTGAGCTGCATGGTGCGCGGGGAACATGACGTGGTGGTGAGGCAGCGGTGAGCAGACCAACTGGTGATGACGGCGACGATCAGTCCTTCGCTGATGTGATGAACAACCTCAGCGGTGGTCCATGGCGATCGCGCTGGCGCCGCAAGGACTTGGCGAACTTTCCGACCACCGAGACCACGGCCGCAGTGCGGCAGCCGACCCCGGCGCCGGAGAAATCCGATGACTGGAGCGACCCGGCGGCCGCAGCGTCCGTGGTGCGGCCCTACACCTGGACCGGGGGCCGTACGTCGCCGGTGTTTGATCTCGCCCTGGAAACGTTGGTGTCCACCAGCGAGCACGGTTGCGATATGGCGGCGTTGACCAGCGAGGAACATAGGGCCGTTTCCGAGCTGTGCCGTGCCCCCCGATCGGTGGCCGAGGTGGCCGCTCTACTATGCCTGCCGCTGGGAGTGGCTCGAGTTCTGCTGGCGGACATGGCGGACATCGGCTTGGTTGTGGTGCACCGCAGCGCGAACGGTTCCGGCGACACGCCGGACATGGCCTTGATGGAAAGGGTATTGAGTGGACTTCGTCGACTCTGATCGGGCACGTGCCCAGTGGGTCCCCTCGGCACCATCGGTCCAGTCCGGCTCGGTCACATCCGGCCCCGCCGGGTCCGGACCTCCGGTCGTCCGGGAACCACCGGGCGGCCCCACCGTGATGTCTGCGAAGATCGTTGTGGGCGGTGGCTTCGGGGCCGGCAAGACCACATTCGTCGGCTCAGTGTCCGAGATCGCACCACTGACCACCGAAGCCGTCCTCACCGATGCAAGCACCGCGGTTGACGACCTGGCGGCCACTCCAGACAAATCGACCACCACCGTGGCGATGGACTTCGGTCGTCTCTCGCTGGATGCAGAGCTGATCCTCTATCTGTTCGGCACTCCTGGACAACACCGCTTCTGGTTCATGTGGGATGACCTCGTGCGTGGTGCTATCGGCGCGGTTGTGCTGGTGGACACCCGCCGCTTGGTCGACTGCTTCGCTGCGGTGGACTTCTTCGAGGACCGCGGCCTTCCCTACGTCGTCGGAGTGAACTGTTTCGACGGTGTGCTCAGCCACACCGTTGAGGACGTCCGGGAAGCACTGGCCATCGAGGCCGCGGTACCCATCATCACGTGCGACGCCCGCGAGCGAGAATCAACCAAGAACGCCCTCATCGCGCTGGTCGAACACGCCATGCGGAGGTCAGTGGCGGCTCACGCTTGATCGTCAAGTTGGGAGAGTGCGCAGCGTGGCTGGCCACGATTTGAGGGCTAGACCAACCTCCGGCCGTCCGGACGGCTCCTCAGGGGCCGCCGTGCGTGGCGGGGCCGCTGCGCTGGGCTTCGGCGGTAGTGCGCCTTCCGCCGGGATGCTCGGGGCCGGTGGGCCAGCGCTGCGGCACCGCGGCAGCCGGTGGCGGCTACGAGACTGGCGGTTGCGCACCAAACTCACCGCAGTGCTGCTGGTGCCCCTCCTGCTGGCCGGTGTGCTCGGTGCGCTTCGGGTCACCGAATTGGTGGGCAAGGCCAACGACTTGGCCGCGCTGGCCCACCGGATCGGGTTTGCTCAGCAGCTCGGCCTGGTCATGTACGACCTACAGCGGGAGCGGCACCTGGTGGCGGCGATGCTGGCCACCGGCCGCACGGCGAACCGAACCGGGTTGCAAACCCAGACCCAGCGGGTGGACGCCGCTGTGGCCACGCTCCGTACGGCGGACTTCCCCACCGAGGCCATCCAGCCAGCCGCGGATGGCCAGCGGGTACCGGCTCGGGAGGCCGCATTGAGCAGGCTCTCCGGGCTTGCCGCTCTGCGGGAAGCCACCCTGCGGCCCGACGATGCGCCGGGTAACGCCAGCGCGGGCCCCACCGTCAACGCCTATTCCGACGTCATCGCGGGATTGCTCGACATCCACCGCAATGTGCTCGACGGTGCACCCGACCCATTTGCCCGCCAAGCCGACGGCCTCAAGGCCCTTGCGGTCGCCAAGGAACAGGCTTCCTGGCAGCACGCCGTGTTGCTGACGGGGATCTTGTCCGGCGGCTTGCCCGCCGAGCAGCAGGCGACGCTGCGCACCTCCGACGCCCGGTTCGCCGCCGCCACCGACGAGTTCGTCCAAACCGTATCCGGCGAACAACGGCAGTTCTACGTCAACGCCAGGGCGGTGGTCGATCGCAAGCGGTTGCTCGACGCCGCGCTGGACCGCGCGCAGCGGGGCGCGGCGCTGGAGACGGTGCCGGGTGATTGGAACTCCGCCGCCGCTGGGACCGTCGAGACGATACGCCAGGGCGAGACCAGCGTGCTCAACGAGTTGCGCACGGACACCGTGGCCCGCAGTAACCGGGCATGGTACGAGGCGTTCTGGAACGGGGCCGCGATTGCCGCGCTGCTGATACTCGCTGTAGTGCTGCTAATCGTCGTGGTGCGGTCGCTGCTGCGACCGCTGCGAACCC
>JBOHFX010000061.1:0-2391 GCA_050699875.1 Pseudonocardiaceae bacterium
GTTTAAAGGTTTAAGCTTTCATCGACGGGACCGGGGTCAGCAGGGAGGTGGGAGTGGGCTCCTGGACCACTCAGCGGTGGGTGCCCTCCTTCGATGCCCCGAGCCGCGCTGGGCAGCGAGGTGGCGCCTACCGTGCGTATCTCCCGGACGAACTGATCACCCGGCCGGTGGTGTTGAGCGCGACGCTCGCTGCTCACGCCGCAGAGGTCGAATCAAGAGTCCGGGCCCTGAGCACCGCCCCCGAGACACGCGCTCTCGAAGGCTTGGCGCGTTTCTTGCTCCGGTCCGAGGCCATCGCGTCCTCGCGGATTGAGGGTATGCAGGTGGCCCCGCAGCAGCTCGCGCTGGCTGAACTGGCCCAGTCCGAGCAGCTGGCGGCCGTCAGCTTCACCCGCAACGCTGCGCTCGTCGCGAACAACATCACAACCCTGCGGAGAGCGGCCAGCGATCTCGCCACTGCGCCATCGATCACCGCGGCCGGGATCGACGACCTGCATCACGCCCTGCTTCCCGACGAGCAGCACCACGGGCAACGCACCGTGCAGAACTGGATCGGTGGTAACGACTGGCATCCCCTGGATGCTCAATTCGTGCCCCCACCGCCGGAGCACGTCGGCGCGTTGATGGACGACCTCGTCCAGTACGCCAACGGTGGCACCCACGCTGCGCTCATCCAGGCCGCGCTTGTGCATGCACAGTTCGAAACCATTCACCCCTATACCGACGGGAACGGACGAGTCGGCCGCGCGCTCATCCACACCGTGCTGACCCGCCGCGGACTCACCCCTTCAGCGGTGCTCCCGCTCAGCCTGGTGCTCCTCACCAGATCCGATGCCTATCTCGAGGGTCTCACCGCTTACCGACACGATAGTGCAGCGTCATCAGCCGATGACCAGTCCGGTCTGGAGACGTGGCTCTGGACCTTCCTCGACGCTGCTGATCTGGCCGCCGAGCAGGTGGTCCGGTTCACCTCCGAGATCTCTGAGCTGCGAGCACGGTGGCGCGCACAGCTTGCCGCGCGCCGCAGCACTCAGGGTGTCCGGCAGGTCCCGCGAACTGACTCGGCGGTCGCGCGGCTCATTGAGCTGCTCCCGGAAACGCCGTTAGTCACCGCCCGGACCGTCCAGCGGATGCTGGCGGTGTCTCCTCCCGCCGCGCGCACCGCGCTGGAAGAGTTGGCGGACGCGAGGATCGTGAGCCGCAAGCGCGTGGAACGAGGAACCACCGGCTACTTTGCCCGGGATGTCTTCGATCTGCTCACCATCGCTGAGCGGCGGCTTGCCAGCACTCGCTGGGACACCCGCCAGTCGGCACCATCGCGGCCGGTTCCAGCATCGCCGCAACGGTAATCTGAGTGTGCAGCGTCACCAACCGACGGGACTTCGACGCCCTCACGCCGCAGCGGCGTGTGGCTCCCATGCAAGCCGTTTCGTCGTGGCCGGCTGGATCCATCTGAAACACCGCCGGCGCGGCCGGCGTGACACCACGTGTGACGCGAACTCGTGTCCACTGGAGCCGCTGTGGCGACCCGGACGATCACTGTGGACATTGAAGTCACTGGTAGCGGCCATGGTCGACGCGGAGAAGGCGTCTTGTAAGCGGTAGGTCGTCGGTTCGAGTCCGACCACCGGCTCCGGTTTCGCTGCGCCACAACGAGCCGGGTACTACAGGCATAACGGTCCACTGGTTTCCAGCGGCCGATCATCGCGCAACCTTCCGCGAGCAAGGGAGGAGTGTCGCTGCTGCGGGGCCGTTGGACGACTACCTGACCACACCGTTTCCGGTGGAGCACTTAGCCAGCCGGCTTCGGCCGCGGGGCGTCCGATCAGCTGACGGCGAACCGGACCGTGCTGCGCGCCGGCCTCGGCATCCTCCTGGCGAACCTCTTGCACCCTTCTCAGGTAATGCTGAACTGCTCAGCAGGACTCTGATAGCGCCGCCAGCGAAGCAAGATCAAGGTAAATAGAGGAACCCCCGACAGTGAGGGTTATTCAGGCGGCCGTGTAGAAGTGCAGGCCGATTACAGCCGAGATGGTTGTCGCGAATGTTGCAAGGGGGCGACGGTAGTCGGTGTGCATGATTCTCCAGGTCTTAAAATTTGCGATGGCCTGTTCGATGACATAACGAACCTTGTTGATCTGCGTGTTGAACTCCTTCTCCCAATCCAGGAGTTCTCGGTGAACGGGCTTCTTGATAGGAGTGATCATGTCATGGCCGACGTATCCCTTGTCCCCTATCCAGTTGCCAGGATCAAGTGTCTGGTGGACCCCTGACTCACTCAGGCAGTACGAGTCGTGACGATTTCCATTGATCGGGTCGGAGATCCATGCGAGGTCGCCACTCAAGGTGCAGGCTACCTGCACGTTCATGCCGGTGGTCTTGTGTTTGCCC
>JBOHFX010000062.1:0-9896 GCA_050699875.1 Pseudonocardiaceae bacterium
CCCCTGAGCGACCCGGCGCGCCGCGTCGGTGTCCCCCTGAGCGACCCGGCGCGCCGCGTCGCGGGCCATCTCGGCGATGTCGACCGGTTCAACGGGCAGTTGCTGCCCCGCATCCGATCTGGCCAGCGCCAGCAGGTCATCGAGCAACGCAGACAGCCGCTGGGCCTCGGTGGCGATGTCTTCCAGGGTCGCCCCCGCAAGGAGCGGGTCGGGATGGGTCACCGCCACCTCCGCTTGTGCGCGGATCGCCGCGACCGGCGAGCGCAGTTCGTGGGCGGCATCCCCGGTGAACCGTCGCATCCGCTCGGTGGCCGCATCTCGGCGACCGAGCAGGTCGTTGAGCGCCTCCGCCAGCGCCCGCAGCTCATCGCGCGCCACCGGCAGCGGCAGCCGCTCCCCCGCCGGTAGCTCCGTAGCGGCCTCCCGCAGCCGGGCCACCGGGCGCAACGCGAACCGGGCCGCCACCAGGCCCGCCATCCCCATCGCCAGCGCGGCGAGTACCGCAGCCACCACGAGCGCCACAGCGGTCCGCCCGATCAGCGCCGCGTGGGCCACCGACTCGGCGCCGGCCGCCACCAGCCGCGGCGTGCCATCCGGGGCACTGACCACCCGCCCCGACCAGCGGGTGAGGTTGCCCGATCGGCCAGGCTCGAACGTCCACGCGGGCTGCCCGGCCAGCAGCCGGCGGACATCCGGCGCCGACAGCGAAGTCGGCCCACCGCCGTCGACGGGGGTTCCGGCCCGATCCAGTACCCGGATCCGAACCTCGCCGCCCGGTTCGGATCCGGGCGGCCGTGGTACCGGACGGCCGGCCACCACTGCCGGCGCGGCCGCAGCGACAGCGTCCGCCAGCTCGCCATCCAGGGCCTGGGTCAGCGTCCGCGCGATCACTGCGCCCGAAGCCTTGGCCAGCAGCAGGAACAGCACCAGCCCTGCCACCGTGACCACCGCGGCGACCCGCACCGGCAGCGGGCGGGCCAGCCACACTCGCCGTAGCGCATTCACGGTGGGTCCTGCACACCGACTGCGTAGCCATGTCCGCGCACCGTGTGCAGCACTGCGCCGGCCCCGACCGCCTCCAGCTTGCGGCGCAGGTAGCCGATGTAGACCTCCACCGCGTTGCGACTGGCGGCCTGCTCGTCACCCCAGGCAGCGCGCAACAACTCGTCCTTGCTCACCACGCTGCCGGCTCGGCGGGCCAACGCCGTCAAGACCGCGAACTCTCGGGGCGACAGCTGGATCGGCCGGCCGGCCCAGCTGACTCGGCGCCGCGCCGGGTCCACCACCAGGTCCCCGAGCGTGAGTACCGCCTCCCGGCGCTGGTCGGCATGCCGGCGCAGCACAGCGCGCAGTTGGGCTACCAGCACCACGAACGAGAACGGCTTCACCAGGTAGCCATCGGCACCGAGGTCCAATCCGTCGGCCTGGTCGATCTCGCCGTCCTTGGCTGAGACGAGCAGCACGGGCGTGGCCACCCCGGCGGCCCGCAGCCGTTCCAGCACCCGGTACCCGGAAAGGCCCGGCAACATGATGTCCAGCAGCACGGCATCGAAGCTGCCGGTCAGTGCCGCGCGTAGCCCGCTGGGACCGTCGGATGCGGTGACGATCTGCATTCCCTCTGCACGCAATCCCCGCTCCAGGGCACGCCGAACCCCGGGCTCGTCGTCGACCACCAGCACCCTCGGACTCACATCACCCAGCATGCCTCTTTCCAGACCGCTAGCCGGGGAATGCGACTAGTCTGCGCGGATGGCTGAAAATGACGTGCTCATCGATGTCGAGACCGTCGTGGGGATGCTCAGCGGTGGCGGACCGCCGGAAGGGGAACAAGTCCGGTTCCTGCTCGATGCCCTGGCGCTGGCCACCGATAGCGCGCTGGGCTTCCTTTCCGGACGGATCGAGTGCCATACGGCGCGGGGCGTTTCGGTCGAGCCGCAGGTTGCGGCCCTGCGGTCGCATGCTCGAAGCAGGGAGGAGAAGGCCGCGGTAGCACTCGTCGCCGCCCGAGCTGCTGAAGGCGCGGGGGACTCCGCGGGCGCCCGCGTGTTACTCGACGAGGCGCTGACGCTGCGCCCCGGCCTGGAGCCGGCGCTGCACGACGCCGCCCAGTACGCCGCCGGGCGCGGAGACTACGTCACAGCCGACAAATACCTGCGGCGCGCCGAAAACCCCAGCCCGTTGCGCCCTGGATTGAGCGAGGCCATCGCCGCGACTCCCATCGACGCGGGACGTAACAGCCCCTGTCCGTGCGGATCCGGCCGCAAGTTCAAGGCATGCTGCCGGCGCGACGCCCTACCGGCCCTCAACGCGCGAGCCCAGCTCATCTACGCGCTGCTGGGCACCTACGCCGAACGAGCTCCAGGCCTCGAGGTGATCACATCACTGATCGACCGTACCGAGGACGCGCAGCGGTACGCGATGTTCCTGTTGGATCTGGCGCTGTTCCAAGGCGGACTGGTCGAGCGGTTCCTTGCCGCCCGAGGGCACTGGTTGCGCCCAGAGGAACGCCAACTCATCGAGGACTGGCGGCAGATCCCGGTCACACTCTACGAGGCGATCGACATCCAGCGTGACACCGGTGTCACGCTGCGCGCGCTACCCGATGGCGCTCCGATCCACGTGGCCGACACGTTGTTCTCGCAGTCCGCCCAGCGACTGGATCTGTTCTGCGGCCGGGTGCTCAACGATGGCACTCAACCTTGTCTGTTCGCGGTACCCGTGCACGTTGCCCGGCACCGCCGCCGTGAGCTGGCCGCCCTACTCGCCTGCGCCCCGACGATCGAACAGATCGCAGATTTCTTCGCTCCCGAGCCGCCCGTCCAGTTGCGCAACAGTGATGGCGACGATCTGTACGACTGCCGTGTCACCTATCAGGTGCCCAACGCTGCGCAGACCTTCGACCGGCTCACCCGACAGCTGACCCACACCGGCGACGAGTCGATCGCTTTGCACCGGCACCTGCCCGACGGGCGGGTGCTGAGCCTCGGGCAGATTCGCCGAGTCGGTGTGGACTTCGCCCTCTCCGCGAATTCCCCGGCGCGGCTGGCCGAACTCGAAGCCCACCTGCACGACGTCACCCCTGACGCCGTCGAATGTGACCGGCATGCCGAGCGCCTGAGCGAGGATTCCGACAGCCGTAAGGGTCGAATCATCATCTCGGAGAGTTATTTCCTCGACGCAAACTCTGCTGCCGAGGGTGGGGCCGCCGAGGGTACCGCCGCCTATCGCATGAGCCGTGATCTCGAAACAAGTTGGCTCGACACCCCTGGCGTGATCGGTGATCTGAGCCCGCGCGAAGCCGCTGCTTCCGATGATCCCGCCATCCGCGCCGAGCTGTGCAGCACCATCGACGACGTCGAGGCCACCTGGCCGCACATCCAGCGCGCAGGCCGATCAACGACAGGCCTGATGAGCGCGGACCGGCTCCGCGATGCGCTGGGGCTCACCAACGACCACCGGTAAGGTCTCAGAGCTTTCTCAGCCGGTGCGGAGCAGCATCAAGGTCGAGCGCCGATGGGTGGGAGGAAGCGATGAAGCTTGTGACGGTGGTGCTGGCGGTGGCAGCGGTCGGCGCGATCGGCCTTGGCGTGTTGACCGTTCCGGCCGGCGCCGGGTCGCAGCCCGCACTGCCTCCGGTCAGCGCGGAGGATCTGGTGGCCTCAGTGCTCGCCGCGGAGGTCCCCGCGCTCGGCGGCACGGTCACGATGGATAACAGGCTGGGCCTGCCCGCGCTACCGGGGGTGGAAACCCCACTGACCCAACCGGAGACGACGTTCCGGGTCTGGTCCGATGGGCAGGAGCACGGTCGGCTGGCGCTGCCCTCCCGCGGTGGCGAGCAAGTATTCATCGAGGACGGCACGACGCTGTGGCGCTACGACTCCTCGTCACGAACCGCGACCGCGCTGGAACACGGCACCGATCCGGCACGTGAGCGCCCTCCGGTAGCCGATCCGGCCCAAGCGGCCCGCGATCTGGTTGGTGAGGTACGTGAGAGCAGCACGGTGACGGTGGACGGTACCGGGACGGTCGCCGGACGATCCGTCTACCAGCTCGTGCTCACCCCTACGCCCACCGAGCGAACCCTGCTGCGTGAGGTGCGGGTGGCAGTGGACTCGGCCGAACGAATGCCGTTGCAGCTCACCGTGCTGGCCAACGGATCCCCCGACCCGGCACTGCAGATCGGCTTTTCCGACCTTACCGTCGGCGCGCAGGACCCCGCGCTGTTCCGGTTCACCCCACCCGCAGGCGTCAAGGTCGAGCGCGTGGACAAGGAGCGCCGGGACGCAGGGGCGCAGGGCCGGCGGGACGCCTCGGGCGCCATGATCCGCACTCAGGGCGAAGGGTGGGACACCGTAGTGCTCGGGCAGCTACCCCCGAGTCGGCAGCAGGGGGCCGAAAACGACCCGCTGGCGATCACCCAGCGGGTCGGTCGCCCGACCAGCGGACCGTGGGGCAACGGCTGGGTGGTGCAAGCAGCGGTGGGCACCGTGCTGGTGACCTCCGACGGGCGGGTCGCTGCCGGCTCGGTGCCACAGCAGGTGCTCGACGAGGCCCTGACCCGTTGACCGCCGGACAGCTCGAGGAGATCGGGCAGGCCGTGCTGGTCGGACCGGCGATCCGGCTCCGGGCACTGCGCAAGGTGTTCGGCCGCACGGTGGCGGTGGCCGGCGTGGATCTCGACGTGCCGGCCGGTGCCGTGCTCGGGGTACTGGGCCCCAACGGCTCGGGCAAGACCACGATGATCCGTATGCTGCTGGCGCTGTCCCGGCCCACCGCGGGCACCGTGGAGCTGCTCGGCGCGCCGGTGCCGGCCGCCGCCGGGCAGGTACTGCCGCACGTCGGCGCGCTGGTGGAGGGTCCCGGATTCCACCCATTCCTTTCCGGGCGGGAGAACCTGCGGCGGTGCGCGGCCGCCGAACCACTGCTGCCCACCCGAGCGATCCCCGGCGCGGTGGAGCGCGCCCTGCACCGGGTCGGCCTGGCCGACGCCGCGGGCCGGCGCTACCGCGCCTACTCGCTGGGCATGAAACAACGCCTGGGCCTGGCCGCGGTGCTCCTGGTGCCCCGGCGGCTGGTGGTGCTCGACGAGCCGACCAACGGCCTGGACCCGGCGGGAACGCGCGAGGTCCGACGGATCATCGGCGAGCTGCACGCCGGCGGTGCCACCGTGCTGGTGTCCTCCCACCTGCTCGCTGAGGTGGAGGCGACCTGCACCCATGTGGCGGTGCTCGACCGGGGTTCGCTGATCGCTGCGGGTCCGCTGGCTGCTCTGCTCGATGGCGAGGCACCCGCGTTGGACGTCCGCACCCCTGATTCCGCCGTCGCGGTGCGTGCGCTGCACGCAGCCGGGATCGGCGCCGCCACCCGCCCGGGCGGCGTGCGGGTCGAGCTGGCCGGAACCGACCCGCCCGCGGTGGTGGCGCTGCTGGTAGGCGCCGGGGTCGCGGTGCACGAGGTGCGGCGCTGGCGGACCGGGTTGGACGAACTGTTCGCGCAACTGACCGAGGGAAGCACGACATGAGCGCTGCCCTGCCCGGCCCGGTGCGCGCGCCGCTGGTCCGGCTGCTGCGCAGTGAGCTGCGCTGGGTGCTGCGCCGACCGCGGACTCAGGTTGCGCTAGGGCTGCTCGCGATCGTTCCGGTGCTGATCGGGATCGGCATCGTGGTGTCCGACTCGGAAGGCGGTGGGACGGGGCTGCTCACCCAGATCGCCGGTAACGGGCTGGTGCTGCCGGTGGCGGCGCTGTCGCTGTGCCTGGCGCTGCTGCTGCCGCTGGCCGTGACGATGGCCGCAGCCGACGCGCTGGCCGGCGAGTCTGCCCACGGCACGCTGCGTGCGCTGCTGCTGGCCCCGGTCAGCCGGACCCGGCTGGTGCTGGTCAAGGCGGTCGGCGTGCTGGCCGTCGCGGTGACCGCAGTCGCCGCGGTGGCGGTGTTCGGCATCGTCACCGGGCTGGTGCTGGTCGGCCCCGCAGCCGATGGCCTGCTCACCCTGTCCGGCACAGAGGTCGGGCCGGGGTCGGCGATGCTGCGGGTCTCGTTGGCTGCGGCCTGGACCGTGGGACAGCTCGCCGCGGTCGGTGCGATAGCTCTGGCAGTGTCCTCGGCCACCGATCACCCGCTGGTCGTGCTCGCGGCGGTGCTGGGCGGGTTGATCGTGTTCGGGGTGCTGTCCGCGATCCCCGCGCTGGACTGGCTGCAGCCTGCGCTGCTCACCACCGGCTGGTTCGCGATCGCTGACGTGCTGCGCGACCCGCTGCCGCTGGACGGGCTGGCCTCCAGCAGCCTCCGCGCGGGGTGTTACCTGCTGATCGGTCTCGCCCTCACCCTCGCCCGCACAGCCACCCGCGAAGCCTGACGACCCATCGGGCAAAGCTGCACAAGGCGGCCGGGACGGGCATGCGACAGGATGACAGCCATGGCGAAACTCTGGGACGACGAGCGGGTGACGAGTGCCCTGCAGAAGCTCACCGACTGGCACCGTGACGGTGACGCGATCGTGCGCACCGCGAAACTACCCAGCTTCCCGGCGGCCATTGAAACGGTGTGCACGGTGGCCGACATCGCCGAGGCGCGAAACCACCACCCCGATATCGACATCCGGTGGCGCACCGTGACTTTCCGCTGCAGCACGCACTCCGAGGGCGGGATCACCGGTCAGGACATCGAGCTCGCCGAGGAGATCGACCGCGTGCTGGCCAACGCGGCAAGCTGAGCAAGCCGTCACACAACCAGCCGCGAAGGGCCAGTGCCTTGATCGTCCTGCGGCAGGGTGCCCGCGACCTGAGCGAGGATTTCCACCGCACGCCGCAGGACGTCAACCGGTTGGGTGTAGGGCAACCGCAGCCGATCGGCGAACGCGTGCCCGGTGCCGAACCGGGGTCCACCGGCGAGCCGCAGACCGTGCTTTTCAGCCGCCTCGACCAGGGCGTTGGAGATGGGCGCCGGCAGGCCGCACCACAGCACCAGTCCACCCGGCGGCACGGGCACGTTCCAGCGCGGCAGCGCGGCGGCGAGCCCGCCGGCGAGCGTGTCGCGCTGGGCGCGTAACCGGTCCCGGCGGGGGCGCAATATGTCTTCGGCGGCGTCGAGCAGGTGGCAGGCGGCGAGCTGTTCGAGCACCGGCCCGGATATCTGCGTTCGAGCGGCAGTGGCCGTCAGCCGCTGGACGGCAGTCATGTCGGCGCGTAACCAACCGACTCGTAGCCCACCCCAGAAGGTCTTGCTCAGGGTGCCGACCGTGATCGCTCGATCAGCGCGGGCAAATGCCGCATAGGGCGGTGCAGGTGAGACGTCCAGGCCGAGATCGACGATGGTCTCGTCGATCAGCGCAACAGTGCCGGGCTGGTGCAGTCCGGCCGCGAGGCGACCCCGCTGCTCATCGTCGAGGAGCAGACCGGTGGGATTCTGGAAGTCCGGCATGAGGTAAGCCAGGCGCGGGCTGGTCTGGCGGGCCACCCGGGCGACGTCGGCCGGGACGGCGGCAGGGTCCGCGGCGTCGACGGCGACCGGGACCGTGCGGGCCCTCGTGGCGCGGATCGCGTCCAGCGCATTCGGATAGCTCGGATGCTCAACGAGGACCCGGTCGCCAGGACCGACGAACACCTCGAGGGTGACCGTGATGCCGTGCATGGCGCCGGCCGTCACGAGGATCTGCTCAGGAACGGTCGGCAGCCCACGGTTCGTGTAGCGCTCGGCGATCCGCGCCCGCAGCTCGGGTAAACCCGCGGGGTGGTACCCGTGACCGGGCAGCAGCCGTGGAAGGTCGCCCAGTGCTGCCGTGAACGCTGTGACGATCTCCGGCGCGGCCGCCGGGGCAGCGTGGGCGAGATCGAGAACTCCGGCCGTGGGCGACGCCGGCACCCATGCACCGTGTGCTGGGCCAGCAGGCAGCGACGTCCAGGTCCCGGCGCCCTGGCGGGCGCTGGCCCAGCCATCGTCGCGCAGCCGTCGGTAGGCGGCGGTGACGGTAGCCCGGCTCAGCTGCAGAGCAGTGGCGAGCTCCCGCTCAGCCGGCAGCCGGATACCAACCGCGAGCCGCCCGTCCGCGATGAGCAGCCGGATTCGCCCGGCCAGCCCTAGATACCGCGGGGAGCGCTCGCCAGCCAGCTCACCTACCAGCGCAGCCAGCCTGGCGGCCGTGACGTCAACCATGCCACCGATCCTTGATTGGCCTGCAATCTACGGTCCAATTGTCGTTCATACTGGGTGGGTGCCACAAGTGATCCCGGTGTCGGCATCGGCCCGCTCCTCCCGCCGCATGGGGCGACGCCTCATCCAGAGCTCCCTGCCGGTACGCGGCCTGCTGGCCGGGGCGGGCATCGTGCTCAACGCGGTAGCGACGGCCGGGTACATCGGCGCCCGGCTGGGTCCGGGGCCTCGCGGCGGCCTTATGACCGGCCTGGTCCGCCGCACCGGCGGGTCAGTGCGGCTGGTGCGCACCGTCATCGAGGTCTCGGTTGTCGCCGCCGGTTGGGCGCTCGGCGGAACCCTCGGTATTGCCACGGTGCTCTATGCCCTGGCGATCGGCCCGCTGGTCCAGATGTTCCTCCCCCGCCTCACGTTGGTGGCTCTCGTCCCCCGGACGCTGCCGGCGCCAACCGGAAAGAACCCGCACCCGGGTCGAAGCCGTCCGAATGAGACTAGATAGCAAGATGGAAGTTAACTCCGAGGAGCACAAGCGGCCAGAGCAACATGGCCAGAACGAAGGACAGGACCTCGCCGAAATTGGCGACCCCGTATCCCGTACGGAGGGCGACCACGACACCGATGATGAGGTACACGACGCCAAGTATCGAAATACCACCGTCCATGACTTCTCCTTAGTTTCGAACAAGTACCGTGCACACGGATCGGTCCCGCCGACGATCGCCGAAACGCGGCCTCCTGCCGACTCGCCGGACTCTGAGCGGTACGTAACGCGGTCACGCGGTACGTGGCGATCGATCCGCCGCCGGCACCATCCTCCCCTCGTCCTGCACGGAGTGTATCCATGCATACCCCCACCATGGAACGCTCTGTATCCGCCGGATGCCAGTAACGCCTGCGAGCTACCGGGTCAGCTCTCCGAGGGCTGGACGCGCTGCTGTGGCCGAGCGCTGAGATCCGGACTCGCATCGGACGCGGCCAGTCTGATGACGTCGCGCTTTCTGCTCCAGTAGACAGGTGCGGCAAGAAAGCCGGTGGCAGTGCTGTGATGGGCGAATGCGCTCAGCTACACGTTGAAACGGAAATCGACAGTCTGACAGTCCGTCCGCTCATCCGCATGAGCGGACACCGTCCGCTGGCCAACCGGATGCGGATCGCGACTCTACTTCCGCAGCAGCAAAGAGATAAGGGACTCGCATACCGAAGAAGCATCAACACCCAGGCCAGAGACCCCGGGCGTTCTCAGTGGAGGTACTGGCCGCCTACTCGCACTCAGCACACCCTGCTGACCTGCGGCTTTGCCACACCGCGGCGCTCACCAAAGCCTGTGTGTGCCCCGAGACTGAGCACGAAGCGTCCGTGGAGGCTGCGCGAGCGCCGCGGTGAGCGCGACATCGCTGCCTGCCGGAGGACAAGCTGCAGGTAGGCCAGCACGGTGTGTCCTGGTTGGGCGGGTTCGGCGATAGCGTGCGTGCTGCCGTTGAGAATCCGCGCCTCGCATGGCGGCAGCCCACCTGCTCTCACCGGACAGGCACCGCGGTCAGGAGCACCGCGATCGACCATCGACATAATGCATTCATTATATTAGCCTGATGGTCAGGTGGCTGTTGGTGATCCATCCCGAGGTGCGGGAGTGGCTGCACGAGATCCGCAAGACCGACCGGCTGACGGCGGCCCTGATCGGACAGGCGATCCAGCACGTGATCGACGGTCGCGGTCCGGACGAGGGACGGCCGCTCGTGGATCGGA
>JBOHFX010000063.1:0-2161 GCA_050699875.1 Pseudonocardiaceae bacterium
GCGAACGCACGGCCCCCGTCCCCCCCTTGGGATGGCGCCTCATCGATAGCTTCGAGAAGCGCCGCTACGCCATCAAGCTGCCTACCAGATGCGACAAGCCTTGCCGGGTTGTTCCCCCTGCCGATCCGGTGCTCATACGGTCGCCCCGGACATGCCGATGCCGCAACCCCTTGTCAAGATTTCCTGATGGTGTGTTCATGATCCTTGCACTCCGAGTTCAGGTCCCAAACTCTTATGCTGGTCAGCGAGGCCCCAAGAGCCGTCTCACCATGACTGTCCTTGATGGACCACAGGTACACCTCATGAGGGGCCCTCGGAGGCCACACATTCGTCCTTGCGGTCCTGGCTCTGCTGGCCGATGGGGCGACCGCTTCCACGGTCACGAGGGCGCGCCAACCAACGGGTGATGCGCTGCTTGCCGCGCATCTGCAGTGGGTATCCCGTATTGGGGAGCACCAGGGCCTCGCGACCGTTCACCCGAAGGGAATCCTATGAAGATCGACAGCATTATGCCGGACTCGGCGTTGCCCGACACCCCTCTGATCATCAAAGGCGACGGACTGGACACCGCGGACCGGCTCGTCTTCGGTGGCGAGCCGGTCCCGTTCAAGGTCACTAGTACCGGCAGCATCGAGGCGAACGCTCCCAGCGGCTCGGGCACAGTCGATGTGATCGCCGAGGTGGAGAATGGCGACAAGAGCAACAGCGTCAGCTTCACCTTCCTCGAGGTGCACTGATTCCGTAACCACGTCGGGACCCGGCCGGCCTGGAGTGGGCGGGCCGACGACACCCGCCTATACGTCAGTAGAGGGGCGCCGGGAGTACCGCAAATTGAGTGGATGACCCGACCGCTGATCCAGGCTCGTTGCCCAGAGTGCACGCCTGACCGGTCTGAGTCCGCATCCTCACGGAACACACCTCCGGCGCCGAGGTGATTCAGTTCGCCTCTTCTACCGAGTCGCCCACCTCACGGCCAGCGCTGAAGGCCTGGGCCTTTCAGAGCAGGAACGGGAACCAAACCCGCATCCAGAGCTTGGCAACGTGGTTACCATGCCAGCCAACGGCCATTTAATTGCACGGACGGTGGCCACGCCGGGGCCGGTCCAGGAACAGAGGCGAAGACAACGATGTTGCTTCACGAACCGGCGCACCCCAGGTGAGCACGATCAGCATAGGTCCGCTGGGCGAGTGGGACCTGGCTGCGGCCGATCACATCATGCGGCTGGCCTTCGGCACCTTCCTCGGGCTTCCCGAGCCCACCGCGTTCATGGGCGACGCCGGCTATGTCCGTACTCGCTGGGTGGCTGACTCCACCGCCGCATTCGGGGCCCGGCTGGATGGGGAGCTGGTCGGCTCGAACTTCGCCACGCACTGGGGCAGCGTCGGGATCTTCGGTCCGCTGACCGTGCATCCGGCGCACTGGAATCGAGGCATCGGATCCCGGCTGATGGAGCCGGTGATGGAGCTGTTTCATCGTTGGGGCGTCACCCATGCCGGGCTGTTCACCTTCGCCCACAGCGAGAAGCACGCGAGGCTGTACCAAAAATTCGGCTTCTGGCCCCGCTTCCTCACTGCGATCATGGCCAGGGCGGCCCCTCCGGCTACGGGTGGGCCACTCGATCTCTACTCCGCGGTGCCGCCGGGCGAGCGGTGCGATTGCCTCAACGCCTGCCGAGCGGTGACCGGTGCGGTCTACGAGGGCTTCGATTTGGAGCGGGAGATCCGAGCGGTCGACGAGCAGGGGTTGGGTGACACCGTGTTGGTAATGGACGGCTCCGAGGTGGTCGGCCTGGCGGTTTGCCACGCTGGCCCGGAGACCGAGGCGGGCAGCGACACCTGCTACGTCAAGGTCGGCGTCGTGGCGCCTGGCCCAGGGGCTGACAGCCGCTTCACCCGTCTGCTCGGTGCCTGCGAAGCCTTCGCCGCCGCCCGGGGCTTGGAGAGGCTGAACGCCGGGGTGAACCTGGGCCGACACGAGGCCTACCGGGCGCTGCTCGATCGGGGGTACCGCACGATCCTGCAAGGTGTGGCGATCACGGTCGTTCCAAGATCGTTTGGTTTGCTGGTTGAACGCCCAGCGCGGGCGGAAAGATCGATGATCTTCGGCGTGTCGCGGTGATGCGCGAACGAAGCTCCGGTAGGACGAGCGTCCTCTCACAGA
>JBOHFX010000064.1:0-49110 GCA_050699875.1 Pseudonocardiaceae bacterium
CCATGATGGTCGCTGCCCACCTGCTTGCTACTAGAACTATTGCTACCGAGATGGAGTGACTTCAAGCCGGTCCCTAATGCTGGCGGCCGCGGATACCTACCGTGTCCATCAGACGAGAACGACGCCGGCCGGAGGCCGGAACATTGGTGTGCCCGTTGACCGGGGCGGGTGCGGGAGGAGCCAACTTGGCGGCAATCTTCTCGGCACCCCCGTACAGCAACGGGAGCGCACCGGCTACCACTCCGCCCGTCCGGTTGATGTGCTCGACTTCAGGCACGATGACCTCGGCCTGCTTGGCGATCGTTTTCACATTGCCCAAGCAGTCGTCGAGATTGTCGGCGATGCGGTTGAGCAGCACACCGATGATGAATAGGTAGATTGCCAGAACAGCGACCAACAATGCGATGACGACTACCGTCAGGGTGACAAGCATCTCTAACCCTTTCCAGTCGGCGTTCCCGAACCAGTCAAAACCCTGGTCAGGAACAGGTGATGCTGCAGGCCCTCTGCCAGCACCGCGTCGACCCGGTCAGCCGTGATAGGAATAAGCGCAGCATTAGCAGTGTTCTCCGGAATAGCCCGCAGGGTATCCCGTACGCCCACTACGCTTTGGTCGATGGACCTTACCGACGCCAAGAGTGTGGTCAGCAACAAAATCACCACGACGACCACGACGACGGCCATGCCTATCGCGACCCACCAAAAAGTGATTTCTTCAGGCGGATATCCAACTGGCATCGCTAGCCTCCTAGCCGCGATCGTCCGCGTTCGAGACCCCCGAGGATGACCTCGGCATGATCGATCGTCTGCCGTAGGTCCGCCAACGGGAGTGTATTCCGGTATGACTGCTGCAGTGCTGCGTTGATCTGTGGCGCTTGACGCGCGATCCGCGCAGCGAGAACCAGGACCGGCGCTACCAGCGCGACCACCACGGAGATGACCACGACAGCAATCGCGAATCCTAGGTACCAGCCGAACAGGTTCGCCTCACTGGGCGCGACGGGCGCCTGTGCCGCGAGCAACACCATCCCCCAGCCCTCCTTTCGGTAGCAACTATTACTACGGAGTCACAAGACCTAACGGTCCGGTGTAGAAGACGTTGTAGAGGTCACACAAGTCGCATCCAGGTAACCTAACAGCGTCTGGGTCGCCGTCTGAACACTGTGCGCTTCTTTGAGGTGCTCGGCGACCTGCCGCATCAGGTGGTCCTTATCGGACGAAACAAATTGCGAACTACACTCCTGGTGACCGCAGTTGAACTCGTGCATCTCGGTACTCCTTCGATCGATTTCAACGCCACACGCAACGTGGGCGTTGGCCCCTAAACCTGTTCTGCCATAGCACGCACCGGCGCAAGGTTGGCGTTGACCGAAGGAATAACCTCCGGAACAGTTCTCGTCTGGTAGGCGATCGCATTCACGCCGACAATGATCGCACCCAGTGTCCAGGAGACGTGTCTCAGCTGAGAGATCACCTTCAACAGCGAGAGACCGACAACGGCCACGATCAGTGCGGTGGCCAGCAGGGTCACCCACGCGGCTGCAGGCATGGCGTCCTCCTCTTTCTCAATAGTCGCTTAGGTCCGGGTCATGGTCTCATCCACCCAGCAACGCACCGACACGCTTGACGTAGCGGGTCGCACCGATGGAGACCTCCTTGACGGTGCTGTCCGTCTCAGCCAACAGAGCGGGAACGTTATCCAGTTCCCCGGTCAGGATGACGCCGTTGTACAGGATGTCATCCACTGTCTTGCGAATTCGATCCACTGGCGTGACGATACGGTTCATCAGCACCACGACGATAGGCAACACCGCGAAGAGCAGGATGAGGTTGCCAATCCACCACAAGATCATGTCCAGTCTCTCTTTCGCTCAAGGCTCGCCATTAAGATTTCCGACCGAAGAGCCCACCGAAAAACCGCTTCAGCGCCGTCATCATCGCTTGCATTCCGATGCTGAAGCCCTTTACTGGTACAGCATCGCGCTGTATGGCAGCCTCACCCCGGGAGGCTCGTCCAATGTCGTCCGCGATGCACTTAGCAAAACTGCGCATGATCACGCTCGTGACGTCCTGGACCATACCTCTGCCGAACTGGGCAGCCGCGCCGGACAGCTGGAGATCCTGGGCCACCTTGACGCGCGTTCCGGTGCCGGAGGGCACCATCGTCGACGTCACTTTCATAGTGGCTTGACCCTTGCCCTTCTCCTCCGACCCGGACGCGTCCATCACAATACGTTTGGCGGCCTCGTCGCGCTCCACGATCTTGGCCGTGCCGGCGAATTGCATCTTCACCGGACCCATCTTGGTCGTTACTCGCCCCTTGTACACGTCGCCGTTGACATCGGTGAGCTCGGCACCTGGCAGGCACGGCGCGATCCGCGGCACGTCTTGCATGTGCCTCCACACCTGCTCGAGCGGCGCAGCAACCTCGAACTCGCTCTCGATCAGCATCGAATACTCGCTCTCCTCACCACACGCTGGGGCCGAACTTGTGATTCACGATTGCGTTCCCGACCCGGCGAATGCGGCTGGGTCCCCCTCAAACGCCTTAAGGCATCCCGCACAGCAGAAGTAGTACGTGGTTCCGTCGTAATCCACTTTGTGGCGTGCGGAACCCACCTCCACTGTCATGCTGCACACTGGGTCGACCGCCTCAGCGATCTCGGGCAACTCCGGCCGCACACCCTTGACCAGCTCGCCGGCAGCCCTCAATTTCACCAATTCGGCCAACACCCCCACCCCGATCTCGCGGTGGGACACTTTCCCCAAATCGAGACCCGCAGGCACCTTCACCCGGTCCAACGTCTCCCTGGACAACCCCCGGCCTTCCAGGTAGTCAAACACCGACTTGGCCCGCGGCCGCGAACCGACCAAGCCGACGTAGGCAGGACCCGCAATCAGCGCCTGCTCTACCGCTTCCTCATCGTGATGACCCTGCGTGGCGACGACAACGATGGAACGCTCGTCGACGCCGGCCATCTTGAAATCGAGTTCGCTGACGACGCACTCGGCTGAGGGGTGATCCTCGGCCGAGCCGCCGTCAGGGTCTACGAGCACGGTCCGCCAGCCGATCGCCTGCCCCATCTCGACGAGAGCTTCGACCATTGGTGACCGGCCGACGACCACGAGGTGCGGCTTGGGTACCACCGGTTCAATGTAGATCTCCAAGGCACCTTCGCTCTGGCAGGACATCGGCACGTAGCTGATGCCTTCCCGCACCGCCACCGACTCGAGTTCGTCCGGGGTACCGAGGAACACGAGGCGCGGCACACCCTCGGCGAGGATGCGCCGCGCCTCGCGGACAACCACCGGCTCCGCGCAGGCACCACCGATGAAGCCGGTCACCTGCCCGGATGCCGTGATGACAGCCCGATAACCCTCCTTGCCAGACGATGGGCCGCGTCGCCACACCACGGTGGCCAACGCGAACGCCTCGCCCCGCTGGGACAACTCGCGGGCATGCTCGAGGACGTCCCACCCGTCCATGGTCATCGACCTATCCCCGTTCGATCTACGCGTCCGATTTGACCGGAGGCGCTCCTGATATGTCCCGCTTGTACTTCAGGGCCTCCCACACCCGGTCTGGAAGCAGCGGCATATCGATGTTCCGCACGCCGGTGTCGTCGATGGCGTTCATGACCGCGTTGACGAAAGCCGCGGGACCGCCGACCGCGGCACATTCACCAACGCCTTTAGCGCCGATCGGGTGGTGCGGCGACGGTGTGACGACCTCGTGAAGCTCGAAACCCGGGGTCTCCCACGCCGTTGGCAGCAGGTAGTCCATGTAGTTCGATCCCACGCAGTTGCCTTCGGCGTCGTAGGTGATGAACTGCATGTTGGCCATCGCATAGGCTTCGGTCATGCCGCCCATGATCTGACCCTCGACGATCATCGGGTTGATGCGCACACCGCAGTCATCGACCGCGACCATGCGCAGCACGTCCCACACGCCTGTTTCAGGGTCGACCTCGACCGTGACGATGTACGCCGCGAACGGCCACGTCATGTTGGGCGGGTCGTAGTACGCGTTGTTCTCCAGGCCCGGCTCCATGCCGTCGGGCATGTTGCCGTACGCCGCCATCGCGCACTCCTGGATGCTCACGCCGTTGTTGGGGGCGCCGCGAACGTAGAAGCGACCGAGCTCCCACTCGACGTCTTCCTCGGAGACCTCAAGGAGGTGTGCCGCGAGCTTCCTCGCCTTGGCCCGGACCTTACGGGCAACCATGGCGGTTGCCGCGCCCGCAACAGGCGTGCTGCGGGAGGCGTAAGTCCCCATGCCGAATGGCGTGTTATCGGTGTCACCGTGCTGGACGAGGATGTCGACGGACGGGATGCCGAGCTCGTGGGTCACGATCTGCGCGAACGTCGTCTCGTGGCCCTGACCCTGGGTCTGCGATCCGATCTTCAGAATCGCCTTACCGCTCGGGTGCACCCGCAGCTCCGCGGCGTCGAACATCTTGATGCCGAGGATGTCGTACTCGCGGCTGTTACCCGCGCCGAGGGGCTCGGTCATGGTGGAGATACCGATCCCGAGCCGCCGACCCTGCGCGCGGGCCTGCTCCTTCTCGCGCAAGAACTCGTCGTAGCCGATCGCATCCAGCGCCACGTCGAGACATTTCTCGTACTGCCCAGAGTCCAGCAAGAAGCCGTAGGGCGTACGGAAGGGGAACTGATGGTCATTCACCAAATTGAGCCGGCGGAACGCGGCCTGGTCCATACCGATATCGTCGGCAGCGGCCTGGATCACGCGTTCCTGGAAGAACATCGCCTCGGTTACCCGGAAGGAGCACCGGTATGCCACCCCGCCGGGCGCCTTGTTCGTGTAATGACCCTGCGCGGTCATGTATCCGTACGGAATGTCATAGGCAGCGAATGCGGAATGGATCAGCCCGATCTTGAATTTCGTGGGCTGGGCGTCCGAGAAGGACGAGCCGTTGTCGCTGTCACAGTGGAACCGCACGGCAAGGATCTTGCCGTCCTTGCGAAGCGCGAGCTCACCCTTGTAGTAGATATCGCGCGCGTAGTGGGTGGAAATGAGGTTACCGGTCTTGTCCTCGATCCACTTGACCGGCCGCGCGAGCAGGATGGAGCAGAGGATCGAGCAGACGTACCCCGGATAGACCGGGACCTTGTTGCCGAAGCCACCGCCGATGTCAGGGGAGATGATCCGGATCATATGCTCCGGAAGCTCCGCGACGATCGCCACCGCCGCCCGAATGATGTGCGGGGCCTGAGTCGTCATGTAGACGGTCAGCTTCGCGGTCGCCGAGTTGTAGTCCGCGATCGATCCGCAGCACTCGATGGGCGACGGATGGGACCTCGGGTAATGCAACTCCAGTTTCGAGACCATGTCGGCCTGCGCAAAGGCACGTTCGGTGCCGTCGCGGTCGCCGACCTCCCAGCGGTAGCAGATGTTGTCTGTCTGTCCCTCTTTGTCGTCCCGGATGACCGGGGCGCCCTCCGCGACGGCCTGGTAAGGGTTGACTATCACGGGAAGGGGCTCGTACTCGACGACGATCGCCTCACAGCCGTCCTTGGCAATGTAGGGATCGTCGGCAACCACGCATGCGATTTCCTGGCCTTGGAACCGCACCTTGTCGGTGGCGAGCACCGGCTGGGTGTCGTAGGACAGTGTCGGCATCCAGGCCAGGTTGTGCTGGGCTGCCATGTCGCCGGTGAGAACCATGTGCACGCCGGGAAGCTGCCAGGCCTTACTCGTGTCGATCGACTTGATCCGCGCGTGGGCCAATGGGCTACGGAGGATCTCCATGTGCACCATGCCGGGCAACTTGAAGTCATCGGTGTAGTGGCCCTTACCCCGAAGGAAGCGGTCGTCCTCCACCCGCTTGCGGCTTGAACCCAAGCCACCGATCTTGATCTCGTCTAACGCCTGCGCCACGTCACTTCTCCTTTGTCGTCGACCCTAGCCGTCAGCGACTAATTGCGTCGGCCCGCAGTTTCTCCGCGGCCCACAACACCGACTTCACGATGTTTTGGTAACCGGTGCACCGACAGAGGTTGCCGGCCAGTCCCCAGCGTATGTCTTCCTCCGTCGGGTTGGGGTTCTCATCGAGAATTGCTTTCGATGCCAGCATCATCCCGGGCGTGCAGTAGCCACACTGCAGCCCGTGCTCCTCCCGGAAACCTTCCTGAATGGGGTGGAGCTCACTGGATATGCCCAGACCTTCGACAGTCATGATCTCGTGCCCGTCGCACATGACGGCGAACATCGTGCACGACTTCACAGGTAAGCCGTCCATCAGTACGGTGCACACACCACAGTTCGTCGTATCGCAGCCGATGTGCGAGCCCGTCAGCCCCAGCACCTCGCGGAGGAAGTGGACCAACAGTAAGCGAGGCTCGACGTCGACAGTTCGGGGTTCCCCGTTCACCACGACGTTTATTCGCCGCTCTTCCACGCCGCCTCCTTGACGTCACCAATACCTTTGAAAGTACACATTGAAAATTTCACAGCTTCAGGCCGCTCGGGACATTTGGTTGCTCAAGCCACGCGTGACGAAGGTGTACACAACGTGCCGCTTGTATTCCGCACTACCGCGAACGTCGGTCTTTGGTTGTGCCGCTTCCGCCGCCAACCGGGCCGCCTGCTCGATCGTGCTCGCGTTCAGCGACTTACCGGCCAGTGACTGCTCGGCCGCGGTGCACTGGATGTTGGCCGGCCCGACGCCGGTCAGCGCGAGACCTGCCCGGTTGATCGTGCCACCGGACATCTCCAGCGCTACCGCCAGACCCACGGTCGCGAAGTCCCCGACCCTGCGCTCCAGCTTGAGGTAGATCCCCGAACGGGTGCCTCTGGGCGCCGGCACTCGAGCTCGCACCGCGATCTCGCCCGGCTGCAGGGAGTTCTGGAAGGGCCCGACGACGAACTGCGAGACCGGGATGGCCCGTTCACCCTCAGCGCTGCGCGCAATGATCTCGCCGCCCAGCGCCAACATCACCGACGCCCAGTCACCTTGCGGGTCCGCGTGGCAGATCGATCCGACCAGCGTTCCGCGGGTGCGGACCATCGGGTCGGAGATGAGCGGTGCGGTGGCCGACATGGTGGGATGCTTACTCCGGAGGAGCTGAGACCGCTCCAGAGTCCGGTGCCGGCACAGCGCTCCGATATGCAGTGACCCGTCCGAATCCTCTTCGTGATATTCCAGGCCGGGGATATTGTTGATGTCTACAATCGCCGCCGGCGCGGCGAAGCGCAGCTTGATCAGCGGAATGAGACTTTGCCCGCCGGCAAGAATCTTCGCCTCGTCACCGTACACCCGCAAAACGTCGAACGCTTCGTCGAGTGAACGCGGGGCCTCGTAATGAAAACGAGACGGGTACATTCAGATCCTCCTAGTCCTGAACTGTCCGCAAAAAGCTGCACAGCATCAACCGCCCGTAGGCAAACCATATCGGACGTGGCGAAGAGCGATTACTTATCGTCCATCGCTGGAATCAAGAAGATGATCGAGTCGCCAGAACTGACCACTACTTCAGTCCATTAGCCCGATACCTCGACGCGAGGGGGGGTCGTCGTCGGGAGACTCATAGGAGTGGCGCGTAGGGGGGGCTTCCTGTGCCGGCTGCGGCTCATAGGTCCGGCGCGGAGTGGGCCTGTCCTCAGGGCGCTCTGGCTCGACAACCGCCACCGGAAGGCTCTCTTCCTCGGGGTTCGGCCGCGGCCGCTGATGTGGGGGCCACGGGCCAGGCACCGGCTGACCGGCGATTCGAAGCCAGTCCACGACCTCTGGCCAAGCAAAGATCGTCGGACTCTTCCCCGTCTTCGGAGCGTTTTCGATCAACTGATAAATCCGGGGGTTACCTCGACTATGTCCGCTAGACTCGATCGCCATCGCTTGATCCCCTCTCCGCACTCTGCTGTCTGCACTCCGGTGTGCCGGCGTCTCGTGGGGTCGCCGCGGCCCCGCGTTCGTTTTTACTGTGACGCGGGGCACTAGTCCACACGGATGAGGTCTGGCGTGTCAAGAGCATCTACGCGCCCGCGCGTCGGAGCAATTCGCCCCTGACGTCGCAGGGAGCGCCCCGTGTTGATAGTTGTTTTACAGTCTGAGTTGAGGGACCATGAGACATGGCTGTCTCAGCTCCGTTGGCTCTGCACGAGGGTGATCGCGGCCGCCTTGAGGCATTGGCGCGCTCCACGGCCGTACGGGCGAGCGTGGCGCAGCGAGCACGGATCGTGTTGATGTCCGCTGACGGACTGACCAACACGGAGATCGCCCGCCGAACGGGGTCGACCCGGCCGACGGTGAGCAGCTGGCGCAAACGTTATTCAACCGGGGGCATCGAAGCGCTCGGCGACCTGCCCCGATCCGGCCGACCAGCAGTGGTGGACGAACTCGAGGTGGTGGCCACCACGCTGGCCGACGGCGGCCGCCCACCAGCGCATCTAGGCGTCGACCACTGGTCAGCCCGGCTGCTGGGCAACCACCTGGGGATCTCCTTCGCCACGGTTGCGCGGATCTGGCGCAAGTGGGGCATTCAGACAGATCACGTCGAGATCTTCGCCCTATCCCCCGACCTCAGGCGGCAGGCCCAGGTCAGAGACCTCAGCGGCCTCTATCTCAACCTATCCCAGCGCGCTGCGGCGTTGCATCGATCCGGCCCAGCCAGTGCACCGGACAGTAATACGGAAGGACGCCCGGCGGCTGCGCCCGACCCATGGCTCAAGCTCGTCGAGGTCTCGCTCGGAATCATCACACAGCAGGCCATCCGGCGTGGCACCTTCGCCTCGGTGCGCAATCTCATCGACGCTCTTGGCGCTCTGACCGACGGCTGGCAGGACAGCCATGAACGGTCTTCGCGAGCTGAGCACGGCGAGAGCCCCGCCGAGTCCGACATCAGCAACCGTCAAACTATTTCTCACACGGTCGATGACCTGCATAAAGGATCTTCACGATCGGTGGATCGAAGACCTCAACGAGGCCACGACCGGGAAGCAGGCCAGGTCCGCAACTCGAAGTCTGTGCGAGCTGAGTTCCACGGGGCCCGCGGGCGCCGGTCTGGACGGACGAGCGCCACTCGCGGGTAGCGCACTCTACCCGGTGGGTCTCCGGCGAGTTCACCCCGTCCGAAGGAGGCCGGTGCCGGCATCCGGTCTTAGCCTGGCGTCCATGTCGATCGAGCAGCCTCAGAGACCGCTCCGAAGATCACCACCGGGCGAATCACCACTGCGAGCTGTTGTTTTTGACGTGGACGGGACGTTGGCCGACACCGAACGAGATGGTCACCGCGTAGCCTTCAACGAGGCATTCGAGGCCGCCGGCCTGAATTACCGCTGGAGTATCGAGGAATACGGGCAGCTGCTCACCACGACGGGTGGTCGTCGGCGCATCGAACGCTACCTACGGGCCAAAGGGCACTCCCCTGCCGAGGCCGGTACGACTGCGTCGCAGCTGCACCAGGATAAGACTCGCCGATTTGCGGCGCTGGTGCGCACCGGGGCAATAAAGGCTCGGCCCGGTGCGGCAGAATTGATCAGGGCAGTACGGGCTGACGGTGCCGCCGTCGCGGTCGCGACCACGGGGACCAAGGATTGGGTGCTGCCATTACTCGACACGCTTTTCGGGCTCGACGTATTCGACATCGTCGTCACCGGGTCTGACGTCACCGACCTCAAGCCCGATCCGGCCGTCTACCTCGAGACGCTGAATCGCCTGGATCTCACGCCCACCGGCGTGGTAGCCGTGGAGGATTCGGCCAATGGCGTACAGGCTGCCGTCTCCGCAGGGTTGCGATGCGTGGTAGTGGTCAACGGGTACACCTGTGACCAAGACTTCTCCGGCGCGGTGGCAGTGCTCGACGACTTCGCCCGCCCGGGCGGAGTCTCGGTGCTCCGTGGTGACCCGCAGCTACGCGACGGGCTGACCGTTTCGCGACTCCGTCGCCTCGTCACCACGGTGGCGTAACGTCGAGTGAGCCCAAGCGCAGCCAGGAGGTGAGTGAGCCGTGTCCGGATCGGTTCGGGTGGCGGTGATCGGGTCCGGTCCATCCGGACTTTACGCGGCCGACGAGCTGAGCAAGCACGACGCGGTGTCAGTGGATGTCTTGGACCGGCTGCCCTGCCCGTACGGGCTATTGCGCTACGGCGTCGCGCCGGATCACCTGAAGATGAAGTCGCTGGAGATCACCCTGCGCAAGATCCTGCAGCGGCCTGCTGTGCGGTTTCTCGGCGGCGTCGAGCTGGGTGCCGGTGTCAGTGTCGAAGAGCTTCGGGAGTACTACGACGCGGTCGTCTACGCGACCGGGTCGCCGGTGGATCGCCGGTTGTCCATCCCCGGCGAAGATCTTCCGGGCAGCTTCTCGGCAACCGAGTTCGTGGCCTGGTACTGCGGCCACCCTGATACCAAGATCGACGCCTTCACCCTGGACGCTCGCAGCGCAGTGGTGGTCGGGGTGGGCAACGTCGCGGTGGATGTCGCCCGCGTTCTGGCCAAGACGGCCCACGAGCTGGGTGTCACGGACATGCCGGATCACGTGCTGAACGTACTCAGTGCGAGCGCTGTCAGCGACATCTACATCGTCGGCAGGCGTGGCCCGGCGCAGGCCAAGTTCACCACCAAGGAGCTACGCGAGCTGGGCGAACTGGCCGCTGCTGACGTGGTGGTCGACCCCGCTGAGCTGGTGCTCGATGAGGCCGGCAAGGAGCTCGCCGAGGCCAACAAGACCGTGCGGCGCAACGTCGAGACGTTGCAGGAGTGGTCCACCCGGCCACCGCAGGGGCGGCCACGGCGGATCCATCTGCGGTTCCTGCTCTCCCCGGTGGCGGTGCTCGGCGCCACCAGGGTGGAGGCGGTGCAGTGGGAGCGCAACACGCTGGACGGCGCGGGCGGCGTCGCGGGCACCGGTGAGATGGTGACCCTGGCAGCCCAGCTGCTGCTGCGCTCAGTGGGGTACCGCGGGTTGGCGCTGCCGGGCGTGCCGTTCGACGAACGGTCCGGTGTGATCCCGCATGTGGCCGGACGCGTCCAGCGCAACGGTACGGCGGCAACCGGCGAGTACGTGGTCGGCTGGATCAAGCGCGGTCCCACCGGTGTGATCGGTACCAACAAGGGCGACGCCAAGGAGACCGTCGAACAGCTGCTGCAAGAACTCGACGCGCTGCCCCGGGCCCCACATCGTGAGCTCGAGGCGATCGTCGAGATGCTTACCCAGCGCGGCGTCGGAGTGGTCACCTGGGCGGGCTGGGAGGCTATCGACGCCGCCGAGCAGGCGCTCGGGGTGGCCGCAGGCCGTACTCGGATCAAGATTGCCGACCGAGAAGCCCTGATCGCCGCCGCGAAGGCCGCCGCCGACCGAGACCCACGTCGACCCAGTCCGTGAACTCGACGTCACCGACATCCCAAGCCCTTGAGACGGCCGCCCTGTCGAGTTCACGGCTGCTGGCAACGGGGAGCGGCGCTGAGGGTCACCGGGCGGCCCAGTCGCGCAGGGCGTCGGCGGGCCAGGTATTCACCACCCGATCGGCTGCTACCCCGCAGGTGGCAGCACGTTCACAACCGTAGGGCAGCCAGTCGAGCTGCCCAGGGGCGTGCGCGTCGGAGTCGATGGCGAACAGGCAACCCGCCTCCACTGCAAGCCGCAACAGCCGGGTGGGTGGGTCCAGCCGCTCGGGGCGGCAGTTGACCTCCACGGCGACGCCATGCTCGACGCAGGCTGCGAACACCGCATCGGGGTCGAACTGCGACTCGGGGCGCCGCCGAGAACCGGTCAGGATGCGGCCGGTGCAGTGCCCGAGCACATCGACATGCGGATTGGTGATCGCGGTGAGCATCCGCTTGGTCATCTCCGCGGCCGGCATCCGCAACTTCGAATGCACCGAGGCCACCACAACGTCCAATTGCGCTAGTAACTCCTCGGTCTGATCCAGCGCACCGTCGACGAGGATGTCCACCTCTATACCGGTGAGGATTCGGAATGGGGCCAGCTGCTCGTTGCATGCGGCGACGACATCCAGCTGGCGCCGCAGCCGCTCTGCCGACAGCCCGTTGGCGACGATGAGGCGCGGTGAGTGGTCGGTCAGGACGACGTACTCGCGGCCGAGCTCGCGGGCGGTGGCCGCCATCTCATCGATGGACGAGCCGCCGTCGGACCAATCGGAGTGGGTGTGACAATCCCCGCGCAGTGTCCCGTGCAGCTCAGCGGCTAACCCATCCAACGGCCGGTCGCCGCTGGCCTCCAGCCGACGCAGGTACTCCGGTTGTTGCCCAGCGAGGGATTCGGTGACACAGCGGGCAGTGACCTCGCCGACGCCGGTCAGCGCGGTCAGGTTCTCCGCCCTGGCGCGCTGTGCCAGGTCGGCCCGGGGCGCTAGCACTGACGCCGCCGTCCGGAACGCTCGAACCCGGTAGGTCGCCTCGTGTGCGCGCTCCAGCAGGAAGGCGATCCGCCGTAGGTCCGCCACAGGGTCCCGGGGTCCGGACACGTGCCCCTCCAAGCTCGGGCTAGACCAAACAGTGTCATAGCACCCAACGCCGTCATAGCCCCCAACGCCAGCCTCTGAAGTGCGACAAGGATCCAGATCGCAGATCTTTGGTGCGGCACGGCACTCAACAGGTACCCCGGATGGGTGGCTTCGCACTCGTGGCGCCGCAGGAGGGCTACGGTGCGAAAGCGAAGAGCTCAGAGAGGAGCCGCCGTGTTGCTTGCCCGCGTAGCCCGCCCGCTGCTTGCCGCCGTGTCCGTCGCCAACGGCGTGGAAACCCTGATCAACCCGAAGCCGAAGATCGAAGCGACTATGCCGCTGCTGGCACGGGGGCAGGGCGTACTGCCCACCAAGGGGCCGGTCGATCCCGCGTTGGTCGTGCAGGCAGGCGCTGCCGTGAAGATCGCCGCCGGCCTGATGATGGGTTTGGGCTGGATGCCCCGGCTCGCAGCCGCGGTGCTCGCTGTGGACCTGATCCCCACCGCTGTCACCGAGAACCCGTTCACGGCTGCCGGTTCACCCGACGCCCGCAGAACCCGCCAGGAGCATTTCCTGTCCAATTGCGGTCTGCTCGGCGGGTTGCTGCTCGCAGCCGCCACAGCCGGCGGCAAGCGGAAGAAGCGCCGGCACTAGACCTGCTGAGCACACCCGGTGGGTCACGAGGCACGTGGGGTAGTAGCGCACAGCAGGGGTGCGCCGGTCACGGTGGAAACCGTTCATGTGCCGGATCCCGGTCCGGGCGAGGCACTGGTGGCGGTGCAGGCGTGCGGTGTGTGCCACACCGACCTGCACTACCGCCAGGGCGGGATCAATGACGAGTTCCCCTTCCTGCTCGGGCATGAGGCCGCCGGTGTGGTGGAGTCCGTGGGCGACGGTGTACAGACCGTCGCTCCCGGCGACTTCGTCATCCTCAACTGGCGCGCGATATGCGGACGTTGCCGCGCGTGCCGTCGAGGCAAGCCCTGGTACTGCTTCGACACTCATAACGCCGCCCAATCCATGACGTTGGCCGGCGGCACCCCGCTGTCGCCCGCGCTGGGTATCGGAGCGTTCGCTGAGAAGACCCTCGTCCACAGTGGCCAGTGCACCAAGGTCAACCCCGCAGTCGCACCGGAGGTCGCCGGGCTGCTCGGCTGCGGGGTGATGGCCGGGCTCGGTGCGGCGATCAACACCGGCGGGGTCACCCGCGGCGACTCGGTAGCGGTGATCGGGTGCGGCGGAGTCGGCGATGCCGCCATCGCGGGGGCTCGGCTGGCAGGCGCGACCACGATCATCGGCATCGACGTCGACCCCGGCAAGCTGCGGTGGGCCACCGACTTCGGCGCAACGCACACGGTCAACGCCCGGGAGTCCGACGTCGTCGAGGAGGTGCGGGCACACACCGGAGGCTTCGGGGCAGACGTCGTGATCGACGCCGTGGGCCGGCCAGAGACCTGGCGGCAGGCCTTCTTCGCCCGCGACCTGGCCGGCACCGTGGTACTGGTCGGGGTGCCGACGCCAGACATGATGGTGCCCGACATCCCGCTACTGGAATTCTTCGGCCGCGGCGGGTCTCTCAAGTCGTCGTGGTACGGCGACTGCCTGCCCGAACGGGACTTCCCGATGCTGGTCGAGCTGCACCTGCAGGGGAGGCTACCGCTGGAGAAGTTCGTTTCCGAGACAATCGGTCTGGACGACGTGGAAGCGGCTTTCGAGCAGATGGAACGCGGCGAGGTGCTGCGCAGCGTGGTGCGGCTGCGTCGCCCGTGAGTGACAAACAGTTGGACCGAGTAGTGACGTCGGGCACCTTCAGCCTCGACGGTGGCACCTGGGCCGTGGACAACAACGTGTGGCTGGTCGGCGACGAACGGGAAGTGATCGTCGTCGATGCGGCGCACGACGCGGATGTGATCGCCGCTGCGGTCGGCGATCGGCGGGTGCTGGCCATCGTGTGCACCCACGCCCACGACGACCACGTCAACGCCGCGCCGGAACTGTCCCGGAAGCTGGCAGCACCGGTGCTGTTGCACCCCGAGGAGCATGTGCTCTGGCGGCTGGCACACCCCGACACCCCGCCGCCCGATGCCGAACTCGCCGACGGCGACGTACTGCACGTCGCGGATACCGCGCTGCAGGTACTGCACACCCCCGGGCACTCCCCCGGCTCGTGCTGCCTATACGCACCCGACCTGAACGTTGTGTTCAGCGGCGACACGCTGTTCCTGGGCGGCCCAGGCGCCACCGGCCGGTCGTACTCAGACTTCGATGAGATCATCGTCTCGATCCGGGCCCGGCTGCTCACCCTGCCCGCCGGGACCGAAGTGCGGACCGGACACGGCGAGTCCACGACCATCGGGACCGAAGCCGAGCACGTCGGCGAGTGGCTTGCCCGAGGCCACTGACTGCGTCCCCAGAGGGCTCTGTACACCGTCGTGCCCCTACCGTAGCGTAGGGGCGCTGTCACGGACCGCTGGGGAGGGTCTGCGAATCGGTATGGGATCCTCCGGCGACTCAGTCGAGGGAGGATCCGTGTCGACTTCTGCACGCCACCGTGGCCCGTCGCGATACCGGTGGCTGCCTGTCATCATGGCCGCCGTGCTCGGCGTTGCGTTGGGGGCCGGAGTAACGGTTGCCGCAATCTCTGCATCCGGTTCGCCAGCTCCGCCGGTGACGCCACAGCAGGCGGCGCCGCCCAGCAGCCCGGCACCATCCAGCAGTCCGCCACAACCCGCTGAGGCCGTGCGCTCGGTCGTCGAGCCGGTCGCGTTCGCTACCCCTGTCACCGATGCCAGTGGCCTGTCGTTGACCGTGCCGTGGCCGGAGGGGATCACACACGGAGTGCGGGTCACCATCGCGGTGACCAACCCCACCAACGCGCCGATCATGGTGGACACCGCCAAGTTGGGCCCGCTCAGCCCGAGTTTCGACGGCACACCGGTGCCGGTATCCATGACTCCGGCGAGAACGAAGCTCATGCCGGGTGATGGTTACGTCTACGAGGCCGTGATCACGCTACCGACGACGGATGTCGGGCAACTGGCGCTCAAGCTCGGCCAGGTGACCATCGCCGGGCAGACCTCTTGCGGCACCATCTAGCGGATCAGGACGCCCCGACCTATCCGCATGGCGGGCACCGTCACGTCGCGCGCAGCAGCGCTCAGGCGCGCTGGCCCGCTCGCCCGAGACTGCTCGATCACCCGGGACGGCTCGATGACCCGAGATTCGGTGACGATGGCGGTGACGAGGTCGGCAGGGGTCACATCGAAGGCGGGGTTGATGGCGGTGGACTCGGCCGGCGCCATCCGCCAGCCCCCTACTAGGAGCACCTCATCGGGGTCCCGGTACTCGATGGTCACCGCCGCGCCGGTGGGAGTGTCCAGATCGAGGGTGGCGGCCGGGGCGGCCACCACGAACGGGATACCGGCCCTGGCCGCGGCCAGCGCCAGCGGGTAGGTACCCACCTTGTTGACCACGTCGTAATTGGCGGCGATCCGGTCCGCGCCCACGATGACTGCATCCACGTGCCCGCTGGCGATCAGTCCCGGCCCCGCGGAGTCGACGATCACCTGATGCGGGACGCCCAGGCGGGCGAGTTCCACCGCGGTGATCCGGGAACCCTGCAATAGCGGGCGGGTCTCGCCGACCACGACCATCTGGATCAGCGCATCGGCGTGCAGGGCCCGGACGACACCGAGAGCGGTTCCCCACTCCACACTGGCCAGCGCGCCTGCATTGCAGTGCGTCTGCAGCACCATGGGACGATCGCCGACATAGCTGCGCAGTAGGGCGGCACCCAGCCGGGACAGCGTCGCGCACGCCCGCACGTCGGCCTCCACCAGCGCGTGCGCAGCATCCAGCACCGCGGCGGGTCCCCGCGGCACCGCGGGCAGCACCTGCTGCACCGCCCAGCGCAGATGCGCCGCGGTCGGACGGGCCTCGGCGATGCGGCGGGCATCGGTCCGCACGGCGTCGGGGTCATAGCCCAGCTCCGCCGACCTCGCAGCGGCCAGCGCGACGCCAAGGGCGCCGACTGCACCCAGCGCCGGTGCACCACGCACCACCAACCGGTGGATCGCGTCCACCACCTCGCCGACGGTGTGCAGGGTCACCCGGCGCTGTTGCGGCAGGGCGGTCTGGTCGATCACATCGACGTGTCCGTCGACCCACTCGATGGTGCGCATGGCTTCCTGCTCCCCGGTTTCGGCTTGCGGGCAACCTACGCGCCGCACGACGAGCCGCACAGGGCTCAACGGATGATCCGCCAGGTACAGAAGTCAACGTTGCGTGATCGCGGTGTACTCCCGTTCGGCGGATCCGGTGTAGATCTGACAGGGTCTGCCGATCTTGGTTTCCGGGTCGCCGTTCATCTCGCGCCAGTGCGCGATCCAGCCCGGGAGCCGACCCAGCGCGAAGAGCACGGTGAACATTCTGGTCGGGAAGCCCATCGCCCGGTAGATCAGGCCGGTGTAGAAGTCGACGTTGGGATAGAGCTTGCGTTCGACGAAGTAGTCGTCAGCCAGCGCCTTGGCCTCCAGGGTCAGGGCGATCTCGAGCAGCGGGTCGTTGACCCCGAGCTTGTGCAGGACCTCGTCCGCAGTCTTCTTGACGATCTTCGCGCGGGGGTCGTAGTTCTTGTAGACCCGATGCCCGAACCCCATCAACCGCACCCCCTCGGCCTGGTCCTTCACCTTCGTGACGAAGGCCCCCACGTCGCCCCCATCGATGCGGATCCGCTCGAGCATCTCCAGCACCGACTGGTTCGCCCCACCGTGCAGCGGGCCGAACAGCGCGTTGATCCCCGCGGAGATAGAGGCGAACAGGTTTGCCTGGGTGGACCCGACCATCCGCACGGTCGACGTCGAGCAGTTCTGCTCGTGGTCGGCGTGCAGCACGAACAGCCGGTCCAGCGCGTCGGCCACCACCGGGTCGACCTGGTAGGGTGCCGCAGGCAGTCCGAAGGTCATCCGCAGGAAGTTGTACACCAGGCTCAGCGAGTTGTCCGGGTAGAGGAACGGCTGACCGATCGACTTCTTGTAGGCGTAGGCGGCGATCGTGGGCAGCTTGGCCAGCAGCCGCACCGTGGAGATCTCCACCTGGGCGCGGTCGAACGGGTTGAGGCTGTCCTGGTAGAAGGTGGACAGTGCGGATACCGCGCTGGACAGCACCGGCATCGGGTGGGCGTCGCGCGGGAAGCCGTCGAAGAACCGTTTGAGGTCCTCGTGCAGCAGGGTGTGGATGCGGATTCTCTCGGTGAAGTCCTCCAGCTCATCGCTGTCCGGCAGCTCCCCGTAGATCAGCAGGTAGCTGGTCTCCAAGAACGTCGAACGTTCGGCCAGCACCTCGATCGGATAGCCACGGTAGCGCAGCACACCCGCTGTGCCATCGATGTAGGTGATCTCGGACGTGCACAAGGCGGTGTTCACCAGTCCGGAATCGAGAGTGACCATCCCGGTACCGGCCCGCAGGCCGCTCAGGCGGATACCGTCAGCACCCTCGGCAGCCCTGGTGATCGACAGCTGGTGTTTCCCGCCCGGATAATGCAAGGTCACGGCTTCCGTATCACGACTGTTGTTGGACGGCCGAATCGACATTTCGGGCGCTGTGGCGTCAGACACTGCGGTCCTTCTCCCTGCTCGGACGGCGCGCAACGCTGCGTGGCCGGTCGGTCCGCAAGCCGCGCCTCACCGGGGCTCGTCTTCGCGGACACATTTTCGGGCACGACGACATCGTCCAAGGTAGTCGGCTCAACCGCGTTGGCGGATGCAGACTGCGGTGAGTCGCGCGTCATTCACCGCAGTGTGCATCCAGACCGCGGTTTCGTCGTCTCAGTCACGGGTCAGCTTGGTCGGGTCGAACTCGACCTTGCCCACGAACAAACGGTTGATCAGCCAGAGCAGGACGCCGACCGCCAACAACACGCCGGCCAGCAGGTAGTTGTCGGGGTCCCGGCCGGACAATGGGGTGGCCAGATAGCCGCACAGCAGCGCCCCGAGCCATGGGCTCCAGGTCGGTGCACGGAAGTGCTCGTGCTCGACGGGCCTCCTGCGCAGCACCAGGCAGGCGATGTTGACCAGGGTGAACACAGCCAGCAGCAGCAGCGACGTAGTGCCGGCCAGGCCCGCCAACGGGACGAAGCTGACCAGAACGATCGCGATCGCGCTGGTGAACAGGATCGAGACCCACGGAGTGCGCCGAGCCGGATGCACGGTACCCAGAATCCGCGGAATGATCCGCTCGCCGGCCATGCCGTAGACCAACCTGCTGGCCATCAGCATGTTGATCAACGCAGTGTTGATCACCGCGAAGAGCCCGATGGCGGCGAAAAGCCCCAGCGGGAAGCCCGGTGCGCCGACCTTGACGACCTCGAGCAGCGCGCCACTCTCCACGGCGGCCAACCGGTCGGCGGGTACCAACAGCGACGAGCTGACTGTGACCAGCACGTAGATCACCGCGGCGACGGCCATACCGAGCAGCATCGCGCGGGGGAAGATCTTGGCCGGGTTCTTGCATTCCTCGGCCATGTTCACCGAGTCCTCGAAACCGACCAACGCGAAGAACGCCAGCGCAGTGGCCGAAGTGATCGCCAATAACACACCAGAGTCTCCGGTATCGATCTGGATAAGCCTGTTCGGGTCCCCCTGACCCGAACCGACCGCATAGATCCCGATCGCAATGATGATCAGCAACCCGGCGAGCTCGATGCAGGTGAGCAGCACATTGACCTTGAGCGACTCACCGACCCCCCGGAAATTGACCAGCGCGAGCAGCACGATAAAGGTGATCGCCACCGCCCAGACAGGCAGCGTGACGAACTCCTTGAGATACGTTCTGCCAAATGCCACCGCCGCGGTGGAGGCGCTGGTGATGCCCGAGCTCATCACCGTGAAGGCGACGATGAAGGTCAGGAACGGGATTCCGAACGCCCGGTTGGTGTACAGCGCGGCCCCGGCCGCCCTGGGGTACTTGCCGACCAGTTCCAGGTAACTGAACGCGGTGAGGAACGCGACGAGGAAGGCGCCGAGGAACGGTACCCACAAGGCGCCGCCGATCTCACCAGCGACGCTGCCGGTCAGCGCGTAGATGCCGGTGCCCAGGATGTCGCCGATCACGAAGAAGAACAGCAGCTTCGGCCCGATTACCCGCTTGAGTTCGGTCTGGACCTCACCACTCGAAGCCTTGCCTGGTGCCCCGGCTGCTGCCGTCTCGCTCATGACACGCAGTCTGACTGGCGTGACACACTCCCGTCACGCACCCGGTGCGGCATGGTGAGCAATCACGGGGCGAGCCGCTGCACCGTCCACTCGCCGTCAGCGTCAACCCGGTACTGCAGCCGGTCGTGCATCCGGTCCGGCCTGCCTTGCCAGAACTCGACGCTCACCGGTTTGATCCGCACGCCGCCCCAGTGCGGCGGCAAGGGCACCTGCTCGATTCCGTCGAACCGGGCGGCAGCTTGTTCCAGCGCGACGTCCAGCGCGCGCCGGTTGGACACCACAGTGGACTGCGCGGAGGCCCACGCTGCCAGCTGGGCACCTCGCGGGCGGGTCTGCCAGTAGGCCGTGCTCTCCTCCGGCGTGATCACCTCGATCGGCCCCCGCACATGCGCCTGGCGGTGCATGACAAGCCAGGAGAACGTCGCCGACGCGAATCCGGTGGCGTTGAGATCGTGCATCTTGGCGGAGGTGAGGTTGGTGTAGAAGACCACCCCCCGCGAATCGAGGCCCTTGGCCAGCACGCTCCGGGAGCTGGGTAGCCCATCGGCACTTGCGGTGGCCAGCACCATTGCATTGGGTTCGGGAAGGCCGGCGGCGAGGGCCGCTTCGAGCCATCCCGCGAGCTGCTCGTACCACGTGCCAGCTATGTCCGCTTCATCCATCGCCGTATCAGGATACGCGACCCGCATCCGAGTCAGCTCTGTAGTCCACAGTCCGCGTTGCGTCCGCCCAGTCGCCACACCGCACACCCCGTCGCTCGTCCCACTCGGCGCAGGCACCTGCTGGACGCCTGCTGCAACCACTGTCCACATTGCCCCAGAGCGGCCATCGGGTGCACTGTTAGCCCACCCGCGCGGCGCCGCACCGTGGCGTGCGCCCACTCGCTGGCCAGTCCGCGACCCGCGCGTACCCAATTTGAGCCCTATCGCGCGAGGAGGACGGCGTGACTGTGTTGAATGGGCTGGCCGAGACCACCGGCTTCAAGCCGGGGCTGGAGGGCGTGGTCGCCTTCCACACCGAGATCGCCGAACCGGATCGGGATGGCGGAGCGTTGCGCTACCGCGGCGTGGACATCGAGGACCTCGCCGGTCAGGTGACGTTCGGCGACGTGTGGGCGTTGCTGACCGACGGGCGCTTCGGGCACGGCCTGCCGCCCGCCGAGCCCTTTCCGCTGCCGGTGCACACCGGCGACGTCCGGGTCGACGTGCAGGCCGCGCTGGCGATGCTCGCCCCGATCTGGGGCTACCGCCCGCTGCTGGACAGTTCCGACGCTCAGGCCCGCGCAGATCTGGCCAGGGCCTCGGTCATGGCACTGTCCTACATGGCGCAGTCTGCTCGCGGGATCTACCAGCCGGCCGTCCCGCAGCACCGGATCGACCAGTGTTCCACCATCAGCGAACGGTTCATGACCCGGTGGCGTGGCGACCCGGACCCGGCACACGTCAAGGCTGTGGACGCCTACTGGGTCTCGGCCGCCGAGCACGGGCTCAACGCTTCGACGTTGACCGCTCGGGTGATCGCCTCCACCGGCGCCGACGTCGCCGCCTGCCTGTCCGGCGCGATCGGCGCGATGTCCGGCCCGCTACACGGTGGCGCGCCGGCCCGAGTGCTGCCGATGATCGAGGAGGCGGAGCGCACCGGCAACGCCACCACGGTGGTCCGTGGCGTGCTGGATCGTGGTGAACGGCTGATGGGCTTCGGCCACCGGATCTACCGGGCCAAGGACCCGCGAGCGAAGGTGCTGCGCCGATTCTGCCTGGAACTCGGTGCGCCACGGTATAAGGTGGCGGTGGCGTTGGAGCACGCCGCGCTGGCCGAGTTGCGGGACCGGCGGCCTGATCGGGTGATCGAGACCAACGTCGAGTTCTGGGCTGCGGTGATCCTCGACTTTGCGCAGGTCCCGCCGCACATGATGCCGGGGATGTTCACCTGCGCGCGGACGGCGGGCTGGTGCGCGCACGTCATGGAGCAGAAGCGCACCGGTCGGCTGATCCGTCCGGCGGCGCAGTACGTCGGGCCGTCGCCACGGCGTCCCCAGGACGTGGCCGGTTGGGACCAGATTGGGGGCGCTGCTGCGCTGGGCCCGTCTGGCTACGGCGGGTCAGTGTCGAAGGGCATATCGGGCGAACAGCTGACCGTCTGATTCCAGCAGCCACACCAGGTCCAGACCGACCGGCTCGACCAGCGGCGCCCGGTCGATGATCGACAGTGCGCCCGCACTACCGGCCAGTGCGGGCGCGATGGCCAGGAACAGCTCATCGACCAGGCCGGCGGGCAGCAGCGAGGTGTTGAGGTTGGGGCCGCCCTCACACAGCACCGAGCGCACGCCGTACTCGGCGCGCAACCGGGCAAGCATCGCGGAAAGGTCCACCTCCTCGCCCGGTGCCGAGCGCAGGTAGCTGACCTGAGCTGCGCACCCAGGCAGCTCAGCGTCGCTGGCCGTGAGGACGATCACGTGGGAGTGCGGGTCGGCCAGCAGCGGCAGATCCGGGGTGAGGGTGAGGCGGCGGCTCACCACGATGGCCAGCGGGTCGGGTGCCAGCCCGCGGGCGACACGACGCTCCCGGCGCTGCGGGTCACGGACCAGGCGCCCGTACCGCTCGGCGCGTGCCGTCCCTGCGCCGACCATGACCGCATCGACGTGGGCCCGCAACTCATGGAACAGTTGCCGGTCCGCAACGTTGCTGATCGGGGCGGTGCGCTGGCCCACCGTGGCCGCACCGTCGGCGGTGGCGACCATGTTGAGCACCAGGTAGGGACGGTGATCGGGAGCTCGATCGGCCAGCGCGAGGTTTTCCAGTGCCTCGATGGCGGTGACGACCCCGGGCTCGGGCAGCAATCGCCGCAATACCACCGGGGTCACGCCGAATGGCCCGGTTCGATGCGCTTGGCCCGGTGGAACTCGAACTGCGACTCGCTGCCTTCCCAGTGCGCTGCAACCGGCTCCAGCAGGAAACCTCCGTGGTCGCCGAGGCCAAGCCGCGCAAGGATCCGCCCGACGAACCAGTTCCCGCACTCCTGCAGGATCGGCAATCCACCTGGACCAGGTTCCCAGACGCAGCGGGCGAACTTGTCGACATCGTCACCGCTGTGGCCGCCGAACAGTTGGGCCAACGCCTCGGCCCGCCGCGGCACGAAATGCACGGCCAGCAGCTCGGAGCTGCGCGCCAACCGATAGGTGTGGTTCTTGCGCGACAGGCAGAGCAGGAAGCGCGGCGGATCGATGCTGCTCTGGGTGCAGAATCCAACCAGGCAACCAGCCCGCTCGGCGCCCGCGCAGGTGGTGACGATGAACATCGGGTAATCGAGCTCCCCGACAAGCTTGTCGAAAGTCCCCCGCACGTCCACGTCGATCAACCTACCGCTGCGCTCATCGCACCCACACCACTCGCTGCCCGTGCGCCGAGTTCGACCCAGAGCTGTCCGACTCGCGCCACACGACGCTGGTGTCGAACTCGGCGACCGTGGAGCGTTTGGAAGACTGGGTACGGTGGGCAGGTGCAGCGCATAGCAGGCGGTAAGGTGCGAGATCTGTATTCGATCGATGACGATGTCCTGCTCGTCGCCTCGGATCGGATATCCATTTACGACGTGGTGCTGCCGACGACCATTCCGGACAAGGGCGCGCTGCTGACGCAGCTATCGGTATGGTGGTTTCACAAACTCGGCGATGTGATGCCCAACCATCTGGTCTCCGCCACCGACGTGCCGGCCGAGTTCAGGACAAGGGCGATTCGGTGCGCCCCGCTGAAAATGATCCCGGTAGAGTGCATTGCCCGAGGTTACCTCGCCGGCCTGGGGTTACGTGTGTACGAAAGGTGTGGCACCGTCTCGGGAGTGCCGTTGCCTGCCGGGTTGACCGCCGGCAGCCGGCTACCCGAGCCGATCTTCACGCCGACCACCAAGTACTCCGATAGCGGGCACGACGAGTTCATTACCTTCGACGACATGTCAGGCGAAATCGGAGAGGATACTGCGAAACGCCTCCGTAGCCTGACACTGGAACTTTACGCCACCGCAGCCGAGCACGCCTTGGACAACGGCATCATCATCGCGGACACCAAGTTCGAGTTCGGCTGGCACGGCACCGGACAATTAACGCTCGGAGATGAAGCAGTCACCTCGGATTCCTCCCGTTTCTGGGTCGCCGATAGTTGGCGGCCGGGCAAGGCGCAGCACGCGTTGGACAAGCAGTTCGTCCGGGACTGGGCAGTCAGCACCGGATGGGACCGCGAAGCACCCGGGCCGACCATTCCGCCGGCAATCGTGGCGGAAACGCGGCGGCGGTACGTCGAGGCCTATGAGCGCATCACGGGCTCCTCGTGGTCCCCATAGGTCGTCGTAGGGTTCGGCCATGACGCAGACCGTGCAGCTGACCATCCCCACCGACCTGAAACCTGCCGACGGGCGGTTCGGGTGCGGGCCCTCGAAGGTCCGTCCCGAGCAACTGGCGGCGCTGGCCGGCACCGGCGTCTCGGTGATGGGTACCTCGCACCGGCAGGCGCCGGTGAAGTCGCTGGTCGGACGGATCCGTTCGGGGCTGCGCGAGCTGTTCTCGCTGCCCGAGGGCTACCAGGTGATGCTCGGCAACGGCGGGACCACAGCGTTCTGGGATGCCGCCGCCCTGGGTCTGGTCCGGGAGCGTTCGCTGCACCTGAGCTACGGCGAGTTCTCCGCGAAGTTCGCCACCGTCGCCGCACGCGCCCCGTTCCTGGCCGATCCGGTGGTGATCTCCGCTCCACCAGGGGACGCCCCGCAGCCGGTCGCCGATCCATCCTGCGACCTGATCGGCTGGGCGCACAACGAAACCTCGACCGGGGTGATGGTGCCGGTGCGCCGGCCGACCGGGTCGCAGGCAGCGCTGGTGGCCATCGATGCGACCAGTGGCGCTGGTGGTCTCCCGGTCCGCGCCGCAGACGTCGACGTCTACTACTTCGCCCCGCAGAAGTGCTTCGCCTCCGACGGCGGGCTGTGGATCGCACTGCTCAGCCCGGCCGCGGTGGACCGGATCCACGAGATCGACTCGTCCGGCCGGTGGGTGCCGGAGTTCCTGTCGCTGAGTACCGCGCTGCGTAACAGCGTCGCCGATCAGACCTACAACACCCCGGCGGTCGCGACGCTGCTGCTGCTGGTGGACCAGATCGAGTGGATGCTGGCCGGCGGTGGGCTGGACTGGTGTGTCGCACGCACCACCGACTCCTCGTCGCGGTTGTATTCCTGGGCCGAGTTCACGCAGTACGCGACACCCTTCGTCATCGATCCGGCCAAGCGGTCGCTGGTGGTGGGCACCGTGGACTTCGTCGACGGCGTCAACGCCGCTGCCGTCGCCGCGATCCTGCGCGCCAATGGCATCGTGGACACCGAGCCCTACCGTAAGCTCGGTCGCAATCAGCTGCGGATCGGGATGTTTCCGGCCATCGATCCGGACGACGTCTCCGCGCTCACCGCGTGCATCGACTGGGTGGTGGAGCGGCTGTGATTTCTCGGCGGCGCGCCTTCTCCGGTGTCGCCGCACGCGGGCTTACGGTGGTGGGTACTTGACGGGAAGGTCCTCGGATGCGCGCGCTGCGGGTGGTCGGTCTGGGGGCCGACGGCCGCACCGTGATCCTGGAGACCGTGACGCAGCGCCCCGGCGAACGCCGGGAGCGGTTCACCGTACCCGTGGACGACAGCCTGCACGCAGCAGTACGGGGTGATCTGCAGAGCCTCGGCCAGATCGAGATCGAGCCGGAGAGCCAGATGCGACCCCGTGAGATCCAGTCCCGGATCAGGGGCGGAGCGTCCGTCGAGGAGGTGGCCACCGCCGCCGGCGTGCCCAGCGAGCGGATCGAGCGGTTCGCCTACCCCGTGCTGCTGGAGCGATCCCGGATGGCGCAGCTGACCCAGCGAGCACACCCGGTGCGCTCGCACGGACCCGACGTACGCACCCTCGACGAGGTCGTCGGCGAGACCTTCCGCCGGCGGGGTCACGACTACGGAGCAGTGGCCTGGGACTCCTGGCGAGGCGAGGACGGCAAGTGGGTCGTCCAGTTGAGGTGGCGGACCGGTCGGTCTGACAACCGGGCGCAGTGGACGTTTCATCAGGGCGCGCATGGCGGCACGGTGACCGCCAACGACGAGCACGCCACCGACCTCATCGATCCGCAACCGGCCGCTCAACTGCGCACCGTGCCACCGGCGGCCGACAAGCCCCAAGCTCGGGCGGTGCCCGATGACGGAGTGGCATACCAAGGCGCCGAGCCTGCCCAGTCGCCGACCAAGCGGCCCCGCAAGGATCGCGCCGCCATTCCCTCATGGGAAGACGTGCTGCTCGGCGTCCGTTCACCGCGCGGTTGACTTCACCGCGTTCTGGATGCAGAACGCGGTAATTCGGGGACCCCGAAAACCGGATGCCCCCATTGACTGCCGTAGGTAACGTCCTGGCTCGATGAATCCCCACCAAAAACCTTCCTTGGCCGTGCTGTGCCGGTTGTGGCCTTATGTCCGGCCGGTACGTGGGCGGCTGCTGGGCTCGGGCGCGGCGGCGCTGGCAGCGATGCTGGCCGGGTTGGGCATCCCGCTGATGATCCAGCGCATCGTCGACGGCCCGATCGCCACCAGGGACCGCCGGGCGCTGGTGCTGCTGTGTGTCGGAGTGCTCGCACTCGGCCTGATCGAGGCCGGGTTGATCTACCTGCGCCGGCAGCTGGTTGCCCGCCCGGCCACGGATATCGAGAAACGGATGCGGGCCGACCTCTACCACCAACTGCAGGAGCTGCCGGTGGCCTTCCACGACCGCTGGCCGTCCGGCCAGCTGCTGTCCCGCGCGATCAGTGACCTGACCACGATTCGCCGGTTCGTCGCGTTCTCCGGCCTCTTCCTGGTGATCAACGTGCTGACCGTGCTGGTCGGTCTGGTCGTCCTGCTGGTGATCGCCCCGCAGCTCGGGATCCTCGCCGTGATGATGGCTGTGCCCCTGGTGGTGCTGTGCGGGCGCTACGAGCGGCGCTACGAACGTGCTGCGCGGCGGGCCCAGGACCAGGTGGGCGACCTGGCCACCGTCGTGGAGGAGGCCACCCTGGGTATCCGGGTGCTGAAGTCCTTCGGCTGCGGCCCCCGGGTCACCCGGGACTTCCTGGCCCAGGCCACGGAGCTGCGCCGCACCGAGCTGACCAAGGTGCGGATGATCGCCGCACTCTGGGCGTTGATCATCACCCTGCCGGAGCTCACCCTGGCCGCCATGCTGGGCGTCGGCGGGTATGCGGTGGCGGCCGGAACGCTGTCGCTGGGCACCGTTGTCGGAGCGGTCACGATCTTCAGCTACCTGCGCTGGCCGCTGGACTCGCTGGGCTGGCTGCTGGCCGAGACCGGCAGCGCCGCCGCGGCGACCACCCGGTACTGGGAGGTCCGCGACACCGTCACGGCGGTGACCGACCCTCCGAAGCCCCGGATCCCGGCGCGTCCGATGCGCGGTGCGCTCCGGCTGGAGGGTGTCCACTTCCGTTACCCGGGCGCCGACACCGAGGTGCTGCGCGGGGTGGACCTCGAGGTCCGGCCGGGTGAGACGGTGGCGCTGGTGGGTGCCACCGGCAGCGGCAAGACCACCCTGACCGCGCTGGTCCCCCGGCTGGCCGACGTCACCGGCGGGCGGATCATGATCGATGGGATTGACGTGCGGGACCTGGCGCTGGAGGACCTGCGCACCATCGTGGCGACGGCCTTCGAGGACCCGGTGCTGTTCTCGGCGTCGGTGCGGGAGAACGTGTCCCTGGGCGCGCTGGAGGCCACCGACGACGACGTGCGCCGCGCGCTGAGAGTGGCGCAAGCCGAGGAGTTCGTCGATGCGCTGCCCTGGGGCCTGGACACCCGGATCGGAGAACAGGGCCTGACGCTGTCCGGAGGGCAACGGCAGCGGCTGGCGCTGGCCCGCGCGGTGGTCGGGAATCCGGCGGTGCTGGTACTCGACGACCCGCTGTCTGCGCTGGACGTGCACACCGAAGCCGAGGTTGAAGCCGCCCTGCGCCAGGTACTGCGGTCGGTGACGGCGCTGGTGGTGGCCCACCGGCCATCCACGGTGCAGCTCGCCGACCGGGTGGCGCTGCTGGCCGGCGGGCGGATCGAAGCGGTCGGCACCCATTCCGAACTGCTGGTCGAAATCCCCGAGTACCGGCGACTACTGTCCACCTTGGACGAAGCGACGGTGGCCCGATGACGGAGTCCTGGCGGGGTATCGCCACCGAGGATCTCGACGAGATCGACACCACCACCGGCGTCCGGCTCGCTGCCCGGTCCCGCCGGTTGCTCGGTTCGCTGCTGCGCCCGCAACTGCGTCCGGTGTGCTGTGCGCTCGGGCTGCTCGTCGCCGATCAGATCGCGCTGCTGGCCGGCCCGCTGCTGATTGCGGCGGCGATTGACCGTGGCATTCCGGCGGCGCTGGACGGTCGACCGGGGCCGCTGGCCTGGTGCGTCGGTGGGTACGCGGTGGCCGGGGTAGCCGATGCGCTGGCCGTCCGGGCGTTCCTGCGGCTGTCCGGCAGGATCGGTCAAGACGTGCTGGTCGACCTGCGTGAACGGGTGTTCGGGCAGGTCCAACGGCTGTCGCTGGCTTTCCACGAGCGCTACACGTCGGGCCGGGTCATCTCCCGGCTGACCAGTGATCTTGACTCCCTGCAGAGCCTGCTGGACCGGGGGCTGGATGGCTTCTTCATCTCGTTGCTGTCGATCGTCGGAATCGGCGTGGTGCTACTGGTGCTGGATACACCACTGGCTCTGGTAGCGCTGGCCGGCTTCGTCCCGCTGTCCCTACTCACCCGCTGGTACCAGCGGCGCTCCCAGCACAGCTACCGCCGTACCCGCACCTGGATCGCCCGGGTGATCGTGCAGTTCGTCGAGACGATGAACGGGATTCGCGCGGTGCAGGCGTTTCGCCGTGAGCGGCGTAACGCGTCGATCATGGGTGAGCTCAACGGACGGTTCGCCGATGCCGACACCAAGGCGTTCTGGCTGATCGCCCGGTTCACCTCGACCGTCCAGCTGGTCGGCAGCGCGACTGTGGCGCTGATCCTGCTGCTCGGGGGCCTGCGGGTGCTCGACGGCACCCTGGCACTGGGTACCCTTGCGGCATTCGTGCTCTTCCTGGGCCGCTTCTACGATCCGTTGGACGAGCTGGCCATGTTCGCCAACTCCTACTCGGCAGCGGCCGCGGCACTGGAGAAGATCTCCGGGGTGCTCGAGGAGCGCCCCGCTGTCGGCGATCCGGTGCAGCCGGTGGCGCTGCCCGTCCCGGTACGCGGCGAGGTGGTTTTCGATCGGGTGCGCTTCTGCTATGGCTCTGGCCCGGACGTCCTGCCGCAGCTGAACCTGGTGGTGCCCGCCGGTCAGACCGTCGCCCTGGTCGGCGCGACCGGGGCGGGCAAGTCGACGGTGGCCAAGCTGCTGGCGAGGTTCTACGACCCGGTTGACGGCACCGTGCGGCTGGACGGGGTGGACCTGCGCTCGGTGGCCGACGCCGATCTGCGCGCGGCAGTGGTGATGGTGACCCAGGAGTCGTTCCTGTTCTCCGGGTCGGTAGCGGACAACATCGCGCTGGGTTCCCCATCGGCCTCCCGCGAGGACGTGGTGGCCGCGGCCCGGGCTGTGGGTGCAGACGAGTTCATCACCGCACTCCCCGAGGGCTACGACACCGACGTGCGCAAACGCGGCGCGCGGCTGTCCGCCGGGCAGCGGCAACTGGTGTCCTTCGCGCGAGCGCTGCTCGCCGACCCGGCGGTACTGGTACTCGATGAGGCCACCTCGTCGCTGGACATCCCCTCCGAACGGGCGGTACAGGTCGCGCTGGCCACCGTGCTGGCCGGGCGCACTGCGCTGATCATCGCGCACCGCTTGTCCACCGTCCTGATCGCCGACCGCGTGCTGGTGCTCTCCGACGGCGAGGTGATCGAGGACGGCCCCCCATCCCGCCTGATCACCGAATCGGGCCCCTTCGCCACCCTTCACTCCGCCTGGCGCACCTGACTCCCTTCTCGCGTTCTGGATCAGACTGCTGCAATGAGGGCCCCGTTTACCGCAGTCTGCTCCAGAACGCGGGTATGAGCCGCGCTAGAGGAGAGACAGGAGCAGGGCGATCCAGGTGAGGAGGATGCCGGCGGCGGTGCCGTAGGCCACCCAGCGCCAGATCGGGGTTGCCCGACCCAACCATATCGATGGCGCCAGCCCTGCAGCTACGAGCAGGTTCACCAGCGCGACGAGCCCGGGGCCGTTCGGCGCCAGCCCCTGGGACAGGCTGCCCAACCCGATCCCAACGATCGCTGCTGCCACCGCGCTGACGGTCAGGCCGGTCGCCCACGGCGTCGGCTCGCCAGGCTCGATGATCTCGCCCACACTGGCAGTCTCGCAAGGTGCTTGGGAGGTCGGATGGGCGAGGGCGTGGGCTTGGGCGAGTACACCCCGCAGGACCTGCAGTGTTACCGAGAGAAGAGCCAGCTCTGCCTGGACGCGCTGGCCCGGATGCTCGCCGGCGACTGCTTCTCCGATGGTCCGGAACGGATGGGGTTGGAACTCGAGCTGAACCTCATCGATGACAACGCCGATCCCGCGATGGCCAACCAGGCCGTGCTGGCGCACATCGGCGACCCGGCCTTCCAGACCGAACTCGGCCAGCACAACATCGAGATCAACGTCGCGCCCCGGCCGCTGGCCGGCGACGCTGCCCTGGGACTCGAGCGCGAGCTACGGGCCGGATTGAACACCGCCAACGACGCGGCCCACGCCGCAGGCGTCGCCCTGGTGATGATCGGCATCCTGCCGACCTTGCGATCAGACCACTTCGACCAGCGATGGATGTCCCGTAAGTCGCGTTACACCGTACTCAATAAGCAGATCCTGGCCGCGGGCGAGCAGCTCGAGCTCAACATCCAGGGAGTGCCGCTGCCGGGAGAGCAACCAGAACGGTTAAAGTGTGCCACCGAGTCGATTCTCCCGGAATCCGGTTGCACATCTGTGCAGCTGCACCTGCAGGTTGCTCCGGATGACTTCGCCGCCCATTGGAACGCCGCGCAAGCCATCGCCGGAGTGCAGGTGGCGGTGGCCGCGAACTCACCGTTCCTGCTCGGTCGAGCGCTGTGGCACGAGACCCGCATTCCCCTGTTCCATCAGGCCACGGACACCCGCTCCCCCGAGCTGCGCAACCAGGGAGTGCGCCCACGGGTGTGGTTCGGGGAGCGTTGGATCACGTCCAGCTTCAATCTGTTCGAGGAGAACGTGCGCTACTTCTCGCCGTTGCTACCGGAGATTCAGGACGAGGACCCGCTGGCGGTACTGGCCACGGGCGTTACGCCGTCGCTATCGGAGCTACGGCTGCACAACAGCACGATCTGGCGCTGGAACCGGCCCGTCTACGACGTCGCCGACGGCGTGCCGCATCTACGCATCGAGAACCGGGTACTGCCTGCTGGACCCACGGTCATCGACGTGCTGGCCAACGCCGCATTCTTCTTCGGCGCGATGCGGGCGCTCGCCAAGCTCGAGGCGCCGGTGTGGAACCAGATGTCCTTCCAGGCCGCCCAGGACAACCTGTACGCGGCCGCGCGACTGGGCATGGACTCGCACCTATACTGGCCCGGCACCGGCTGGGTCCAGCCGGATGCGCTGGTGCTACGCACGTTGCTACCGCTGGCCCACGACGGGCTGCGCAGCTGCGGGATGTCCGACGCCGCGCGGGAACGCTACCTCTCGGTGATCGAGCAACGTTGTGCGAAGCGGAGCACCGGGGCGAAATGGCAGCGTGCCACTGTACAAGCGCTGTCCAGCCGGGGTGCCGAACGACCGGCCGCACTGGCCGGCATGCTGCGCGGCTACGTCGAGCACATGCACTCCAACGAGCCGGTGCACGCCTGGCCATCGGCCTAGTCAGGGACATTAGTCAGGGACATTAGTCAGGGACAGCCGCCGGGCCCGACCTAAATCCCAGTTAGGTCGGGCCCGGCGTGTTCCAACTGCAGTGCCAGGACTCCCACCACGAAGCCGGCGCAGCTTAAGTTAGGGTACCCTTCGATCGCTGTCAACTGTGCCACCGCGAAGTCGATGCCAGCGGATCACTCGCACCGGCGGCACGCGATACGGTGCACGATGTGCTACCCGCATCCCCTCAGTTGCCACGCAGCCTCGCCGACCCGCGACCGGTGGTCGGCGTCGGCACCGTCGCCTGGTTCGCCGCGGCGATGGTGCTGCTGGCCGTCGATGGATCGCCGGCGTGGATGTGGGCTTGCCTGACTGGCGGACTCCTCGGTCTCACCGGCTTCGCGATGATCTACTGGCAGGGCAGCGCCGCCCGACGTGCGGAGCGTCTGTCGCGATCTTGATGTTGCGGAGGCTACTCTCTGCGCGTTTTAGTTACACAGAAAGTTACCATTCTTTGCTCCGCTCTTGCACTGTTGTACAGTAGGTACTCTGCAATGTAGAGACCTGTAATCAGTCGGAGTCCGACTGATTGGGCCTGGCAGATGGTCGGGTCGAAGGGTGGAGTGGTTCGGGTCGGGAAAGCCTGGGTACAACGAAGGTATCCGCGCTGACCGCGCCGCTTGGGGAAGTTCGTGCAATGAGGCTCAGCGCCCCCGCGCACCTACGACCGCTTGGCACGCGCCGAATCGGAGCGCACCGAAGTAGACGAGCTGAGCGACGAGACGAGCGGTAACCCGTCATGACAATCACAGATGACATGCGTGGGCTGGCGCACCGGATGCGAGCGTATTGGTTGCAGCGCAGTACGGTGCTGGATACGCTGCCGGCGGACTCGTCCGGTGGCAAGCATCGCGCCGATACTGCTAGTCGGCCGGCTGTGCCCGTGGGACGCGCCGGGTGCCGCATTTACCGCCCACCGCCTGCCCATCGGGCGCGCTGATCAGCCACCGGCCCGCGAGAATGCGTTACGGGCGCAGCAGGACGGCGGCCCGAATCGGGTCGGCGGCGTGCACAGTGCCGTCTGAGGTGACCCAGAACGGCACCACATGTTCCGTGCCGTCGTGGCGTACCCCTAGGTGGTCGTGCAGCCGCAGAGTGCCGTCCGGAACAGTGAACCCGGCGGCGGCGCACACCGCCACCACTTCCGCCAGCTCGGCCCACCGCACCGTCTGCCCCCCGTCGGGGTTGAGCAACTCGGGCGCGGCCCGCTCGGAGGCAAGCGGCAGGTCCAGCAGGTCGGCCAGGACGCCCGGGTCGCCACCGGACACCAGTTCCCCGGCTGGCAGCACCGCGGCCAGCCACGGCGAGTCGAGCACCATCGCGCGCTCGGCATCGACCAACTCGCCGGTCACCGCCCGCACTTGAACCGGGGGATCCACCTCTGCCGGATCGAGGTCGGCGCCGGCCAGCGCGGTATGTGCGGCGTGTACCACGGCAGGGGTGACCGTGCGAGCCGGGTCGGCCAGCCGGGCCAGCAGGTCGTTGGCGTCGGACGGGCCGGTGACGCTCAGCCCGGTACGTACTCCTGCGGCGGCCAGCAGCGCATCATCGGTGTCACGCACCGGCACCACGTCATAGAGGCCCTCCAGCGCGACGGCCCTGGCCAGCCGCCAGTGTGGTGGCGGGTAGCCGCCGAGACGAGCGTGCCGAGCCAGCCACCAGCCGGTGTAGCCGCCAGGCCGGCGCAACGCGACCAGACCGGCCGGGTCGGTGGCGATCCGGCGTAATGCGGCCGGCCAGCACCTGTCATCGACGAGGTCCAGATCCCGGACCGCCAGCAGCTGCGGGGGTGGGTCATCGCCGGCCTGCGCCCACCACTGCTCCTCGCCGTCCAGGTCATGATCAGGCCCAGCTGGATGGGGATCGTCGAGCACTGCGAAGGAGTCCAGTACCCCGACCGCCCGCAGCGCCGCGGCGCCGTGCTCGGCGACGACGGCGGCGTCCAGCACACCCAGCGGCGCATCCGCGGCGAGCAGCTCCCGCAACGCACCACCGGGCAACACCAGCTCATCGGCGCGTCGCGGCGCGCCGGTGCCGTCGGGCAGCGCCAGCGCACCCAGCCACGGCCGCGCGGCGGCCGGTTCACCCAGGCGCCCGGCCAGCGATAGCACCGCCCGCGCGAGCCCGGTGACGTCGGCGCCGTCTTCGGCATCATCGACGCTGCGCTCGACGGCGGGACGCAGCGCGTCCAGCAGCTCGGCAGGGCCAACCGGTCGAGCACCGAGCCGCTCCAGCACGGGGTGCGCCGCGTCCGGGTGCACCAACCGCAGCTCGGTGGGCACCACACCGTCCACATCCCCGAGCAGCACCCCACGCGGGCCGGTGACGGTGCGCCCATCGGCCAGCGGGACCGGCAGCGCACCGAGCTCCTCCCGCGCCGCGGGGTCTGCGTCGAGCAGCGGAGTCAGGGCCGCATAGCAGCGTTGCCACCACGACGGTGGCCGATCCAGACCTGCCAGCAGCTCGGCGATGGCCGCCGGGCGCAGGCGGGTCACCCCCAATGCGGCCAGCGCGGCGGTATGCCCCGGTGCGGCCAGCTCGGCGTCGAGCAGGTCGGGTGTGACGCCGGCGAGCAGCCCGGCCAAGTCGGGCAACGGCACGTCCAGCACCAGCGCGTCAGCCGGTGCGACTTCCCCGCCGCCGGCCCCGGGCAGCCACCGCACCGGGCGCAGCGCGTCGAGTATCGCATCGCGCAGTGCCGCGTCGACTTCGCTGGCCGGGAACCCGGGCGCAGGCACCAGCGCGGTGCGCCGATCTGGTACCAGTGCAGCGGCGAGGTCGGGGTAGGCCCGCGCGGCGACTTCGAGTAGCAAATCGGCGGCAGGTCCGGGGTGGATGTGGCGCCGTGATGCGTCGACGGGGACCGTGCCGATCAGCCGCGCGGGAAGAGTGAGCCGCTCCGCGGTAGGGGTGGGCGCATGCAGCACGTCCCCGGCCATCGGTAACGGGGCACCGTCGGGGCCGACGGGCAGTGCCCAGCACAGGCTCCACTCCGGTCGCGCCTCGGGGCCCAGCCCGGCCAGCGCGTCCTCCGGTAGCCGCCCGGCCCGGCGCACCATCCGCCAGCTGCGCACCTCGGGACCATCGTGCACCAGCACCGGGTTGTCACCCTCGCGGCGCAGCACCCGGTCGCCGATGTCGACCCGGTGCAGCCACGGCAACGCCAGCAGCAGGTCACCGGCCTCATCGGCGAACGCGGCGAGCAGCACCTGCGGATCGATTCCGGCGCGCAACGGCAACCGGACCTCGGTGTCGAACCCCGGTGGCGGATCACCCTCGGCAGGCCACACCAGCCGCAGCACCGGGGGTCGCCCACCGCGCCGGCTCAACTCCGCGCACAGCGCCGCATCACCGGCTACCGCTTGGGCGGTGCGCTGCGCGGAGAACTCCACGCCACCGGAGCGAGAGAGCACCCGCGGTGCGTCGGTGACGCCGAGAACCGCCGCGAAGCCGACCCCGAATCGACCGACGCTGTCACCGGCCCGCTTGGCCGAGGCGCGCAGCGCGGCCAGCGCAACCACTCCGGCGGAGTCCAGCGGCGCACCGGTGTTCGCGGCGGACAGTTCGCCGCCGCTGACGCTGACCTTGAGGTGCCCCGGCGTACCCGCGCGCTGTGCGGCGTCGGCAGCGTTCTGCGCCAACTCGACGAACAACCGGCCCGCGTAACCGTGCAGGGCTAGGTCAGACTCGGTGTTGGCATCCTCCCGGAACCTGGTCGGCGAGCCCCGCCACGCCGCCAGCACCCCATCGCGCAACGCTGCCGTGCCGAACGGATCGGTGTTGATGGCACGACCGTCGGTATCAATGGCTCGACCCTGCGAGCAGGTCTCGGTATCAATGGCTCGACCCTGCGAGCAGGTCTGGCGGTTCACTCCGCCGGTGTCCGAGGCAGCAGCTCCAGCTCAGCGTCGTCGTAGACCAGCTCGGCCACCGGCACGCTCGGGCTGGTGTCCACCCGGATCTCGGAATGTGCCCCGCAGCCGAACTCGGCATGCACCGCCTGCCCGTCTGCTGGGGCCAGGCCGTTGCCACAGACGCCGATTGCCGCCGACAGCAGGCCACCGAGTGGAAGATAGAAGCCACAGGTCACGCACCTGTCGGGCGCGCTGCGGGCCATCTCCGAATCAGGGCCGCGGTCACCGTCGCGCCAGCGTTGCACGAGCGCGAGGCGAGCCTCACGACCCAGCACCCGGGACCGTCCCAGCCCGAGTTCCGGGCTGAGCGGCTCCACCTGCGGGTCGTCGTCGACGAGATATCCGGGCACCAGCCGCGAATCGTCTGGGTCGGTCGGTAACAGGTCCCCGACCCCGAGGTCACCGGCCTGGACCCGCTGCGTCCACGGCACCCAGGGCGGCGCAACCAACGCATCCGGGCCAGGCAACAGCACCACTTCGCTCACCGTCACCGGAGTCGATGAGCCCGCCGAAGCCACCGTGACCGACCAGCGCCATCCCCGGTAGCCGGGGAGTTTTGCTTCGAACAGGTGGGTGACTGCGCCGCCGTCCTCGGTCTGTGCCCCCACGTGCTCGCCTACCGGACTGTCGCCAGCGACGGCCTGCGCTGCCTGCCGGGCCGGCTCGACGGCCGCGCGGAGGTCAGCGCCGGACGCGGTAGTCTCGGTTGTCACGACTGATGATTGTGCCGCATCGGCGGCCCGCCCCAACAACCCGGCCAAGGTGGTCCATGCCACGGCTCCATTTGTCGCACGTCGCCGGACTGGCGACCGCAGTCATGATGGCGGTGGGGCTGGCCGGCTGCACGACACAACCACCGGCTGGGCAACAGCCGGCGGGGCCACCGCCGGCTGACCAACGGGCCGCTGCCCAACAGCTGCGAGTGCAGGTTCTGGCCACCCTCCCGCACGACACGACGATGTACACCCAAGGTCTGGAGATTCACGACGAGGTGCTCTATGAGGGCAGCGGTCGGGTCGGGGAGTCCCGGATTCGAACCACCGCCCTATCCGGCACCGCCATACTGCGGGAGGAGGTGTTACCCGCCCCGCTGTTCGGCGAGGGCCTCACCATCGCCGGCGACCGGTTGTGGCAGCTGACATGGACCGACCACACGGCTATCGAGCGCGATCCGGAAACGTTGGCCGAGCGCCGCAAGGTGACCTACCCGGGCGAGGGCTGGGGCCTGTGCTACGACGGGAACCGGCTTGTGATGAGCGACGGCTCGGATCGGCTCACTTTCCGGGACCCAGTCACCTTCGCCCCGTCCGGCGGGGTGGCCGTCCAGCTGAACGGCAAGCCGATCCGGCAGCTCAACGAGCTGGAGTGCGTAGACGGTGCCGTTTGGGCCAACGTCTATCAGACCGACCGAATCGTGCGTATCGACCCTAGCACCGGCACGGTGACCGGGGTGGCCGAAGCGTCCGGTTTGCTCAGCGCACAGCAACAGGCCTCCGCGGACGTGCTCAACGGCATCGCCGCGATCCCCGGCACCAACGAGTTCCTGATCACCGGCAAGTATTGGCCGTCGATGTTCCGGGTTCGCTTCGTACCTTCGTGATGAGTCCCGGTGATGGTCCACCAGTGATGGGTGCCGGTGGTGCAGGATGGACCCCGTGAAGCGGCCCGTGCCTCCCTCCGGCACCGACGGCACCGACGGCACCGACGGTCCCGGCGCTCAGGGCGCCAGGGGGCGCCGGGCGATGACGGGTCGCGGGCGGCGCTGGGTGCCCTCGCCACCACGCCGCTCCACGGCCGCGCCTGGCAGGCGGGATTCGCCACAGCCGTCCGCCTGGCCGGAGCAATCGGCCGACGCCCTGGACACCGACCACTGGCGTCCCAGCGCGAGCACGGCGCCTGCGTCGGACGACCCGGCGACAGTTCCCTTCCGAGCGCAACCCGAGACACCGGGTGGCTCCCAGCCGCCCCGCAAGATCACCGTTACCCGGGTGGCCGCCTGGCGCAGCAAGCAACTCGTCTCCGGCGGTGTGCGGCGCTTCCACCAGGCCACCACCGCCGACGGTGCTGGCCGGTCCGGGTTGTCCTCGCTGACCTACGCGACGATGCTGGACTACGCGGCCAACGCGGCCATCGCCGTCGCACTGGCCAACACGCTGTTCTTCGCCGCCGCCACCGCCGAGAGCCGGGCCAACGTGGCGCTCTACCTGCTGATCACGGTAGCGCCGTTCGCGGTGGTCGCCCCGGTGATCGGCCCACTACTGGATCGGCTGCAGCACGGTAGACGGGCGGCGATGGCGCTGTCGTTCGCCGGGCGCGCCTTCCTGCTGATCGTGATGGCGGTGCACGTCCACGACTGGCTGCTGTACCCGGCCGCGCTGGGATTCATGGTGCTGGCCAAATCCTTCCACGTGCTCCAGGCCGCGATGGTCCCTCGGGTGCTGCCACCGGGGATCACTCTGGTGAAGACCAACTCGCGACTCACGATGTTCGGGATGGTCGCTGCCGGGGTCGCCGGTGCGGTCGCCGCCGGGATAGCGGCGCTGACCGGGTCACCGGGAGCGCTGCTGTTCACCACGGTGGTCTGCCTGGTCGGGGCCGGGCTGTGCCTACGCATCCCGTCCTGGGTCGAGGTGACCGAAGGTGAGGTTCCCGCTTCGTTGCGGGACGAGACCACCACGGTGCAGGGCTCCACGCGCCCCCGCCAGCCGATGGGTCGGTATGTGGTCGTCGCGCTGTGGGGCAACGCCACCGCGCGGGTGCTCACCGGGTTCCTGACACTGTTCGTGGCGTTTGCGGTCAAAGCCCAGACCGAGGGCTCACCGGGACGGCAGCTGATACTCCTCGGCGTCGTGGGTGTGGCGGCCGGTGCAGGCAGTTTCCTGGGCAATGCGGTCGGCGCTCGAATGCATTTCGGTAAGCCCGATCAGGCCATCATCTGCTGTGTAGTCGCTGGGCTCACCATGGCGGTGTTCGCCGCACTGGTGCCAGGAATCATCGTCGCGGCGGTCACCGCGCTGGTCGCGGCGACGGGCAGCGCGGTGGCCAAGGTCTGCCTGGACGCGGTGATCCAACGCGGTGTGCCGGAGGCCTCCCGCGCGTCAGCGTTCGGCCGATCGGAAACCGTGCTCCAGACGGCTTGGGTGATGGGCGGCGCCCTGGGTGTGCTGCTACCACCCACCTACTGGATCGGGTTCGCCTCGGTGTCGGCGGTACTGGCCCTCGGACTGGCGCAGACTTTGTTGACGCGGCGCGGATCATCTCTGATCCCCGGATTGGGTGTCGCCCCCGCCCGCTACCCAACCACCCGCCAGCAGGTTTGAGGCTCGTCAAGAGCCACGAACCCGCCTCGGACGGATCCTGCCTGTCCCCGGTACTGCAGGTGATCAGGGATCCAGCTCCTGGGCGACGGCCCGAACCACCTCCGCGATCCGTTTCGTTCCCCGGCGATCGGGGTAGCGGCCCCGGCGCAGGTCGGGCTGAACCCGCGACTCCAACAATCTGATCATGTCGTCGATCATGCCGTGCAGCTCCTCAGCCGGGCGGCGCCGGGCTTCCGCCACCGAGGGCGGCGACTCCAGCAACCGCACCGACAACGCCTGCGGCCCACGTCGCCCGTCGGCCACCCCGAACTCGACGCGCTGTCCAGTCTTGAGATCAGTCACTCCAGTAGGGAGCGCGTTGGCCCGCACGTAGACGTCGGCACCACCGTCCTGCGTGACAAAACCGAAGCCCTTGCCCGCGTCGTACCACTTGACCTTGCCGGTCGGCACTGACCTCACCGTTCCCTCGTGGAGTACCGCCTGCCGGGGTGCACGACCAGCACGACGAACGCGCCCCGAACGCACCCGGGACGCGTGGGCACCAGCTTACGACCTCCGACAACTTTTCGGGCCCTGCACGCCACATGGATGCTTATCGATCCGCGCTGGACAGCGGTCAGGTTGACGTTCAACCAGTTCCTCGTCCGGGCCGACGCCGTGGGAATTCCACACCGGTCACCGCTCGATGTTCCCGACGGTCAGCGAGGCGCCCACGTCGGAGTTCAGGGGGTGCCGTTTCAGTCGTCGTCTGAGAGGTCCTCCACGATCGCCGGCGCAAGGTACCAGTCCAGTTCAGTCAGTGGGCTGCCGCAACGCGGGCATTCGCCCCGCTGCCGGCGGGCAGTGCGGACTGCCGTCCACTCCTCGTTCAGCCTGCGACGCTCCTCCGCCTGCCGGCGAAGCTTGGGGTGTAGAGCCTGGGCGGTCCACGTCGTACCGAGCAGTATGCCGCCACAGATGAGGAGCACCCCGCTCAGCACATGCAGGGTCACCGCGTTCCGCGGGGTGTCCCGCCACGACGGTTCGCTTCCTGGCTGCGGTATGGCTGCAGCCAGGAAAGGCGTGTCGCGCTCCGGTGAGAGGTCGCGTGGCGCGTAGCTCTGTGCGAACGGCGTTGCAACGCCTAGAGGTGTTGCGTGTGGTGGAAGTGCGGCGGGGGCGGGGATGGTTCGTCCGACGGAAGCCGGCGGACTACCTACCGACCGACTTCATGGATTGGCTGTCCGAGCGACGCTTCCGGATCGGTGAACGACTCGAGGTACGGATGGCGCTCGAGGGCATGGCCGCCAGCCTCGCTGCGGCGCGCGCGACCGAAGGCGAGATCGACGACATCGCGAAACTCAGTAAAGACCACCTCGCGGCGTTTCCTGACGTCGATGAGCTGATCAGGACTGACGAGGCCTTTCACGACGCCATCTTCCGCGCGAGTCGCAACGAATTGTTACTCGCGACGTATCGCATGCTGATTCCAGAGCTCACCGAGTGGCGCCGGCGGGGTTTCACTGGCCGAGCGGTAGCAGCTCGCTCCGGTACCGAGCACGATAATGTCGTCAACTTCCTCAAGCGCGGTGACTCGGCCGGCGCACGCGCCGCCATGATGACCCATCTGCTGGCCGGTTACCACGAGATCCAAGAGACCGACGAGCAGGATGGGCCCGAACGATCGGCGCATTTGACCACATTTGTCGGCATTGAGGACGAACCGGAGTGGCACGACCGCTGATCTTCGCCGACCGCGAGGACTAGCGCGTCCAGTGCTGTGCCGTCACGATGTTGTGACCGGCGGGCGCAGGCGGGGAGTCTCGAGTGACGGTGGCCGTAGCACTTTCGGCATTTCTGGCCGCACTCCTTGCGGTGGCGGTAATCGCCGTGCTTCTGGTGATCGCCTACCGGCGAGTTCTGCGCCGCAGTTTGGCAGACGAGCTACTCCGCCTGTCCGGCCCGTCGATCGTTCAAGCGTTGCCTCCGCAGCAGGTGATGACCACCTTTCTGTCGAAGATCTACGGCGACAGCGAGGCCAACCGCGATGTCGTCGCCGGCATGCTGGGTGGCGAGGGCGTCGAACCACACGGCGCTGACCTCACCATCAGCACCCACACCACTGTGGACTATGAGCTGCGTGCAGTGAACCACCAGACCTACGAGCTCATCTCGATGGTGACCTACAGTTTCAAGGAAAACGTGGCAGATCACCGGTTTGTCATCTTCGCCATGTGCGATCCGCTACTTCGTGACTCCATCACACTCGCCTGCCGGCTACCCCTCTTCGAGTCCTGGTTCGTGCCCGACCGGCTGCTGTTCGAGCAGTCAGTGGACGCCATGCTCCCGTCGGTGAACATCGGAATCCGCTACACCGATCTCGACGGGGATCATCACGACGTGGCACCCGGCAAGGTCGAATTAACCGAAGTGGGTTACCGCGACTGGCCCGAGTTCTTGACTTTCTTCCGCGGACCGGTGGGGACAATGCCTCGCCAGAACCCCGCGCAATACATAGGCACACTGCGAATCTTTGAATGCGACCTCGGCGAGCTTACCGATGTCGATCACGCCGTCGGCTCGGTGGAGAATTTGTCTCTCCGGGCGACGAACCTCGGGCGGATCGACGACAGCTACTGCTTCTGGCAGGCCCCTTACCCGTGCTACGTCGATCGCATCAGGTTTGACGCGACCGCGCTGGCGATCAACGATGCGTCCTGGCTCTTCCAGGTGGTGCCCTTCACCTTCCGATCGGCGATCGCGCAGAGCATATGGACCCCGGCAGATCAGCTGAAGGATCTCCCCGTACGCTCCTGGCTGCTCCCTGGCCACGGCGTGGCCCTACTGTGGAAGCCGTCGAATGACTACACCAGCGGGACCAGCACGATGTGACATCCCAGCGCTGCATGCTGCAATCGCTCCGTCGAGTGTGTTGCACAGAGAGCGTCGAGCTCTGTACCAGCTCGCCGCTGAGCTGCTAGAAGGTGGCTGTCCACCGGCACCGGACCGCGATGTCATCGACAGTCCCCTGGTCCGCAACCGCATCGGCGACGCGCTGGCCGGCCGCGCATGCCTCGTACGCTCCACCCTTGTCGGCATCAATGCCATGGCAGATGAGGGCAGCCGCGTCCAAGAGCTGCGGGTGGTGTCACGTCCCGAGGCGAACACCCTGCTCGCGCACGCGTTGGAGACCGTCGGCGCAGAGCTGCGTCGTCAGCAGCCCGCAGTCGGATCGCCTGAACTGCTCACCGAGGCCAACGGTGCGCGCTTTACTTCGGCTATCGCAATGCTTCGCAATGGCGTTGCGCTCGCTCAATCGGCTAGTCCCGTTCTGATCGAAGACCTGCTCGCGCACATCGCACTGGTCGGAATTCTCGACCCGCTGCGCGCTGGCCGACTGGCGTCCGCGTCCCCCCGCGCCTTCCCCGGACTGGTCCTGCTGAAGAGTCCGCGATCGAGGATTGAGGTGGCTGAAGCGCTCGTGCATGAAGGCGCTCACCAGAAACTCTTCGATCTCGCCATCACCCGCGACTTGCTCGACACCGAGTCGGACCGGTGTCCGCCGTTTCATCCGCCGTGGGCGCCGGAGGGACGCCTTTGGCCGATCGAGCAGACGCTCGCTGCCTGCCACGCCTACGCTTGCCTTGCCCAATTCGCTGAGGATGTGGGTGTTACGACAGGAGCCGATGCGCCGGAGGCCGATTCGTTGCTTCTGGTGGCGAGTGAGCGCAGCGCCATCCTCGGTCATTGGCTGCTGGACAAGGGTGATCACCTCGGCACCGACGCCCACATCCTGCTGAACGGCCTCTTAGGCCAACGGCCGCGCACCTCGCGGACGAAACAAAGCTGCTCGGGTGCGGTGGCCGCGGATTACGTCATTGACACTCCGCTCGAACTCCGCCGCTGTGGCTCGCCAGACCGGGTGCTCGTGGGCCGCCCTTCACAGCCTCCCCAGCTTTACTGGGTGAGCGACGACGCGGCGACGGTGCTCGAGCTCCTCCAGCACGACTCTCTCGACGACGTCGCCCTCAGCCTCGCTCAGCGGTGGCGCGTTCGGCAACTCGATGCGCGTGACCGGTTGACAGTGCTGCTCTCGGATCTCCACGTGTCGGGGCTCCTCAAGGCAAGGGATACCGCGGGTGATCGCCCGTGACACGTCGTTGCCGGCGTTCTCTTCCCGTGACCTTGTGCGACGTGAAGGAAAGGATGGCTTTGATGGCCGCGCGAAACATCGTGGACGACAGCCCACCGACGAAGCATTCCGTGCGTGTCGACTGGTTCCGGCGCGAGCCAGGCGGCAGCACCATCTTCGTCGTGCCAGCAGCAGAGGTTGGCGCAGCTCCTCGAGGTCATCTGCGCTCGGTGGAAGAAAAGATGGCCGTGATGATCTCTGATCTCTAGGTACCAGCACGAGTCAGGTTAAGTGTACGGCGGGTGTTCGTTCGTAACACAGCGTTGCTAGCATGATCTTCGTCGAGGCCGTGACAGTTGGACGAGGGGATAGTTCTGATGGCCGTACGAGGTACAGTGGGGGACAGTTCAGCGATGAGGCACCTCCTGCGTGTCGACTGGTTCCGCCGTGATCCTGGCGGTAGCACAATCTTCGTCATGCCTGCTGAAGGCGAGCGTGCAGCTGCTCAACCGGCCGCCGAGCACGATGGCGATGGCGATGGCGATGCCACCCGGGACTGACGTCCATACGGGTCTTACCACGCATCGCGCCGCTGCCTTGCTACCCACCACGGACAGACACGTGTGTTGTCGTTGCGTCTGACAGGTCACCGGTTAGCGTACCCGGCCGTCGAACAGACCTGAGTGGGATAAATGGCGACCTCGGCGGCCTTCACCACGAGCCACACCTCGGCACCGGTGCGCAGCCCGAGTTCCACAGCGGCGGCCGGCGTGATGTCCGCCGCCAGCCCGGCCATTCCGCGGATCCGCACCAGAGTGCCGTTGGGCTCCAGCGCTACGACGCGGTCTTGGATCACATTGCGCGGGCTGCCTTTGGGCGGATCCACGTACACCGCCACCGCGGCCGGAGTGAACACGGCGACCGCCGCGGCGCCCGCGGTCACGGATTCGAGCTGTCCGGCCCACTCGGTGCCGTCGTCGACCCGCAGGCCAGCTGCCGTCGCGGTGCCAGAAACCAGGTTCAGTCCGGCCAACCGCGCGGCGAACGCGCTGCGCGGGCGGGTGAGCACCTCAGTCGTCGGGCCCTGCTCCACAACGCGGCCACCGTCGAGCACCACCACCCGGTCGGCGAGCACCAGCGCGTCGATCACCTGGTGGGTCACGACGACGGCAAGCCGACCGGCCAGCACGGTCTGCAACAGCGACCGCAACGCGGGTGCGAACTCCACGTCCACCGCCGACAGCGGCTCGTCCAGCAACAGCAGGTCGGGATCCGACGCCAACGCTCGGGCCAGTGCGATGCGCTGAGCCTGCCCACCAGACAATCGACGAGGGCGCCGCCGGGCGAACTGCGCGGCATCCACTTCGATGAGCCGGCGCAGCGCCGCCTCCCGGGCCTGCGGCTTGCGCATACCGGCCGAGCGCGGCCCGAACGCGACGTTGTCCAGCACCGACAGATGTGGAAACAGCAGCGGCTCTTGGGCCAGCAGGCCAACTCGCCTGCGGTGCGGCGCCAGCTGCACCCCCGCGGCAGTGTCGGTCAGCACCCGACCGTCGAGGACGATCCGTCCGGCGTCCGGGCGCAGATGGCCGGCGACCGCAGCGAGCAGGGTGGACTTGCCAGAACCGTTGCGTCCCAGCACCGCGACCACCTCGCCAGGCCCCACCCGCACCGTCGCGTCCAGGGTGAAATCGCCGCGGCGCACGGCGACTTCGATGTCCAGCCCTGCAGTCATGCCAAACCCTCGGCAGAGCGGGGTCGGGCCACCGCGATCACCACGATCGCAACCACCACGAGCAGCAGTGACAGGGCGATCGCCGCATCGGCGTCTACCTCGCGCTGCAGGTAGACCTCCAGTGGCAGCGTCCTGGTCACACCCTGCAGGCTGCCCGCGAAAGCGATGGTGGCCCCGAACTCCCCCAGGCAGCGTGCGAAGCTGAGCACCATGCCGGAGCCCAGACCGGGCAACACCAGCGGGACGGTGACCCGCCAGAACACCGTCCAAGGTGGCGCACCGAGGCTCGCCGCGATCACCTCGTAACGCTCCCCACCGGTGCGCAGTGCCCCCTCCAGGCTCACCACCAGAAACGGCATCGCCACGAACGTCTGCGCCAGGATCACCGCCGCAGTGGTGAAGGGCAGGCGCACGCCGAACGCCACCTCCAGGGCGTAACCGGCGAAACCGCTACGCCCCAACAGGTACAGCAGCGCCAGCCCACCTACCACCGGCGGCAAGACCAGTGGGAGCAGCACCACCGAGCGCAGCAACCGCAGACCGGGCACCGATCCGCGGGCCAGCACCACCGCCAGCGGTCCACCGAGCACGACACACAGCAGCGTGGACACCGCGGCGGTGCGCAGCGACAGCTCCAACGACGTGAGTGCCGATTCGCTGGTGATCAGTTCGACAAACCGGGGCCAGGGCGCCCGCACGATCAACCCGACCACCGGCAACACGATCAACGCGAGAGCTGCCACCGCGGGCGCCCACAGCACCGCTGGCAGCCCCGTACGGACGGTGTGCGGGTCCCTCGTCTGCGTCACGCAGCAGGGGTGAAGCCTGCGGCGGTCAGCTCCCGCTGGCCATCGGGCCCCAGGACGAACGCCACGAAGGCCTGCGCAAGCTGAGCCTGCGGAGCACCTTCGACTGCGACGATCGGGTAGACGTTGACCGCGTCCTTCGCCTCCGGAAAGTTGATCTGCTCGACCTTCCCCGCAGCGCTGCGGGCATCGGTGACATAGACCAGCCCGGCGTCGGCCTCCCCAGCCTCGACCTTGGCGAGAACCGACCTGACGTCGGGCTCCTCGCTGGCCGGGCTCAGCGTGATGTCGGTGGCTTTCTCGATCTGTTCGGTGGCCGCGCCGCAGGGCACCTGCGGGGCGCACACGAGCTCGGTGACGTCCGTCTTGGCCAGGTCGGCGAACGAGCGGATGCCCTTCGGATTGCCCGAGGGCGTCACGATGGTGAGCACGTTGGTGGTGAACGGCTCCGGCGTGCCGGCTGCCTTGCCAGCCTCGGCTACCACGCTCATCTGTCTCTGGTTGGCCGAGGCGAACACGTCGGCCGGGGCGCCGTTGACGATCTGGGTGGCCAGATCCGACGAGGCGCCGAAGTTGAATCTCAGGTCAGCGGTCGGATTGGCGGCCTCGAACTGCGGTTCCATCTTGCCGAACACGTCCGTGAGGGAGGCTGCTGCCAGCACCGTTACCGATACCCGCTGCTGGGCACCCGTTCCGGTTCCCGGAGTATCTCCTGCCCCACAGCCCGCCAGCGCCAGCCCGGCCGCACACAGCACGATTGTCAATCGCTTCATTCGCGTCCTCCTGGGGTCTCGACCATCACCTGGGTCGATTTGACGACAGCCACCGCCAGTACCCCCGGCGCGAGCCCCAGTTCGCGTACTGCCTCGCTGCTCATGAGTGAGACCACCCGGTGTGGTCCACACTGGATCTCCACCTGTGCCATCACCTTGTCCGCGATCACCTCAGTGACCAACCCGACAAAGCGGTTGCGCGCTGACCGGTCCACCAGGGACGGATCGGGCGTGGCGTGCGCCTGTGATTTGGCGAATGCCGCCAACTCCGCACCGTCGATGGCCTTACGGCCACCGGCATCCCGCACCGCGGTCAGTTGCCCGGAATCGGCCCAGCGCCGAACGGTGTCATCGCTTACTCCGAACAGCTCAGCCACCTCAGACATCCGATAGAGCGCCACAGTCAGCAGAATACCTCCGCAGCCGCGGAGCGCGACACCGTGCCGCGCCGCTATCGTGCAGGACCCGACGTCGTCAAGCATCTATCTGACGTCGCGGCAACGCAACTGCGGATTTTGAACACTAGAAACCCCGTATCTGCGGAAACTTGGGGGCGCGCCGGTATGGCTTAAGCCGGAATTCGCGAATGACAGCGACCGATTGCTGGCAGGAGACAGCAGAAATATAATGGAAAATTCAGTTGTTCGGTCCGTGTGACCGAAAGGAGATGGATTCCGTGTCCGTAGCTGCCCCGGGGCGGGACATCCGAGTCATCGGCGCCAAGCCAGCGTCGCGTCGGGCCTTCGAGCGGGCCCTAGGTTACCGAGCGGCTTCGTTCACGCACGGTAGTGGCCAATGTGCGAGGGCGACCGGAGGCACCACGGTGGTGACCGTGCGCTACTTCGCAGCAGCACGCGCCGCTGTGGGCCTGCCCAGTGAGCATGTCGACGTCGGCGACGGGGCTACCGTGGCCGACGCTTTGGAGACCATCGCCAGTCGACACGGACAGGCGTTGCGCACGACATTGGCCGCCTGCAGCTTCCTGCTTGATTCGGTCGCGGTGCGAGATCGCGCCACGCCGCTGCACCCCGGCGCTGAGCTGGATGTACTACCGCCGTTCGCCGGGGGCTGAATTCCCGGTCCGGGCCCAGGCAGCGATGTCACGGGCAGTTAACCCACTCCTCGGAGCCGTCGGCGAGTTCCTGCCGCTTCCAGATCGGCAGCTGCAGCTTCACTTCATCGACCAGCGCGGCGCAGGCCGCGAAGGCTTCTGCGCGATGAGCCGCTGACACCGCGCAGGCAAGCGCCGAATCACCGATCGCCAGCGGTCCGATGCGGTGACTGACAGCCATGGCGTACACCTCCGGGTGGGCTGCAGCGACTTGCGCAGCCACCCGCGTGATCACGTCGCCGGCGCCGGGATGGCTTGAGTATTCCAAAGCCTGAACCCCGCGGCCGCCGTCATGATCGCGGACCACGCCGGAGAAGGTCACCACTGCTCCAGCGGCCGAGCGGGCGACCATGCGGGCGTGCTCCTCGACGTCCAGTGGATCCTCGGTGACCACTGCGCGAAGCACAACACCCGCAGCTGCGGGCCCGGCCACCCCGTCGCTGTGTTCATGACCATGTCCAGTTCCGTGTTTGGGGCCTGAAGGTTCGCCGGTTCCGCTGCCGACGTGATCTGCGCCGTGCAGCTGCTCGACGGCGTGATCAAGCACCCGGTCAAGGACAGCCAGACCATCACGCACTCCTCCCGTGGAGCCCGGCAGGTTGACCACGAGCGTGCGGCCGGCCACCCCGGCCAGCCCGCGAGACAGCACCGCGGTGGGCACCTGCGGCAGGCCCGCTGAACGGATCGCATCTGCCAATCCGGGCAGGCGCCGGTCCAGAAGTGGTTCGGTAGCCTCCGGGGTGCGGTCGGTCGGGCTGATGCCGGTGCCTCCGGTGGTCAACACGACGTCGACCGCATCTGCCACCGCCACTGCCACCGCGTCGCGGACGGGCGAGCCGTCGGGTACCACCACGGGGTCCGGCGTCTGATATCCCCGGTCGGACAGCCAGTTGACGATGACCGGACCAGTGCGGTCGGGATACACACCAGCGGCCGCTCGGTTGGACGCCACCACAACCACCGCTCGCCGGGTCGTTGTCGTCATCGGTCCTCCCTTTATTCAGTCAACGGGTCAGCCCGTCACATCAGTTTCGGCCGTCGATATCGGTTTTGACGGCTCGGCCGTCGATATCGGTTTTGACGGCTCGGCCGTCGGACGGACCCACAGCCCGGTCTTGCCGCCCGACTTACGCTCCACTCGTACCGCGTCTAGCACCGCGTCGGGGTCGACTGCCTTGATCATGTCGTGCAGTGCCAGCCCGGCGATCGCGACCGCAGTGAGTGCCTCCATCTCCACACCCGTTCGATCGGTGGTGCGGACCGTGGCGGTGATCTTAACCTCGGAACCCGAGGTGTGCAGGTCCACGGTCACCCCGGTCAACGACAGCGGATGGCACAACGGGATCAGGTCGGGTGTTCGCTTGGCGGCCATGATTCCTGCGATGCGGGCGGTGGCCAGTGCATCGCCTTTAGGCAATTGTTCGGCGCGTAGCAGTCGCACCACCTCTTCGGTGGTGCGAAAGACTCCTGAGGCGACCGCCTCTCGCGCAGAGGTTTGCTTATCCGACACGTCGACCATCCGCGCCGCGCCACGATCATCCACATGTGTCAGACGTCCCTCGGCGCTCACCAGTCAATCCTACGGCCGAACACCGCAGCCGGCGGGCGGCGATCCGCGCCTTGAGCTCGCCCTTGCCGCCGCGTCCACCCCCGGTGGAGATCCGACGCAGGAGTTGTAGCTGTTAAGTGCTGCTCCCGACCGGGTCGGCGGTACTTGAAGAGCACCAAAATGATGGAGGGGGCGGCACGCATTGCGCGCCGCCCCCTCCAT
>JBOHFX010000065.1:0-3588 GCA_050699875.1 Pseudonocardiaceae bacterium
ATGCTCAGGACAAACCGGATCAGACCCCAAAAACCAACACTGAATCGGAGTCAACGGCACCACACCACTCACCGGACCCCGCTCAACCACCTCCCCCACCACCACACCCACATTCGCCGCCAACGACGCGATGGTGTAGTTCTGGAACATGTCCTTGGAGGTCAGTTGCAGGCCGGCCTGGCGTGCCCGGGACACCACCTGAATGCTCAGGATGGAGTCGCCGCCGAGGGAGAAGAAGTTGTCCTCGACCCCCACCCGCTCCACCCCCAACACCTCACCCCAGACGCGGGCCAGTTCGCGCTCGACATAAGTCCGGGGCGCCACATAGTCCCGGCCTACGACCAAGTCCCAGTCCGGCGTAGGAAGAGCACCGCGATCCAGCTTTCCGTTGGGTTTCAGCGGGAGCGCGTCGAGTGTCACGAAGGCGGACGGCACCATGTAATCAGGCAGCATCTGGCGAAGGAATCCGCGCAACGCCGGTGATGCGGCGTCCAATGCCGCGCCCCGAGTCGGTACCACGTAGGCCACCAAGCAGGGAAGCCCGGAATTCTCATTGCGAATGATGGCAACCGCTTCTGCGATATCGGGATGGCGTAGGAGGGCGGCTTCGACCTCGCCCAGCTCAACGCGGAATCCACGGATCTTGGCCTGCTCATCCCACCGACTCAGATACTCCAACTCACCTCGGGTGTTCCACCGCACGACATCCCCAGTGCGGTACATCTGCGCACCCGGCGTACCGAACGGGTTGGCCACGAACCGCTGCGCGGTCAACCCCGGCCGGTGCAGGTAACCCCGCGCCAGACCACGACCACCGAGGTACAGCTCGCCCGGCACACCGGCCGCCACCGGCCGCAGTTCGGCATCAAGCACATACACCTGGGTATTGGCGATCGGCCGCCCGATCGGCGGCGGCTGGTTCCTGACCGTCGCCCCCGGCGTCCTCTCATCGGAATACCACGCCGTCGCATACACCGTGGCCTCGGCCAGGCCGTAGATGTTGACGATCCTGCGGCACGACGTCACCGAGCGGATCCTCCGAACCGCCTGGGCAGACAACACCTCACCCGCCAGCACCACGGTGTCCGCTGTGACCGTCATTGTGTCATGGGCAATGAGCTGGGCGAACGCAGACGGCACCGCGGTGATCAGGCTCGGGAACCAGCCGCCCTCCCGCTGTTCACTCAAGGCACGCAGGTCCTGCACCACCTCCACGGTCCCTCCGACCACGAGGGGGCAGAAGATCTCGAACACCGACACGTCGAAGTTCAGCGCGGTCGACGCCACCACCCGCGACAAACCGGATGGCCCGAAGTCCGACGCCGCCCACACTGCGAGATCCACCACGCTCGCGTGCGAGACGACAACTCCCTTCGGCTGATCCGTCGAACCCGAGGTGTAGACCACATACGCCGGATTGGCCCGTGACATCGGCCGTACCCGATCAGCCTCGACTACATCCTTTGCCGAATGACCCACCAGCTCTTTGACCGTCGCGGCATCGTCGAGGACCACCTGGAGCATTCCTGTCGTTTCGGGCAATTGGTGTGCCACCGCGCTCGTGGTTACCAGCAATGCCGGGCACGCGTAGGACAACATGAACTCGATCCGATCCGCGGGATAGTCGGGGTCGATCGGCAGATAGCCTGCGCCTGCCTTCCACACCGCCAGTAAGGCCACGACCATGTCCACCGAACGAGGCACCGCCAATGCCACGAACGTCTCCGCTCCCGCCCCACGCTGGATCAATAGATGCGCGAGACGATTCGCCCGCTCGTTCAACTCCAGGTAGGAGAGCTGCTCGTCCTCAAAAGCGACCGCCACCGCCTCCGGCACTCGTGCCACCTGCGCCTCGAAAAACTCCGTCCACATGACTGCGGGCACGGGCTGCGCGGTGTTGTTGCGCTCCACTAGCAACCAGTGCAACTCGTCCTCGGTTAGCGACGGGAGCTCGGCCAATTGCCGGTGCGGGTTGTCGGCGATTCCCTCGAGCAGCACTTCTAGGCTCGCCACCAACCCTGCGATGGTGCCGGCGTCGAACAGGTCGGTGTTGTATTCGACGGTGACGCTTAACGAGCCGTCCCGGGGAAGGAACTCCACGACGAGGTCGAACCTGGAGGACGGGCGGGGCAGGTCGTGCTCCGTGATGCGCAGGCCGGTGATCTCGCGCGGCGGCACCATGTGCTGCTGCAGTACCACCATGGCCTGTACCAGCGGGGTACGGCTGGGATCGCGCTCCGGTCGGAGTTCCTCGATCAGACGGTCGAACGGGACCTCGTCATGGGCGAACGCTTCCAGCACGGTCTCCCGGACCGCGGCGAGGAAGTCACCGAAGGGCTGGCCGGGTTCGACCCAAGAGCGCAGCGCGACTGTGTTGACAAAGAATCCGATCAGCTCTTCTAGCTCGGCCCGGTCGCGCCCGGAGGTCACGGTGCCCACGGTGATGTCGCGCTGATTACAGTAGCGAGACAACAACAGTTGGACCGCGGCGGTCAGCGTCATGAACAGTGTGGCTGCGTGCGCCTGCCCCACCGCGGTCAGCCGCCGTACCAGGCCGGTCGACAGGTCGTGTCGGTGCACCGCACCGGCCGTCGTGCGCTGTGGGGGCCGTGGCCGGTCCGTCGGCAGCTCGAGCGCCTCGACACCCGCGAGCTGGTGCTTCCAGTAGTCCAAGTGTGGTTCCAGCACCGCGTCCGACAACCGTTCGCGCTGCCATACAGCGAAGTCTGGATACTGGATCGGCAACTCCGTCAGCGCGGCCGTGATGCTGTCGATGTTGTGCCGTGTCGATGGTTCGCGCGCACGCTCGCTCTGTATCAACGGTTCGCTCGCACGCTCGTTCACGGCGGCGCTGTATAGCTGGGCTAACTCGTCCACCAGGATCTGGACTGACCGACCGTCGGTGATGATGTGGTGCTGATTGAGCAGCAGCACGTGGTCATCCAGAGCCAATCGCACCAGCAACACCCTGGTCAGCGGGCCGCGCCGCAGATCGAAGGGAGTGCTCAACTCCTGCACCAGCGCACGGTCCAGCGCGCCGTCGTCGCGAAGGTCCGTGAGGTTCAGCATCCGCAGCGGTATCTCACCACCTGGCGCGACGACCTGGATGCCTTGTCCGTCGATGGTGTCGAACGTCGTGCGGAGTGACTCGTGCCGGCTGCTCAAGGCCGCTAGCGCCGAGCGCAGGGCCTCCAGATCCAGCGCCCCGGACAGCCGCAGCCCGATGCCGGTGTTGTACTCGATGCCGCCGGATGTCAGATCGTCCAGGAACCACAGCCGTTGCTGTGCCGGCGAGAGCGGCACAGCGTCTCCTCGCGCTGCGGCGGTGATCCGTGCGGTGGAGTCGGACCCGGGGTGCTCGGGCAGCAGTTCCGCGAGCCGCGCGATGGTCCGCGCATCGAACACCACTCGGGTGGACAGCTCCGAGCCGAACGCTTCCCGGATAAGTGACAGCACCCGGAAACTGAGGATTGAATCGCCGCCGAGGGCAAAGAAGTCGTCCTCGACACCGACCTTCTCCACGCCCAACACGCGTCCCCAGATTTCGGCCAATGTGTGCTCGGTCGGGGTTCGCGGGGAGGCATAGCC
>JBOHFX010000066.1:0-6431 GCA_050699875.1 Pseudonocardiaceae bacterium
CCGAGCCGGATCCAGCGGGGCTGGTGCTGGCGCCCGCGGCGTGCTGCCCAGGGCCTGCGGGGCCCGCCGCGGAGGTTCGTGCGCTGGTCGGACCCGCTGAGGGCGATGCCATGGGAGCCGGCAAAGCAAGCGAACCCTGCTGCGGCGCAGGCTGCACAGGTGCCCGCCACATCGGTAGATCTTTAAGGGATGAACCCCATTGCGGGGTCGCGCCTGGCGTCCACGGAACGGCCTGACCAGGGGTTGAGTGGAAAGATCCGGAGTTCGCCTGCACTGATTCGTCCAAGATCGGGTTGGCAGGCGGCTCGGCGATCGATTCCGACTCATTTCCGGCTAACGCCAGCGAGCTCCCATGTACAAGGGTTGCCGAGAGCGTCACAGCAGATCCAGCGAACAGCGCTCCAAGGGTGCGCGTCGTCGGCCTCCACGCGCTGGGTGACGCGGACGAATGACTGGCAGCCATCAGCCAAGCACACTCCTATGGACGGTTGCCGATTCGGGCCTGGACGGCCGTCACCAGAATGGTCGTGGGACTGTACCGTGCGCTACCGACCGAGGGTGGGATTTACCCAGGATTTCGCGGGATGCATCCAGATCAGCTTCGGAGGGCCTCGCGGACGGCCTTGGTGCTCGGTGGCACGGTGGCCTTCGGCGCCAGGTGGTCCGCCACCGCATCCAACGTCTTGAGTCCATCGCCGGTGATGAGCAGGACGGTTTCGGCTTCGGGATCCAGCCGCCCGCACTCGATGAGCTTCTTCGCGCAGGCCACCGTCACCCCACCGGCGGTCTCAGCAAAGATTCCCTCGGTACGGGCCAGCAACCGGATGCCTTCCACTACTTCGGCGTCGGTGACGTCCTCGATCGCGCCGTCGGTCCGGCGGACGGTGTCCAACACGTAGGGGCCGTCGGCGGGCGCGCCGATCGCCAGCGAGCGGGCGATGGTGTCCGGTCGGACCGGCACCACCACATCGCGGCCGGCTTTGAACGCCGCCGACACTGGCGCGCAGCCGGTGGCCTGGGCTCCGAACACCCGGTATGGCGAGGGCTGCACCAGACCCAGTTCGGCCAGTTCACGGAAGCCCTTGTCGACTTTGGTCAGTTGGGAGCCGGACGCGATCGGCACCACGATCTGGTCGGGTAGCCGCCAACCGAGCTGCTCAGCGACCTCGTATCCCAGCGTCTTGGAGCCCTCGGCGTAGTAGGGCCGGACGTTGACGTTGACGAAGGCCCAGTCCTCGTGTTCCGCAGCCAGCTCGGTGGCCAGCCGGTTGACGTCGTCGTAGGTGCCGTCTACGGCGATCAGTGCGCCGTCGTAGACCGCGGTGGTGAGCACCTTGGCACGTTCCAAGGAGGAGGGGATGAGCACCACCGACTCCCAGCCGGCCCGGGCGGCGGCAGCGGCCACCGCGTTGGCGAGATTGCCGGTCGACGGGCAGGCCAGTACCCGGAAACCGAGCTGCCGAGCGGCAGCCAGTGCGACTGCCACCACCCGGTCCTTGAAGGAATGCGTCGGGTTGCCGGTGTCGTCCTTGATCCACAGCTTGCGGACCCCCAGCGACTTGGCGAGCCGGTCGGCGCGGATCAGCCGGGTCAGGCCAGGCTGGGTGTTGGGATGTTCGTTCACGTCTTCGGGCACCGGCAGCAGCCTGCGGTAGCGCCAGATCGACGGCGGTCCGGATTCGATGTCCGAGCGGGTGATGTGCCCGAAGTCGTAACCGACCTCCAACGGGCCGAAGCACTCGGCACAAGCGAACTCTGCGGCCAGTGGCGTGCGGGATCCACATTCCCGGCACACCAGCTCGCGCGCCAGACCCAGGTCGAGGACAGACGTGGTGAAGCTATCGAGGGTGCTGGTCATCGCGAGGTCTCTCCTCATCTCTCCCGCACGGCGGGTCGGAATTGGCACCGTGATCGCAAGCGACCTCGCGGGTCGAAGAACATGCGTGTCAGCTTGCGTCGGTTGCCGGGGCTTCGTCGGGCCGATCCCTCTGCCCCTCTGGATGAGCTGTATTCGGTTGTGGTTTTCACCGTACGTCAGTCGGTACCTACTGCCCAGCCAGGTCCACCATGCGGGAGTCGGCGGGCGGGTCTGGGTCCGATGCGAGGATAGCCGACGTGAACTCCCCAACGGTCCCGCCCGCACCGTTACACCTGATCTTCGGCGAGGAGGAACTGCTGGTCGAGCGGGCCGTTGAGGCCGTGGAGGGCGCGGCGCGACGGGCCGACCCACAAACCGAAGTGCGCCGGATGCGCACCACAGACCTCATTCCCGGCGAGCTCGACGAGCTGGTCAGCCCATCGCTGTTCGCGCAAGGGCGAGTGGTGGTATTGGGCGCTGCACACGAGGCGGGCAAGGACACCGCCGAGGCGATCCTGCACCATGCGCGCAACCCGTCCGAGGGAATCGTCCTCGTCGTCGTGCACGCTGGAGGTGGTCGGGGTAAGGCTTTGGCCGATGGAGTGCGGGCCGCCGGTGCCGAAGTCAGTGAATGCGCCCGGATCACCCGCTTCGAGGACCGGGCCGGCTTCGTGCGTGCCGAGGTCCATCGGGCCGGTGGGCAGATCAGCGCCGGCGCGGTGACCGCCTTACTCGACGCCGTCGGTTCCGACTTGCGCGAACTCGCCTCTGCGGCGTCCCAATTGACCACCGACAGCGGCGGCTCGGTAGACGAGGCCGCAGTGCGCCGCTACCACCGGGGCCGCGCCGAGGTCACTGGCTTCTCGGTCGCGGAGAAGGTGATGACCGGGGACCGCGCCGGTGCTCTGGAGATGCTGCGTTGGGCCATGCAGCTGGGCGTGCCGCATGTCCTGGTCGCCGACGCGCTGGCCGATGCCGTGCGCACGGTTGCCCGGGTGACAGCCGCGGGCCGCGCTGACCCGTACCGCCTGGCCAGCACGCTTGGCATGCCGCCGTGGAAGGTCAAGAAGGCGATGGCGCAATCCCGCGGCTGGGAACGTGATGGGCTGGCGCAGGCGATCCAGGTGGTCGCGTCGGTCAACGCGGACGTCAAGGGAGTAGCTGCGGACGCCGAATACGCATTGGAACGCGCCGTCCTCGCGCTGTGCGCCGCGCGCCGCTGAGTTACAGCTGGTTGACCTGCTTGGCCATCGCCGACTTGCGGTTGGCTGCCTGGTTGCCGTGGATGACGCCCTTGCTCACGGCCTTGTCCAGTTGGCGGCTGGCGGTCTGCATCTCGCTCAGCGCCTGGTCCTTCTCACCGGCGGTCGCGGCCTCGCGAAACCGGCGAACCGCGGTCTTCAGGGACGACTTGATGGACTTGTTGCGCAGTCGTGCCTTCTCGTTGGTCCGGATCCGCTTGAGCTGCGACTTGATGTTGGCCACGCGTATACCTTCGATCTCGCCTTCGGGAGGGAGTGCCGTCGCGCGGCACGGTAGACGATCGTAACAGCCGGTATGACCGGACCCAGATGAAACCCCGGCCGAAAGCCGGTAGGACAGCTGTATGGAGGTACTGAGCAGCCGTGTCCTGCTGCACCCGCGGGACTGCGAGCGTTCGACAGCGTTCTACCGTGACGTGCTGGGGCTTGCCGTGCACCGAGAGTTCCCCGGCGGCACGGTGTTCGTCCTCGGCGGCGGCTTCCTCGAGGTGTCCAGGAAGTCGGAGTCAGGTCCGAGTGCGGCGACCGCGGTGTGGTTGCAGGTTCGCGACCTGGCCGCGACGGCGGCCGAACTCGTCGCGCGGGGCGTCCAGGTGCTTCGGGAACCCCGTCGCGAACCGTGGGGCCTTGATGAGATGTGGATCGCCGATCCGGACGGCCTCCGGCTGGTGATCGTCGAGGTGCCCGCCGATCACCCGTTGCGGGTTGATCAGCGGTCGGCAGAACAGTCTCAGAAAACCCGGTAGGGCAGGAACTTGCCATCCAGTACCAACCGCACCCGGTCACCTCGGGGGTCTTCGCGGCGTTCCAAGGACAGCTCGAAGTCGATGGCGCTCATGATGCCGTCGCCGAACTCCTCGCGGATCAGCTCGGCCAGTGCGTTGCCGTAGACCTGCACCATCTCCTGCAGCCGATACACCACCGGTTCGGTGGTATCGACCATGTCCGCGCCGCGTACCGGGGGCAACTGCAGGGCGTCGACGACGTCGTCGTCCAGCTGCAGCAGGCGCCCCACCGCCCGGGCCTGCTCGGCGTTCAGCGGCTGCTGGCCCAGTACGGCCGACGTGCTCCACACCAATGAACGGTCCAAGATCTCCGCGATCTTCTGCCAGGACACCTGGTGGCGGTGTTTGGCGGCCAGCGCAGCGGCGGCGGCTTCCCGGCGTCCCAGCGTGGGCAGCGGAATAACGGTCACGTTGGGGTCTCCTCCTGGTGGGTGCTTACACCGATCATCCCGCCATGCCCGGTCGCCGTCATGCAGCCGAGAGCGAACAGCCCGGTTCAGATCGGTGCAGGGCCGGGTCCTGGTGGCGCAAGGGCACTCACGGTGGCGTGCGACCATGACGTGATCCCTGCCGCCATTTGAGGACTGCTGAGTGACGACGTTCGCCGACAAGACGTTCACCCCTCCCGAGCTGATCCGCAATTTCTGCGTCATCGCGCACATCGACCACGGCAAATCCACCCTGGCCGACCGCATGTTGCAGCTCACCGGCGTGCTCGACGCACGCAACTTCCGGGCGCAGTACCTCGACCGGATGGACATCGAGCGCGAGCGGGGCATCACCATCAAGGCGCAGAACGTCCGACTTCCCTGGCGGGTCGACGACGTCGACCACGTGCTGCACTTGATCGACACCCCCGGCCACGTCGACTTCACCTACGAGGTATCCCGCGCGCTGGAAGCGTGTGAAGGCGCCGTGCTGCTGGTGGACGCCGCGCAGGGTATCGAGGCGCAGACCCTGGCGAACCTGTATCTGGCGTTGGAGAAAGACCTCCGGGTCATCCCGGTACTCAACAAGATCGATCTACCGGCCGCCGCGCCGGACCGCTATGCCGCCGAGCTGGCGCACATCCTCGGCTGCCAGCCCGACGAAGTGCTGCGGGTCAGCGCGAAGACCGGCCAGGGCGTGCGGGAGTTGCTCGACGTGGTGGTCGAGCAGGTCCCGGCTCCGGTCGGGGACGGTGCTGCCCCGACTCGGGCGATGATCTTCGACTCGGTATACGACTCCTACCGGGGCGTGGTCACCTACATCCGGGTGGTCGACGGGCGGATCACCCCGCGGGACCGGATCCGGATGATGTCCACCAACGCCACCCACGAGCTGCTCGAGGTCGGCATCATCTCGCCCGATCAGAAACCGTGTGACGGCCTCGGTGTTGGCGAGGTCGGTTACCTCATGACCGGAGTGAAGGACGTCCGGCAGTCCCGGGTCGGGGACACGGTCACCAGTGAGCGCAAGGGCGCCACCGAGGCGCTGCCCGGCTACCGCACCCCCAAGCCGATGGTGTTCGCCGGGCTCTACCCGGTAGACGGCTCGGACTACCCGGAGCTGCGCGAGGCGCTGGACAAGCTACGGCTCAACGACGCCGCGCTGAGCTACGACCCGGAGACGTCGGCGGCGCTGGGGTTCGGTTTCCGCTGCGGGTTTCTGGGCCTGCTGCACCTGGAGATCACCCGAGACCGGCTCGAGCGGGAGTTCGGCCTTGACCTCATCTCCACCGCTCCCAACGTGGTGTACCGGGTGGTGCGCGAAGATGGCACCGAGCAGACCGTCACCAACCCCGCGGACTGGCCCGACGACAAGATCGCCGAGGTGTACGAGCCGGTGGTCCGTTGCACGGTTCTCGCCCCCTCGGAGTTCATCGGCACGATCATGGAACTCTGCCAGGGCCGGCGCGGCAACTTGATGGGAATGGACTACCTGTCGGAGTCGCGGGTCGAGTTGCGCTACACGCTGCCGATGGCCGAGATCGTGTTCGACTTCTTCGACGCGCTGAAGTCCCGCACCCGCGGCTACGCCTCGATGGACTACGAGGAAGCCGGCGAGCAGTTCGCCGACCTGGTCAAGGTGGACATCCTGTTACAGGGTGAGCCGGTGGACGCGTTCTCGGCGATCGTGCACCGCGAGGCTGCCTACGGCTACGGCACCTCGATGGCGACCAGGCTGCGCGAGCTCATCCCGCGCCAGCAGTTCGAGGTGCCCATCCAGGCCGCGATCGGTTCCCGGATCATCGCTCGGGAGACCATCCGCGCCATCCGTAAGGACGTGCTGGCCAAGTGCTACGGCGGCGACATCACCCGTAAGCGCAAATTGCTGGAGAAGCAGAAAGAGGGCAAGAAGCGGATGAAGACGATCGGGCGGGTGGAGGTACCCCAGGAAGCCTTCGTCGCCGCACTGTCCACAGACGACTCCGCCAAGCCCAACAAAAAGTAGTTGGGTCGCGTTCTGGCCTCGCGCCCGACCGCGTTCTGGATGCAGACTGCGGTGATTGAGGCCTGATTAGCAGCAGTCTGCATCCAGAACGCG
>JBOHFX010000067.1:0-30662 GCA_050699875.1 Pseudonocardiaceae bacterium
CGTCGTCGGAGGCGTCGACGTTGGTGCTGTTGTCGTTGTAGGAGCCGGTGACGCTGGTGTTCTCGTCGGAGGTGAACGATTCCTCGATGTCCTCGCCGGCCACGACGCTGTCGTCGATGGTGCCGCCTTTGTTGTCGACCCCGTCGTTGTCCTCGTTGAACGAGTCCTCGATCACGTTGACATCGTTGTCCTGGTTGAACGACCCGTCGATCGTGACGTCGCCTTCGGCGTTGATCTCGGTGCTGTCCCGGTCGTCGACGGTGACGATGGTGTCCCGGTCGTCGACGTAGGTGAAGTTGTATTCGTCGGAGTCGTTGACCACGACGTTGTTGACCTCGTAGTGCTCGGTGATATGTGAGATTTCTCGAACCGGGTCCTCGCCGTCATACGACGGCGGGTGATAACCACCGTTTGACGGCTGATGGCCACCATGCTTGACAGCCACCGCATCGTGGTCGGCCACCAGCGGTGCGACATCTCGCACATCCTGAGCGCACAGGTTGTCAAGACCGTGCCGTGCCAGCACCCCCTGCGGATCCCGCTCGAACTCGAGCTGGGCAGCCGGGTCACGCAGCAGGTTCATCAGAAACTCGATCAGTGAAGACACAGACAGCATGTCGTTCACCCCCATTCGTTGTTCGTGCCCGGTGGCAAGTGCCCAACCTGAGCGCGGGCCCGCCACTCCGGGAGGAAGGCGGCGGGCCCGGCCTGATCAGACGAACCATTCCGATATCACAGGATGTCGATGAAGTCGTTGTCGACGTCGATGTCGACCCTGTCGTTGTCCGGGTTGAACGAGTTGGAGATGTCGGTGTCGACGACGTCGTCATCGGAGAGGTCGATGTTCCTGCTGTTGTCGTTGAACGAGTTCACGAATGCCGTGGTGTCGTCGTCGGTGAACGAGTTGTTGATGTCGTCGGCCACGATGCTGCCGTTGATCACGCCGCCCGCGTTGTCCACACCGTCGTCGTCGGAGTTGCCCGAATTGCTGATCAACGTGGTGTCGTTGTCCTCGTTGAACGAGCCGGTGAAGTCGAAGTCATTGACGACAGCGGTGTTCTGGTCGGGGTCGACAACGGCGACGCCACCGGCACCACCCGCGCCACCGTCGGCGCTGGAGTTCGCCGAGGTGAGGTTCACCGCTCCCGCGTCGCCACCGTTGGCGGCTGTGCTGCCCCCGGTACCCCCGAAGCCGCCGGCACCGCCGAGGCCCAGGCCGGTGCCCGCGCCACCGTTGCCGGCCGCTGAGCCGGCGACCGCGTTGCCACCGGTGGGGCCGCCGAGGAGGTTCAAGTTGAGCAGGCCGAACTGGTTGGCGTCGCCACCCTCGGCGTTGGCTGAGGAGTGACCACCGGGGCCGCCGAGGCCCAGGCCGTTGCCGTTGCCACCGCTGGCGTCGCCACCGTCACCGGCCAGCGCAACGCCGCCATTGCCGGCGTCAGCGTCGGCGTAACCGAAGGCCAGGGCGCCGCTCTCGCCGCCGTGGCCGCCGTTGCCCCCAGCGGCGTCGGTGTGGACTTCCTGCACCGGAACGACGGTCTGCTCAAACTTGAAGTCAGCCATGATGTCTCTCCTCAGTCGCGGATGGATCCGTCTTGGGTGGTTCTCTCCGGACCTCTTGTCCGGCTGGACACAAAACTAGAGCCGCGCCGATCGCCGGCCATCGGGGCTGCAGCCGGGTTGTCCGCCGGACGGGTACCGGGACTGGCGGGTGCACAGCGCGACCGATTAGGGGGTTTCCCCGTCCGGTGGCGCCTCGGGGGCCAGGGTAGGTTGCTGCCTGATGCAGCCAGATCATGGCGAACGCCGCCCGTCCGAACCACCGGCACGTCCGAGCCTCACGACCCGAGCGGCGCCCTCGGCGCTTGCCGCGCGGCCCCGACCGGGCGTCATCGACGTCTCCTACTGGTTGTGGATCGGGGCCTGCCTGGTCGGCGTGATCACCGCGGCCGCGACCCTGCGTTACTTCGGCGAATTGCAGGCCGCCGTGCTGCCAATCGTCGAGCAACAGTTTCCGGACGAAACTCCGGCGAAGCGGGAGCAGGTGGCGACTGCCACCTTGGCGACACTGATCGGTGCCGGTGTTGTGCTCGTGCTGGTGCAGATGACATTGGCGATTGCGATGCGCTCGGGGCGGGGCTGGACCCGATTCGCGCTGGTCGGGCTTACCCTCCTCGGCGCCCTCTACAGCGTCGCGGTGTCCGGCGCTGTCCCGATCACAACCAAGACCGGTCTCCTGATCACCATCGCCCTGATGCTCATCGCCACAGTTCCCCCGTTCCTCCCCCACGCGCGACCCTGGTTCGACTCCCGCCTGCGACGATCTTGACGTTACGGTCGCATTCGAGCGCCATGGCGAACCCCTAGCTCAAGATCATCGCAGTGAGTTACGCGCCGAAAGAGTGTTCGACGACGGCGCGGGCTCTGCGGGTGGCGCGGCGGTACTCGTCGACCACCTTGCCGGGGTCATCAGCCGCGGAGTAACCCAGTGCCCTGGCCACGGCAACCAGGTCCCGGCCGGAGGTGGGCAGCTGGTCAACCTGCTTGCCCCGTACCAGGGTGAGCGCGTTGCGGGTCTTGGTGGCGAGCTGCCAGGCCGCTTGCAGTACCTCTGCGTCGGTGTTGAGCAGCAGTCCGGCATCGGTGGCGGCCTGCAGGGCGGCTCCGGTGGCGGGAGTGCGCAGTGCCGGCACCTCATGCGCATGCTGCAACTGCAGCAGCTGGATGGTCCACTCCACGTCGGCCAGCCCGCCACGGCCGAGTTTGGTGTGGGTGGTCGGATCGGCGCCTTGGGGTAGTCGCTCGGAGTCGACTCTGGCCTTCATCCGGCGGATCTCGGTGGATTGCGATGCAGTCAGCCCGCCCTCGGGGTAACGCACCGGTTCGATCACCGAGAGGAACCGCTTTCCCAGCTCCGCATCGCCGGCCAGCGGGGTGGCTCGCAGCAACGCCTGCGCCTCCCAGGTCTGAGCCCATTGGGTGTAGTAGGCCTGGTAGGACGCGAGGGTTCGCACCAGCGGGCCCGATCGGCCTTCTGGTCGCAGCCCGGTGTCGACGACCAAGGGTGGATCCTGGCTCGGTGAGCCGAGCAGGTTTCGCACCGACTCGGCGACTGAGGAGGCAAAGCGCACCGCGTCAGTCTCAGCGTCTTTGCCAGCATGCTCGCCCTGCAGTGGATCGCAGACGAACAGCACGTCAGCGTCGGAGTTGTAGCCCAGCTCCGCGCCCCCTAGCCGGCCCATTCCGATCACCGCGATCCGGGCCGGCTCGGCCTGCCTGCGTTCGATCTCCTCGCGCAGCGCGACGTCCAGAGCCGAGGCCAGCACCGCGGTCCACACCGAGGACAGCGCAGCGCACACCGCATCGACGTCGAGCAGGCCAAGCAGGTCGGCGCAGGCGATGCGGCAGAGCTCATGGCGGCGCAGCGCCCGAGCGGCTGTGACCGCGGCTGTGGGTTCTCGCTGCCGGCATGCGGTGGAGCGAAGCGACGCCGCCACCTCTGTCGGGTCACGCCTGGCCATCTCGTGGGGATCGGCCAGCAGCTGCAGCGCCTCCGGGGCTCGGACCAGGAGGTCGGCCACCATCCGGGAGGTGCCCAGCAGGGCCATCAGCCGCTGCGCCACAGCGCCCTCATCGCGCAGGAGCCGCAGGTACCAGGGGGTGTCGTCGAGCGCCTCGGATACCCGCCGGTAGGCGGCCAGCCCGCGGTCGGGGTCTGGGGTGTCGGCGAGGAACTCCAGCAGGACCGGCAGCAGCGCGGACTGGATCGCCGCCCGCCGCGACACCCCGTCGGTGAGCGCCCGCAAATGTCCCAGCGCGCCCTGTGGGGAGGCGTAGCCCAGCGCCGCCAACCGCGCTTTCGCTGAAGACTCCGTAAGCCGGTAGACCTCAGTGGGCACCTTGGCCACGGCCTCCAGCAGCGGCCGGTAGAACAGCTGCGGGTGCAGCCGGCGGGCCCGGTGCGACTGCCGGGTGTGTTCCATGCGCAACACTCCGACGGCGTCGCGGGTGCCGTCTGGTCGCATCCCCGCAGCGCGGGCCAGCCACCGCCAGGTCGCGGTGTCGTCGTCGGCCGGAAGCAGGTGGGTTCGGCGCAGTTTCTGCAGTTGTAACCGGTGCTCCAGCAGGCGCAGGAACCGGTAGGACGCCGCGAGGTTCGCGGCATCGTCCCGACCGACGTACCCACCAGCGCCCAGCGCGGCCAGCGCCGTCACGGTGGACCCGGTCCGCAGCGATTCGTCGGTACGACCGTGCACCATCTGCAGCAGTTGCACGGCGAACTCCACGTCGCGCAGGCCGCCGTTGCCCAGCTTGAGCTCCCGGTCCGCCATCTCAGCGGAGATATGGTCGGTGACCCGGCGGCGCATCGCCTGAACTTCAGGCACGAAGTTGTCCCGGTCCGCGGCGGTCCACACCATGGGTGCCACGGCCGCCAGGTAGCGGGCGCCGAGCTCGGCGTCACCAGCGACCGGACGGGCCTTGAGCAGCGCCTGGAACTCCCAGGTCTTGGCCCACCGGCGGTAGTAGGACAGGTGCCCCTCCAGCGTGCGGACCAGCGCACCCGCTTTGCCCTCCGGCCGCAGCGCTGCGTCCACCTCGAAGCACGCCGATGCCAGTTGCATCATCGTCGAGGCCAGCTTGGTCGCTGCACCCAACTCGTCCTCGGAATCCCCCACGAAGATCACATCGACGTCGGAGACGTAGTTCAATTCGCCGGCGCCACACTTGCCCATTCCGATCACCGCGAGCCGAGGTGGTGACTCATCCGGCCCGGCCACCTGGGTTACCGCGACGGCCAATGCGGCCCGCAGCGCCCCGGCCGCGAGCTCGGCGAGCGCCTCACCGACCTGCTCGAAGGGCACCACCGGCAAGCGAGGCTCCACCACGGCGGCCACATCGGCGGCAGCAAGCTCGGCGATCAGGTCGCGGTAGGTGTCCCGCAGCGCCCGTTGAGCCTTCATCCCGGTCAATGCCGCTCGGGTCGATGCCCCGGTCGATGCCCCGGTCGATGCGTCGTTGTCGTTGCCCGGCGCCGGACCGGTCGGCTCCGCGCCGACCGCGACGAGCAGGCGCTGCACTGACCGGCCCGCCCAGCTCTGCTGGTCCGCCTCCGATGTGGCTATCCCGCACCAGCGCTGCGGTTTGGCGACCAGGTGGTCCCCGAGCGCGGTCGACGAGCCGAGCAGTCCGAGCAGCCGCCCACGCACACTGGGGTTCTGGCACAACACCCCGTCCAGCTCGGCCCATCCTTCCCCGAGGGCATTGGCCAGCCTGACGAGGGTGCGCAGCGCCAGATTGGGGTCGGGCGCCCGCGACAGCGCCCACACCGCCTGTTCCGCAACCTGCTGGATCTGCCCGTCACGCCACCAACCCAAGCGCGCCAGCGAGCCCGCGGCGCCATCGTCCGTGAACCCCAGCCGCGCCAGGGACGGCGCGGTGCGCCTCCCGTCGATGGCCACAATGCAAACGCTAGTGGTCGAGCAACGGAAGAATCGAGCGATCTCCTGGCCCGGCGGCTGGAGGAAGCTCACCGGCAGCCAGTGCGACGAAGCGGGCCGCTACCGGCTGCCATGCGTCGGCTATGTCGGCGTGCACGCACTCGAGGTGATCGGGATCGAGCTGCCCGGGAGGGAATGCCCTGGCCGTCGCCGCGTCACGGCGAGCCCATGACAGCACCATCGACGGCGAGGTCTCGATGTGACACTGCAGGCCGTAAGCGGCAGCGCCGACCCGGAACGCCTGGTTCGCGTGCCGCGGTGAGGAGGCGAGCAGGGTAGCTCCCGGCGGTAACCGGTGAATCTCGTCCTGGTGGAACTGGATGACGTCGGGAGTCAGCGGCAACGGGGCGAACAGCGGGTCGTACGCGGCGGCATCCCGCTTGGCGATGAGCAGGGTGCCTGCCTCGGGGCCGTCGACCGCCCGCCGGACGGCGCCACCGGTGGCCGCCGCCAGCAACTGGCCACCGAGACAAATCCCGAGCACCGGCAGCCGTCGGGTGACCGCGCCGGCGAGCAACCACCGCAGTGAAGCAAGCCACGGGTGCTCGGCGTCGTCGTGTGCGCCCATCGCGCCTCCCATGCAGACCACCCCGTCGACACCGTCGAAGTTGTCGGGAAGGTCGCCGGTCGCCGGTCGGCACACGGCGAGGTCCGCCCCCGCGTCGGCCAGCCAGTTCCCCAACCGCTCCGGCGGATCGGCATCCGAAGGTTGCACCACCAGCACCCGCACCGTCACCCTCGCCAGGCTAGCCGCGCTTCCCCGCCGGCTCAGACCGCGTGCCAGACTGCGGGCGGGGTGTAGGTGTGAAGGCGAGTTCAACCGTGTCGTGTACGGGGCGGAAGCCGATCCGTGGGTAGATCGCGTTGCTGATCGGGTTCGCCAGATCGGTGAACAGCACCACGTGTTCCGGGCAGCCCCGGGTACCCGGGCGTGAGCACCCCCACCGCCGCATCGACGCAGCTCACCGGCAGCGCGCTGACGATCAGGGGATACGGTGGTGTGCAGATCGCCGCCCCGACGAGCACCTGCTCGCGGTGGACGGTCAGAAACGCAGGAGCATCCTCGGCCGTAGGTGCCCGTAACAATAAGTTGATCACTGTGAGCGCTACGGTGTGGCGGACGGGGTCGGCCTCGAGCAGCGGCCGGCGCAGCGCGGCGCACTCTGCGGGATCATGGTGCAGCCGGACGTCCACTGCGCCATCGTGAACCGAGCTACTCGCCGTGTCGATCCGATTTACAGGACGGGCAGGTAAGTGCGCAGCTCGTAGGGGGTGACATGACGCCGGTAGTGATCCCACTCAGCGCGCTTGTTGCGCAGGAAGAAGTCGAAGACGTGCTCCCCGAGTGCCTCGGCGACCAGCTCGGAGTTCTCCATCTCGACCAACGCCTCTGAGAGGTTCTGCGGCAGCGGCGCGTAGCCCGCCGCCCGGCGCTCCCGCTCGGACAGCGACCATACGTCGTCCTCGGCGGCGGGTGGTAGCTCGTAGCCCTGCTGCACGCCACGCAATCCGGCGGCGAGGATCACTGCGTAGGCGAGGTAGGGGTTGCACGCCGAGTCCGGGGTGCGGATCTCCACCCGCCGGCTGGATGCCTTGCCCGGTGAGTACATCGGCACCCGCACCAGCGCTGAGCGGTTCGCGTGCCCCCAACAGACCGCGGTGGGTGCCTCCCCGCCGATGATCAGCCGTTTGTAGGAGTTCACCCATTGGTTGGTCACCGCGGTGATCTCCCGGGCATGCGCCAGCACCCCGGCGACGAAGGCGCGGCCGGTGCTGGACAGCTCGTAGGGATCGTTGTCGTCGTGGAAGGCGTTGCGATCGCCCTCGAAAAGGCTCATGTGGGTGTGCATGGCCGATCCGGGTTGGGCGGTGTAGGGCTTGGGCATGAATGAGGCGCGCACCCCCTGGGTGATCGCGACCTCCTTCACCACGTACCGGAAGGTCATGATGTTGTCGGCCATGGTCAGCGCATCGGCGTACCGCAGATCGATCTCCTGCTGGCCCGGCGCGCCCTCATGATGGCTGAACTCCACCGAGATGCCCATCTGCTCCAGCGCTTCGATGGTGTGCCGGCGGAAGTGCGGAGCCGCATCGTGGCTGGCCTGATCGAAGTACCCACCGGAGTCGGCGGGTACCGGCTCGGAACCGTTGTCGGGCAGGTCACGCAGCAAGTAGAACTCGATCTCGGGGTGCACGTAGCAGGTGAACCCGCCTTCCGCCGCGCGGGACAGCGCCCGGGTCAGCACGTGCCGCGGGTCGGCCCACGACGGCGACCTGTCGGGCATCGTGATGTCACAGAACATCCGGGCCGAATAGTGCTCGCCTTTGGGATTCTCCCAGGGCAGCACCTGGAATGTTGCGGGGTCCGGCTTGGCAATCATGTCGGACTCGTAGGCCCGGGCGAAACCTTGGATGGCCGACCCGTCGAAGCCGATGCCGTCGGCGAAGGCTCCTTCCAACTCCGCCGGCGCCACCGACACCGACTTGAGGTAGCCCAACACGTCGGTGAACCACAACCGGACGAACCGGATGTCGCGTTCTTCCAGCGTGCGCAGCACGAACTCCTGCTGGCGGTCCATGCGCGCAGGGTAGACGACAGCCGGTGACGGCACTGTGTTCCGCCCCCTAGGATGCCAGGATGCGTCTCGTCGCCGTGTCGGCCGCCCTAGCGATGTCGCTCATCTTCGCGCTGGTCACGTCCTGCAGCGGGAGTGCCGAGAAGGCCACCCTGCCTGCCGGCCCCACGCTGCTCGCCGACTCAGCCCAGGCGATGCGGACGGTGAACACCACTCGTTTCACCATCGACATCCAGGACAAGGTGCCGACGGTGCCGCTGCAGTCAGCCGACGGTCGGCTGAAACAGGACGGGTCGGCTCAGGGCACTGCCAAGGTCAACCAAGGTGGCCAGGTCGTCGAACTGCAATTCGTGATCCTCGGCGACACGCTGTACCTGCGACTGCCCACCGGCCCCGTGCAGAAGTTGCCGTTGTCCTTCGCCGGTGCGGTGTATGACCCTTCAGTGATCCTGAACCCGGACCGGGGCATCGCGGCGGTGCTCGCCAGCGGGACGGGGGCCACCACCGAGAAGCGCGAGCAGGTCAATGGTGTGGACAGCTACCACTTGAAGGTGAACTTCCCTGCGCAGCCGCTCGGCACGCTGGTTCCGGGGCCGCCCCAGGACAAGGCCGGCGACGTCTGGGTGGCCGTCGAGGGCCTTCGGCTGGTGCAGGCCCAGTTCCCGGCGACCGACGGCACGATCACCGTCCGCTTCTCCGAGTTCGACGCCCCGGTCGAAATCACCCCGCCGGCCTGATCCCGGCCTGCTTCGATGAACGTGACGGCTGCCCCGGTCCGCCGTCGCGGGCTGGCGCTGAGCGTCGGCGCGCTGGTGACCCTGCTGGCCGCGCTGGACGCCTATGTCGTGGTCAGCTTGCTGGTCGACATCATCCGTGACCTGCAGGTGCCACTGAACCGTCTGGAGCGGGCCACCCCGATCGTCACCGGCTTCCTGCTGGGTTATGTCGCGGCGATGCCGCTGCTGGGTCAAGCATCCGACCGCTACGGCCGGCGGGCACTGCTGCACGCCTGCCTGATCACCTTCGCCGTCGCGTCGGTGATCACCGCGGTCGCCACGACGCTGCCGGTGCTCGTGGCGGGACGGACCCTGCAGGGCATCGCCGGTGGCGCGTTGCTACCGGTGTCCATGGCGCTGATCGCTGACCTGTGGGCGGGTCGTGGCCGGTCCACCGCGTTGGGCGTATTGGGCGCAGCCCAGGAGCTGGGCAGCGTGCTGGGTCCGCTCTACGGCATCGCGCTGGCTGCGCTGGCCGGCTGGCGCGGCGTGTTCTGGGTGAACGTCCCGATCGCGCTCGTGGCGATGGTGGCCGTACAGCTTGCCGTTCCCGCCAGGGCTCGGTCCGCAGGTTCGGGATCACCCAATCGGGCACCGCTGGACCTGGTGGGAGGCGGCCTGCTGGCGCTGACGCTGGGGCTGCTGGTGGTCGGGCTGTACAACCCCGAACCCGATCGCGGGGTGCTGCCGTCATGGGGGTGGTCGGTCTTGGGAGCCGCCGCGGTGACCGGGGTGGCGTTCGTGCTGTGGGAGCGACGGGCTGCGGTGCGGCTGCTCGATCCCGCCGGCGTGCAGTGGCGGGTCTTCCTCGGTGCACTGGGAGTGAGCCTGGCAGCCGGGGCAGCGCTGCTGGTGACCTTGGTGGACATCCAGCTGTACGCGCAGACCGTGCTGGGCCGCGACGCTGCCGCCGCAACTGCGATTCTGGTGCGGTTCCTGGTGGCGTTACCGGTCGGTGCGATCCTGGGTGGCCTGGCAGCGAGCCGGGTCGGCGATGCCGGGATCGCGCTGGTCGGGATGCTGCTGGCCGCCGCCGGCTACCTGCTCATCGCGGGCTGGCCGGCAGACGTACTGGCCGCCCGCCATGACCTCGGACTGCTGACACTGCCCCGGCTGGACTGCGATCTCGCGGTCGCCGGCTTCGGCCTCGGCCTGGTAATCGCGCCGCTGTCCGCGGCGGCGTTGCGCGCGACCCCCGCCGACCGGCACGGCGTGGCGTCCGCCGCGGTGGTGGTGGCCCGGATGACCGGGATGCTCGTAGGCGTCGCCGCACTGTCGGCCTGGGGCCTGCACCGTTTCCGGGAACTCACCGCCGAGCTGGCCACCCCCCTGCCCTTCGGAGTCAGCGCTGAGGTGTACCGGCAGCAGCTCGCGGGCTATCAGCTGGCCCTAGAGGCCGCGCTGCGTACTCAGTACAAAGAAATCTTCCTGCTCACCGCGGGGGTGTGCCTGGTCGGTGCAGTGGGCGCGCTGCTGATCGGGGGCACGCACAGCGCCACTCACGCGACGCACAGCGACGAGCGCTTGGGCAGGGCGAGCCGAACGAAGTAGTCGGTAACCATTTCATCCACGCACTCGACCCCCTGAAGGGCGACGGTGTGCCGGTTGCCGTTGAAGGTGAGCAACTTACCGCGGAGTTGGCGAGCCAGTTGCACCCCCGCTTCGTAAGGGGTGGCCGGATCACCGGTCGTGGAGATGACCAACACCGGCGCCAAACCCTCGATCTGCGGCTCCCCGAGCTCGCCGGTCGGCGGTGCCGGCCAGAAAACGCAGGCGTCCCGGGCTGCCGACGGCGGCTGCCCGTCATCGAGGAAGGGCGCTGCGTCTCGGTAGAGCTGGTCGGCGGCGAATACCACACCCGGATCAGTCACCGGTGGATCATCGAGGCAGCGCACTGCTTTGAAGGCGTCCTGGCTGCCGGAGTAGCCGTGCTCGTCCCGCTGGTAGTAGAGGTCGGCCAGCCTCAAGAGGGTAAAACCATTGCCGCTGACCAGTTCCATGAGACCCCGATTGAGCACCGGCCATAGCTGGTCGGTGTACAGCGCCTGAATCGTGCCAGTGGTCGCGTCGCTGTAGGACAATTTCCGGTTGCCGACCGAGAGCGCCGCCGTCGTCAGCGGCAGCAGCAACTCCTGGAAAGCTTGGTTGGCCTTGTCCTTCGGGACGGTGCCCAACCAGCACTGGGATTGCGCCAGACACCAGCCGACGAACGCATCGAACGACTGCTGGAACCCCGCGCCTTGATTCACCAAGCTCTGCACCAGATTCACATTCCGATCGAGCGCGCCGTCGAGCACCATCGCCCGTACATTGCCCGGGAACTGCAGCGCGTATGAGGCACCAAGGCGGGTGCCGTAGGAGTATCCAAGGTAGTTGAGCTTCGTGTCGCCGAGCGCCGAGCGCATCACGTCCATGTCCCGCGCGACGTCCCTGGTGCCGGCGTTGGCCAGCATCTCTTTGCCTACCCGTTGGGCACACAGCTCGGCGTAGGCGCGATTCTCGCTCTCGGTCTGGGCGATCCCGGCGGGCGAGGTGTCCAGATCAAGGTCCAGCCGCTCGTCATCCGCCTCCTGGTTGTTCCGGCAGACGATCTTCGGCTCGCTGGCGCCCACTCCACGAGGGTCGAAACCGACCAGATCGAACCGGCGCCCCAGATCGGTACCGGCGACCGCCTTGCCCACTGCTGCCACCGCACCCATCCCCGAAGCACCCGGACCGCCGGGGTTGACAAGCAATGAACCGAGCCGCTCTTGCTGGTTGTCGGCGGGGCGGCGGAGCAGCCCTATCCGCGCGGTCCGCCCGTCCGGCTGGGCGTAGTCCAACGGCACTTCCATCCGGGTGCACCGCAGCTTTGGGTCGGCGAAAGACTCCCGATCGCGGTCGGTGGTGGCGAACTCCGTGCAGCCGCTCCATGTCAGACGCTGGCCGTAGAAGCGCTCGAGGCCCGGGCGCACCAGTCCAGCTGGGCCAGCCTGATACTGATAAGCGCTGGGGTCCGAACCTGACCGCGCGACGTCGCTGGCCTGGCGGTTAGTTGCGGTGAGAGTTGAGCAACCACTGAAGGCAAGCACGATCGCCAACACAGCGATCGGGCACAGCAGGCGCGACATCCGGCAGATACTAGTGAGCCCCTGAACAGCGATCTGGCGGTGGAGGCGCTCGGTGACGGCAGGCGGATGATGGAGGCATGCCGCAGCTGCGTTTGGCCCTGGCCCAGGTGAACCCGTCGGTGGGTGACATCACGGGCAATGCCACGAAGATCGCCGCACGCTGCCGGGAAGCTGCCGGCGCCGGCGCGCACCTGGTGGTGTTCGGTGAGATGGCGGTGACCGGCTATCCGGTGGAGGACCTGGCCTTGCGGGAGTCCTTCGTCGCCGGATCGGTGCGAACCCTCCACACGCTGGCGGAACAGCTTGCGGAGGACGGCTGCGGGGAGTTGGCCGCCGTAGTGGGATACCTGGATTCCGACGCCCACGGCACCCGCGATGCGGCGGCGGTCTTGTACCGCGGGCAGGTGGCCGCCCGGCAGTTCAAGCATCACCTGCCCAACTACGGGGTCTTCGACGAACGTCGCTACTTCGTCCCCGGCACTGTTTTGACCGTGTTTCGGCTGCACGGTCTGGAGATCGGGATGGTGATCTGTGAGGACATCTGGCAGATCGGTGGCCCGATCACCGCGCTGGCCCAGGCGGGAGTCGATCTTGTGGTGGCGCCCAACGCCTCTCCCTACGAACGGGAGAAGGACGACACCCGGCTAGCACTGGTGGCCCGCCGCGCCATCGAGGTGGGCGTGCCGCTGGCCTACGCCAACCTGGTCGGAGGCCAGGACGAGCTGGTCTTCGACGGCGATTCGATGGTGGTCGACGGGCGCGGCGAGGTGCTGTTGCGCACGCCGCAGTTCACCGAGCAACTCGTGACGCTCGACCTCGAATTGCCAGGCGAGTCGGCGAGGGCAGTAGGGAGCTACGCCGGACTCGACGTTCGCCGGGTAATCCTTTCCGACGATCCGCTCACGGTCTATTCCTTTGCGGGTGCTGCGCCGTTGACCCAGCCGCTCTCCGACGAGGCCGAGATGTGGAGCGCGCTGGTGACCGGCCTGCGCGATTACACCCGGAAGAATGGATTCCGTTCCGTGGTGCTCGGGCTGTCCGGCGGGATCGACTCGGCAGTGTGTGCTGCGCTAGCAGTGGACGCACTGAGCGCCGAGGCGGTGTACGGAGTCTCGATGCCCTCGTCCTACTCCTCGGAGCACTCTCGGGCCGACGCCGCCGATCTGGCCGAGCGCACCGGCCTGCACTACCACGTGCAGCCGATCGGGGACATGGTCGATGTCTTCGTGCGCCAGCTCGGTCTTTCCGGAATCGCTGAGGAGAACGTGCAGGCCCGCTGCCGGGCAGTGATCCTGATGGCGCTGTCCAACCAGCACGGCCATCTGGTGCTGGCCACCGGCAACAAGTCCGAACTCGCGGTCGGCTACTCGACGATCTACGGTGACGCCGTCGGTGGGTTCGCGCCGATCAAGGACGTACCGAAGACCGCGGTGTGGGAGCTGGCGCGGTGGCGCAACGAGACGGCCTGCACGCGCGGTGAGATCCCACCGATCCCCCCGAACTCGATCAGCAAGCCGCCCTCGGCTGAGCTGCGCCCCGGCCAGCTCGACAGCGACTCGCTGCCCGATTACCGGCTGCTCGATGAGGTACTCGACGGCTATGTGACGGGTGATCGCGGGTTCAACGACCTGGTGGCAGTGGGCTTCGCGCCCGAAGTGGTTGAGCACATCGTGCGGCTGGTGGATGCCGCGGAGTACAAACGCCGGCAGTACCCACCCGGCACGAAGATCACGTCCAAGGCCTTCGGCCGGGACCGGCGACTGCCGATCACGAACCGTTGGCGCGAACGCGGCACCCACGACGAACAGCACTGGGTGATAGCCGATCCGACGCGGACGACGCTCTCCTTCGAGTGATCGCTGTGAGTCTCGTCGCACGCTAATGCCAAGTGTTCACCATCGGTGTCAGGCTGGCGGCATAAGCGATCCCGCATGACCCGGGGACCGGCGCAACGGCCGGCCTCGAGGGAGGACGGTCAATGATGACCGCAACTGCTGCTCAACCCGTGCTGTACGGCGGACCGGTGGAACCGGACCAGAAGGTCAGGCGAGTCCGCGTTCAAGACCTCATGGCAGCCAAGCACCGCGGCGAGAAATGGGCGATGCTCACCGCCTACGACTACTCCACGGCCGCGCTGCTCGATGCCGCCGGAATTCCGGTGCTGCTGATCGGCGATTCAGCGGCAAATGTGATCTACGGCTATGACACCACGGTGCCGGTGACCGTCGATGAATTGGTGCCCCTGGTGCGGGGGGTGGTCCGGGGGGCTCGCCGCGCGCTGGTTGTCGCCGACCTGCCCTTCGGTTCTTACCAGTCCTCTCCCACCCAGGCGCTGGAGACTGCGGCTCGTTTCCTCAAGGAGGCCGGCGCGCATGCGGTGAAGCTAGAGGGCGGCCATCGAGTGGCGCCCCAGGTTGAAGCGCTGGTGGCGGCGGGCGTGCCGGTGATGGCGCACCTCGGGCTCACGCCACAGTCGGTGCATGCGATGGGCGGCTACCACGTGCAAGGACGAGGCGAGCAGGGCGAACGCATGGTGGAAGACGCCAAGGCTTTGGAGGCAGCCGGTGCGTTCGCCATCGTGCTCGAGGTGGTCCCCGCTGAATTGGCCGCCCGGGTCACCGCGGTGACCAGTGTGCCCACCATCGGGATCGGTGCCGGGCCGGCATGCGATGCGCAGGTCATGGTGTGGCAGGACATGGCGGCGTTCCACCCCGCCGACGGCCCTAAGCCGAAGTTCGTCAAGACTTACGCCAAGCTCGGCGACGAGCTGCGGGAGGCCGCGAGCCACTTCGCCGACGAGGTTCGCTCAGGCGCCTACCCGGGGCCCGAGCACGCCTACCGATGACGGTTAGACGTCGGTGACGCGGATCCCGGCATGCGAGTGGTAGCGCTTGTTGATCGCGATGAGGTTGGCGGCCAGCGCCTCTACCTGGCCGGCATTGCGTAGCCGCCCCCCATAGATTCCCCGCACGCCAGGTATCGCGTCGGCTAACCCGCACACCAGATCGGTGGCTTTCCGGTCGTCTCCCAGCACCAGCACGTCGGTGTCGAGGCTGGGCACTTGGGAGTCATCCAGCAGCACCGCGGAGATGTGGTGGAACGCGGCAGTGACCCGGGACTCGGGCAGTAGAGCCTGGGCCTGCTGCGCAGCGCTGGCCTCCGGTACGGCACGCGAGTACGGGCCCCAATTGTCGAATCCGAGTGGGTTCACGCAGTCGATCACGATCGTGCCGGCCAGCGCTTCGCGCAGCGGCTGGAGCAGCGCGGCGTGGCCGTCGAAGGGGACTGCCACGACGACGGGGTCTGATTCAGCGGCGCAACGAGCATTGTCCGCGCCGCGCACCCGCGGTGAGCCGGCACGCTCTCGCAGCGAGGCGGCGGCCTGCTCGGCTCGACGGGCATCACGGGAGCCGATCATCACCGACAACCCACCGAGCGCCCAGCGGTAGGCCAAGCCCCGGCCTTGCGGACCGGCGCCACCCAACACCCCGATCGTGAGCCGGGACAGGTCGGCCTGGGTCACAGACCGAGGGCCGGTGGGCGGCGGGGTATCGGGTCCAAGCAGGACACCAGGACCTCCCTGGACTGCGGGTCGGATACCACGACGTCGTCGCGGTCCCGGTACACCAGCTCACCGTTGGCGTCGATCTCGAGCAGGTAGCCGGCTTCGGCGAGCTGGCTCTCGTCGAGGTCGACCAGCCGTTCGGTGCGGCTGGGCACCACCCGGTAGATGGGCCACGGGAGGTCGCCGTAGGTCTGATGCAGCTCACCGATCAGGTAGGCCATCTGCTGCTGCCACGGCAGGGGCATCTCCTCGGCCAGGGACCGGGGCAACACGACGTAGCCTTCGTCGACGCCCAACCTGGTCAGTTCGAGATGGTCCCGCAGCGGGGTCGCTGAAGCCGGCCGACCGGCCGGCCGCTGGATCGGGTCCGATGCGTACACCGTCACCTCCGGATATCAGTCCTTCGCGACCGGCACGCCGGGCCGGACCGCGAGCGGCATCAGTTCTCTTTCATCAAAGCTCACGGGGCGCTGCCGCAGCGGCACCGTCTGGTTGGCCGCCTCGACCATCTGACCGTTGCCCAGGTACATCGCAACGTGGTGGATGCTATCCGGGTTCGAGGTGTCGTAGCCCCAGAACAGCAGGTCACCAGGTTGCGCCTGGCGCACGGGCAGCTGCACACCGGCCCAGTATTGCTGCCGCGACACCCGGGGCAGCGTGACCCCCGCTGACTCATAGGCCCGTAACATCAACCCCGAGCAGTCGTAAGAAAGGGGGCCGGTGGCGCCCCAGACGTAAGGCTTGCCGATCTCGCCCAGCGCAAACTGCATTGCGCGCCCGGCCACCTCCGATGGCGCCGGGAGTGGCGTGGTGCAGGAGGCGGGGACGAACTCCGCGACGTTGCCGCCGACAGCGCTGATCACGTTGACCGCCAGCGGCTCCCACTGGTGGTAGCGCAACGGGAAGGCTGACCGCTCGATCGCCTGCGCGATATCCCCCGGCCGCCGGGTTTCCCAGTTGGGCACCGTCAGCAGCACGTCGTAGAACTTGTTGATCTGGTAAACCGGATCGGTGACCTGGGCGGCGCTGCCCCAGCCCATCGAAGGCCGCATCTGGAAGATGCCCAGCGAGTCCCGGTCGCCGTAGTTGAGATTGTGCAGCCGGGACTCGGTCATCCCGGCCTGGATGGCGATCTGCCACGCCCGCGGCGGCAACCCGCGCTGCTTGCCGATCGCGATGATCAGCTCGACGGTGCCCCGTTGCTCCTCGTCGAGGTCGCTGACCTGGACGGCTACCTGTGGCGCTTCCCGCGGATCGGTGGACGCAACAACCGACCCGCACGGAACTCCGAAATTCCAGTCACCTGAGCCGACACCGCCGAGTAAGACGGAGATCGCCGACACTGCGATGAGGCCGCCGAGCAAACCGGCGAGGACAAGCCCGACCAGCCACCGGCGCACGCTCAACCTGCCCGCTCGTAACCAGCCACTCGCCAGCCGGCCGGAGTAGCGACCAGCAGCAGCCGTACCACCGCTGCGGTGGTCGGCACATCCACCTCGACCGAACTCGCGCTGGAGCTGACCGTTCGCGGTTCGCCGTTGATCTGTGCTGCCGGCACGTTCGCTGGATCGACAGACCGTAGTTCGGGCAACAACTCTTCAGTGGTGTAGGGCCGTAGCTGCTCGATCCACCGCGCCGAGGTGATGCCGCGCGGGGTGGTGAGGAATGCGCGAACCCAGGACTGCGCAACCGAGAGGGCAGCGGCCGGAGCCGGCGTGCTGGGAAAGGGCACCGCCGGCTTTGGACCAATGCCGGGTTCAGCCGTTGGCGGGCGTGCCGCTTGGGCGAACTGGTTGGACCCCGCGGCACGTTCGGTGCTCTTCGCCGGCACCGCGGGGGCCTTGGCGCCCCGGTTGTCCGGCAATGCCTGCCCCAGCCCGAAAGCGATCGCGATGAGCGCCACCAGGGTGCCCGCGAGGTGCCTGGGGGAACGCACCGGCCAGCCCCAGAACTTGCGGTAGACGGCCGCGCGGCCACGATGGGTGCGGATCGGCACGGCGCTGCCCCGATCAGTCCGTGGTCCGGGCGCTGCCACCGTCAGTGCCGTCGGCGCCGACTTCGAGGCCGGCCGACGGTCGGTACACCACCCACACCGGGCGCCCGGCCACTTCCTCCAGTTCCGCTTGCCGCGGTGTGCCGCGCGGATCGCTGACCGCCGACGGCACGTACACCGGCTCCTCCCCCGCCCGGGCTCGGCCGATCGCCGTCACGCCGAACCCGGTCGGCAATGCAGCCAACCGATCCGACCGCACTGTGTTCTGATGTGAACCGGTGCTCTGGCTCGACCCCGCGGATTCCGTCCCGACCTGGCCAGAACTCCCAGAACCCGGGGCCGCCAGCATCGGGGTCGGCGCGAGACCACTCGCACGGCGGTCCAGCCGCTCCGCCGCGACCAGTACCGGCGCGCCGGCCTCTGGACGCACCGGGCTGCCTGCAACGGTGCCATTGGTCGGGGAGTTCGAACCGGCGTCGGTGTCGCGAGCCTCCTCCCAGAACCGCTCTGATGCGGTGGCGTCGGCACCTGGCTTACGCCGCCGCAGCCGGGCCAGCACGCTCGGTGGGGCCGCGGGTAGCGCGCCACCCACCGCGCCGACAGCGAGCTCAGTCATCTGCCACATCCGGCGCACCGGACGGGCCACCAGCAACAACACCAGTGTGATCATCCCGGCGAGCAGCATCTGCGCGAGCACCGAGATGTTGTGCGACGGGTCGAACACCCACACCATCACCAAGGTGTGCAGCGCGGCCAACGCTGAGAGCACGACGACGTTGAGCAGCGCGGCGCCCACTGCGCGGCCGACACCGCGGAGCAGGTCGTGGTACAGGATCGCGACCAGGCCGATGATCGGGCCGAGCAGGATCACCACTCGCAACAGCACCTGGGCCAGCAGCAATGCCGCCTGGGCGAGGAGCTGGAACAGCGCGAACATTACCGACTGCAGCGCGGCCAGGAATCCGACGCCGATCCGGTTGCCGTCCACCCCCTGGAAGTAGCCGTAGGCGCTGCCCGTCCGCTCGGCGATGGCCTTGTATTCCTGCTTCTTTCGGTCCGCGACGCCGGATCTCGGGTCATCCGCGCCCTCGGCGATCTCCTGCTTGGTGTAGGCCTGCGCGCGGACCAGGTCACGGCCGAGCTGAGCGGCCTGCGGCCCGTCCGGCGAGCCGAACTCCCCGCGTAGCCAGTTGTGGTAGATGATCTGCTCGTGGAGCAGGGTGGGTAGCGCGTCACGCTGCTCGATGCCGACCTCGGTGAGGAACCCGGTGCGTACCTGATTGCTGCCGTCAACCAGGACCCCATCGAGAACCTGGGTGTACAGCAGCGGGGTGAGGTAGGTCGCGGCCGCGAACCAGATGCCGGCCAGTGCCCACGCCGCCCGCTTGCTGACGGTGGAAAGATCGCCGCGCCAGATCGATCGGAACAGCACAATGGACAGCAGCACCGCGATCAATCCGAACCAGGGTGCGAACACGCTGTCGTACAGCGCGACCGTGCCGGTGACGATCAGGTCGTTGAGCGGGGCGAGCAGCCCCCCATCGACGAGCGCGTAGTGCAGCCCGTTGGTGGCGCCGACAACCGCCTTACCGATGTCGAACAGCAGGTTGCCCGTCCAGGTATCGATCACTGCATTGGGGTTGCGCAGGCCGGAAGGACCGCAACCAAGGTCGTAGGTGTGCCACACCAGCCCGGCGTATCCGACCTCGGCGTACACGCTGTCCGGCGCGCCAGCCTGCAGCGGCGTGGCGTCAATGGCGCCGATCATGCCGGACCCAGGCCGTTCCGGGTTGGGGGGCTGCTTGCAGTCGTCGACACCAGGCACCTGGGCCAGCACCGGTGATCCGAGCGCGGTATGCACACCGAGCACGGCGATGATCATCAGCAGCAGCGCCGCGATCCTCCTGCCGCGAAGCGCCCGGCTTGTCATGCTCGCGCCCTGACCGCGGCAGCCGGACCGATCCCGTTTCGCACCGAGCCGTTGGGCTCGTCAAGTGCGATGTCCGTCCCGTCGGTCAGCTCAGCACCCAGGACGTCGCCGCGCAGGGCATCCGGGGTGGTGTCCAGCGCAGCAGACAGATGCTCCAGGTGTGTCCCGGAGAAGTCCACCCGGATCCGCTCTACCCCACCTGCGCCGTCGCCGAAGATGAACTGCCGGGGGGCTCGGTCCCGTACGGTGGCCACCCGGTCACCACCGGGGCGGCGCCCGAGTGACGCCACCACCTGCTCGTATCCCGCATCGATGGGCACCTTGAGCAGTCGAAGCGCGTCGGCCTGCGCGGGCTCGTCGTCCAGCCTTCCGACGAACACCGAGTCCAGCAGGGACACAAAGCCCTGGATCTTGAGAAAGTCGGCCGGGATCTGTGACGACAGCAGAACCCGCACGTTCCACTTGCGGGAGTCTCGGGCGAAGCGGTTCATCAACACCCGGCCGGTGGGCACCTCGGACAGGAAGAAGGCCTCGTCGATCCACACTCCCTTGCGCTGGTCGCGCGGCCGCTCGTAAATCGACCGTTGGGTCAGCCACGCCGCGAGGTTGAGCAACTCCACCCCGAGCGACTCGGCATCGGTCCAGTGCTCCCGGCCGACGTTGTCCTTGGGCAGGGTCAGCCCGGACATGGTGAGCACGGTGAGCCGGTCGTCGCGCACCTCGGTGTAGGGGTCGGCGCCCTTCTCCGGAATGAGCAACGACATGCGTTCGCGCATCTCGTCGAGGAAGTCGGCAACCACCGTGGCGTGCTCATGGTGTTCGGAGGGATCGCGGCGCAGCATCTCGAACACCTGGCCGGGGTGCGCGTCGGGCCGCCCACCCACCGCCCGAACCGCACGGAGCAGGACGATACGGGTCTTGGCCATCCGAGCGACCTCGAAGGGCAGCACACCGGTGAGCACGTCGAGCACCAACCGGCGCCGGGTCGCAGCGGTCAGCGCCTTCTCCCGCCGCCAAGCCCGTTCGGGGTCCTCCTCGTCGAGGAAATGTGTCAGCTCAGGCTCGGCGACCACCCGGTAAGGGTTGAGGATGCCGGGCTGAGCGTTGAGCAGGTTGATCGGCCGGGCGTAGGGCCGCAGCTCGGGCAGCTCACACAGCCGGGCCAGCGGACCGGACGGGTCCAGCAGGGTCCAGTAGGCGCCGGCGCGCAGCGTCTTGTAGACGATGCCGCCGCCCAGGAAGGACTTGCCACCGCCGAGCCCGGCCACCAACGCGGTCAATCCGGAGGAGTCCCGGATCTCCTGGGCCATCCACGGGTCCCAGGCGACGGGACGCCGGGTGGCGGTGCACGTCTCGCCGAGCAGGATGCCGCGCCGGTCTCCAACGTCCGCCGTGGCAGTCGGTACCGCTGAAGCCGCCCAGATCACCGAACCGCGGCGTAGGTAGGCACCGGACGACAGCGGCTCACCGGGGATGAACTCGCGGGCCAGCGCGTACTGTGCCTCCGGATGCTCGATAGCGATCTTGGGCTTGTACAGGTCCAGAAGCTGCTGGGCCAGCCGCAGCGCATCGCGCTCAGTGGGCCCCGAGACGGCCACCCGCCACCACGACCGCACCCTGGTGCCCAGTGCGGTGAAGCCCGAGGTCATCTCGTCGTCGATCTCCAGCACCCGGGTGGCCTGCCGGACCAGGCTCTGCGGCGGCTCGAGGTCGTGCTCGTCGGTGTAGTGCCGTACCTGTGAGCGCACTTTGTTCATCTGGCGCTGCAACTCGCCGGCGACCTCCTCCGGGCGGCGCACGTAGAGGCGTGCCGACCATTCGACCCCGGCCGGCAGGCGATCCGAGCGCTGCACCCAGGGATCGTCGATCTCCGGGATCCGCAGGCCGTGCATCTGTCCCACGGTGAGCACCACAACGTGCCGGGTGGTGCCGGCGTTTGAGCCGGTGCGACCGCAGACGGTGAGGGTGGGCGCGTAGGGCTCGGTATGGAAGTCAGCTGCGTCGGTGAAACTGGCCAGATCTTCGGGCTCCCAGGCGGAGCCGGGCACCGCGGGCAGGTTACGCGGAGCGGGCAGGCCCAGCGAGCAGGACCGGTGCATCAGCCAGGACATCTCCTCGGCGGTGACCGGCCGGCCCTCCAACCCGGCGACCCCGATCACGCCGTCGAGGTGCTCGACCTCGGCGTCGATCGCGACGAGTTCGGCGTCGACGGCGGTGGGGAACACCCGCCGCAACATCGGCGCGGCCCGTTCCACGACCCGATCCACCATGGAGCGGGTTTGCACCTGCACTCCGAGGTAGACCTCCTTCTCGGCCATCGAATGCCCGAGCAATTGCTGCTGCTCGCCGATCATGTAGTCGTCGAAGGACAGCGCACCCGGAGTGTCGGGCAGCCGGCCCACTGCGTTTCGCGCGTGCGCCTCGGCCCACATCCGGATGGGGAACGGGCGGGCGGTGACCCGCAGGTGCAGCCAACGGCCCTGCAGCTCCGCGTACTGGCCGGCGATCGCGTGGATCAGATCCTGGCGTTGCGCATCCGAGCGAAACGACCAGCGCTGCGAGGCGAGCCGGTACCAGGCGTGGACCTCCTGCCCGCTTCGCACCAGGTGGCCGTCGATGGATCGCAGCGCGATGGAAGGGGTGTAGGTGGGGGCCGCCGCCTCCCCCGGGAGCTTGTGGCCGAGCCGTTTGGAGCCACCCCGGGTAGGCCCACCCCAAATAGGCGCAGCGGCGGCCATCGAACGGTAATCGTCCTCCGTAGGCTGCTGGTCCTCCTCAGCTCTGCTGGGAGGACGTCGGAGCCCGAACACCTGCACACTCCTTCCTGCCCCAGCGTCGAGTCGACCGCCGGTCGGGTCGGGGGCGGTCACGTTGCACCCGGATTCGCGCCGCGCTGGCGGCGCCACCGCGAACGGCAGTCGACTTCCGGGGTGCGGTGAGTTCGCGGACCCACATCAGGGCGACGGCGGTCAGCGGGCGCTCGTGGGTGATGCGGGAGCCGATCAGCCGGGTGAGCAGGATGGTGATGAGCAGCGCCCAGCCGGTCGAGAAGAAGCCGAAGCCGATGCCCAGCTGTCGTTCGACGCTGAGCACGACGAGAAACATCACCATCCCGACGCCCCAAGACACGTACCGCGCACGCCAGGGAAACGTCGCCTTGGGTGGGCCAAGCCAGACCGCGTCTACCCGGTAGACGTCATCATCAGTACGGATCCGCAAGGTCGCGTCACTCCCGTCAGCCGCTGAGCAGGCCGGCGATCCACGTGCCGAGGTCCACCCCTGCGCCGGACACAGCAAGCCCAATGACGCCCAAGGCGATGATCACACCTCCGACCCGGCGCATTACCCCGGCGTTATCTCCCTTGCCGCCTCCCAGCCACAGCAGTAGCACCGCTACGGCCAGCAGCAGCAGCGGCACGATGTTGTCCAACATCCATGTGCGCAGGTTCTGCGTGCCCAGTTCGGCGCTCTGGGCGAGCACGGTCCACGCAGTCATGGCAACCCCCTCGGGGCTTTGATCATGGTTCAGTGCCGAGCGGTCGCCCGGCGGGTAGTGAGTAGACCATGCCAGGGCTGCCGGAGAGTACCCGGCTCGCCACGCCCAGTGGTCACTCCAATAGTGGAAGAGACGTCACAACTGGCTACGTTGTGCTGTCAGTCTCATACCCTCCGCAGTCATCACCTGACCAACCAGTGGCCTTACAGCGGTCGTGCGTCCGTCCGTGGCGTGCCGTGGCCTGTGCGGATCACGTCCCGTGAACCGCCCGCTTGGCGCAGTGTTGTCCAAATCTCCCACGCGATGCCCACTTCTCACCCCGCCACCCGCATTCCGCTGGCAGATCTTGGGTCCTCGCCGTCTCCCAAACTCGACAGCAGCGGTTGATCAAGCACAGCTCTGCTGTCGAGTTCGCCGAACACTAGCGTTGCCCACCCGGCAGAACTGGGGGACACGCCCACGCCGCCGGGGAGATGCGCGGCGATCTGGGACTGGCCGGATCGGCGGGTGTCCCGCAAAGCCGGTGGCAGCGGTGGCGCAGCGCCTTGGGTCGGCCTTGCCGACCGAGTAGCCTTCCTGACGTCGGCTTGGACTGAATTCCGGACAGTTTAGGTCCTGGCGCCCGTGTACTGGGAGGACTGGTAGAAGTGAGCGAGACCTACACCGCGAGATACGAACGTGACGGCGAAGCCTGGGTCGCGGAGATCGCCGAAGAGCCTCGTGTTCACAGCCGGTGCCCTAGCTTGGCGGAGGCGCGAGAGAGCGTCCGGGAGGCGCTCGCCCAGTGGCTCAAGGCTGATCTCGCAGGATTTCGGGTTGTTGACGACTTCCGCCTACCGGCTCAAATCCGCAAGGCCCAGGAAGCAGTGAAAGCGACTCGTACGGAAAGCGAGCGGAGCCAGATGATGGCCAGCATGACCGATTCGAAATCGGCCATGAGCTGGGCCGAAGATTTGGGTATCTCCATGCGAGACCCGGTGACGGTCCAAGCGCTCAAGAACCTCGGCGGCAGAGAGGTCTCGATCGACACGTTCTGCCACACCATTACAATGGTGGAAGAGTTGTCGAGGTTGTCGGCAAGCGATGACCACTTAAGTGGTCATCCAGAGGTGTTGTACCGAGGTGCCTCGCGAGTCGACAGCAATCCAGCTCGAAGAGATCGTCCGTCGTGCCCGAACGGGTGACCTTGCGGCGGGTTGGCCCTACAGCGGGTATTCATAATGGGGGCTTCGCCATCAGGTACCCCTCAATGAGGAGCTTTTCAATGCAGATCGACAGCGTGCTTCCGAACCGGGTGTCGCCCGGTCAGTCCGTGATCATCCAGGGCAACCTCTTGAGCACCGCGGAGAGGGTCTTCTTCGGCGACCAGGAGGTCTCGTTCGATGTCGATGGCGAAACTCTGGTGGTGGAAGTCCCGGACGGCTCCGGCCCGGTCGAGGTGACCGTCGAGGGGGCGGACGGCACGAGCGACGGCTACAGCGTCACCATCGAGTAGGGCTATCTGTTACCTAATTGGTAGCGCGATGCCTCGTCACGTGCGGGGCGAGGCATCGCGAAGGACTGGGATGCCGCGGAAACGTCTACAATCCGGGGGGCACATCGATGTCGACACCCCGCGGTCCTATGGGGGTGACGAAAAGCGTAAGCATTCTCACCGTGGCGTAGTCGGTACGAACGGTGATCGGCTGAACCGTGGTGGTGTTAATCGCGACCAGAGTAGCACCGGCGCAGGTAGCGGCGTGAATGGTTTTCGGCGCGGTAAGGTTGGCTACGACGTGGGTCTGCGTACACACGGGAAGGCCAAGCGCGTTGAGCTGTGAAACGGTGATGTTACCCACAGCGGCGTTGGCGGTACCGGTCAGCACGGACAACGACAACGTTGTCGCAACTGCTGCAATGGCAACTCCGCCGAGGAATCGACGAACCATGAAGAACTCCCTTTCCCAACGCTGATATCTGGCGACTCGAATGCTCGGTCGATTGAATAGGGGCAACAGCTGTCAAACCACTCAATTTTCGCTCGGTTCCCGTGCAGGGTGAGCAGCGTAGGTTAACGGGACAAATCCGATAATTGAACAAGGGATTTCAACGAACCCCACTACGGATGGCTGAATGTCACCCCATCGACGAAGGGGTGTGGCCGACCGAGTGTCGTGGCCAAGTCGTCGGCGCGCTAGCCAGCGCCGTTCCGAGCACTGGTGAGGCTCTCTGCCGGGTCATCGGCTTCGACATCAGGCCTGCTCAGGTCCGGCATCAGCCTGGTCCGCAATTGTCCTGATGTGGATGCGGGCCGCCCGCCGACCGTCAACCTCGGTCACAGTGAACCGCAGACCGAGCGCCTCCGTGGTGTCCTCGACCTCCGGAAGCCGGCGCAATTGACTGACAACGAAACCGGCCAGGGTGGTGAAGTGCCCTTCTGGCAACTCGATACCGGTGAGCTCCTTGATGTCGTCACGGTGCAGCAGCCCGTCCAGCTCCAGGCCACCGTCCTCAAGCCGGCCGGTCGGAGGACGTCGCGGGTCGTACTCGTCCTCGATATCGCCAACCAGCTCCTCGATGAGGTCCTCGAGGGTCACGATCCCATCGGTGCCCCCGTACTCGTCGACGACAATCGCCAGGTGGCCGCGGCGGCGCATCTGGGACAGTGCCTGGACGAGCGGAAGGCTTCCCGGCAGTATGGGCGCCTTCCGGGCAAGCTCGCCAACAGTCTTCGGTCCGGGCTGCCCGTGAGTGCGGCGGTACGCAGCGGTTAGCAGGTCCCGGACATGGACGACGCCGACGATGTCGTCGGATGAATCTGCGGTGACCGGGTAGCGGGAATGCGGCCGGTTTGCTATGTACGCGGTCGCCTCTTCGACCGGGACTGCTCCGGATAGGAAATCGACTTCGGTCCTGGGCACCATGACCTCGCGGAGCACCCGATCGGTCGCAATGAATACGTCGGTGAGAACTTGCCGCTCCTCAGGCGTCAACTCCTCGTGGCTGCTCACCAAGTCCCGCAGTTCCTCCTCACTGACCTCGTCGCCCTTGACATGCGGGTCTACACCCAGCAGACGGACTACTGCGTTGGTGGACACCGACAGCAACCAGATCACCGGACGAAAGACCTTCGCAATCCACTCCAGCACAGGAGCCACGAACAGGGCACTCATCTCGGGCCGTTGCAACGCTAAGCGCTTGGGCGCGAGCTCGCCAAGCACCAGCGAGGCATACGACACGACCAATGTGATCAGGACGAGCGCGGCCGTCTCGGCGAGGCCCTCCGATATCCCCCACCCGATTAGCTTCCCCTGCAGTCCGACCGCCAGAGTCGCGCCGCCGTAGCTGGCAGCGAAGAACCCGGCGAAGGTCACGCCGACCTGCACCGCGGACAGGAATCGACTCGGGTCCTCCCGCAGGCGCGCTACTGCTCGTCCACGCCTGCCCTGCTCGGCCAGCCGGCGGACCTGCCCGTCCCGCAGCGAGACCATAGCGATCTCTGACGCCGCGAAGTAGCCGCCGATCAGGATGAACACCAAGATCACGAAAGAACTCAGGAACCAATTGTCCATATGGTCGTCGTTACCCTTCTACCCCGTGCACCTCGCGCTCTGAGCCGGGACCGATCGGGATGGTCCCGACTGCGAATGCCGGGTCGCCCGGCGGAGCATCCAGCTGCCGCGCCGCGGACATAACCACAGCAGCGACGAGTGGCAGCGCGGGACCTGCAGCGTTACCCGGAAGTGTGCCACCGATCTGCAGTCGGGCCGATTATTTGCCTCTGGCGGCCCTTTGTTCGGGCATGGTCATTCCCGCCGGCCTACTACCGCATAACCGCTGAACCGCTCGGGATGGTCATCGACGTCGGCCGGTGAGTCCGGATGCCACAGCGGCATGAACACCACTCCGGGTGGCACCAGCTCGAACCCGCCGACCAGCGCCTCGATCTGGGCGCGGGTGCGCATCGTCAACGGGGCGGCGGTGCGCTGGTAGAGCTGGGTGAGTGGCCCCACTTGGTCTGGGCGGCCCACGTGGCTAGCGTGCGAGACCGCGAGGTGACTTCCGGGCGCCATCATCTTGCGGTACTGAGCGATGATGTCCGCCAGTTCCTCCTCACCGGGAATGAAGTGCAGTATCGCCACCATGAGCACGCCAATCGGCTGAGTGGGATCGATCAGCTGTCTCGCCCGCGGGTCATCAAGGATCGCCGCCACATTGCGCAGATCGGCCAGCACGACGTCTGCGCACGGATTCCTGGACAGGATGACCCGGCTGTGCGCGACGGCCACCGGGTCGATGTCCACGTAGACCACTCGAGTCTCGGGCGCGATGGCCTGGGCGACCTCATGCACGTTGCCCTCAGTGGGAATGCCGGAGCCGATGTCCAGAAACTGGGTGATGCCCGCCCTGACCAGGTAGCGTACTGCCCGGCGCAGGAATGCCCGGTTGGCTTGCATGATCACCGGTAGCTCGGGCCAGACCTCGATCGCTTGACGGGCCATTCGCCGGTCGACGGCGAAGTTGTGCGAGCCACCGAGGTAGTAGTCATACACCCGGGCGATGCTGGGATGCTCCATGTCCACGTCATCCGATACCCAGCGCGGCCGTTCCATTGGTCACCCTCCTACTGGTCTCAACGACGTCAGAGACCGAGCAGCTACGTCGCGACGGCGGACTCCACCCACGAGGTGTCAAAAGCCTCGTCCACGCAAGCGAGCGCTGTTGTACTGGTTCGTGGTGAACAACGGATGTCAGCGTAGGACGATCGGCCAGTAGGCCGATACGCACCGTGCTTCGACATGAGCTTCCACTGGACGCCGGTGGCGAAGTGCGGGACCGACCCAGGGGAAAAACTACGAGCCAGCCGAGATCAGCTCCTGGGCTGTCACCAGCCGTGGGATGTTTCCTGCGCAGGTCAGCTATGGTTGCAGAGTCCGGCATCGTCCAGTCGTGGGGCACAGTTGCTGTACTTCTCCGCGGTACACGTAAAGACGCTCAGTTCAGATCAGGGTTGATCATGGCCGGGCACTCAGGTAGGTGCAAGATAATCGACGTGCACGGTGGTGGATCGGCACAACGACATGAAGGGATGCCATGGCCACCCAGACCCTGACTGAAGCGAACTTCGATGAGGTAGTCACCGGTAACGATGTGGTTTTCGTCTGTTTCTGTGACTCCTCGTCCGACGGCTGCCGCAGGTTCGCGGCGACGTTCGAGGCGTCCTCGAACGAGCATCCCGACGTCGTCTACGGCACGGTCGATGTCGAGGCCGAGCAGGGCTTGGCGGCCGCTGCCAACATCAGCAGGAGTCCCACCATCATGGCGTATCGGAAGGGTGTGCTGGTGTACTCGCAGCCGGACGGGCTGCTCACCGAGACGCTGGAAAACGTGGTCACCCAGGTGAAGGCCATTGACTTGGACGGAGACCGCAAGGACCTGGACCAAGCGCGCAACCAGCTGGCTTGGGAGTAAGCGAAACACACGGTCGGTGGGCTGTTTCGGGGGGCCTCTCCCCGCGGCGCGGCCACGGGAAGAGGCCATCCGGGTAGTTCCATGGACGAACTGGTGCGAACGCCCATGCCTACTCGATCACGCTGGTGTGACCCCTCGCTTGTAAGTCCTGGGCAGACTGTGGGCTGTGGTATGTCGGTCAAGACCGTCCAGCGTCGGCTCGGGCCCGCGACAGCGGCGGAAGTACTGGATACCTACTCCATCGGTGGCCGACTCCGATGATCGAACGCCAGGGTGATATCCACGCAGGTTGCCAGCTTCGGGCGGACGAGCTGGCCTGTAAGCCGGATACAACCATTATACCTGGTCAGGGGCCTGTATCGGTGTCTTGGGCCGTGGTGGGGCCGTCAAGGGTCGCTATCCATCACTGAAAAGGTTGTCGATGGCGCGCTGCGTTCGGGCGGTGCTGGCGGGCATGAGGTGGGTGTAGGTCCGGAGAGTGAAGCCGGGGTCGTGGTGGCCGAGGTACTCCGAGAGGGCCTTGATGCTCTCTCCGGCATCGAAACTGGTAACCAGCGGTGTTCCAACCGGTGCGAATGCCTGCTGCTGGGGTGGGGTCGAGCTGGGGCATTCGTCATGGTTGGTGATTGCGGGCTGGGCGAGTTGGGCGGCGTAGCGGTTCCAGTCGCCGCCGGCGTCGCGGACCCAGCGGACGGCGGTGGTGGGGTGCAGGTTGAGTAGCTCGGCGAGGACGGCGGCGGGTAGTTGCGCGGCTAGGGAGGTGAGGGTGGCCCGGCGGCCGGGTTGGGCGTGGATGCCGAGTGTTCGTAGCCTCTCGCCGAGTCGGGCGGCGGTGAGCGGGCGGCCGGGCAGTAGGCCGGGGAACAGCCAGGTGCTGGTGGCGGGTGAGCCGACGCCGAGGTAGCCGCGTCGGTCGCGGACCAGCGCGGTCAGCAGGGTGGCCAGTGGCTCGGGGATGTGCACGTCGTGGTGGCCAAAGCGCAGGAACACTTGGTCGGCCTGGTGGGTGATCTGGTCGGTGGTGATGATCGTGATCCGGGAGAGCTGTTGGCCGTAGAGCAGCAGCAGGGCGCCCCCGACTCGGTCGGTGAGCTCGAGGTTGGCGTCGTGCAGCAGCCGGGAGAGGTGGCCCCAGCGATCATCGTCGCTGGTGGCGGTGCCGGGGTTGCGGCCGAGGGTGGGGACCAGCAGCGCCGCGCTGTGGCCGTGTGTGCCGGCCCAGCCCAGGAAGTCACGGACCTGGTAGGCGGCCGGGCCGTCGGCTAGCCAGGTGTCGAGGTCGGCCTGGTTGGCGTCGCGGAGGCTGGTGTGGCGCTGGGCGAGCCAGGCCAGGAACCGGACGGCGGCGGTGATCTGCTGGTGGGCGTGGCGGGTGTAGGTGCGCGGGCGTGGGTGGGCTTGGGCGTGGCGTCGTAGCCGGCGCAGGACCTGCCAGGTGGCGAAGGCCGCGACCAGCCGGCGGTCGCCGTCATGGTCGATGCCGGCGAGGGTGTCGGTGAAGAAGCGCTCGGTGCGCACGAGCGCCTCGTCGCGGGCCGGTATCACCTGGTTGGCCACGAGTAGCTCGCGCAGGTAGTCAGCGGCGCGCCGGTGCGGGTGCGCGTCGAGGGCCTGGTGGGTGGCGGGTAACCCGCCCGTGGCCAGCTCGGCCAGCACCTTCGCGCCGGCGCCTTTGCGTAGCCAGTTCAGCGCGCTGCGCGGTGTGGATGTCGTCGTGATCGCCTCGAAGACCGCGGTGAGTTCGGTGGGATGTGCTCGGCACCGGCGCGGAGCAGCCCGGTGGTGCGCCGGCGCAGCGCGCAGGGCGCGCAGCGGGCGCGTTCGTAGAGTTTGTCCTCGATCCCGCAGTCGAGGCAGGTGTGCCCGGTGAGGTGGCTGGTGGGCAGGGGGGTGCAGTCTGCGCAGGTGGTGGCGCCCGGTCCGGGCGGGTCGACCAGCCGGCGGCGCTGCCCGCAGGTCGTGCAGGGCCCGCGGTGGCGCAGCGCCGCGGTGTAGCAGGGGTCGCAGACCGGCCCTTCGGGCCAGCGGGCCGTCGGCTGGCGGTGCTGGCCACAGTGCGCGCAGCGGGCGAGGGTTCGGGGACGGCAGGTCTGACACGTCGGGCGGCCCTGGGCGAGGTAGGCGCAGGGCCGGCGGCGTCCGCAGCCCACGCAGAGGGCCTGATTGCCTTGGAAACACCCGTCGCAGATGTCGGGGGCGCCGTCGCGGGCGCGGATCGCGATTCGCCGGACCCGCCCGCAGCGCCCGCATTCGCGCTGGGGCCGGTC
>JBOHFX010000068.1:0-29335 GCA_050699875.1 Pseudonocardiaceae bacterium
GCGGTCAGGCCCTCCGCCCGGTCGGCCGCGCGCAGCCACCGGGCGGGGATCGCGCGCCAGTCCGCGCCCGCGGTGTCCGCGCCGCTGGCCAGCCAGCGGTCCTGCCAGCTCGCTCCGGGCTGTGCTCCCAGCCAGTGACGGCTCCTTCGGCCGTAATGCGGCGATTCCTGGCATCCATGTCGAATCGCCCGATCAGTTTCTCTGGGACGCGTGGAGCGCGCGCCGGACGTGGTTGCGGCTGTGCTGCTGCGCAACCAGCGATGAAGCTTCGCCCACCCAGGCCCGTAGACGAGATGCTTGATCGCCTGGCGATCACCGTTCCAGTTCGTTGCAGCAATGAGGTCCTCCTGCATCGGTGATGGGGTCAGGCGCCACGTCGTTGCCGGCGCCGTCCCGGGACAGCAGCGGTGCGGCGTGGGCCACCCCCAGAGCCGTTACCCCCGGGCAGCAACCACGCTGGTCTGAGTGATCTCGCCGGCGATGAGTGTTCGCGGCGCTGTACCGCCAATTCGATGAGCTGGGCAGACGACCAGGTGCGTACCGTTCGAAGTCGAGCAGGTGCTTCTTGCGTTCCAGGCCGCCGCCGTAACCGGTGAGGGCGCCGGTGGCGCCGACCACACGGTGGCAGGGCACGATGATGCCGATCGGATTGCGGCCGTTGGCCAGGCCGACCGCGCGGGAAGCGCCGGGACGCCCGATCCGCTCAGCCAGCTGGCCGTAGGACACCGTTTCGCCATAGGGAATCGTTCGTAGAGCCGCCCACACGGTGCGCTGAAATGGGGTCCCACCGAACTGCAGCTGCACATCAAAGTCGGTGCGGTGGCCAGCGAAGTACTCGTCCAGCTGCCTGATGACCTCGGTGAACGGGGTGGGATCCGGCGCACCGAACATCGTCTGCAGTGGCCGATGCCGCTGCAGATCCATGTACAGACCACTGAGCACGCCGTCCGCGGCGACCAGCGTGAGCTTGCCGACGGGGCTGTCCACCACCGTATGTACTTGCTTGTCCACTGGTGGTCCTTCCTCAGGCCGGTAGCCGGTTGATGGCGTGATCACTGGTCGCCCACAGGTACTGCACGGCGTAGGCACGCCATGGCCGCCACGCAGCGGCGTGGCCGGTCAAGCCGGCGGCGGTGGAGGGTAGACCCACATCGCGGGCCGCCCGCCGGACCCCTAGATCCGTCACCGGGAAAGCGTCCGGGTCGCCCAGCGCACGCATTGCGATCGTTTCGATCGTCCAGGGGCCGAAGCCGGGCAGGCGTGCCAGCTCGACGCGGGCCTGCTGCCAGTCGCTGGCCGGGCTGAGGTCGATCTCGCCGCCGACCAGCGCACCAACCAGGGTGGTCAACGTGGTGCGGCGCGCCTGCGGCAGGGCGAGCGCTGCCGGGTCCAGCGTCGCCAGCGCGCTCGGGTGAGGGAACAGATGGGTCAGGCCGCCGCCCGAGTCGGGCACGGGATCGCCGTAGGCGGCCACCATCCGGGCGGCGTGCGTGCGGGCCGCCTTGGTCGACACCTGCTGGCCGAGCACCGCGCGCACCGCGAACTCCGCCGCGTCGACGGTGCGGGGCACCCGGCGGCCTGGATTCTTGTCCACCAGCGGGACGAGCACCGGATCGCTGCGCAGCAGGTCGTCAACGGCCACCGGATCGGCGTCGAGATCGAGCAGCCACCGGCACCGGGTGATCGCGGCGGACAGATCCCGCAGGTTGGTCAGGGTCAGCCGGCAGTCGATGTGCTCGGGCAACGGGCACAGGGTGGCAACGCCGTGGCCGTGTGGCAGTCGCAGGGTGCGGCGATAGGCCCCGTCGCGCCACTCTTCCACCCCGGGCACGGCGGTCGCCGCCAGATGCCCGAACAGGTTGTCCGGGCACAGCGGCGCGCGGAAGGGGAGCCGCAGCGCCAGTGATCCGGACGTGGCAGGCGGGTGCCTACGCGCGGCGCGAGCTCGCAGCTCCGTCGGGGCGAGGGCGAACACCTCACGCACGGTGTCGTTGAACGCCCGCACACTGGCGAAACCTGCGGCGAAGGCGACATCACCTATCGGCACAGAGGTGGTCTCGATCAATACCCGCGCGGTCTGAGCTCGCTGCGCCCGCGCCAACGCCAGCGGGCCAGCCCCCAACTCAGCCAGCAGCTGCCGCTGAATCTGCCGGACGCTGTATCCCAACCGCGCGGCCAAGCCGGGGACACCATCACGGTCGACGACTCCGTCGGCGATCAACCGCATCGCCCTGGCTACCAGGTCGGCGCGCTCGTTCCACTGTGGCGATCCTGGGCTGGCGTCCGGTCGGCACCGCTTGCACGCGCGGAACCCGGCCTGCTGTGCCGCAGCCGAACTGGGGTAGAACCGCATGTTCTCGACCTTGGGCGGCGTTACCGGGCAGCTCGGCCGGCAGTAAATGCCGGTGGTGAGCACCGCGGTAAAAAACCAGCCGTCGAATCGCGCGTCCTTGGACTGCACCGCCCGCAGGCACCGCTCCCTGTCCTCATGCACATCCTCAGCATTACCGGTGGCCGCGTCCTGAGCTAGCGGAAATGCGACACGACCTACGGCGCGACCGTGCTGGCGCAAATTGGCCAGACCGCGACCGGTGTAGAGAGCTGTCGATCAAGCCCCGATAACTCTCTCGTTGAATTCGGGACTGTAAGGCTGGTCAGACGACCCACGACCGCGGTGGCAACACAGCTTGACCGGCGATTGATGGATGCGCCCTTCGGCCTGCGATTCGGGGTCGGCTCACCGACCAGAGCTCCTTAGGTCCACGGCCGGTCCTCGAACTGAGCGAGCGAATGTGCGGCGTTTGCCCCGAGGTCCAGCACGGGAACTTCATGGCTGACCCGGCGCCGTGCCGCGTCCTTAGTGAGGGGAGGCCGAGTGGGACAGGAGCGGCGGGACCGGACGGACACCGTAGAGCCCGAACTCGCCCGCCGCATCACCCCGCCGGTACTGCGTTTCCTCGTCCTCGGAGTTGTACTCGGCACGGGCATCTACGCCCTTATCGGGAGTGTGGCCGGGCGAGCCGGAGGATTCACTTGGGTCGCGTTCGTTCTCGCACTAGCGCTCGCCGGAGCCACCGTCCCGGCGTACGCCGAACTGGCAACCAAGTACCCACGGGCGGCGGGAGCCGCGCTTTACGTCCGGCCGGCCTTCAACCGCCCGCTGCTGACTTTCCTGGTGGGTGTATTCGTGCTTCGGCGCCCGCCGCCACGCTTCAAGCTGAGGTGCTGGTCATCGTCGAGCGCGTCAACGATGATGGCCGCGTGGCTTGCCTCGGTGGTGCTGTGGGCGGCCTCATAAGCCGTCCGAGTTCACGACCTCTACTTCGCCAATGGGCAGTGTGACCGGGGGCCCGCAGCTGCGCGGGCAGCGCGTCATGCTGATGCCCGTCACCGCCGAGCATGTGCCGGAGCTACGCCGGATCCTCTGTACCCCTGAGGTGCGGCTGCGTTGGGGGGACGAGGCCGCATCCGCGCAGTGGCCCTTCGACGATCCGTCCGCCACTCGGTTCGTCGTCATGTTGGACGGGGCGGTTTGTGGAATGGTGCAGTATGGAGAGGAGGAGGAACCCGCTTACCGGCACGCGTCGATCGACATCTTTCTCGACCCCGCTGTGCATAGCCGGGGCGTCGGCCGCGATGCTGTACGCACTCTGGCCCGCCACCTCGTCCTGGACAGAGGCCACCACCGTTTGGTCATCGATCCGGCTGCGGACAACGAGCCCGCTATCCGGTGCTACGCCGCGGTGGGTTTTCGCCGGGTCGGCATCATGCGCCACTACGAGCGCGACGCCGACGGCACTGGCTGGCACGACGGCCTGCTCATGGATTTACTCGCCGAAGACCTGGACTAGCCGTCTTCGGCTTGCCAAATTCGGTCACTGAGGGCGCTTCGTCGCGCAGTCAACACGAGTGGGAGCACATCGTGCCGAAGGCCATCCGCGGTGGCCCACGGATCAGCATTACCTACCGACACGCCCAACCTGGTCCGGGTGACAACGCATAGCCGAACGGCTGCCGCAGACCAGATCGCAGTGAGCATTCGCGAAGACGTACGCCTCGGGAGCCGGCCGCCGAGAACACCCAGCGACCCTTCACCGCAGAGCCAGGTTTGTGGGCCGGTCCAACCGGGGATGTCTCTGCCCGACGGGAAGGGGGAGCCGACGTGAGCGCATCGGACGGGGATTCACAACACCAGGTGTGGTGCATGTGGTGCCGCTTCGCTCCCCGGCGCTCCGCGCTACGTCTGCATCCTCAACGGCGGGGAACACCTCCGGCAGGAGCTTCACACCCTATGGAAGCGGGTACGTATCGAGCACCGCGGGCTGCCCAACCCACAGCAGGCCAAGTGGAAGGAGTGCTGCGAAGTGACCCAACAGACAGGAGTGGACGACGCCGTCCACGAGGAGGCCCAGGAGTACCGCGATGGGGCGGAGCGGCCGCTGAGCGGCCATGTGTTCATCATGTTCTGCCTCGACATGTGGGTGGCCACCGGCTTCACCGTCGGCCTGCTGTTCGCGCCGCGCTTCACCCGAGTGATGGCGGCCACGTTCACCGCACTTGCCGGCGCGGACTTCCTGCATCTGCTTTATGCCCGCGCCCAGCAGGCCGCGCAGGACTGACCGGGTGGGCTACAACTAGCGAAACAAAGATTACGGGGAATTCGGTCGGGATGCGCGCTACGGGCGCGCCAGGAACATCATCTGCGGAAGGCGCAGCAGGAGTGCCATGGCAAAGCGCTGACAACGCCTGGGAGATCCAGGGCCAACATGTCACGCTGCCCGTGGCGATTCGGGACTCAACCGTCGCCGCGGCGGTCTTCGCCTGTTCTGGCGCCGCCGCTCGCACAGTCGTCCCGGATCACCGACTCACACCGCTCACGGTCGCAGGCCGCGGTATCGCCGTCCTGTTTTGTGCGCGGTACCACGACGGCGACCTTGGCACCTACGACGAAGTGGGGCTGTCGATCGCGGTACGCGGCCCCGGTAGTCAGGCGATCGGGGCCCACATCGTCGAGCTGCCCGTCACCGAGACCTTCACCCTGGAGGCCGGCCGCACGATCTGGGGCCTGCCCAAGTGGTTGGCCCGCAGCACGATGACATGCGCTAGCAGCCGGGTAGAAGTCAAGCTGGGTGACGGCGGCGAGTTCGTCCTCACCGCCGCGTTCGACGTGGGGGGCCTGCGCATCCCGGTTCCCATCACCGTGCCAACGGTCCTCTGGGCGATCCGGCCGGACGGGCCGCACGCGGGCGAGCTGCTTCGCGGCACCTTCCGGCTGCGGCTTGCGGGTCTGCAGATCCGGCCCGGAGGAACCCGGATCGTGCTGGGTAAACATCGGATGGCCCGGACCGCTCGGGCCTTGAGCATGTGCCGCCGGCCACTCGTCACAGCCGTGACCCGGATGACCGCCGAGCTGGGTCCGTTCACGCCCCTCAGCCGCTGAGCCAGAGGTGGCTGAGCCAGAACCGGACCGAAATCGCGCCGTGGATTGACGGCACACCGCAAAGGGTGGAGGTACATCCGATCCTCTGGCGGCACGATGTCAGGGAAGGCGGGAACCCGTAAGAGGGCGGGCGTTGGCACCTGAGGAGCGGCCCGCAATCCTGCGTGAGCGAGGGGGAGGCAGTCGATGACCCGGACGCCCCGATACACCCGTCGTCATGTGCTCCAGATCGCCGGCCAGGCCGGAGCCGGACTGGCCGCGGCCGCATGCCTGCGTGAATCAACGCCCCCGACGACCGCTACTGCCCCAACAGGCATCGATCCAGCAGATCTGGATCCGCTGGCGCTCACCGTCGCCATGGTGCGGTTCGACACGTCACACAACGGCGAGGGCGGGGTGACGTTGCCCCACGCCCAATGGTTGAAGGCCAAGTGGGACGCCGCAGGTGCGGTGACCGAGATCATCCCCACTCCGAAGCCGGACAACGTCCATTTGGTGGCTCGGATCAAAGGCGCAGGCCCAACACCGCCGTTGCTGTTACTGGGGCATTCCGACGTCGTATCCGTCGAGCGGGATCGCTGGAGCGTTGACCCCTACAGCGGCGAAATCAAACACGGCTGGGTCTACGGACGGGGCACGCTCGACATGAAAGGCGCCAACGCGGCGTTCATGAGTGCGCTGCTACGCCATCGCAGCGAAGGCACCGTCTTCGACCGCGACATCATCTTCCTGTCCGACTGCGATGAGGAGGCCGGGCCGCACGGCGCGAGATGGCTGGCCGAACGGCACTGGCACAAAATCGACGCCGGGGCGGTGCTCACCGAGGGAGGCTGGCTCCTGACGCAATCCGACGGCACAACCCCGATGATGGCGACACTGACCCGGCAGGACAAGATCAGCGCTCTGGTCGAGCTGAGTGCGCAGGGAACGACCACGCATTCCTCCAAACCGTTGCCCGACGCGGCGATTGTTCGCCTTAATCGCGCTCTCGTTCGGCTGTCCGACTACCAGCCCGCCGTGTTCATCGGCGACGTCGCTCGCGGCCATTTCGAAGCGCTGGCCGAGCGCACCGAGAATCCGAAGCTGGCCACCGCAGTACGGCTGATGCTGGGCGCCTCCAGCCAGGACGAACGTAATCGGGCCGGCGCGCTGGTGGCACAGCTCAGTGCCTATCCCGCGTTGCACAATGCATTCATTCGACACACCGTGTCCTTCGTCATTCAGCAGGCCGGATACCGAGTCAATGTCATCCCCGGCACCGCCACCGCACAGGTAAGCGTCCGTTTCGTCCCCGGCGGTCCGAGCGTGACGGAGACCGTGGCGGAAATTCGCGCGGCAATCAACGACCCCCAGATCACGACGCGTTTGAAGGGCTTTCGCATCGACGAGACACACGAGCAGGTGCTGGCTCGGCTGGAGGAAGCGATGACCAAGCCTGCATCCTCGATCGACACCGACGTCTTCCGCGCCTGGCAGCAAGCGGTCGCCACCACCTATCCTCAAGCCGTGGCCGTGCCCGGGCTATTCGAGGCAGGTACCAGCGGTGGTGTTTGGCGCCAGCGAGGCATCCCGGTCTACGGCATTTATCCGTACGCGGTCGACAACGACACGATTAACCGCATGCACGGAAACGACGAACGGGTACGGGTTGATGCGCTTCAGCGGGGCGCTCAGTTCATGTACGAGCTGTTCGGGCAGTTCCGTTCCGGCTAGACTCGGGTCAATCCTCGGGCTATTCCCCACCAGGATCTGGCTCACCCCGCAACAGGCGGCTGATGGTCGCGACATCGGTCTGCAGCGAGCTGCCGGCGAATGCCAAGGTTTCCAGCGACCGCCGGGCCGCCGCCTCGTTGCCGGCGCCGCAGGCGTCAGCCACCACCACGGGTAGGTAGCCGAGATCGATCGCGTGCCGGACTGTCGGCTCGATGCCAACCTCCATCGCCACGCCGGCGATGGCGAAACTGTCGATGCCACAGTCGCGCAGCACGATGTCCAGTGGAGTGCCGACGAACGCGGACATGGCGATCTTATCGAAGATCATCTCACTGGATCGCGGGGACAGCTCCGGAATCAGGGCGAACTCCGGTGAATCGCGGAGGAATACCGGTGTCACGTCGCCGACGTGCGCGACCCGCTGCCATTCCATCGCGGTCCTCAGCTGTGCGGTACCGGCGATCTCCTTGGGCACCGACATGTGCCGGAGGTAGTACACGCGGTAACCGCCGGCACGGGCCGCGGCCACGAGTTGGGTGACGTTGTGCACGATCTCGGGGGCTCGGGCGATCTGGCCGACGACGCCGACCTGCATGTCGTAGACGACTAGTGCCATCCGCCGCGGGTCGCACACCTCGTCGAGTGTTCGGGGGATGCCGAGACCGTATGCGTGCTCCACCGATCCCCCTTCAGCCGCGCGCCGAGGTGCGGTCGTCGGGTAACGCCGGCGTGATGGTCTCCATGGTGACGCCTGGCCGGAAGCGATCGTAGGCGATCACTTTCATCTGCCCGCTCCGTTCACCGCGATGTCTCGCATCAATCTATACAGTGCTGTCAAGATACCGCTAGAGTGCCCCGTGGCAGCGATCAGCCAGCTGGGCGGGCGGCCCCGCGATCCGGAGTTGGACCGGCGGATCCTCGCCGCGACCCGGCAACTGCTGGCCGAGCGGGGCTACCAGGGCCTGTCCATCGGCGGGGTCGCCCGCGCGGCCGGGACCACTCGACCCACGGTGTACCTACGGTTCAACGGCAAGGAGGACCTGGCCACCAAGGCCATCGCGGGTATGACCGTCGATGATCCACTGCGGGTGACCGATGACATCCACGCCGACCTGGTCGCCGAGCTGCGCCATTTCCGGACCGCAGTCACCCGGCCGCATGGGATGTCCTTCGTCGGAACCGTGCTGGCTCAAGAACACCTGACGCCCAGCTTGATCGCCCGATTCCGGGAGCGGCTGTTGGTGCCCCGCCGGCGGCGGCTGGCCGAGACCCTGCAACGGGGCATCCAGAACGGCACACTGCGTGCCGAGTTGGACGTCGAGGTGGTCGTCGGCATGCTGGCCGGCAGCCTATATGCGCACTATCTAGGCACCGGAGAAGTCCCGGCGGATTGGCCAGAGCGCGTCGTGGCGTCGCTGTGGCCGGCGATCAGGTCGAGCGATGCCGCTCCTCCGGCCGCAGCCACACCGCGCTGACCGCTGGGATGATCGAGCTTGCGCCGCCGCGCTGCGATGATCCCTTCCAACGTCACCCGACTGGACCAGTGACCGACTCGGCAGGGCGCCGTTGACCCAGCCGTGCAGGTCCTCTCCGTCGCTGCCGGCCGCAGTTCACGCGACCCAGCCCCCAGCCAGCTCTGCCCGCGCACCGACGCGATCCGGACCGTCAGATGGTGATCGCTCGCCGCACCAGCAACCACCAGGTCAGCCACGATGACCTCGCCACCACCCTGTACCCCGACCTGGAAAAGCCACCGGTGCTGGCCACCGCACGGTTGCTGCAGTGGTGCGAGTTAGCGGCCGGGGAGGAGCTCGGCAACTGTTCCGTCGTCACCAGCGCCAGCGTGACGCAGGTGGCGCCGGCTGTGCTCGGCGCGCGGATAAGCATTTCCGCAGTTTGCACAAATGTGACCGGCCCCCGCTCAATCTGGTACGTAACCGCCAGCGACGACACCGAGCTGATTGCTCAGGTCACCTTGCAGCTTGCGCTGATCGACGCGCGACAGTACCCAGCGCAGCAAGCGGTGCCGAAGCGACAGCTGTCGCCGGTGTGAACGCCTGTGCGCAGAGGGCGAACCGGCGGTCCGCTTCCGGCCGGCTAGCCAAGGTCTCGGCGCGCCCCGCTCATCGGCCTGTTCCCGGGCCTGTTCCCGGCTGATCAACGAATTCGGCCGTTGCCTCGGCCTCGTCTCGAGTGTCCTCGGTGGTGGGTGGGTCGTCCTCGGTGAGGTGGCGGCGCCAGTAACCGGTGAAGGCGATCGACGCAGCTCACGCCGTGTGCAGGTGCTCGTCACCGGTGAACCAGTAGCGGACAGCGTCCGGCCGCTGCTGCTGTTCGAGACCCATCTGCCCACCCGCTATTACCTGCCCTTCGAGGACGTCCGCACTGAACTGCTGGAGGCCAGCGACACCGTGACGGTTTGCCCCTACAAGGGACGGGCTCGCTACTGGTCCCTCCGCGTTGGTGAAACAGTCGTGCCGGACGCTGCCTGGAGCTATCCGGACCCCATCCCGGAGAACCCGAACCCGGCAGCGCGCCACCGTTACGCCCTCGGGTGCGCGGACGTCATTTGGTCATCGTCAGCACGACGGTCTGGTCCGTGCGCACCTCGGTGCCAGCCTCGGGCTCGATCTTTGTGACAGTCCAGTTCGCCGGGTTGATGACGAGCTCTCTCCCGGACTTCGGGTCCGCAGCCAGCTCGACCTTCGTCAGACCGAGACCGCGCAGGGTGTCTTCGACGATGGCCCCGTTCTGGCCAACGACATCGGGCAGGGTGACGATCACCGGTGCTTCAGGCGCTATCTCGGTAACCGCGGGGGCAGGGACCTGAACAGTCACGGTGGCTGGTCCGGGCGTCGAGGCGGTGCCGCCGCAGCCAACCAGCAGAAAAGCCACTGTGGTGACCGTGAGAGTCATGGTGGCGCCGCGCCGCATGGTGAACTCCGGTGATCATTAGCCGTGGCAACTGAGCGTCGCGCGTGCCGTTACGATATCGGGTCGGCCATCGTCGTTGGGCGCGGCCGCCTTCAATGCCTGGATCGCTGATGAGCGCTTAGCGGTCGGGATGACCAACTCATCAGCGGCGGCTTGCCATCATGAGCCAGCATGCCGACGGGTAGACCACACCCCGGTCGGTTCGATGCGCCTCGATGGTGTTCCGCAGAGCGTCCAAGGCGCGAGCTCGGCCATCATCATCGAGCCCCTGCAACATCCATCCCGCCAAGCCGGACATGAACTGGTAGGCGTCGTCGGTGTTGCGGCGCTGGACGGATCCAGTCGTCCCCGGCGGTCGCCGAGTAGCCCCTCGTTGAACACGAGATAGGTGACCTCGAGCACCGATGACAGCCGATCCGCGCGTTCGGCGGGCTCGGGGACCTCGAAGGGCACCCGCGCCTGAGTCAGCGTCCGCTTGGCCCGGACGATTCGCTGCGCGATTGTCGGTTCCGAGGCGAGGAACGCGCGCGCGATCTCCTCGGTCGTCAGACCGCCAAGCAGGCGCAGTGTCAGCGCGACACGGGCCTCCGTGGACAGCACAGGATGGCAGGAGATGAACACCAGGCGCAGGAGGTCGTCGTCGATGTCGTCGTCGAGGGCCCGCGCCGCAATGTCGGAATGACGGTCTGATGCGGCCCCCAGCTCGCGACCGACTTCGGCCAGCTTGCCCGCGAAGGTCTCTTTCCGGCGCACGAGATCAATCGCCCGACGTTCCCCGATGGCCATGAGCCAGGCGGCCGGGTTACGCGGAACGCCTGACTCCGGCCACTGCTCCAGTGCGGCGACCAGCGCATCCTGTGCGAGCTCCTCAGCAACACCGACGTCGTGCACGATCCGTGCGATACCGGCGATGACCCTGGCCGACTCGATTCGCCAGACCGCGTCGATCGCGCGATGCGTAGCTGAGGTCACGGGGCTCTATCAGAACAGCTTCCCTCGCGCCTCGGCAAGGCCGCGAACTACGGCTTGGCGGCCTTGGTTTGCAACTCGTCACGCAGCGCCAGCTCACGTGCGGCATCCTCAGGCGGGAAGATCTCGGCAGGGAAGTCCGATGCCTCGAACACCTGGCGAATCTCGATCTCCGTGCCGCCGTCGAAGGGGGCGCGGGAGACCCATTCGATGGCTTCTTCCTTCGACCTCACCTGGATCAGCCAGAAGCCCGCGATCAGTTCCTTTGTCTCGGTGAACGACCCGTCGGTCACGGTGCGCTTGTCACCAGAGAACTTGACGCGGGCACCTTTGGAGCTTGCTTGTAGCCCCTCACCGGCCAGCAGCACGCCGGCCCTAACCAGTTCCTCGTTGTACTTGCCCGTAGGGATATCCCGCTGCGAGCAGGGCACTGTCGGTGCCGGCCGCCGGCGACGTGTCCGCCTCCACTTCGGCTAGGTGCAGCTGCCCGTCGTGCACTCGATCGACTCGGATTTGCACGGTGCCGAACTCCGCGAGCGTCGCGTAGCGCAGCTCACCCAGCGCCTCGACGGCACGATCGGGGACGTTGAGAGTAAGCACGGTGCCGCGCGGAGCATCGGTCAGCAACTCAAGGACGCCCGGTAGCAGGTGCACGGCGGTGCCCCAATGTGGTGCTCCTGCAGGGCCGACGTCGAGGGATACGGCCAGCCCGTAAAGTCCGTTCACCCCGGCGGTCAGCGCCGCGCCTACCGTGCCTGAGTGCAGGATCGCGCGTCCCACGTTCGCGCCGTGGTTGATGCCGGACAGGACTAGCTCCGGCGCCGGGTCCAACCAGCCGCGGACCGCCGCGAGCACGATGTACCCCGGCTGCGCCTCCACGGCGTAGGCCTCGACGCCGGGCAGATCGACCAACTGCCGTCGCTCGATCAGCCTCGCGCCCTGTCGCGCTGTGACGATGATCCCGGCGCCGGCCCCGCTGGACTGCCATCGGGGCGCGGCCACCACGACCGCGCTGCCACCGGTGCCAAATGGAGGACAGATCACCCGCCGTAGATTACGAGGCCGTGGCTACCGTGCGGTCCACGGCGTGGGCGACGACGTCGGTCAGCCGGCCGCTGGCACGGTGGATCCGGCGTTGCGCGGTTGCGCCGTTACCCCGCCTGAGCACGCTGGTAATCAGATCTTCGACAACGTCGAGCTCCCCCTGGTCCTCCAGCACCGGCCGGAGGTGGTCCACGAGCATGCGGATGACCTGGGCGGCGGGCGCAGGCCGGCCGGTGAGATCGACCAGATCACCGTCGAGTCCTGATCGACCGGCTCGCCAGCCCGTGAGCCGGAGCAGCTCGGTGCGAACTGGCACTGGCGGGATGTCGGCCTGCCACGACCGGGCAGCCGTTTCGGTCAGGGCTCTGACGAGGGCCGCCAACAGCACCGTGTCGTCGGCAGTCAGGCAGACGTCGGCGATTCGCACCTCCACCGTCGGGTGCTCGCGGGACAACCGTGCGTCGAAATAGACCATCCCCTCATCGAGCAACGTTCCAGTGTCGACCATCGCGCGCATCGTAGCGTGATAGCTGTCGGCGCAACCGAACAGCTCGGCGGGACCGGCCGACGGCCAACGGCCCCAGACCTGTGATCGGAAACTGGCGTAGCCGCTGTCCTGTCCCTGCCAGAACGGCGAGTTGGCGCTGAGCGCGAGCAGGCAGGAAAGCCATCCGCGGATGCGGTCCAGCACCGCCACCCCTTCCGACTCCGACTCGACCTGAACGTGCACATGGCAGCCGCAAGTAAGTTGCTCTGCAGCGGTAAGGCCGAACTCCTCCACCATCCGCTGGTACCGAGGCGACGGGCTGATCGAAGGGTCGACCGGAAGCGGTGACGTGGCCAGGGCCGCCACCCTGGCTCCCCTACCCTCGGCGGCTTCGCCCGCGGCGCGCCGCCACCGGCGCACCTCCGACGCCAGTTCCTCCAGCGACGTGCAGGGCCGGGTATTCGTCTCGATCTGCTCGCGGGTCAGCTCCGACGTGAGGGCTTGACCGGCTGCGGGATCGCCATCGGCCGCAGCCCGCAGCACGGCGGCGGACGCCGCCAATGTTCGGCCGCTGTCCGGATCGACCAGCAGTAGTTCTTCCTCTACCCCCACGCTGCGTGCGCCCATCCGATCATGCTACTCAGGGCCGAGTACCGACTCCGGTACGGAGTTCATGTATGCGGCCGCCAGGCGTCGTGGGCGCCAACGGTGGTGTCGACATACCTGCGCCATCGCGCATACCGCCCAGCAGCTCCTCGATGGCCGCTCGCGAGCTGTACCGGGGTGACCAACCCAGCTCGGTCCGTGCCCGAGTGGTATCCATGATCGGTAGCCGCAAGAATATGTCGAACAGGTAGGGAGAAGCGGGAACCAGGTGTAGGTGCCACGCCAGCCACAGCGCGGTACGCACCGGCCAGACCGGGACCCGCACGGTACGGGCGCCGAGACACTCGGCCAGCATGGCCGCGTCGACCACGGGTTCGGCACCGATGTTGAAAGCGCCGCGCGCCCTGCCCAGCGCGGCCAACCGGTAGGCCTGGGCGACATCTTCGGTGTGCAGAACTTGGAACCGCAGACCCGGCAGGTCGGGCACGAACGGCACCAGGCCCGGCCGCACCAGCCGGTGCGGCAACAGCGGTCCGACGCCTAACCGGCGTTGCTGGCTGGCCGACTCCCGTTTGAAGATGAAACCCGGGCGAAGCCGCACCACACGAATGTCCGGGTGGGCGCGTTCGAAGGCGTCCAGGCTCCGTTCCAGGTAAGCCTTCTCCCGGGTGTAGCTGGCGGTGGGCCAGCCGTCGGTAGGCCATTGCTCGTCAACCGGCTTGTCCTTGGGCCCTGGCGAGTACGCGCCCACTGAGGAGGCGTACACCAGCGCCGGCACCCCGGCTTTGGCCACGGCCTGGAACACCCGTTTACTGCCTTCCACGTTGGTACGCCAGGTAATCAGCGGGCTATGAGTGGGCTGGATGAGCCACGCCAGGTGGATCACCACGTCGGCGCCACGAAACAGATCGACCAGATCGTCCCGTTCGATATCGGCCTGGACCCATTCGGTGCGCGGCGCCGACCACTGAGGTAGCCGGCGCGCCACGCCAAGGATCGATCTCACGCTGGAATCGTCGGCCAGCGCCTGCACCACGCTGGTCCCGACATTGCCGGTCGCCCCGACGACCACCACCCGTGCGGTTTGCGGCGGCGAGTTCGCCTCGATGGGAGGCATGCTCGATGACATGGCTTAGGGCTACCCACCCTGCCAGCGAAGAAACCGCGAGTGCGAAGCGGCGAGCGCGCGGCGCACCAGGGTAGGGGTTCACTCGTTCGGCTCCGATGGAGGTCCGCCGGAAACGTTGTGTTATGCAGGTCGGCCTGATCGCCGCTCGACGTCACGGCAGTACATCGACAGATAACGATTGAGGCACAACGGCGGCCGCTGCATGCACTCCGAGTGATCTGTTCACCTCCCATTTACCCATTAGGTGGGCGGCGTCCACCGGGCGTCCCTAACGTCCCAAGCAGCGGCCGCGCCGAGCCGCAATCTCACAAAACGAAACCCCCGGAGGACGTAGTGAAGCTAAAGCGGCATGGTGTCGCGCCGGCGCTGGTGGCAACCGCCGCGCTGGTGCTGGCAGCCTGCGGCAGTGACCCGAACGTCGGTGGGGGGGCCGGGGGCCCGTCAGCAGGCGCGCCCGTCAACTGCGGCGGCAAGACCAACCTCAACGGTGAAGGCTCCTCCGCGCAGAAGAACGCGATAGACGTCTTCATCCAGGCCTACCAGCAGCGCTGCTCGGGCCACAACGTCGCTTACAACCCGACCGGCTCGGGCGCCGGCGTCAAGCAGTTCACTGCCGGATTGGTTGACTTCGGCGGCACCGACTCCCCCCTGTCGGAGTCCGCGGGCGAGGTCGCCGCCGCCGAGCAGCGCTGCCAAGGCAACCCGGCGTGGCACATCCCACTCGTCTTCGGTCCGGTCGCGCTGGCCTACAACCTGGATGGGGTGGACAACCTCACACTCAATGGCGAGACCGCTGCCAAGATCTTCAACGGTCAGATCAAGACCTGGAACGATCCGGCGCTTACGGCACTGAACCCAGGCGTGAACCTGCCGGCAACACCGGTTCAAGTGATCTTCCGCTCGGACGAGTCCGGCACCACAGACAATTTCCAGCTCTACCTGCAGGCCGCCGCGAAGAGTGCGTGGTCACAAGGTGCGGGCAAGTCGTTCCGGGGTGGCGTCGGCAGCGGTGCGGAGAAGTCGGCGGGAGTCGCCCAGGCGGCCGCCAGCACCGCCGGTTCCATCACCTATGTCGAACTATCCTTCGCGCAGGACAACAACCTGCGAATCGCCAAGATCGACACAGGCTCGGGTCCGGTCGAGCTGAACGATCAGACCGTCGGAAAGGCGATCGACGGCGCGACGATCGAAGGCGAAGGCAACAACCTCGTGCTGGACCTCAACTCGATCTACGGCACCACACAGGGAGGCGCCTACCCGCTGATCCTGGCCACCTACGAGCTGGTGTGCTCCAATGGCTACCCGCCCGATGTGGCGCAAGCCATGAAAGCCTTGTTGACAGTGGCTGCCACCGATGGACAGGCCAACCTCTCCGAGGCCGGCTACGCGCCGCTTCCCGATGCCTTTAAGCAGCGCTTGCTGACCGCCGTTTCAGCTATCGGCCCAAACGTCTGACGGGCCAGCAGGCCAGATGACGGACCCGACCGGCCCGAGCCGCTCCGCTGCTACCGGTGATCCCGGTACACACCGGAGCGTCTCCGACGGCGCCGCATCAGTTCCCGAGGCAGGAATTCACGGCGACGAGCCCGGACCGATCGATCCGGATCGCAAGAAGGCTGTTCTCCGGCCCGGCGACCGGATTTTCCGGTCGCTGGCGGTCGGGTCCGGCGCCTTCATCGTCCTACTCATCGCCGGGATCGGTCTTTTTCTGCTCATCCAGGCGATTCCACCCGTGCTGCGCGACCAGGAAAACTTTCTGACATTCCGGGAGTTTCTGACCGGCGACGTCGACAACCTTAGGTTTGGCATCCTGGACCTGCTGCTCGTGACCGTCGAGGTGTCGGTGGTGGCGCTGGTGTTGGCCATGCCGATCGCGCTGGGCATCGCACTGTTCCTCACCCAGTATGCGCCGGATCGGCTGGCTCGCCCATTCGCTTACGCGGTCGATCTGCTGGCCGCGGTGCCGTCCATCATTTTCGGCCTGTGGGGCATCTTTGTGCTCGCTCCCGTGATCGAGCCGTTCGCCCGCTGGCTGAACGACAATCTGGGTTTCATCTTCCTGTTCAGCGACGGCAACATCCCGATTTCGCGAGGCGCCAACCTTTTCACCGCGGGCATCGTGCTGGCTGTGATGATCCTGCCCATCATCACAGCGATCTCCCGGGACGTCTTCGCCCAGACGCCGAGAACGCAGATCGAGGGCGCCCAGGCACTCGGCGCCACCCGGTGGGAGGTCATCACCACTGTCGTATTGCCGTTCGGCCGGGCAGGATACGTCAGCGCCTCCATGCTCGGGCTGGGTCGCGCGCTGGGCGAGACCATCGCCTTGACCATCATTCTCGCCGCGACCCCGCAGTTGTTCAGCGGCAGCCTGTTCGACGGTGGAGCCACCTTCGCATCGAGAATCGCGCTGGCCGCCCAGGAGTTCAACAACCCGGTGCAGGCGGGCGCCTACATCGCCGCCGGGCTGGTGCTATTCGTGCTGACATTCGCGGTGAACGCGCTCGCGCGGTCGCTGGTCGCCAAGAAGGAGTACTACTCGTGAGCGCACCCGCCTCGACCGACTCCTCAGCCGTCGCGCCGACGTTCACCAGGATCAGCACTGCTCGCAAGATCCGCAACTCGCTGGCTACCGTACTGGTCACCGCGGCGTTCCTGCTTGCGTTGGTGCCGCTGGTCTGGGTGCTCTACACGGTCCTTGAGCGTGGCTTCGCTGTCGTTCTCAGTGCTGATTGGTGGACCCAGTCGCTGTCCGGTCTGCTCGGGCGCCAGCAGGGTGGTGGCGTCTACCATGCCATCTACGGCACGCTGGTCACCAGCCTGGTGTGCGCGGTGATATCGATCCCGATCGGGATGATGGTCGCCGTCTACCTTGTCGAGTACGGCGGCCGCTCGCGGCTGGCCCGGACCACTACGTTCATGGTGGATATCCTGACCGGCGTACCATCGATCGTGGCCGCGTTGTTCATTTATGCGCTGTGGATCGCAATTTTAGGCTTTCCTCGCAGCGCCTTGGCCGTGTCGTTCGCGCTGGTGCTCCTCATGGTTCCGGTAGTCGTACGGAGCACCGAGGAAATGCTGAAGGTTGTACCGAACGAGTTGCGCGAGGCGTCGTATGCCCTCGGCGTCCCTAAATGGAAGACGATCATCCGGGTAGTGATTCCGACGGCGCTGTCGGGCATCTTGAGCGGAATTATGCTGGCGCTGGCCCGAGTGATGGGTGAGACTGCACCGGTGCTGGTCCTGGTCGCCTACGCTGCGTTCATCAATTTCAACGTCTTCGACGGTAATATGGCGACACTACCGCTGCTCATGACGGTGGAACGGAACAACCCGACCGCAGCCGGGGCCGACCGGATCTGGGGCTCAGCATTCACTTTGATCCTTATCATCGCGCTGCTCGGCGTGCTGGCCACGATCCTATCGCGGGCATTTTCCGTGAAAAGCAAATAGCCCCCGACCGCGGGGCTGTCAATCATCCTCTGGTAAGTCGAAAATGTAGCCCACGCCACGGACGGTGCGGATGCGGGTCGGCCTGTCAACGTCGCTCTCGATCTTTGCCCGAAGCCGACGAATGTGCACCTCAAGATAGTTCCGCACGTCTGCCCGATCCGGGCCCCATGCGTTGTCGAGCAACTCCCGCCGGGTGACGACCCGGCCGGCGTTGTCCATCAGCTGCTGCAGAATCACGAATTCCTTGTGCGGTAGGTGAACCGGTGTTCCTCGAACGACCAGCCGGTGTCCATCGAGCTGGAGCTCCACGTCACCGATCTTCAGAATCCGCAGCCGTCCGAGAGTCTGGGGATCGACCGGCAAGTAATGGCTTGCGTCCGGAGTGTTCGTCGCCTCCCATCTCTCCGTCGATGACATCAGCCAAACCGCCCCGAGATGTAGTCTTCTGTGGCCTTTTCCTTGGGGTTAGAAAAGATCTTCTCCGTATCATCGAGTTCGATGAGGCGACCGGGCTTACCGGCGGCGGACAGATTGAAGAACCCGGTTTGGTCGGACACCCGAGCTGCCTGCTGCATGTTGTGGGTCACGATGACGATCGTGTAGTCCTTCTTCAACTCCCCGATGAGGTCTTCGATCGCTAGTGTGGAGATCGGGTCCAGCGCCGAGCAGGGCTCGTCCATGAGCAACACGTCGGGTTGCACCGCGATGGCGCGCGCGATGCACAATCGTTGCTGCTGCCCGCCAGAGAGGCTGCCACCGGGCCTGCTGAGCCGATCTTTGACTTCGTTCCACAGGTTCGCGCCGCGGAGTGATCGCTCGCTTACTTCGTCCAACCGGGCCTTGTTGCGCACACCCTGCAGCTTGAGGCCGGCGACCACGTTGTCCCTGATGGACATGGTCGGAAACGGGTTGGGTCGCTGGAACACCATGCCGACCGCGCGGCGCACGTCGACCGGATCGATGCCGGGCTGGTAGATGTCCTCGCCATCGAGCTCGACCCGACCCTCAACCCGGGCGCCCGGGATGACCTCGTGCATCCGATTGAGCGTGCGCAGCACGGTGGATTTGCCGCAGCCCGAGGGGCCGATGAACGCGGTGACCGCCCGAGGTGGCACCGCGAGGTTCACATTCTGCACAGCGTGGAACTTGCCATAGTAGATATCGACATCTTTCATCTGGATATTCTTCGCCATAGCGGATCCGATTTCGGCTAGCTGCGAGCACTCGAGAGGCGAGCAGGGAATGGCTGTTTCACGAGACCTCCGAAGGTAGGGCGCATGTGTCGAAGACAACCACAGCACAACAGCTGCTGGCGCAACCTATGCATCCTCGGTAGACGGAAACTAGTCGTGAAGTTAACAGAAGATGAATTGTTCACCCAGCTGTGGGCCGTGGCTTCACCCGTTTGGCCGCAAGCAGGATTAGCGTATCACGAGTTGTGATCAAACAGTGGTAGTCGCAGCTCGAGAGGTACCTGTGCCGATCGACGGCAGGGATCTCCACGACTCGAGGCTCCCTTGGCCGACGTCAGGGGATGCGGCCGAGGACGATGTCTCTCAGGCTCTGAGTCCCTGCGACCGGCTTGCCCTCTCCGGCAAGCTTCGCCTTCCAGGCGGCTCGTAGGTCATCGCTCACGCCTGCCGATTGGGACAGCGGGGAATTCGGGTCCAATCCCTGAAAACCACAATTCACTTCCACATTCATGCAGTGCTGATCCGTGCACTCCCTGATGTCCGTCTTGGTGTGCTCTTCTTCGCTCCAGCGAGTCCAGCCACCAAATCCCCCGCGCACCGCCGTGAGCGCCGGCTTGCCGTCATCCGCCAAGCTCTCGAACTGGAATGCGTTTTCCCGCTCTTCGCTCATGGTAGGTATTCTATCAGTTACAGGCCTGTAGCGGCGCGTGGCCGGAAGTGACCGCGCCGCTCACCCCTCGAAGAGCTCCACGCCCCTTGCCACCGCCACCCCGACACTCGGGCCATCAGCAATGACTCGCTGTTACCGAGAGGTACGGATGGATGGCTGGGGAGGTTCACTCTTTAGGCTGACGAAACGCGGACTGTCGTGGCCTAGCGTAATGGCCCTTCGAAGTGGCCCGCTGAGCACAACACCTCCGCTGTGAACTCGCCGCTTCAGGTGTCGTGGAGGTCAGGTGTGACTCAGATGTTGGAAATCGAAGGGCTTCGCGCTCAACTCACCGGCCGGGTGATCAGCGCATCCGACCGGGACTACGACACAGTCCGCTCAGTCTGGAACGGTGACATAGACCGCCGACCTGCGGTCATCGTCCGATGCGCCGGCCCGGCCGACGTCGCAGCGGCAATCAGCTTCGGGCGCGAGCGTGCACTGCAGATCTCGGTGCGGGGTGGTGCACACGGATACCTGGGATCGGCAATACCCGAGGGCGGCCTCGTGATCGACCTCAGCGAGCTGCGGGGCGTGTCGGTGGCCCCCGGCAGCCGCCGGGCATGGTGCAGTGGCGGCGCCCTTCTCGCAGACCTGGACGCCGCCACTCAGCGGCACGGCATGGCCGTCACCGGGGGGACGATCAGCCACACCGGAGTGGGCGGCCTGACGCTGGGCGGCGGATTCGGCTGGTTGGTCCACAAAGCCGGGTTGACCGTGGACAACCTGGTGGCCGCAGAGGTGGTCACCGCCGATGGCCGCACGCTGGGCACCTCCGCCGACGAGCACTCCGACTTGTTCTGGGCGCTGCGGGGCGGTGGCGGCAACTTCGGCGTCGTCACCGGCTTCGAGTTCCGCCTACACGAGGTCGGTCCGCTGGTGTACCTCGGCCTGTTCTACTGGGGGCTCGACCAAGGCACCGATGCACTTCGGCTTGGCCGGGAGGTGGCAGCGTCACTGCCTCGTGACGCCGGATTGCTCCTGGCCGCCGGCTTGACCGCACCTTCAGCGCCCTTCGTGCCAAGGCAGTACCACGGGAGCTCGGGTTATGCGCTGCTGATCGCCGGCTTCGGGTCGGCGCAGCAGCACGACCGGCTGATCGCACCGATCCGGGAGGCACTGCCGCCGCTGTTCGAGTTCGTCACCCCGTTGCCCTACGTCGAGCTTCAGAAGCTGCTCGACGGCGCCGCACCGTGGGGCATACATGCTTACGAAAAGAGCCTTTACCTTGAACAGCTCAGCGACGGGGTGATCACCGTGCTCGCCGAGCACACACCGCGTAAGAGCTCACCGATGTCCTTCACCTCGATCTTCACCCTGGGCGGAGCATTCACCGACGTCGGTGAGCAGGAAACCGCTTTCGGCGGCAGCCGAGCGACCCGTTTCGCCGTCAACATGACAGCGCTGGCGCCCGACGCCGATTCGCTGGCAGCCGACCGGGCCTGGACCCGAACGATGTGGCAGGCACTGAGACCGTACGCCAGCGACTCCGGTAGCTACGTCAACTTCATGGCCGACTACGACGAGGATCGGGTGAAAGCCGCCTACGGTCTGGCGAAGTACCGGCGGCTGGCCCTAATCAAAGGGCGATACGACCCGGACAACATCTTCCGGATGAATGCGAACATCAAACCTGCACGGCAGGAGAAGCCCTGAGCTCCCACCCGGGGTGCACCAAACCGGAGTAAGTTCAGCTCATGGCGGAGCTGCTGCGTACCGACCGGCTCCTGGTGCGGAACTGGTCGGTCGCCGATGCCGAGGCAGCGCTGAAGATCTACGGTCACGACAACGTCAGCCGGTGGCTGCGCAACCAGAATCGCATCCCAGACGCGGACGCCATGCACCAGGTGCTGGCGGGCTGGGCCACCGAACACAGCGATATCGCTCCGGGTACCGGGCGGTGGGCTCTGGTGCTGCTCGACGGGGGCGCGCTGGTGGGCGGGATCAGCCTGCTGCCGATGCCGGTGCCCGAGGCGGACGTCGAGATCGGCTATCAGCTCGCGCCGGAGTACTGGGGCCGGGGTTACATCACCGAGGCCGCCCAGGCGCTGGCTCGCTGGGCCTTCCAGCATTCGCTGGTCGAGTTGTTCGCGCTGGTCGCTCCGGACAACGTGCGAGCCGCCGCCACCGCGCGGCGGATCGGGATGGAGTGGGTTGGTGAAAGCGACAAGTATCACGGGACATGCCTGCAGGTGTTCCGGCTGCGACCCGACGATCTCGTGTGCGCAGGCGCCCTACGGCGGACGGCACCGTAATCGCGTGCCGCTCAGAAGCACATGCGGATGACCCAATCCGCTACGCAACCCGGCTTCGCGCTGCCCTCGATCTGCAGCGTGGCACGCAGCACGAGTTGCAGGCCACCGGTCACCTCGGTGGCTTCGGCGAGCACGACCTCGGCCCAAATCGTGGAGCCCACCGGAACGGGAGCCGGAAAGCGCACCTTGTTCAGCCCATAGTTGATCACCATCGTGGAGCCCTCGACCCGGTAGGTCTGGTCGATCAGATGCGGCAGCAGTGACAAGCTGAGGAACCCGTGCGCGATGGTGGTCCCGAAAGGACCGGCCGCGGCCCGCTGCGGGTCAACGTGAATCCACTGATGGTCCTCGGTCGCGTCCGCGAAAACGTTGACGCGTTGCTGGTCGATCGTCATCCGATCGCTGGTGCCCAGCGGCTCGCCCGCCGCAGCCCACAACTCGTCGGCTCCAGTGAACACCCTCATCGCCGATCCCCCTCTGCCGCCGGTCGTTCGGAACCCGCCAGCTCGACCCGGGACACCGGTTGCAGCTGGCCGTCATGCCCGCTCGTCTCGATGACGAACTCCGCGCGCCGCTGCGAGAACACCAGGGTAGCGACCGCGTTGCCGAAAACGGGACCGCTGAGCAGACGCCACGACAGCGTCGGATCCGGAAGCCGGTAGCGACGCACCACGCTACGCACCACCGCCGCCAGCGGTCCGAACCAGGCGACCCGCAGCAGCGAGGTGACAACCCACGGGACGCTGTTGTACACCGGTGAACACACCAATTGATACACCGGAGAGCCGCCCGCTGCTCGGTCGAAGTCGGCCCGCGCCGCGTAGCTGTGGTGCACATCGCCGGATAACACACTGATCGTCGCGGGCGCGTGCGGCCCCGACGCGACGAGCTGCAACAACGCGGCGAGCCGGTCGAAGGAGTTCCGGAATGCCGCCCAGTGTTCGAGGTCGACAGCCTGACGGATTCGCTCACCGAGTGCGCTGCCGCGGGCGCAGGCCACCTCGTTGGCCGACTGAAAGTCGTGGATCGCCGGCGCCAACAGCCACGGCAGCGAGCTACCGACCAGCACATGGTCGGCATCGTGGGCATCCTGGCTGACAGCGTTTTCCACCCAGGAGAATTCCGCATCGTCGAGCATCGTGCGCCGGCCCTCGGTCAGTACCCGTCCGCACCGGGTGTCCACGACGACCAGTCGCACCCCGTCGACGTCCCAACGGAAGCTCCACCGGACCGCCGCGGGATCAGCGTCTGCGGCGTCGGCCATCTCTTGCAGCACCGGCCAGACGTCCCCGTCGGTGGCCACAACGGCGCGCCAGGTCGAGTCGGCGTGGCGCTCCTTCGGGGGCAGGTTGCCGATGTGTTGGTAGATCCAGTAAGCGGCAAGTGCTCCCCGGATGCGCTCGGGCCACCACGGATAGGCGGTCACCCGGTTGCGCCATGCCCTCGACGTGTTCCAGTCGTCCCGCACATCGTGGTCGTCGAAGATCATCGCAGTGGGCACGGTGGACATCAGCCACCGGACCTCGGGATCCGACCAGCTGTCCTGATAGAGGCGGGCGTATTCAGTGAAGTCCGCGACCTCATACTCGGGCGGGACAGTGGTGTCCCGGCGCTGTTCCAGCCAGCGCCGGGTCTGCGGGGTCGGGTCGTCGGCGTAGACCTGATCACCGAGCAGCAGCAGCGCGTCCGGCCAGTCCTCGGGCGCCGTGCCGGCCATCCGCCGAGCGTGCACCTCCAGCACATCGACGCCCGCGACGGCGTCCGCTCTGAGGTCCTCGGGCTTGGCCCGCCGGCAGGACCCGAAAACCACCCGTACCGCAGCCCCGCTGCCCCGGGTGCGGATCCGGCTGTCCGGCCACGGCCAGCCGGGCGCAGGCCAGGCCAGCTCCCCGTCCAGATGCACCTGATACGTCGTGGTCGAACCCGGCTCCAGCCCGCTGACCTCCACCAGCGCGTAGTGCTGCTCGCACACGGTGAACGTCGACGCGCGGCAGCCCAACACCTCCACCTCGGCCGGACGGTCGGTCTGCACCCACACCGCTGCCGTTGTCTTCCCGACGTGCCGGAGCAGTGGTCCGAGCAGCAGCCTGGCGGTCACCGTTCCTGCCTACACCGACCCGCTCTCGTTTGCACCCGGGTTTCAGATCTCGATGTTGATCAGCTCGGGGCTGCTCGCGCTGGGCTCGTTGCTCGCGGCCGTATAGCTCCACCCCCTACCTGCGCCAGTACCTGCATCCGTCCCCATCGAACGTATCCCCGTCGAGCGTTGCTCACACTGCGCGGTGACCAACCCTCAGCTGCACCCACGGAATGCGTCGTGAGTGGCATTGGGTGCCATGACACTGTTATGCACTCACGGGTCCCGACGGCGACGTCGGTCTTGAATGGCGAGAATGAGCACTGTGAGGGCGACCACGACGGCCGGCACGATAAAGGGCACTACTTCGATGAGCGTATGGTCCGCCAACACCACCACCCGGCCCGCAAGGACCGCGGTCACGGCGACCTCACCACTTGCCGCACCGCGCCAGTAGCCGACTGTGCGTCTGGTCGTGTCACCCGGGAGACCCGGGACACGCCCCAGCCCAATGTCAGTATGAGCAGCACCGAGCAGGTCAGCACCACCGCCGATGCGGTGTTCCACAGCCAGCCGGGCACGCCCTCCTTAAGTTCTCGCTGCATGAGCAGCGTCTCGTCGACGGCGTCCCGGGTGAACCGTGGCGGCGCGGGCACCTCGGGCTCGCCGATCACGGAGTCGGCGGGCAGGTAAATGGGCACGGCGGTAAGGGTACGACCGTCCTGCAGCTTGAGCAGGGTCTTCCAGTCGCCCGACAGCGGCATCGGTTGGGTGGTCCGGTAGGTGCCGTCGCCGACCGGTACCAGATGGTCGACATGTAGGCCACCGCCCTGCCAGGCGGTAATCGTCAGTGAAGATGGCCGGTCGACGGCGGTGGGTGGGACGATCCGGACGACGGCATGTGCGGTGCGATCCTGACCCGGTCCGGTGTCAGCATTGAGGGCGATCTCGGCGCGTATGCCGTCGGGCACAGTGGTCAACAGCCCGTTGGCCAGGGTGGCCCCAATCACGACGATCGCCCCGGCGAACAGCGGCCGGGCCACGGTGGGCCGCGGAAGCTTGCCCTGCAAGCCCAGTGCCAGCAGAGCCCCGATGATCCCGCCAGCCACGCCACCGGCCACCGCCATCAGCACGCCCTCGACGAGGATGTCGGGGGTCCAGGGCAGCCGGAAGGCGATCGGGGACCAGGCGTACTCGACGGCGAATCCGACCGTCCCGACGAGCACGCCGCCTACTACACCCAGAGCAAGTGGACGCTGAGCTAGGAGCAGCGCCGCACCCTCCACACACAGCGCTGCCGCGATATAGAGCGGGATGCCGGCGTACGGCTCGCCCAAGACCATGCCGACGGCCACCGAGACTCCGCCGCGCACGGCCACAAAGAAGCCCACGGCGAACAGCGCACCGCCCCGGCCGATCCATAGCCGAGCGGCGACCAGTGCACATCCGGCGGCGATGGCGATCAGCAATGGGTGCAGCACTAGACGGAACTGCGGTGCGCCGAAGTCCCATTCGCCCTGGAACACCGACAGCGCGATGAGCAGCCCGCCCATGATCGAGCCGCGCCGAACGAGCAGACCCAGCGGCGTCACTTCATCGAATCCTCGGGCCAGCCGCCCTTCCGCGTCGAGCACCGCTAGAGCGACCGTCGACAGCCCGGCCGCGACCAGCATCAGGTGCGTGGGGCCCCACAGGGTGACATCCTGGCCGAACAGGCGGTGCCAGACGTCATCGAACGGGAAACCCAGCAGCGAGAAGAACCCCACGGCGGCCAGCAGCACGCCGCCGACCGGCGCGTACCAGTCGCGGGTGATGCGCACAGCAGCCGGACCGGGACGCTCCCCTACCGGCAGCACGATGGCCAGCACGCCGGACGCGAAGATACCGAACAACCCAAACATGATCGGGTAATGAGCCGGATTGCCCAGCGGACCGATATCCCGGCCATTGGCCATGTGCGTCCCCACGTCCCAGTAGAGGCCGAACAACGCGGGGATCAAGGAGAACACTGCGAGCGTCGAAGGCAACTCAACCCAGCCGGGCTGCCCAGCGCCGAACTGCCAGCGCTGGGTGAACGCCGCTAGCCGCCCCAACACTGAGATCCGGCCGGTTCGATGGCCATAACCGAGTATCAGCAGGCCCGCGGTGAGCACGGCCGCCGCCGTACTGGCGAAGATGATCTGGCTGAGTTCAGCACCGCCGGCCGGCCGCAGCTCCTGGGCCGCCGCGAGCAGGATCGCTGTCATGGTGCTATGGAACACCATCCGATGCTACGTTGTCACCTATAAATGTAACGTTAAACGACGTCACGACGGTCTTGGCCGTTTCGCCCGGCAGGGCCGGTCAGTTTCGCGAACTCCTCCCGGACGAACGCCTCGATCGCTTCGGGCATGGCGGGCCGGAAGGCCGCCAGCAGCGCCTGCGCGGCGACGGGCTGAAGTGCCTCGGCGATCCGGTGGACTTCGGACAGCTCGTCTTGCGGCCTCCCGCGCGCTACGTGGTCACGCCACACGGTGTCCCGGAACAACCCTACGAACAGCGCCGCGATCGCTCGAGTCTGCTTCGTCAGCTCCGACCCCAACGCCATGACCGCATCGACCGGAATGCCTAGGCGCACCGCCTGGGCACCAGCCCGAAGCAGCGGGGGGTTGGTGATCCGCACCCGGTCGGGGCCCAACCGTTCCAGATCACCGTCGGCATGCAGCCGATCCAGCGTTGCGGGCTGTGGCTCGACTCCAAGCCACTCGGTGAGTTCGGCGTAGGACATCTCCAGCGGGTCCTCGGGCTGCCAGGGAGCAAGGACACCCCGGTAGAAGGCGAGTGCCTGCTCGGCCGAACTCGCCGGAGTGTGCTGCACCACCGCCTCGATCGCGGCCAGCGAGAAGCCCTGTTGCTGCAGCCCGGCGATAAGCTCTAGGCGGGCGAGGTGGTCACTGCCGTAGTAGGCGGTCCGGCCGCGCAGCTGTGGTGGCGGCAGGAGTCCGCGGCTGGCATGCGAGCGGACGTTGCGCACCGTCATGCCCGCACGCGCCGCGAGCTGATCGATCGTCAGGTCGGTGTCGGCAGCAGCCACGCGCCGATACTACCGCTTCGCATGTCACACCAAATACCGTAAAGATCGTCGTCAGATGTTTCCTCGGTTCACCCTGCACCGCTCGACACCGCCACTCGGGCGATCTCGGCGGCCACGGCGGCGGCTTCCCGCTCACCGAGCACGATCAGGTAGTGATTGGTGTCCTCAATGAGGAGGTCTGACGTCACCGGCACGGTGCGCTTGGCCTCGGTGACCACAGCAGCTGGGAGTTGAGGGTTGGGCTCGTCGGCGAGGCCGCGGGGGGCCCTGATGATGATTACGGGCTCCGGGACCGCCACCACCGCACCCCAGCCGGTGACGCTGTCAAGCACATCACGCCCGTCAGCCCATACGGCCGACTCGACCACCTTCGAGCGCAGGGCGCCAGGCGGGCCATGCAGGTCGTAGTCCACGTAGTTCTCGACATCGGCGTTCCACCGGTGAGCGAAGGCTGGGTGGCGGCGCCAGAAGTCGCGGTAGGCCTCTTGGGAGGCGAACTCCATCCGGAGCCGGGCCAGGGCCGGACCGAGGACAGCCTCGAGCACGGCATCGGGGTCGGTGGTGAGGGCACCTCGCGGCGGGATTCCGCCGTCGATCAGCACAACCCCGGCGGAACGCGCCGGGTGGGCCGCCGCCAACCGCGCGACGACGTAAGCCCCCATCGAGTGGCCGGCGAGGACGGCGTGTCCGGCGTCCCAGTAGTCGAGGACGGCCATCAGATCGGCCACGTGAGAGCCAAGTCCGTAGGGTCCTGGCAATCCAGCACTGGCGCCGCGTCCGCGCAGGTCTGGCACCAGGAAGGTAATATCGCGGGCCGCCAGGTGGCGGGCCACCACCGCCAGTAGGCGATGCGATGCGGTAATGCCATGGACGCCCAGCACCAGTGGAGCGGCGCCCGGTTCGCCGGGGCCGGCGACGGCGACGGTCAAACCACCGCCGGTTACCGGGACTATCAGTTCGGTGTGAAACGCGGTAGTAACCATCGCCGCCAGCGTAAACGCCGCTATCCCCGACGAAGGGCAGCACCACAAGCGCTCGGTCAGGGTCGCTGTCCCAGTCGTTAGCCTTGTGTCAACTCTTCAGCGGCACATTCATCAGCACCGCAGCGGCGACCTGCTTGCCCACCTCACACGACTGCTGCGGGTTGCTGTCGAACTCCTTCGACTCGTAGGTGATCGAGACGCTCTGCCGCTCCGCGGCCTTGACGTCAATATTGCAAATTGGCAGGTCCGCGTTCGACCGCGATACGAGGGTGGGATAGCCAGCGGTTTCGGTGAGCTCGAATGAAGGACGGGCCCGATCCTTATCGTAGGCGACTTCTAAGGTCGGGTTGTTGGTAAAGACGCGGATGGCGACCCGCCTAACCGTGGATCGATCACGCGCGGTACTTGTCCACACGCAGTACACCGTGCCGAACAGACCGTCCGATGGTGTCGGCGGCAGATCGAGACCGAAGCCTTCCGCCTGTTCGGGCGTCAGTAGCTCGCATGTGCGGCGCGCCACGGCAGTGACGTCGCGCGGGTTGTTCACCGGCGGAATCGGGCTCGCTGCCTGTGCGGAGCTCGATCGGACAGGTTCCGATGGCGCGCCCGTGCCGGTGTTGCAACCCGCCAGCAAGATCACTGAGCCGGCTGCGACCACGTTCGCCAACAGACCGGTCCTCATAATGGCAGTCCCGGGGTGGGCTCCTTCGGGATGTTGAGCTCTTCGACCTGCAGGTACGTCATCAGGTCCTCGCGCAACTTCTGGGCCAGATCCTCAAGCTGCCTGGCGCCAGCCCAGAGGGTCGCCTCCAAGTTGTTCGTACCGACGTCCGACGCCCACCTGCCGAGCTGGGCCACCGCGTTTAGGCTCACCCCATCGATACCCGGAGGGGGAATCTGCGCCAGGTCGCGTGCCACGTCCGCCTGCTTCTTGAAGAACTCCGCGGCGTGTTCGAGGTCGGCGATGGCTTGCGGGAGGCGCTCGTAGTCGATCGAGAAGCCTTGCGCGAGCAGGCCGCCTAGCGGTGTGCCGGCCAGCACGTTGCCGGTGTCGCTGGCAGGGCCGGACCATTGATTGTCGCTACTCACCGTATTCCTTTGACTTGTGGTGGGTAGGTGAGCGCAGGAGTCTGCCACTACCGGCGGGTTCGGATCAGCTCGGGTGCGGTGTGCAGGGGGTTACGGCGTGGTGGGCCGCTCAGCCAGGGTGGTGGATGGAATTCTGGGATACCGGTGGCCGTCTCGATTCGCCAGTCGGAATGGTGGATGA
>JBOHFX010000069.1:0-5679 GCA_050699875.1 Pseudonocardiaceae bacterium
CGTTTGCGGCCACCCCTCCAGAACGCCGGCGCTCGTGAATGTGGAAGATTGCCGTGATCGACTGATCTGGTCCGAGCGCAAAGCGCAGGCCGGTGATCCTCCGCATATCACCACATTGATGCTCGGGAGTGGGTGGGCGCATGGGAGAAGAGCTCAGCGTCCGACGGTGCCTTGCCTCAGGCCGGTGCGCTGGCCGATTGCGAGCCAACGCAGCGGGACCGGACATCTTCATGTACAGGACTCTCCTGTTCACTATTGCGATTCGTCTGTACGACCGTGGCCGAGTGTCGCCCGTGGCCCTGAAGGTCCCGCTTCGGCCGCCTCCCTACCCGCACCGTCCCGGTCACACACCTCACCGCCAGAGGCAGTCCGCTGCGTCCGACCACTGTCAGCGGGACCTGCACCTTAGATGCCGTTGGCGTGGTGGGCATTGTGCTTAACGGTTCCTTGTTGAGGGATTGGGTACGGGACGGGCAAACCTCTCGCGCCCGCAGCTGCCTCGCCGTGATGGGAGGCACCACAGGAATTGGGGTGGCCTCGACGGTGCGTGCGTCGTACTCAGCCGGGCGGCTCTGCGGTTTTCGATTAACAGGTGCACGACTTGTGGTTGCTCAGTGCGCCGGGAGGTCGCGAGCAGACGGTCTCGATGGCTTCGGCGGCAACAGACCCCACTGGGCCCACCCTTGGGCGGCGTCGTGGGCGCAGAATCGTGCTCAGCGCCACGGGCGTCAGGGTCCCTGACTTCATCCCCACGGTTGAGCACGGCCCCGGTGGTTCGCCCGCGGGCCCGCTCGGTGACACTGCCGCGGTGACGCGGGGAGTCGTGGCCGCCGGGCATCTGCTGACCGCCGAGGCGGGCGCGAGCGCGCTGCGTGCGGGTGGCAACGCGGTCGATGCTGCCCTAGCCGCGATGTGCGCGTCTTTCGTCTGCGAGCCGCTGCTCACGGGCCTGGGCGCCGGTGGCTACATGCTTGTCGGAGCCCCCGGTGGGGAGGACATGCTGCTGGACTTCTTCGTCGAGGCGCCCGGGCGCGGCGGCGACCGGCCGCGCCGCGCCGCGCGCGTGCCGGTCTCCATCGTCTTCGGTGACGTGGTGCAGGTTTTCCACGTGGGCGCCGCCTCCGTGGGCACCTACGGCTGCCCGGCAGGGATCTGCGCGGCGCACGCGCGGTTCGCTTCGCTACCCCTGGCCGAGCTGGTGGCGCCCGCAGTGCGGCTAAGTCGTGAAGGCGTGGCGCTCAACGCCCAGCAGGCCTACCTTCTCGAGCTGCTATCGCCGATCATTGCCAGCTCCCCGCAGGCGCGCGCCCTATTCGCCACGGTGTCGCCGCGCGAGGGTGAGATTCTGCGGCTGCCGGATGTGGCCGACGGCCTGGAGCGACTGGCGGCCGAGGGCGCGGCGCCGTTCTACACCGGCGAGGTCGCCACGGCCGTGTGCGACTGGGTCGGTGAGCGCGGCGGCATGCTCTCACCCGCCGACCTCGCCGCCTACGAGGTGATGGCACGTGAGCCGATCGACATCTCCTACCGCGGCCTGCGGGTGCGGACAAACCCTCCGCCCTCGGCCGGCGGCATCCTGATCGCGGCGGTCCTGGCCGAGCTGGACCGCGAGCCGGCCCCACCCACCCCCGAGCGGCTCGTCGCAGCGATGATCGACGCCCAGCGCGCGCGCACCGCAACGTTCATGGACAGCCTGCACCTCAAGGGCGTGCATCTCCGCGGCTTTCAGGAGGAGTTCCTCGGCGCCCGTCGGGGCAACACGACGCACATCTCGGCGATCGATGAGGACGGTTGGACCTGCACGACGACGGTCAGCAACGGGTCTTGCTCGGGCGTAGTGGTCCCCGGGACCGGGCTGCACCTGAACAACATGCTGGGCGAAGCGGACCTGAACCCGTCGGGTTTTGACCCGCATCCACCGGGCCGCCGGCTGCCGTCGATGATGGCGCCGACGCTTGCCCGGCGCGCGGACGGCGCTGTCGAGCTGGCCCTGGGCTCGGCGGGCTCCAACCGCATCCGCTCGGCGATCCTGCAGGTGATCTCCAACGTCGTGGATCGCGGCATGGGACTCGCCGAGGCAGTCCAGGCCCCACGGCTGCACTGGGAGGACGGTGTGCTCTACGTCGAGCCCGGCGCCGGACCTACGAACCTGGAAGGGATCGTGATCGCGCGCTTCAACAGGCCCAATGTCTTCTTCGGCGGCTGCCAGGCGGTGCAGCGCGACCCAGACTCGGGCCGAATGGTCGGTGCCGGTGACCCGCGCCGCGGCGGCGCCGTCGTCGCGGTGTGAGCGTCGCCGCCACGCCTGTACCTCGCTCCAAACCGCCTTGGTCATCCGGCTGGAGCGTCTCCCTGCGGCGACCCCTTCGCGCTCATGTCAGTCGTTCGTCGAGCGTTCGAGAAGGACGATGTCCCACCCGAAGGCGGCCACGATGCCACCAGTTGGGGTGCCAGTGACGGCTGTGACCTCGCTGGGCAGGTCGATTCGACCGATGGGAAGCCTCGTCCGGAGATCCCAGATTCGCACCGTGTGGTCCCGGCTGCTGGTAAGGGCGCTGGGACGGCCGTCGAGCTGGGCGCAGGCTACTGCGGTGATCGGGCCGGTGTGGCCAGTGAGCAGGTCAATCGCGATGCCGCTGGTAAGGTCCCAGATTCGCACCGTGTGGTCCCAGCTTCCGGTGACGACGATCGGGCGGCCGTCGAGTTGGGCGCAGGCCACTGCGGTGACCGGGCCCGTGTGGCCAGAGAACTGACCGATGGCGGTGCCGCTGGTGAGATCCCAGATTCGCACCGTGTGGTCCCGGCCGCTGGTGACGGCGATCGGGTGGCCGTCCAGATCGGTGCAGGCTACTGCTGCCACGAGGTCGGTGTGGCCAGTGAGCGGGTCACCGATGGGGGTGCCGGTGGCCAGGTCCCAGATCCGCACGGTCTGGTCCCGGCCGCTGGTGACCGCGATCGGGTGGCCGTCCAGATAGGTGCAGGCCACCGTGGTGACGGTGCTGGTGTGGCCCCTGAGGGGGTGGCCGATCGGCGTCCGGCGGGTGAGGTTCCAGATCCGCACCGTGTGGTCCCAGCTTCCGGTGACGGCGATGGGACGGTGGTCGAGCTGGGCGCAGGCCACTGCGGTAACCGGACCGGTGTGACCAGCGAGCAGGCCGGTGGGACTCCCGGCGGTGACGTCCCAGATCCGCACCATCTGGTCCCGGCCGCTGGTGACGGCAACCGGTCGGCCATTCACCTGCGTACAGACCACGGCCTCGATCAAACCGGTGTGGCCAGTGAGTCGCTTGCCCAGGGGGCTGCCGGTGGCCAGATCCCAGGTTCGTAGCGTGTGTGCTCGGCCGCTGGTGACCACGATGGGGCGGCCGTTCAGATCGGTGCAGGCCACCGCCTCGATGAAGCCGGTGTGGCCGGTGAGCGGAGCCCCGAGGGGGGCGCCGGTGGCCAGGTCCCAGATCTGCACTGTGTGGTCTCGGTCGCTGGTGACCGCGACTGCGTGGCCGCCCAGTTGGGTGCAGGCCAACGCGGTGACCGGGGCGGTGTGACCAGTGAGCAGGCTGATCAAGGCGCCGCCGGTGAGGTTCCGGACCTGCACTGTGAGATCTTCACCGCTGGTCACGGCGATTGGGCGGTCGTCGAGTTGGGTGCAGGCCACTGCGGTCACCGGGGCGGTGTGGGCTGTCAGCAGGCCCATGGGGGTGCCGCTGGTGAGGTCCCAGATCCGCACCGTGTGGTCCCGGCCGCTGGTCACCGCGATTGGGCGGCCGTCGAGTTGGGTGCAGGCCACCGCAGTCACCGTGTTGAAGTGGCCGATGAACGAGTTATCGATCGGGATGCGTTTGCTGAGATCCCAAACCCGCACCGTGCCATCGACGCCCCCGGTCACGGCGATCGGGCGGCCGTCCAACTGCGTGCAGGCCACCGCGGTCACTGGGGCGGCGTGACCCAGGAGCGGCTCCCCGATCGAAGTACTGGTGACCAGGTCCCAGACCCGCACCGTCCGATCGACGCCGCCGGTGACAGCCACTGCGCGGCCGTTGAGGTGGGCACAGGCCATTGCGGTCACCGCTCCCGTCGCACCGGTGAGGGGGGCGTGAGATATGTCGCTGACCTGGCTACCGGTCGCCCACCGCGGCTGCCATGGTGACTGGCACGAATCCCACCGCGATTGCTCCGACACTCGCCCACAACCTTCCGTGCTATGCCCGACGCTGGGTGCAGCTGATATGCAATGAATGCAGCCCACCGCTGTATATGCCTGGATCCAGGTCAAGGCGAACCCCGCTCGCCGCCACCACTCCTCGACGGCAACGTCCGTGCTCAACCGCGATGTGGCCGCGCAGCGCCTCGATCACGCCGTTGTGGCCGGTCTCGCCGCGAACGGGCCCAGGCCGTGCAGCGCGGGCACACCCGCCGTACTGCATCGGCGTGTCGGCCAGACTTCGGCCGGATGTCGTCCCAATCGACGTGGGGATATCGCGCCAGCCGAGACCGACTGATCGCGAGCCCGCAAAGGGTCTGGTGGTGCCGGATGTCCAAGCGTGCACCTCACCTCCCGGCCGACGCACCCCACCGGGGTCCATCCACTCGCCCGATGCCGCGACCGCGCACCTCATTCCCTCCTCTGCACGGTCAGGCCTTTGGCTTCGCCGCGGAGAGCCGTCCGCCATCCGATTATGCGGGACTGCTCTTGGTCCGACGGAAGCTGTTCGTTGAGGCGAGGTGCGCGATACGCCCGACCCCCACGATCGCCGACACGTCCTGCTGGCTGTAACCGGTAGAGCCGTAGCGATGATCGGCAAGATTGATCTGCAAACCGCTCGACGGCCGGCGGCGTCGCCTACCGGTGAGGCGGCGCCCCTGGTAGGTTCGGCCTCTCGGATCGAGGAGTACGGGTCCGGAGCGGTACCGCCCCAGGCCTGGTGACTGACAAGCGTCGGTATCGGCCCGGGAGACCACATGGCGACGAGTCATGAACACGCACAGCCGGGAGCTGATCCCAGCGTCGTGTCACCGGCCGGCATCAACGCCTCCTCCCCCAGTGATGGCGTGGTGGCAGCTGGCCACGACGCGGCGGTGGTGACGGTGAAGGATATAGACTGGCTCATTTCTCGTCTGCAGGCGATGGTCGCTGCCAGCCCCGTTGTCTGGGCGGGGCGCGGGATGACGCTACTACAGCTCATCGTGCTGAACTTCATCAGCGCACTGGCACCGGTCACCCTTACCGATCTGGGCCGGACCCTAGGTACCAGACCGCCGGCCACCTCCGCGATGGTCGATCGGCTCACCCGCGCCGGACTGGTCTGCCGCACACCGGACCCACACGACCGTCGACGGATCCAGCTGACCATCACCGCCGCCGCCGAACCGATAGTCGGAGCCACCAACCCGGACACCGCCAGACGTCTACAGACAGTTTTGCACGCCATGAGCTCGCAGACCCGCCGTCCACTGATCGACATACTCATCGACGCCGTACGACGGCTCGCCGAGCGCTGACCGCAACCGAATGGATCAGTAATCGGCGAAGCCTTAGTGGTCACCGCGGAAGTCCATCAGGGGTTGACGTGAGAGCAGGTCGTGTGCGCGGTGTCTTACCGATCCATTCGCCACCGTGAACCACGCCGGTGCTATCTATCGTGAACTCGACACCAGCGACGTTTTCGGGCTAATCGTGGT
>JBOHFX010000070.1:0-36769 GCA_050699875.1 Pseudonocardiaceae bacterium
ACCTACGAGGACGCTGGGAGTCAGCACGTCGCCGACCGTAATGGGCTTGCCCCGGCATCGTCAACCTAGTGAGACGCCCTCCCGAATCCTGGGAGCCGTTGCGCGCTGGCACTGGTCGTGGGTGCGAGCGTCCAAGCTGGTGACGCATAGGGTTGCGACGTGCAGGCCAGTGCAGACTTGATCGTTCTGGGCGCGGGTCCCGCCGGGCTCGCGGCCGCGTGGCAAGCCAGCCGGTCGGGTCTGTCCACCATCGTGCTGGAACGAGCCACCGCCGTCGGCGGGATGGCGGCCAGCTTCGATGTGGCAGGCGTGCGGGTGGATCACGGTAGCCACCGCCTACTCCCGGCGACGTCCGCTGCGGTGATGGCCGACTTGCGCGGGTTGCTGGGCGACGACCTGCAGTGCAGGCCGCGAAACGGCAGGCTGCGGGTCGCGCGGCGGTGGGTTGGGTTCCCGCTGCGACCGGGCGAGCTCCTGCGGACGCTGCCCGCGGGGATGCTGACCCGGATCACCATGGAGGCGTTTGCCGAGCCGCTGCGCAGGCGCCAAGCGCCGACGAGTTATTCCGACGCGCTGCGCGCCAGCCTGGGCCCCACCCTCTACGACGCCCTATACGCCCCCTATGCGGTGAAGCTATGGGGCTTGCCGGGTGAGCAGATCGACCCGGAACAAGCCCGCCGCCGGGTCAGCGCCGACACCCCCTGGAAGATCGCCCACCGAGTGCTGCGGCAGAACCTTGGCAGGCAGCGCCATGAGGCACCGGGCAGGGTCTTCTACTACCCCCGCCGAGGATTCGGCCAGATCGTCTCGGCGTTGGCCGACGCAGCGGTGGCCGCCGGTGCGCGGCTGAGGCTGGACACCGCAGTCGAGGAGGTGCACGCGAGCGAGGACGGCGTCACCGTGCGAACCAGCGACGGCATGACGCTCACCGCCGGGCACCTGTTCACCACCATTCCGCTGCCCCTGCTGGCCCGGATCGCGGTACCCGGCCCGCCCGCTGCCGCGGTCGACGCCGCGGCGGCGCTGCGGTTCCGTTCGATGGTGCTGGTCTACCTCGTCCACGAGGGGCGCCCATGGACGACGTTCGACGCGCACTACCTGCCCGGCCTGGACACTCCGGTAAGCCGCATCTCCGAACCCACCAGCTACCGGTGCTCCTCGGCGGACCCCGCCGACCGCACGGTGCTGTGCTGCGAGGTGCCATGCCAGGTCGGTGACCACTGGTGGTCCGCCGAGGACGGGGACCTCGCAGCGATGGTCGGTGCGGCCCTGGATCGCTGCGGTCTGCCACCGGTACTGGGCGCCGAGGTGGTGGTGCGCCGGCTGCGCACCGTGTACCCGGTCTACGAGACCGGCTACGCCGTGCACCTGCACGGTTTGGATGCATGGGCCGCCACGCTGCCCCGAGTCACCACGTTCGGCAGGTTGGGCCTGTTCGTGCACGACAACACCCACCACGCGATAGCGATGGCCTATGAAGCGGTGGACGCGCTGCGCAATGGTGACTGGGACACGGCCGCCTGGTCCGCCGCCCGCCGCCGGTTCGCCGATCACGTAGTGGAGGACTGACGGTCGGCGTTGAGCTCGCGGTGCACGGCAGGAACCACCTTGCGTAGGTAACGGCCGAGCCGGACGAAGGAGGTTCCGCTGTCCCGGAACGAATAGGAGATCGGGACCTCGGCGTAGCGGTACCCCTTGGCCAGCAGGTCGAGGGTGAGCACCTGGGCGTAGTTGTAGTCGTGGACGATCTCCGCGTCGGCCGCCGCTTCCGGGGAGAAGCACCGGTAGCCGCTCTGGCCGTCGGTGATGTCGCGTCGCCGGGTGAGCCAGCGCACCCAACCGTTGAGGATCTGGTTGCCGAGCCTGCGGTGGGGCAACATCCGCTCGATCTGGCCGGCGAAGCGGGAGCCCACCACGTAGTCGGCCGCGCCGGTCAGCACCGGCTCCAGTACGGCCGCGGCATCTGCGGGCCGGTACTCCCCGTCGCCGTCCAGGTAGAGCACGGCCGCCGGCCGGTAGGACACCGCTTCGGCCAGCCCCCGCCGGACAGCCGCCCCGAGCCCCAGGTTGCTCGGCTGGCTCAGCACCACAGCACCGGCCGCAGCCGCCCGCGACGCCGACGCATCCACCGAACCGTCGTCGACCACCAGCAAGACCACCGGGTGGCCGTGAAGCCGCGGTGGCAGGCCGGCCACCACCGCGCCGACTGTCGCCTCCTCGTTGTGCACCGGCAGGAACGCCACCACCGGTGCGTCAGCGGGCACCGGGGCACGCGAAGGCCGCGCCGGCAGCCGCCGGGGCAACCGCAGCCGGCCCCAGTAACCGGGATCCGGCACCAGCAGCGCCACGACACCCACCAGCAACGCGTAGCCGGTCTTGACCGCATGGGTACTCAAAGCAACGGCGAACGCCGGGCCGGCAGGTACGCCGAGCGTCACCAGCACCGCAGTGGCAGCAGCCTCGTAGGTGCCCAGCCCACCCGGGGTCACGGCCACCGCCTGCACGGCAATGGTCACGGCGGTGACGGCGACGGCCTCGGCGAACCCGAGCGGATGCCCGGCCAGCCGGGCGACCTGCAGGATCACCACCGACTCGAGCACCCACGCCAGTAAGACCGATACCCCGACCGGCAACGTCGGAAACCGCACCGCGGCGCCGCCACGGGCCAGCCACCCGGACCAACCCGCCGCCAGCGCCGCGAGCACCGCGGTGACCACCACAGCGACCCACCACCACTGCCCTGCCATCGCGGCCACCAGGCCGGGCACCGCGAGCGCTGCCAGCACCAGCACACCGAGCAGGTCGGCAGCACGCAGCAGGACCGTGGAGGCGATCACCGGTTGGGGCGCCAGCGGGGTGCGCCGAAGCACGCTGGTCACCCGCAGTACCTCACCGAGACGTAGCGGCAGCACGTGGTTGCCGAGCAGGCTGACGTGCAAAGCTGCCCAAGATTGGCCGAACCTGAGACCAGGTAGGGTCGCCCGCCATGCCCACGAGCGCAGCACGAACGCGGTGGCGTAGCAGGTCAGCGCGACAGCGATCCCGACTGGGTCGGCGAGCACTGCCCTGGCCACGTCACTGAGCGCGCGCCCGTCGACCACCCGCACGAGGTAAGCCGTCGCCACAGTGAGTAGCAGAAAACCGGCAAACAATCGAATATGTCGCAATGCCGACAATCGCTCTCCTTTGTCATCACCCGTCGGTGGGTAGCGTGAGCCTAACCTCACTTCCGGCGTCGCCGTGACCGTCCAGTGGGTCGCGGGCCCAGCTCCGCCGCGCGCGGCACTGCTGCGACTGGTGATGGTGGCGGTTGCCGTCATTGCGGTCATCGCCGCGTCGTTGGGCATCGGGGTGCACGCGTTGCCCGGCGAGCACCTGGGAGTCGACGAGCCGCAGTACTGGTTCACCGCGCTGTCGCTGGCGGAGGACCGTGATCTGGACATCTCCGACGAGCTCGCGCAGCGCCGCTGGGGACAGTTCACCGAGGTCGCGCCGCCGGTAGAGACCGTGGTGCTGGCCGAGGGTGATCAGATCAGCCCACACGATCCGCTGTTGCCGCTGCTGCTCGCTGTCCCGGTGGCGGTGGGCGGCTGGGTAGCCGCCAAGTTCACCCTAGCCCTGGTCGCGGGGATGCTGGCGGCCGCGATGGTGTGGACGGCGGTGCGTCGGTTCGGCGTGCCGCTGCCGTTGGCGGCCATTGGCGTCGGCATCGCCGCCTGCTCTGCACCACTGGCGGTGTACGGCCAGCAGCTCTACCCCGAACTGCCCGCCGCGCTGGCCTGCCTGCTCGGCGTCGCCGCCGCCACCGGCGCCGCACGACGTCCCCAGCTCGCGCTGCTCGCCGTTGCCGTCATCGCGCTGCCCTGGTTTTCGGTGAAGTACACGCCGGTGGCCGTGGTACTCACCGCGCTGGCCGCGCTGCGCTGGTGGCGGGCCGGGCGGCGCGTCGACGTGCTCGCGCTCGGCGGCGCAGTCGTAGTCGCCGCCGCGGTGTATCTCGTGGTGCACCGCGCAGTGTGGGGCGGCTGGACGGTGTACGCCAGCGGCGCCCAATTCTCCGGCGTCGGCGAGTTCGCCGTATTAGGGGTGGATTCGGACTTCCTGTCCCGGATCTGGCGACTGTGGGGACTGCTCATCGATTGGGATTTCGGCCTCGCAGCCTGGCAGCCGGCCTGGCTGCTGGTGGTGCCCGCGGTCACTGCGGTGGTGGCTCGCCCGCCCCGTGGGCTCCGGGCCGGTGTGCTGGTGCTGCCGCTGCTGACCGGCTGGCTGGTCGCCACCTTTCTCGCGTCGACCATGTTCGGGTGGTGGTGGCCGGGCCGCCATACGGTGGTGGTGCTTCCCCTGGCGGTGTTGGTGGTGCTGTGCTGGCTGGCCCGCTGCGGCCCCGCGGTGCGCGTCGTCGCAGCCGTTCTCGGCCTTATCGGCGTGAGCACCTACGCGGCGCTGTTGGCCGACGGCTGGGCCGGGAAGGTTGTCTGGGTCTACGGGTACATCCATGTTGATGCCCCGCTGTATCAGGCGCTGCGCCCGCTCCTACCAGCCTTTCATGAGAAGACGATTCAACTGATCTGGGTGGGGGTGCTGGTGCTGAGCGCCGCCGCCGCGCTGCGGGCCGGTCCTAGTGAGGAAAGAAGGACACGGGCCCGGACACGGTGAGGCCCACCTCGTCGTCAGTGCGCAGGCGGTGTCCACCGGCAGCCCTGGCCGTCACCGGCACAGAGCCGTCGGCCAGGGCGAGGCGCACCAACGCATCGTGCCCGTAGAAGACCACGCCGGCGACGCGCGCGGGCACCCCGCGGTCCGGAGGGCCCAGCAGCACCTGTTCGGGGCGTAGCACCACTGTGCCGGGTGACCCCGGAGTTGGATCAGTCGCGCGGACCGGCACGCTGCCCAACGCGCAGTCGGCGGCCTCCGCGCTGGTCAGCACAGCGTCGAGAACGACCGCCTCGCCGACGAAGGTGGCGACTTGAAGGTCGCGGGGAGCGCTGTAGAGCTCGGCGGGGGTCCCGGCCTGCACGATGATGCCGCCCTGCAGCACGGCCACGACGTCTGCGGTTGACAGAGCTTCCTGCTGGTCATGCGTGACCAGAACCGCGGTGGCCCCGGTGGTGCCCAGGGCGCGGCGGACGTCCTCACGCAGCGCCGCGCGCAGCCCCGTGTCCAGCGCGCTGAACGGCTCGTCGAGCAACACCAGCGCTGGGCCAGGGGCCAGCGCGCGAGCCAGCGCCACCCGCTGCTGCTGCCCCCCGGAAAGCTCGGCGGGCATCCGGGTGCCGTAGCCGCCGAGGCCGACCAAGTCCAGCATCTCGGCCACCCGGCTGGGGCGCTGGTCGCGGGTCAGGCCGAAGCCGACGTTGGCCGCCACCGACAGGTGTGGGAACAGCGCCCCCTCCTGCGGTACCACGCCGACTCGCCTGCGCTCCGGCGGGATGGCAACCCCGGGCCCGGTGACCAACCGGCCGCCGATCACCACCTCTCCGGAGTCGGCGGTGTCGAAGCCGGCAACGACTCGCAGCAAGGTGGTCTTGCCGCATCCCGACGGTCCCAGTACCGCGGCCAACGCACCTTGCGGGACAGTGAGATCCACTCCGCACAGCACCGCCGTCGCACCGAAGCTCTTGGACACGCCGCGGACTACCAGCTCGCTCACTTCGCGGCTCCGCTGGCAGCATCACCGGCAGCGGCGCCCCAGCGGCGGCCGAGCAGAGCAGTAGGCAGGGCCGCGAGCAGCAGCAGGGCCGCCGCGTAGGGCGCCGCGGCGGCATAGGCCGCGACCTCGGTGCGCCCCCACAATTCGGTGGCCAGCGTGTCCATCCCGGTTGGGCGCAGCATCAAGGTGGCGGGCAGTTCCTTCATGCAGGTCAAGAACACCAGCGCGGCACCGGCGGCGACACCGGGCCCGGCCAACGGCACCGTGACAGTGCGCAGTACCCCGGCCGGGCTTCTGCCGAGCGAGCGCGCCACCTCCTCCAGGCGAGGTGGGGACTGCGCCACCGACGCCCGTACCGCGGCCACCGCGGCGGGCAGGAACAGCACTGCGTATGCCAGCACCAGCACGGGCAGCTCCTGATAGATCGGCTCGGCGTAGCGCACTGCAAGGAACACCAGCGATAACGCGACGACAATCCCGGGCAGGGCGTGGCCCGCGTAGGCGGCCTGCTCGAGCAACCGGGCCATCCACCCGCGGTAGCGCGCCGCGATCACTCCGACCGGCAGGGCCAGCGCAACGGCCAGCCCAGCGCCGAGCGCCGAAACTCCCAGTGTGTTCACCGCCGCGGCACTCACCTCGGTGATGTCCAGCCCCGCCGAGCTACCCTGCGCCAGCCAGTACCCGAGCGCGCCCAGCGGCACGCCAACAGCCAGGCCGACGACCAGCGCGCACCACGACAGGGCAAGGGGGATCCAACCGCCAAGGCGGGTGGGCGGCCTGCGCCGCGCTGTCCCACTGCCCAACCGGGCATGCCCGGCCCGGCCACGGGTGCGGTTCTCCCCCCACACGATCAGCACGGTGAGCACCACCAGCACACAGCCCAGCACAGCGGCCGGCGTCAGGTCGAAGCTGGACTGGTAGCTGGTGTAGATGACCCGGGTGAATACGTCGTAGCGCAGTATCGCGACTGCGCCGAAGTCGGAGAGCACGTACAGCGCCACCAGCAGCGCACCGCCGGCCGCCGCCGGCCGGACCTGCCGGACCGTCACCGTGGCGAAGGTGCGCAACGGCCCGGTCCCCAGCGAGCGGGAGACCTCCTCGTGCGCCGGGTCGATCCGGGCCAGCGCTGCGGCCACCGGCAAGTAGACATAGGGGTAGCAGCACAGGCTCAGCACCAGCGTGGAGCCGAAGAAACCACCGAATCCAGGGAAAAGCGACAGCCACGCGAAGGCCGCGACGTAGGAGGGCACCGCAAGCGGCAGCGCGACGAGCACCCCCCACACCCGGCGCCCTGGCAACCGGGTCCGCACGGTCAGCCCGGCCAGACTCAGCCCGAGCACCAGGCACACCACTGTCACCGACCCGGCCAACGCCAGGCTGCGCGCCACCAGGGCCACCGTCCGGTCCTGCATCAACACCTCGGCCACCGCGCCGAGACCGCGCTCGGTGGCCCGGACGACCAGGTAGACCAACGGCAGCAGGGCAACCGCGGCGGCCAGCCCAGCGGGCAGCAACAGCGCGGCCGAGGGGCGCCCGCTACCCCGCGAACGTCGCGGCGCGGACCGAGGTGGTGCGGCTAGCACCCGTGGTGGCTCCGGGTCGATCGGGGTGCTGGTGACCGAGGTCATGTCAGGCCAATGCCCTGGATCATCTGCAGGGTCCGATCCAGGGTGTCCAGGTCGGACAGGTCGATCTGCGGAGATTGCAGGCTTTCCAATGGCGGCAGGTCGGCCACCGGCGCCACCCCGGCCACGAGCGGGTATTCCTTCGTCTCTGCGGCGAAGTACGACTGGGAAGGCATGTTGAGCAGGAACTCGACGAACTGGCGGGCCTGCGTGGCCTGGTCAGAACTACCTAGGATGCCCACCCCCGCGACGTTGACCAGTGCGCCGGGATCGCCGCCGGGGAGGAACTTCAGCCGGGTCGGCACCGCCGCAGCGCCCCGCTCTGCCACCTGCTCGTACCAGTAGTAATGGTTGATCAGGCCGAGTGTGACCCCGCCATCCTCGACGGCATTGAGGATCAGCACGTTGTTGGCGAAGCTTTGCGCGTCGTTCGCGCGCATGCCGGCCAGCCAGTCCCGAGTCACCTCGTCGCCGCGCAACACCCGCATCGCCGTCACGAACGCCTCGAAGGAGGCGTTGCTGGGGGCGATGCCGACCTTGCCGCGCCAGCGCGGGTCGGTGAGCTCGAACACGCTGTCCGGGACGTCCTGTTCGGATATTTGCCTGGGATCATAAACAATCACGCGGGCCCGCCCGGAGGTCCCGACCCAGGTGCCGTCCTCAGCCCGGAAGCGTGCCGGGACTGCGTCGAGCGCAGTCTGCGGCAGTCGCTCCAACCGGCTCGCGCGGTCCAATGCGCCGAGCGCTCCGGCGTCCTGGGAGAAAAACACATCGGCCGGGGTGCGCTCGCCCTCCTCCAGCAGCTGCGCGGCGAGCTGTGCGGTATTGCCATAACGCACCGACGTGGCGACGCCGGTCTGCTGCTCGAACTGTTCGATGAGCGGGCCGACCAGCGCCTCCTGGCGGCCGGAGTAGATCACCAGCTCGTCGCCGCCATCCTGGCCGCCGCCTCCGCAACCTGCCAGCACCGACAGCAGTGCCGCGACCATCACCGGAACCACGCCGTGCCACCATCGCCACACCGCAGGAACCTCCACGTCACTGAACGCACACCTCAGGGCCCCGATAAGGTGATGCTAACCTAGGAACGGGTGAGTTGCGTGCAGGTGAATTGCGCGATGAGGGGGGTTACCCGGCCACCGCTGCATGGCGAGCAGCTTCGGCGTCGAGATCGGGACGTTGAGTGCACTCGCACAGCCCAGCGTGTGAGCGGCCGTCTGCTGCCACTATGCCACCGTGACCGACTCCTCCACGGTGACCTTTCGGCGACCGCTGACCGCGCTGATCGGAGTTTTCGGACTGATCGTGTGCATGACCCCGGTGGCCTTCGGCGTACCGGGGTTGCGGGTTCTGTACGTACTGCCGCTAGTCCTGGCGATCTGGCTGGTGCGCAGCCGTACGGTCGTCGACCGGGAAACCCTGGTGGCTCGTCGGGTCTGGGGCTCGCAGCGGATCGCCTGGTCCGATCTGGCGGGCTTGCGGGTGGACGACCGGTCCAGGATACGGGCCGTGGTACGCGGCGGGGAGGAGGTGGGGCTGCCCGCGGTACGGGCCCGCCACCTGCCGCTGCTGGCAGCGATGAGCGGGGGAAGGCTGCCTGATCCGCGCTCCGCACCCGGCGAGCCACCTGCGTCCGGAGGTCGCACCGCGGGCCGCAGCAACGTCGCCTGAGCGGGTTCGGTGACCACATCACCAGCGGCATACGGGTCTGCACCTAGCCTGGCCGACCGTGCGACCCCCCATGATGGGCCCAGCCGGTGCCCGTCGCCGCGCGCTCTTGGCACTGCTCGCGGCGTCGGCACTGTTGTCGGGGTGCGGGGTAACGCCCACCTTTCCCGACCGGGACGCTCGGCCATTCCAGCCCAAACTGGAGGTCGGATCGGAGCCCGGACCGCCGCTCGAAAGCCCGAGGCCGCCCGGAGCATCTGGTCCAGGCCCACCCGGCCCGCCACCGGGCCCACCGCGCGGCTGCACTGACCCCGACCCGCAGGTCGTCGCGACGTGCCTGGAACCGATCGCCGCACTGGTTGTACTGCCAGGATCCACACCGGTGGGTCTGGCAGCAGAGCGCACCACGGGTCGGATCATGCGGGTGCAGCGGGAGCGGCCGAACCAAGAGGTGGCCGCCCTGGCCGTGGACCCTGCTGGTGACGGCGGGCTCACCGGGCTAGCCCTTTCCCCGAGCTATGCCGAGGATGAGCTGATCTACGCCTATATCACGACTCCCATCGACAACCGGGTGGTCCGGATCGCTCCGGGCGATCTGCCCAAACCCGTGCTGTCCGGCATCCCACGGGGTCCGACAGGCAACGCGGGCGCGCTCGCGGTCGACCGGGACGGGATGCTCCTGGTCGCTACCGGAGACGCCGGCAACCCCGCCGCAGCGGAGGACCCGCAGTCATTGGCCGGCAAGGTGTTACGGATCGACACCTTCGGCCGCGCCGCCCCGACGAATCCCTCTGGGTCCGAGGTTCTGGTCAGTGGGCTGCACGCGCCGGGCGGTCTGTGCATGGACCCGCTGACCGACGAGTTGTGGGTTACCGATCGGCAGTCCACTCGCGACATGCTGCGCCGGGCTCGCCCGGGACTGCCGTTGGGTCTTGCTTCTTGGACCTGGCCCGGGGGCTCGGGTGCTGCCGGGTGCGTGGTCATGCTGGGCCGCATCCAGGTCGTGTTCACCAGCGGGGCGCCGATGTTCGTCGTCGGGATCGGGCCGGGCGGCACATTCGTCGGCCCGCCTCTGCACATCCCGCTGGAGCGCTACGGCCGCATCTCCGCCGCTGCGCTGAGCCGGGATGGGCGAATGATGTGGATGGGCACGGTCAACAAGACGGGCGCGACGCCGATCTCCAGCGACGAGCGGGTGTTCGTGCTACCCGACCCGGTAGGACCCGGCGCAGGGCAAGATTAGCTCGTGAGTGGGAAACAGTGTTATGGCACCCAATGGCACGGAGTGGTATGCGGTGCTGGAACACTGTTACGCACTCACGAGGCGCAGCGCGCCAGGACCAACTCGCGCACCTTCTGGGCGTCGGCCTGGCCACCGGTCGCCCTCATAACTGCACCCACGATCGCGCCTGCCGCCGCTACCTTGCCACCGCGGATCTTGTCTGCGATATCGGGCTGGGCGGCCAGGGCTCGCTCGACGGCTGCGGTCAACTCGGCGTAGTCGGACATCACGGCCAGGCCCCGGGCCGCGATGATGCCGTCCGGCTCACCCTCGCCTGCGAGAATTCCGTCGACGACCTGACGGGCCAGCTTGTTGGTCAGCGCGCCTTCGCCGACCAGGGCAGTCACCCGCGCCACCTGTTCCGGGGTGATGGCCAGCTCGGCGAGGTCCACACCACGGGCATTGGCCTGCTGCAACAGGTAGGACACCCACCACGACCGCGCCTCGGCGGCCGGCGCGCCCGCGTCGACAGTGGCGGCGATGAGCTCCAGCGCGCCGGCGTTGACCAGGTCACGCAACTCCAGGTCGGACAGGCCCCACTCGGCCTGCACCCGAGCCCGCCGCTGCCAGGGCAGCTCGGGAAGGGTGGCCCGCAGCCGCTGCACCCAGTCCTCGGCGGGGGCAATCGGCACCAGATCGGGCTCCGGGAAGTACCGGTAGTCCTCCGACGTCTCCTTGCGCCGCCCGGGCGACGTGGTGCCGCTGGCCTCGTCGAAATGCCGAGTCTCCTGCACGATCTCGCCGCCGGCCGTTAGCACTGCGGCCTGCCGGCACATCTCGTAACGCACCGCGCGCTCCACCGACCGAAGCGAGTTGACGTTCTTGGTTTCGGTCCGGATGCCGAAGGTCGACGCGCCCCGCGGCATCAACGAGACGTTGGCATCGCAGCGCAGCGAGCCCTGGTCCATCCGCACATCGGACACACCCAGCGCTCGCAGCAGGTCCCGCAGCGCGGTCACGTAGGACCGGGCGATCTCCGGCGCGCGGGCGCCTGCACCGACGATCGGCTTGGTGACGATCTCGATCAACGGGACGCCGGCGCGGTTGTAGTCCAGCAAGGAATGGCTCGCGCCGTGGATTCGGCCGGTTGCCCCGCCGACGTGCAGCGACTTGCCGGTGTCCTCCTCCATGTGGGCGCGCTCGATGCCGACGGTGAACGTCGAGCCGTCCGCCAGTTGCACCTCGAGCGCGCCGTTCAGGGCGATCGGTTCGTCGTACTGGGAGATCTGGAAGTTCTTCGGCATGTCCGGGTAGAAATAGTTCTTCCGGGCGAACCGGCACCATGAGGCGATCGAGCAGTTCAACGCCAGCCCGATCCGGATGACCGACTCCACGGCGGCGCGGTTGAGCACCGGAAGCGATCCGGGCAGTCCCAGGCAGGTCGGGCAGACGTGGGTGTTCGGCGGGTCCCCGAACACGTTGGCGCAGCCGCAGAACATCTTCGTCGCGGTGGACAGCTCGACATGCACCTCGAGCCCGAGCACCGGTTCGAAGCGCTCCAGCACTTCGTCGTAGTCGAGCAATGCGGCGGTCATCGGGCTGCGACCCTATCCATACTGGGACCCGGCGAGCGGTCCTCGGTCGCACTGCTGGGACCCGGCAAGCCATCCTTCGGCAAATCGGGAACCCGGTGCGCCAGCGGGCCACCGTCGGCCGCGTCGCGTGCGGTCTCGTAGGCCGCCGCCACCCGGTAGGCCCGGTCGTCGGCCAGCGCGGGGGCCATCACCTGCAGACCGACCGGCAAACCGTCGTCGTCGGAAATCCCGGCCGGGACGGACAGTGCGGCGTTGCCCGCCAGGTTCGCCGGGATAGTGCACAGATCCGACAGGTACATCGCCAATGGGTCGTCCACCCGCTCGCCGATCCGGAAGGCGGTAGTCGGGCTAGTAGGAGAGATCAGGACGTCGACCTGTTCGAAGGCCGCCGCGAAGTCCCTGATGATCAACGTACGTACTTTCTGCGCCTGGCCGTAGTAGGCGTCGTAGTACCCCGCGGAGAGCGCGTAGGTACCGAGCATGATGCGCCGCTTGACCTCGGGACCGAAGCCGGCCTCACGGGTGAGTGACATGACCTCCTCGGCGCTGCGGGTGCCGTCGTCGCCGATCCGCAGCCCGTAGCGCATCCCGTCGAAGCGGGCCAGGTTCGAGGAGCACTCGCTGGGCGCGATGAGGTAGTAGGCAGGCAGCGCATGGTCGAAGGACGGGCAGGACACCTCGAGGATCGCGGCGCCCAGCTCGCGTAGCCGGCTGACCGCGAGATCGAAGGCCCGCAGCACACCGCCCTGGTAGCCCTCCCCGCGGAACTGGCTGACCACCCCCACCCGGACCCCGGTCAAGTCGCCGGTGGCACCCGCGCGGGCCGCTGCAACCACCGGCGGCACCGGTGCGTCGATCGACGTGGAGTCCAGCGGATCATGTCCGCCGATCACCTCGTGCAGCAGCGCGGCGTCGAGCACCGTACGGGTGACCGGCCCGCCCTGGTCGAGGCTGGAGGAGAACGCCACCAGCCCGTAGCGCGAGACCCCGCCGTAGGTGGGCTTGACCCCGACCGTGCCGGTCAGCGCGCCGGGCTGGCGGATCGAGCCACCGGTGTCGGTACCGATCGCCAGCGGTGCCTCGAACGCGGCGACCGCGGCCGCCGACCCACCGCCGGACCCACCGGGAACGCGGTCGAGATCCCACGGGTTGCGGGTGGGACCAAAGGCGGAGTTCTCCGTCGAGGAACCCATGGCGAATTCGTCCATGTTGGTCTTGCCCAGGATCACGACGCCCGCGTCCCGCAGTCTGCGGGTGACCGTGGCGTCATACGGCGGGCGCCAGTTCTGCAGGATCCGCGAGCCACACGTGGTCGGCATGTCGAGAGTGGTGAACACGTCCTTGAGCGCCAGCGGCACGCCGGCCAACGGCGAGGCCGGCGGATCCCCGCGCTGCAGACGTTCGTCCACGGCCGCAGCAGCGGCCAACGCTCCCGCACTGTCGAGATGCAGGAAGGCGTGCACAGAGCTTTCCGCGCCGGCAATCCGATCCAGATGCGCTTTGGCCACGTCCACCGCGGTGATCTGCCGGGTGTGGATAAGGCTGGCCAGCTCCGCGGCGGACAACAGAGTCAGGGCGGTCATTCTGCCGCCTCCGCGGGACCAAGTACGTCGGCGGTCATTCTGCCGCCTCCGCGGGACCAAGTACGTCGGCGGTCATGACTCGTCCAGAATGCGCGGTACCCGGAACCGGCCGTCCTCAACGGCGAAGGCACCCGACAGCGCCTGCTGTTGAGTCAGCCCCGGGCGCGGCGCATCCGCGCGGAAGACATTGGTCAACCCGACGGCGTGCGAAGTCGGCGGGATGTCCGCGGCGGTCACCTCACTGATTCGGGCTACCGAGGTCAGAATCACGTCGAGCTGGCCGGCGAACAGGTCCAGCTCCTGCTCGCTGACCGTCAACCGGGCGAGCCGGGCGAGATGCGCGACCTCGTCACGGGAGATGGTGGGCACGCACGCTCCTGGATCGCTGTGCTTGGGATGCTGACCCGGGCGAGTCTAGCCGCGGCCTTTTCTGTCGCGAGTCACCCACCTGCGGGCTGGGGGACGCAACTTCACGCTCGCTCTGTCACAATCGGCGCCCGGCGAGCGCACGGGCTGCCGGTGTCCGTGCCGTACGAGCCCTAATGGAGTTGGCCTGCATGGAGCTGGCTCGGCAGCTGAAAAGGCGCGGCGAATGTCCTTTCTGATCCGGGTTCAGCTCCCGGACCGCCCAGGGGCGCTCGGCGCGGTGGCCACCGCTCTGGGCGAGGTGGGCGTGGACATCCTCAGCCTGGACGTCGTCGAGCGGCGATCCGGCATAGCCATCGACGACCTCGTGGTGGAACTCCCCTCCGGCCGGCTGCCGGACGTGCTGATCACCGCGGCGGAGTCGGTCGAGGGCGTCGAGGTCGACGCCGTCCGCCCGTGGGCGGGCGTCCTGGACACCCACCGCGAGCTGGAATTGGTGGAGGAGATCGCCGCCACCCCCGCCAATGGCCTGCAGGTTTTCACCGACAAGCTGCCGAACATCATCCGAGCGGGCTGGGCGATCGTGCTCACCACCACGGAGGGGCGACCGCACCGGGTCGCGGTCTCTTTCGCCGCGCCGGAGACTCGCGCGGTGCACCTGCCATGGTGGCCGCTGCGTCGCGCGACGATCCTGGACGGTGAGGACGACTGGGTGCCCCTACCCTGGCGGGAGCTGGGCACCGAGCTGGCAGCGACCCCGCTGGGCGGTACGGAACGGGTCCTGCTGATAGGTCGCCCGGGCGGGCCGATGTTCCGCGCCGCCGAGGTCGCCCGCCTAGAGCACCTGGCCGGCATCGTCGCAGTCGTCTTGCGCAACTCCGGTGACTCACGCCAAGGTCGCGCCAAAAACCAGTAACCGGAACCCTGGCATTGGGTACCAATCCCGTTCGGGCATGCGGATGAACCCCAATCGGGCATAGAGCCGGTGCGCGACGCGCATCCGCTCATCGCTGCACATCACGACCCGGTGCGCGCCGATCTCGGTAGCCCGCACAAGTACGGCGCGCACCAGCATCTCGCCGACCCTGCGGCGGCGGGCGCCAGGGGTCACCGCGAGCATCCGGAACTCCAGTTCACCAGGTCGGGAAACCTCCCCCAACGGGCTGCCCGGGCGGCACACCGTGATCGTGCCCAACAAGCGCCCCTCGATGTCCACCGCCACCAGCAGTTCAGCATCCCTGTCCCGCCGCGACGCGTCGACCAGCACCGCGGCGTAGCCATCCGCAGGGTTCACCGTGCCATCGGCGAGGTAGGCCTCCAAGGTGAGCCGACCCACCTCGTCGAGCTCGTCGAGGTGGGCAGGGCGCACGGTCGGGCGGCCAATCACGTCACCCACATCTTACTGCGCGACCGGTTAGATATACTTTGTCAGGTTTGTCGTAATACCTTCGAGAGGCGCCGTGGCTAGCTGCCGGAGAATCACCTCATCAGCGGTGCTGGGTGCGGTATGGCTGCTGTTCGCCTGCGGTGGCGTCGGGACCGAAGGGACAGGTGGCGTGGGGGTACTTACCGCGGAGGGCGTGTCCCGACAGGTGCCGCGGGACGCTCCGATCGAGCACACCGTGGACGGGCTGACGAAGTTCGGTCACGATCTCTACCAGGTGGCGGCTGATCCGGCGAGAAACATTGTGCTGTCGCCGTTGAGTATCGGCTACGCCTTCAGCATGGCGCGCGCTGGCGCCGGTGGGCAGACCGCGAGCCAGCTCGATCGCGTCTTCGGTTTCCCGGCCGAGCCGCACGCAGCGTTCAACATCCTCGATCGGCAGATCGTCACGGCCGGCGCAGCACCGCCCCAGCCGTCCACTGGCGCGACCAGAGAGCCGGGAAAACCGCCCGCGCCGCCGCTCGTCGCGATCGCCAACGGTCTGTTCGTCCAGGATGGGCTGCCGGTCCGGGATGGTTTCCTGCGGACCCTGGCTACGCAGTACGGCGCAGGAGCCCGGGCCGTTGATTTCCCCTCAGGGCAGGCCGCCGAACAGATCAACGCCTGGGTGCGTGAGCAGACGGCGGAGCGGATCACCAAGCTGTTCGACCGGCTGGACCCGACCACCCAGCTGGTCCTCGCCAACGCCGTCTACCTCAAGGCGGACTGGCAAACCCCGTTCGCCAAGGACCCGACGATGGACGCCACGTTCACCCGCCCCGACGGCACGGCCATCGCGGTGCCGATGATGCACCAGCGGGAATCCCTGCGCTACGCCAGCGGGGAGGGCTGGCAGGCGGTCGAGCTTCCCTACGCCGCAAGCGAATTGGCGATGCGAGTGATCGTGCCGCAGGGTTCGCGCACGCCAGTCGAGGTGCTGTCACCCGAGACGCTGGCTCAGCTCGAGGCCGGCCTGCGGGCCGAACAGGTGGATCTGTTCCTGCCGCGCTGGGACTTCGCTACGGCTCTGGACCTGCTGCCCGCGCTGGACACGCTGGGTTTCACCGCTCTGAGCGACTTCTCGGGCATCTCCGACGGGGGACTCGATCTCGATCAGGCGGTGCACCGGGCGAACATCACCGTCGACGAGTGGGGCACCGAGGCTGCCGCCGTCACCGGCCTGGCCTTCGATGTGTCAATGCCTGCGCAGCCGCCGTTCGTGGTCCGCGCCGACCGGCCATTCGCCTTCGCGATCGTGCACCAGCCGACCGGGGCGCCGCTGTTCATCGGCCACGTCGCCGACCCACTCGCAAGATGACCAGTTACCCAGGGCGGGTGCCGAGCCCGATGAGTGCGGCGGCCCGAAACACCGTGACGCCGTCGTGGGCCAGCGCCTCCAGGTAGCGCTGGCGGACCCGAGCCACTGCGTCGTCGTGGAGCCCGGACAGCATCGCCCGGGCCCCCGAGCCGGTGACGAAGTCCCAGGCCCGCCGCTCGGTCAACGGGATGTCGAAGCTGACCCGCTCGATGGTGAGGACGGAGCAGGCCGAGCAAGTGTGCCCCGCCCGCGTCGAGGTCGGGGAGGAAGAACACCCCGAACACGCACATCACGAGGTCGTAGGGTCTGCGGTCGAGTGGCGACCAGTGCAGCACGTCGACCTGATGGAACTCGGCGTTGCTCAGCTGCTCCGCTGTTACGCGCTGCCGGGCGGCCGCGAGGAGCCTGCCGGACAGGTCGACCCCATCCACCCTGCCCGCCGGCCCGACCGCGCGGGCGGCGGGCAGCGTCGCGGCACCCGCGCCACAGCAGGCGTCGAGCACGTGGTCGCCGGGCCGGAGACCGGCAGCGGTGACGGTCGCAGCTCCGATCGGGTCCCACAGCAGCGGCCCCCACGCCTCGAAACCCGCGCACGCGGCGTCGAACGCCTCACCCACGCCGGTGGGGGGCTGCACCGCTTCGCCTCTCATTGGGAACCTCGCCGGCTGATGACCTGGATGCCGTGCGTTGGATCGCCAGGCGTCAGCCGCAAGCAGTGCTCGGCGAGCTCAGCGGCGAGCTGCTCGGGAGTGATCACGTACCAGCGGTCGGACGCGGTGAACTCGGTAATCTGCTCGCTGTCCTCGGTGACGCGGTAGGTCATGTGCCAGGTCACCGCATCCGGACCCGCCGGGTCGGCCGCGGCGGACCCGGTGTAGCGCCGCCGACCGAGGGTCACCGCGGTCAGCGGGATCGCCGGGAGGGCCTCGGGCCGGGTGGGTGGGTACAGGTTGAGCACCGCCCGCCCGCCGGGTGCCAACCGGTCAGCAAGCAGCGCCCACACTTCGGACCGATCGGCCGGGGCGAAATGGCCGATCACGTTCATCGCGATCAGACCCGCCATCCGCTGGGGCAGCGCCGCGGAGAGCAGGTCGCTGCCGAGCACTGTGACCCGTGTGCGCAAATCTTCGTCGCCGGCCACCCGAGCCAGCAACGCCGTCCGCAGCGCCTGATGCGGTTCCACCGCGATGATGTCCGCGCCCGGCAGGGCGCGCGCGAGCACAGCTGTACCCGTCCCAGTACCCGCCCCCACGTCCACCACCGGACCGGTAGCGATGTCCAGCCCCTCCGGTGCTGCGCTCAGCGCCGATAATCAATAGCAGGAGAGTTGCTCGTCGGCAGGCGGATCGGGGCACGCTCAGGCATGGCCGGGCCGAGTACGGCTCCGGTACCTCGGCCGGGGTCCGCTTCTCGCCGGTGGTCGTCAAAACTGAGCTGACGCTTGACGACGACCACTTGACTATCGTTTGAGAGGTTTGGCGGATCCTCGAAGAGCGCCATGGTCAGTGTGGAGAACCCTGCATGCCGCTGTATCGGCAGCGCTGGCGCGGCTTTGCTGCGGGTCACCCTCGGTCCGGTGGTGGCGTGGGCGAGGGCCCTGGCGGCGTGGCGAGTCCAGAGGGAGATGGTGGGATGCTCAAGGCAGAGGGCGTGTCCCGACAGGTGCCGTGGGACGCTCCGGTCGAGCAGACCGTGGCAGGGCTGACCAAGTTCGGTCATGATCTCTACACGGTGGTGGCTCGTCCGGCGGCCAACACGGTGCTGTCGCCGTTGAGCATCGGCTACGCCTTCGGTATGGCACGGGCCGGCGCTGACGGGCAGACCGCCAGCCAACTTGATCAAGTCTTCGGTTTCCCTTCCCCGGCCGGGCCGCACGCGGCATTCAACGACCTCGATCGGCAGATCATCACGCCGGGCGCGCAACCGCGCCGGCTTGCCCCCAACGCCACCAGAGCACCGGGTGAACCGCCCGCGCCTCCGGTAGTCGCGATCGCCAACGGCTTGTTCGTGCAAGATGGGCTGCCGGTCATGGACGGCTTCCTGCGGACTTTGGCATCGCATTACGGCGCAGGTGCACGGCTTGTCGACTTCACCTCAGGGCAGGGCGCCGAGCAGATCAACGCCTGGGTACGTGAGCGGACGGCCGAGCGGATCACCAAGCTGTTCAACCAGCTGAGTCCCCAAACCCGTCTGGTACTCGCCAACGCTGTTTACCTGCAGGCGGACTGGCGAACTCCATTCGCCAGCAATCCGACGACGGACGCCACCTTCACCCGTGCCGATGGCACGAAGATCGCGGTACCGATGATGCATCAGAAGGAGTCCCTGCGCTACGCCGGTGGCCACGGCTGGCAGGCGGTCGAGCTGCCCTATGCCGCAAGTGAGCTGGCGATGCGAGTGATCGTGCCGCAGGGGGAGGGCACGCCCGCCGACGTGCTGTCGCCAGACACGCTGACCGAGGTCGAGGCGGGCCTGCGCGCTGAGCAGGTAGATATGTTCCTTCCGCGGTGGGACTTCGCGACCGATCTGGACCTGATGCCTGCGCTGAATACACTGGGCCTGACCGCCTTGGAGGACCTCTCGGGTATCTCAGAGGTGGGGCTTGGGCTTGACCAGGCGGTGCACCGGGCGAACATCACAGTCGACGAGTGGGGCACCGAGGCCGCCGCCGCCACCGGCCTGGCCTTCGCCTTGTCAATGCCTCCGCCGCCGCAGTTCGTGGTCCGCGCCGACCGGCCTTTCGCCTTCACGATCGTGCACCGGCCGACCGGGGCACCGCTGTTCGTCGGCCACGTCGCCGACCCACTCGCAAGATGATCACTAGCTATCCCGGACAGCGGTCCCTCGATCAAGGGCTGGAAGCGCGGGGTGACACGGGCAGCACAACAATGAAGAAATATCCGGCGATCGAATGACTCGCGGGGTAATCGACCAAGCTGCCCCTGTTCACGACAATGGTGATATGGATACGTCGGAGTTGCGTCGCCGCCTTCGCCCTGTATCTGACCGTCCAGAATAGATTGATCACCCGTCATCACGGCTACGAGGACAGCCTCGCCATGGCGCACGCCTTCACACCCTGATGTGCCGCAAATGGAATCCCTCACAGCGACGAGCTGACGAGATGCAGGAGGGCGTTTTTCACCTCGGGGCGACCGGCGGCGACGAGCGTGAAGGTGGCTTCCCGGACCAGCCGCGCAGCGTGCTGGCGCCGCAGGATTCCGGTGCTGCCCACGGCGGTTACGAGGGCACCAGCGGCGCGGTAGGCGAGTTCGGATGCGGCGGCGCGCGCGGCGGGCAAGGCCTGCGGATCGGCCAACCCGTCATCGAGGCGATCGCGGATCGCATTCTGTGCGGTGTGTAGCCGCGTCGCGGTCTCCGGCTGACCGGCCTCGCCGATCATCCGGATGCACCGCCGCGCCACCCCCATCGCCAGGCAGCCGTTCAGCCGTGCGGTGATGTGCTGGTTGGCAAGGAAGTCGGTATGCGAGACTTCGGCGAGGACCTTGTCGCTGGGTAGAAAATAGTCCTCGAAGCGCAGCCGGACAGTGTTGCTGCCTTGGGCGGCGATCAACCGCAACTCCTCGACGGTGGCGCCATCACCGGCTACAGCGTCGACCAGCCCGTTGACGATCGTGCCCTGGGGCCCACCGGCGGCGTCCCGCGCCGCGATCAGCAACACTCGATGATGCCCCATCCGCTCACGAACGGCGCCTCGCCGTTGAGCAGCCAGCCGCCGTCGATGGCGGTCGCCCACAGCCGCGGCGGCCGCGGGATCGCGCCCGCGAACGCCACCCCACCTCGCACCTCGCCCCGGATCGCGGCGCCGAGGTACTTCTGTTGCAGGTCCACGTTCGCTGTGCCGGTCAGACCCCGCACCACACTGTGGTGCTGTATCCAGGTGAACGTGGTGGTGAGACAACCCCCGCACAACATCTCGACGATGCTGACGAACGATGGGAAGTCGACCTCGACACCGCCGTGCTCAGGCCGGCCCGCGAGCCCGTAGAAGCCCTCCTCGGCGAGCAGCTCGAAGTGGCTGCGCGGGATCAGCCCAGTGGCATCGACGTCCAGGGCCGCGGGAAACAGCACATCCTCGGCGATCGCGCCGGCCCGCTCCAGCATGCTCGCCATGCGAGCCAAGCTACCTTCGGCCGAAGGTCGGCCAGCTCTGGTTGACGATCACGTCCGGGTGGTCCAGCTCCGTGGCCCAGCCCCTGAGCAGCCTTCTCCTTGAGATACATAGCATGCTATGAAATACTCATAGTATGCTGTTCATCGGTGCAGGTGACTCGCGTTGCCAGTCCTCGTGACATCCGGAGTCGCGATGTGGCGGTGGCTATGGCCTCACCGGGCGGTACGCCCGCGCCGGATCGCTAGATGAGCAGCCAGTCACCGGAGAGGTTGGCCCGAGATGCCTCGCTGGGCTACCAGGTCAACCATCTCGGCCGCCTGCTCGCCCATGCCCTGCACCAGCGGATCGCGCCCCTGGGGGTCGTGCCCGGCCAGTTCGCCCAGATGCTGGCACTGTTTGAGCAGGACGGGTTGACCCAGCGCGAACTGTGCGAGCGAGTCCGCATCGAACAGCCGACCATGGCCCAAACTCTGCAGCGAATGGAGCGCGACACCCTGATCCGCCGCGAACCCGATCCCGCAGACGGCCGCCGAACGCGGGTGGTACTCACGGCCCGGGCACGCGATCTAGAAGGTCACCTCGTCGCGGCCGCGCGCGACGTCAACGCTATCGCCACCACTGGTCTCAGCGACCGCGAAGTCTCCGCCTTCATGCACACCATGGCCCGGATCACCGACAACCTCGAAGCCGCCGCCGATCCTCACCACAAGGAGCAGCCATGAGCACAACCACGATCGCCACCGACCGGGACGTCGCCACCCTGATCAACGTCTTCGCCGTGGCCCGCGAAAACCAGCAACCACTCGTCGACCTACTCATCGAAGCCACCGAGCAAGTGATGCGCCACCGTCCGGGCTTCATCTCGGCGAACATCCACGCCAGCCTCGACGGCACCCGGGTCGTCAACTACGCCCAGTGGCGCAGCCGCGAAGACTTTCAGGCGATGCTCAATGATCCCTCGGCCCGTGAACACATGAGCGCGGCGTTGACCCTCGCCACCGCCGAGCCACTCCTATACAAGGTGACGTCGATCCACCACGCGTGAGCGATCGGCGTGCTCATTCCGCACTCTCCTCCGCCGGTGGTGCCGCTATGGCCCGCGCAGCGTCGGGGCCCTCAGTCAGCAAGACACGGAACCCGTCCTCGTCGAGAACCGGCACCTTGAGCGCCAAGGCCTTGTCGTACTTGGAGCCCGGCGCCCCCCCTGCGACCACGAACGCGGTTTTCTTCGATACCGACCCGGCCGCCCGGCCGCCCCGCTCGGCGATCGCCTCAGCGGCCTCGTCCCGGGAGAAACCGTCCAGCGACCCGGTGACCACAATGGACAGTCCCTCGAGGTGGCGTACCACCGAGTCGTCTACGGGCTCGTCCATCCGCACCCCAGTGGCGCGCCATTTGGCCACCACATCGCGGTGCCAGTCCACGGTGAACCACTCGCGAACGGCCGCAGCGATCGTCGGCCCGACGCCGTCCACCGCCGCCAGGGCCTGCTCGTCAGCCTCCTCGATGGCCGGCAACGAACGAAATTCCCGGGCTAGCGCCTGCGCCGCGGTGGGACCGACATGCCGGATCGACAGCGCCACCAGGACCCGCCACAGTGGTCGGTCCTTGGCCGAGTCCAGATTGGACAATAGTTTGCGCCCGTTGGCCGAAAGTGTTCCCGCCTTTGTCCGGAACAGATCCACCGCCAGCAGTTTCGACTCGTCGAGGGTGAACAGGTCGCCCTCGTCGTGCACGACACCAGCGGCCAGGAGCGCCACCGCGGCCTCGTAGCCGAGCACTTCGATGTCGAAGGCGCCGCGCCCGGCCACGTGGAAGATCCGCTCCCGGAGCTGGGCGGGGCAGGTCCGGGAGTTGGGACATCGGATGTCGACATCACTCTCTCGCTCCCGGCGCAGCACCGTGCCGCACTCCGGGCAGTGTGTGGGCATGATGAACTCGTGCTCATCGCCGCTTCGCAGGTCCACTACCGGGCCGAGTACCTCGGGGATGACGTCGCCGGCCTTGCGGATCGTCACGGTATCCCCGATCAACACCCCCTTCCGGCGCACCTCGTCGGCGTTGTGCAGCGTGGCCAGTGACACCGTGGACCCCGCGACGGTCACCGGCTCCATAAACGCGAACGGGGTGACGCGTCCAGTGCGCCCGACGTTGACCCGGATGTCCAGTAGCTTGGTGGTGGCCTCCTCGGGCGGATACTTGAAGGCGATCGCCCAGCGCGGCGCGCGGGACGTCGAGCCCAGCCGGCGCTGTGCCAGCACCTCGTCGATCTTCACCACCACGCCGTCGATCTCGTGCTCCACGTCGTGGCGGTGCTCGCCCCAGTAGGCGATGTGCTCGATCAGCTCGTCCACCGTGGACAGCAGCCGGGTGTGCTCGGAAACCGGCAGACCCCAGGCCGCCAGCGCCCGGTAGGACTGCGACTGAAGGGCCGGTTCGAACCCGCGCCTGCGGCCCAGACCGTGGCAGAGCATCCGCAACGGTCGGGTTGCGGTCACTCGCGGGTCCTTCTGCCGTAGTGAACCCGCCGCGGAGTTGCGGGGGTTGGCGAAGGGCGGCTTGCCCGCCTCGACCAGCGCCGCGTTGAGCTCGGCGAAGTCGGACAGCCGGAAGAACACCTCGCCGCGCACCTCGAGCAGCTCGGGCACCGGATACTCGGCACCGCTGTGCAGCCGGTCGGGGATGTCACGCACGGTGCGCAGATTGAGCGTGACGTCTTCACCGGTACGCCCGTCGCCGCGGGTCAGGCCGCGGGTCAGGCGCCCGCTCTCGTAGAGAAGGTTCACCGCCAGTCCGTCGATCTTCAGTTCGGCGAGGTAGTGCACGTCGGTGCCGACCTCGCGAGCCACCCGATCCGCCCAGGCCTGCAGCGCCTCGGTGGCGAAGGCGTTGTCCAGACTGAGCATCCGTTCAAGGTGGTCATGGGCGGCGAACTCGGTGCTGAAGCCACCACCGACCAGCTGCGTCGGAGAGTCGGGCGCCACCAGCGCCGGCCAACGCTCCTCCAGATCCTGCAACCGGCGGAACTGCCGATCGAACTCGGCGTCGGAGATGGTAGGGGCGTCCAGCACGTAATAGCGGAACTGGTGCCCACGAACGGTCTCGACGAGGTCGCCGTGTTCGGCTCGGACCTCGGCAGGCGGCTCGGTAGCAGCGGTGGTCACGCCGGGAGACTAACTCCGACCGCCGACAGTGCGCGTACAGATCGCGGCCCCGCACCGGGACTGGTGCGGGGCCGCGAGATTGAAGCGCTCTAGAGGGGACGAACCGTGTCGGCCTGCGGACCCTTGGGCCCCTGGCTCGACTCGAACTCCACGCGCTGGTTCTCGTCCAGGCTGCGGTAGCCGTCACCCTGGATGGCGGAGAAGTGGACGAAAACGTCGGGGCCACCCCCGTCCACGGAGATGAAGCCGAAGCCCTTCTCCGCGTTGAACCACTTCACTACGCCCTGTGCCATGTGCTCTCCCTGTGGAATCTGATGCCTGGGCCGGCACCGTGCCGGCCCGCGGTTGCGCGGACCACGCACCCGATGGGAGGTGTCCCCGACGGGAGCGCGAAGCCCGTAGTCAGACATTCCACGGACGCTTCACAACGATCGGGGAACTACACGACCACAACCTGGCGACACGCTATCACCTTCCGGGACCACCACCAGCACCCGACATTCGTCAGATCGGCTGTAACGCGGGTTTGATGTTGGCATTGAGGAAGACGTTGTCCGGGTCGTACTCGGCCTTGATCCGAGCCAGCCGCTCGTACTTGACCTGCCCGAAGCATGCCCGCACCCGATCCTCCTCGAACTCCGGTTGAGCGACTGCCCCCGAACGCCGTCTTCTCCTCCCCGACCGCGGCGTACGCCCGCCGAGCCGAACCAGCCCCACATCGACCGCGGTGAGATCTTGAGGGCTTGATATTCAGAGATGACCGCGGTCGCCTCGTCGGACAGCTCATGGAGGGAAAGCCTTGACGTCCCCATTCCGGCATAACCGGGCACCCGCCGCCACCGAGTTTCCCGCCGCACCGCTGCTGTCACGACGCCCAGGAGTCGGGCGGGTCGACGAACGCCTGACCCAGTTCGCGGGCCAGGGTGAGCGCTCGGTGGGCCCAGCTCGGCGTGGCACCGGCCAGGCCGCACGAGGGGGTGGGCAGGCAGCGCTCGGCAAGCAGCACGCGATCGAAGCCGAGCCGGTCCACCAGATCCAACGCAGGCCTGGCCAGACCGGTGAGAGTGGGCGGTACTGCGGGCTCCATTGCCGGGACGAGCCCCAGCAGCACCAACCCACCGGAGTCCCATGCCTCGCCGAGAGCGTCGATGGTCGCCCTGGGCGCGCCGGCGAGCAGTTCGGCGTCGACGGCCAGCGCGTCAGCCCCGGCACGGCGTAGCAATCCCAGCGGCGGTCGTGGAGCGCAGCAGTGCACGACCCGCGGCACCGGCAGGGCGTCGAGTACACCCTGGAGCAGCGCGGCGGCCTGATCATCAGGCACGGCGGGCACGGTGCCGTATCCCGAGGGTGTCGTTACGCCACCGGCGAGCACCGCCGGTAGGCCGGGTTCATCCAGCTGCACGACGGTCGCCACCCCGAGCCGCCGCGAGACCTCGGCCGCGTGCACCCGCAGTCCCTCCGCAAGCGACGCCGCGAATTCGCGCAACGCGCCGAAATCGGTGAGCACCTTGTGTCCGCTGTGTAGCTCCACCGCAGCGGCCAACGTCCACGGTCCGGCGGCCTGCACCTTGACCACTTCCGGTCGGGCCCCGGCGGAGTCCAACGCTTCCTCAAGGGCGTCCAGGTCGGTACGCAGCAGGTCGACGCCACGGCGGTGATCACGGCCGGGCCGGGCGGTGACTCGGTACCCGGAGGGCGCCAGCTCGACGGCGAGGTCGACGAGCAGCGCCGCGGTGCGACCGATGATGTCGGCACCGGCGCCCCGATCGGGTAGCTCCGGTAGGTGGGGTAACTGGGGTAGCTCGCCGATCACGGCGCGAGCGGCCTCCAGGGCGTCGGTGCCGGGCATCGAGCCGATCGCGGTCGCAGTACCGGCCGGCCACGGAAGTCGGTGGGTCATGGGGAGATGTGTATCACTACGCTACGGGTGGACAGCCACCACGAAACGAGGAGGAGCAGTCCAATGACAAATTACGCCACCGGCACCGTGCTGACCTGCAGTCACGGAGAATGCGGGTGTCGCGTCCGAATCGAGGCGGAATGCGACTGTCCGCACGCCGATGCGCCCTACATTTGCAGATGCGGCGAGGCGATGGTCAAGGTTACCGGCGATGACGCAGAGGTGGCGGGTTCGTCGGCGGGATAACTCAGTCTCACCGTCGGTACTCCGAGCCGGAATCTGAGTGGAGGGTTGCTGCGAGCTACGTGTTCGAAAAGCAACCCGACAGCTAGGTAGCCTACCTGGGAGATTACGTGCATCTACCGATTGCCACGTGACGTTTCAGTTGGGCACAGTATGTGAAGCTGACTCAGCAATTCAACCGCTGAGTTTGTTCTTCGCGCCCGAGACCAGCTGGATTCCTAGGAGGATTTGATGTCTGACACAGTGAGCCCTGCGGAGCTCGACGGGCAGCACGTGGAGCTGCTGCCGGCTCGTACCGTCCTGTCGATGTTCAGTGCAGCTAGCGATGGTGGTGTCGGCGGCAACGGTCAAGACGCTGTCGGAAAAGTAGGCGTGAACATGCTCGGCATTCCCCTGATTCCCGGCGGCGGTAACGCCACCGGCGGAGCCGGACAAAATGCTAATGGCTAACGATATGTGATGGCGTGCGGGGCCGTTGGCAGCTGGGGAGGGGAGCCGAGGTCCGGCTGCCCTCCTGAACTCACGGCCAGCGGCACAACTTCCTGGGATCCCGTAACGCTCCCGGACGCGTAAGGGCGCCGGCGACTGGCATCCCCGTAGTCTGCCGCGGCGGACTACGTATTCGAAAAGCGGTTCCACGGCTGAGTAGTCCGCGTGGAACAATTACGTGCGCCCACTGATTGGCCGTGCCTCGTTACTGTTGGCAGGTATCGATAGTTGCATGCCGCGATCGCCTGGATCGACCTTGATAGGAGAATATGATGTCTGACTCAGTGAGCTTCGCCGAGCTTGAGGCGCAGTACGTAGAGGTGCTGCCGGCCCGTACCGTCCTGTCGACGCTCACCGCCCCAGGGCAGAGCACCGACAACGGCACCGACGCCCCGAGTGTCGGCTCCATCGCCATGGCAATGCTAGGCATCAACCAGGGCGGCGACGGTGCCGACGGCACCAACACCGGCGGCAATGGTGGCGCCGACAGCAAGTAAGCCGCTCGAATCGCCGAATTGCGGCGCCGGCTCAGCTGGTAGCGGTGATGGTGGCGCTACCGAGCACGATGTCGCCGCCGGCGTCGGGACGGTACAGCGCGACCGCCTGCCCTGGCGCCACGCCACGTAGGGGTTGCCGCAGCTGTACCCGTACCCCGTCGTTGATGACCTCCACCACCGCGCTGGCACACCCGCCATGCGCCCGGACCTGCGCAACACACTCGACCGGTCCGTCCGGGACACCAGCGGTCCACACCGGACGATCGGCCTTGATCACGCTGACGTCCAGGCGCTGCGCGGATCCCAGCCGCACGGTGCTGGTCACCGGCTCGAGTGCGAGGACGAACCGCGGACGGCCATCGGGCGCCGGCCGCTGCACTCCCAGCCCGCGACGCTGGCCGACGGTGAAGCCGTGCACCCCGTGATGGCGTCCGAGCACCTCTCCAGTGTCCTCATCGACCAACTCCCCGGGCCGAGTTCCCAGCCGCTCAACCAAGAATGCCCGGGTGTCCCCCGAGGGGATGAAACAGATGTCGTGGCTGTCCGGCTTACCCGCGACGGCCATCCCGCGGCGGGTCGCTTCGGCCCGGATACCGGCTTTGGAAGTGTCTCCGACCGGGAACAGCGCATGCGCGAGCTGGCCGGCGTTGAGCCCGGCGAGCACGTAAGACTGGTCCTTGCCGACGTCAACGGCCCGGCGCAACACACCGTCGGCGAGGCGCGCGTAGTGACCTGTGCAGACCGCGTCGAAGCCGAGGTCACGCGCCCGGTCCAGCAGCGCGGTGAACTTGATCCGCTCGTTGCATCGCAGGCAGGGGTTAGGTGTGCGCCCCGCGGCGTACTCCGCGACGAAGTCGTCCACCACCTCGGTGGTGAACTGCTGCACGAAATCCCAGACGTAGAACGGGATGTCGATGATGTCGGCGACCCGCCGCGCGTCTGCCGCGTCCTCCTTCGTGCAACACCCGCGGGCGCCGGTGCGCAGGGTGCCGGGCTGCGCCGACAGCGCCAGGTGCACCCCGACGACCTCGTGTCCGGCATCCACGGCACGGCCGGCCGCCACCGAGGAGTCCACGCCGCCGCTCATCGCCGCCAAGACCTTCATCGGCTTGCCCATCGACTTGCCCATTGACAGGGCCCTCTTCTGAACCATTGACCGGGCACGTTTACGACACCCTCGCCCGCCGGATCCCAGCTCCCCGCGCTCGAGCCACCACCGGCTCGATGGCATCGAGCACCTCGGCGACATCCTCCGCGGAAGAGGTTCGCCCGAGGGAGAAACGCAATGAGCCGCGCGCCGCTGCCGGCGCGGCGCCCATCGCCAGCAGTACATGCGAGGGCTGCGCCACACCAGCGGTGCACGCCGCGCCGGTCGAGCACTCGATGCCGCGGGCGTCGAGCAGCATCAGCAGCGAGTCGCCCTCGCAGCCCGGGAAGGTGAGATGGGCGTTACCGGGCAACCGTGAAGGACCGCCATCGATCACACCGTCGCCCGGGTCCCCGTTGAACACCGCATCGGGCACCTGGCCCACGATGCCGTCCACCAGTTCATCACGCAGCCGCCCGAGCCCGATCGCGGTGCGTGGCTGCGCCGACACCGCGTGCCGGATCGCGGTGGCCAACCCGACGATCGCGGGGACGTCCAGAGTGCCGGAACGCACATCGCGCTCCTGGCCGCCGCCGTGTAGCAGCGGGGTGGCCGCGACGTCGCGGCCCAGCAGCAGTACCCCAGCTCCGTAGGGCCCCCCCAGCTTGTGCCCAGTCAGGGTGAGCGCCGCGGTCCCGGACCGGCCGAAGTGCACCGGCAGCTGACCCACCGCCTGAACCGCGTCGGTGTGCAGCGGCACCCCGTACCCGGCGGCGATCTCGGCCAGCTCGCGCACTGGCGCCACGGTGCCCACTTCGTTGTTCGCCCACATCACGGTCACCAGAGCCACCGAGTCCGCGTCTCGAACCAGCGCCGCGCGCAGAGTTTCGGGATGCACCCGGCCAAAGCCGTCCGCCTCGAGCCACCCCACCTCGGCGCCCTCGTGATCGGCCAGCCAGGACACCGCGTCAAACACCGCATGATGCTCGATGGTGGAAGCGAGTATCCGGGTGCGGCGCGGGTCGGCGGCACGCCGGTGCCAGAACAGGCCCTTGACAGCGAGGTTGTCGCCCTCCGTGCCGCCTCCGGTGAATACCACCTCCGACGGGCGAGCACCCAATGCCTCCGCGATGCTCTCCCGGCATTCTTCAACGGTGCGGCGAGCCCGCCGGCCCGAGCCATGCAGCGACGAGGCATTGCCCAACGTGGACAATGCCTGACTCATCGCCGCTGCCGCATCCGGCAGCATCGGAGTCGTGGCAGCATGGTCGAGGTAAGTCATCAAGCCCCCAGCGTAATCGCGCAGCCTAATCGCGCCCCCAGTCGGCGCGTTCTGGGGACAGACTGCACTTAAGGGCGTGCGAATTGCTGCAGTCTGTCCCCAGAGCGCGGTAGGCAGTGTACGGCTGCGGGATGAGCGGCAAGGTTACCGACGTGACGGCGCGCTCGGCGCGGGTGGCCAGGGCACGACGGTTGGAGCCGGCAGGGTCAAGCAGCGGCAGCACGTGCACCTTCACCACCAGGCCCCGCACTCCGGCCAGGCGAACCGCGGCTTCCCAGAGAGTGGTGGTGCCAACGAAGGACGCCACGGTGGTGCCGCCGGCACCGGACAGGCTGTACCGCAACGCCACCGGCCGCACCAAAGTTGCGGTGTCCACCGCGGCTTGGAAAACCGCGGGCCGGAACCGTCCGCCGGCCAGACCGCACCAGGTGGTGCCCTCCGGGAACGCTCCGACAGCCGCGCCGCCGGTCAGCGCACCGGATACCGCTGCGACCATCCCGGGAAGTGTCGACAGCCGCTCGCGGTCAACGAAAACCGTACCTATCCGGCGCGCTAGCGGGCCGACCACCAGCCATTTTCTGACCTCACGTTTGGCCACCATGCGCAGCGGCTGAACCGCGCCAAGGGCGACCAGGTCCAACCAGGACACATGGTTGCTGACCACCAACACGCCGACACCTTGGGCGGCGAACCGGTCGTCGCCGGTGACCTCCAGTTGAACCCGCAGCGCCCGCAGCAGCCGCCGATACCAGGCCCGCAGCGTCCGATCCCGGCTGGCCCGCCCAAGCAGCGGTAGCACGACCGCCAGCGCCGCCCCGGCCACCAACATCGCCCCAACGTTCAGCAGCCGCAGCGTGCGGCGCGTCCGTGCAATGGTGGCCACCCCGTCTGCCGATGGGAGACAGCTGTCGTCGCAGGGCGAGACCGGCATCCATGGATGCGCGCGGTTCATGGCGCTTCACCCAGGAAGTGCCGCAGATAGCGTGGGTCCACCCGGTCGAGACTCAAGAGCACCAGGAAGTCGGCCACCCCGAAGTCCGGGTCGTGCGCCGGCGGCCCGCATACCCAGGCACCCAACCGCAGGTAGCCACGCAGCAGTGGAGGCAGGCTGGGTCGCTTCGGCCCCGCCGCCACGGTGTCGCTGCAGGACCGTCGCGCCGACTCGACGTCCCATGGTAGACGCGGCACCACTCTGTGCTGTTCGGGTGCAAGATGCCGAGCCCGCACGGTGTCCCAGACCCAGGCCGCGAGCGCACCGTTCGGGGCGCCGGGAGTACACACTGGCACCGAGGCGCAACCCACCAGCCACCGGTACCCGGTCAGCAGCATGTAGCGCGCGATCCCCGCCCAGACCAGGTTCACCACGGCGCCGGTGCGGTGGTCTGGGTGCACGCAGGAGCGACCGGTCTCCACCAAGGTGTCGCGTAGACCCGCCAGCGCGGGGATCACAAACTCGTTCTCGCAGTACAGCCCGCCGGCGCGGCGCGCGCCCTGGGGCGAGAGCATGCGGTAGGTGCCGACGATCTCTCCGGATGAGTCTTCACGCACCACCAAGTGATCGCAGTGCTCGTCGTAGTCGTCGATGTCCAAGTCCCGCTCGGGCGTGTGCAGCACAGCGCCCATCTCGCCAGCGAACACGCGGTGCCGCAGCCGCTGAGCTGCACGGATGTCATCCTGGTGGTGGGCCAGCAGCAGCGTGTAGCGAGGCGACCCTGTGGCGCCAGAGGTGGTCACTAACAGCGACGGTGTGCTCATGGCGCTGGGTATATCGGCCCAGTACGTTGCGCGAAGGACACCGGTGTGACCGGCTGATGGATTGTCGGTGAACTAAACGCGGCCCGCTCGACCGGCAATCCACCATGAGGTTCCAGTTGGCGGTCGTCGGATCGGTGGAAGCGACAAATGGTTCCAGTTGGCGGGCCGATCGACAGTAATCAGCCCTTGCGCCTGGCGACGAGGTCGGCGAGCTGTGGAGCGATTGTGAACAGGTCGCCTACCACACCGAAGTCGGCGATCTCGAAGATCGGCGCCTCCGGGTCCTTATTGATCGCAACGATGGTCCTGGACGTCTGCATACCTGCGCGGTGCTGGATGGCACCGGAGATGCCCAGGGCGACGTACAGCTGCGGCGAAACGGTCTTGCCGGTCTGCCCGACTTGGAATTGGTGCGGGTAATAGCCGGAGTCCACCGCAGCCCGTGATGCCCCGACCGCAGCCCCGAGCGCGTCAGCAAGCTTCTCGACCACCCCGAAGTTGTCGGCCGAGCCGACGCCTCGACCTCCGGAGACCACCACGCTGGCCTCGGCGAGCTCCGGGCGGTCACCGCCTTGGACGGACCGGCGCTCGATGATCTTCGCTTCCGTCGCCGGGTTCACCACAGGGACCTCGACGATGTGCTCGGCAGCCGCGCCTGGCGACTCGACGGGCTCGATCGCGCCGGCCCGGATGGTGATCACCGAGACCGGGGTGGTGGCCTTTGACTTGGCAAGGTAGGAGCCGCCGAACACCGAGTGCGTGGCGGTGCCGTCCTCGGCCAGCTCGACGACGTCGGAGAGCAGACCCGATCCGGTCCGCACCGCGAGTTTGCCCGCGATCTCCTTGCCGTCCGGCGAGGAGGCAAGGAGAACTGCGATCGGGCGAACCGACGCCACCAGTTCCGCCAGCGCGCCAACGGCAGGAGCCGTGAGGTACCTCTCCACCTCATCGGACTCAGCGACGTAGACCTTGGCCGCTCCATAGGAGGCCAACCCGTCCTTGAACCTGTGGGCGGCGCCAGGCGTGCCGACTACCACGGCCGACGGCTGCCCCAGCGTGGCGGCCGCCGTGAGCAGTTCGTTGGTGACCTTCTTCAGCTCGCCGCCGCAGTGTTCGACAAGGACCAGCACCTCTGCCATGACGGGTTCTCCTCCGACCTTGCAACGATCTGGGTGCTCAACGATTTGGGCGCGCCAGGACGCCGGCGGGATCAGATCAGTTTCTGGCCGACGAGGTATTCGGCGAGCCGGGCCGCACCGTCGCCCTCGTCGGTGATGACCTGCCCAGCCGCGCGCGGCGGGCGCGGCGTGGACTCGGCCACCGTCGAGGTGGCGTTGGCCAGCCCGACGTCACCGCGGTCGATACCGACATCGGCCAACGACAACGTGCTGACCGGCTTCTTCTTTGCCGCCATGATGCCCTTGAACGAGGGGTAGCGCGGTTCGTTGATCTTTTCGTTCACGCTGACCACAGCGGGCAGATCTGCCTGCAGGACCGTGATCGCGTCGTCGGTCTCCCGCTCGACGGTCACGGTGCGTCCCTCGATGGTGACCTTGCGGGCGTGCGTCAGTTCCGGCACGCCCAGCATGTCAGCGACCATCGCCGGGATGGCTCCGATGGTGCCGTCGGTGGCTTCATTGCCGGCGATGACGAGGTCGACGTCACCGAGGGTGCCGATGACCTTGGCCAGCGTTTTGGCAGTCTGCACCGCGCAGGACCCGTGCAGCCCGTCATCGCACAGGTGCACCGCCTTGTCCGCACCCATCGACAGCGCCTTGCGGACGGCCTCGGTGGCCCGCTGCGGGCCCATCGTGACGACAGTGACCTCGCCGCCGGTCGCCTCCTTGATCATCAGCGCTTCCTCCACCGCGCGCTCGTTGATCTCGTCCAGGACAACGTCGGCCGAAGCGCGGCCCAGGGTGTGGTCGGAGCCGGCCAGGGTGCGCTCGGCCCAGGTGTCCGGCACCTGCTTGATCAGCACCACGATGTTCATGATCGTGATGTTACCGGTGGGTAGCCCCGTAGCCTACCGCAGGGTGATCTCGCTCACGGCGGTGTGGCCACCCGATCATCGCCCGAACCGGCCTTGATGCGTGCCCCTCATAGCCGGACGAAACGGAGCGACTCCCTGAGGCGCGCCACTGCCTCCGGCGCAAGGACCAGCTCAAGGGAAACCGGCTGGTTGGTGCCGAACACCCGGCCATCGATCGCCAGCGTCATCGACTCCCGGCCGCCGGCAAGGTCGGGGCTGAACACCAGGCCATTGCTCATCCGGATGTCCACCTCGACAACCAGACCGAAGCCGGCCAACTCCTCACCCATCAGGATGCGACCCTCCGACAGGTCTGAGCTGACGGCCTTCAGCCGTTGCCATGGCACCCACAGCCATGGTTCCCCCTGGTCGATTCGCCGCTTGTGGACGGCGCACACCGGTGCCGAACCAAGGTCGTCACCACCCATGATCCGTACCTCATCCTGCGCGTCGCTCCGGTAACCAGTGCAGTGGACCACCATGCACGACGGTGGCGGCGGGGTCGGCATTCTTTCGACGGTAGCGGCGTGGTGCTGTGTCGGCCATGACGCTTCGCTCCCGCGGCTAACGTTGGGGAATGCCTTCAGGCGTGACGGTGGTGGGCAGCGTCAACCTCGACCTGGTGGCCGCCCTACCAAGGCTGCCGCGACCCGGCGAGACTCTTACCGCCACCGGCCTGAGGCGTATGCCGGGAGGTAAGGGAGCCAACCAGGCGCTGGCCGCCCGCCGATTGGGACTCCCGGTTCGACTCGTCGCCGCGGTGGGAACCGACCCGGAGGCCGACACCGCCCTGGAACTGCTGCGCCGCGAAGGAGTCGAGCTGGACCGGCTGCAGCGGGTGACGGAGCCGACCGGGCTGGCGCTGATCGCCGTCGACACGGCGGGCGAGACCACCATCGTCGTGGTGCCCGGAGCGAACGCGGCACTGCGGGTGGAGGCCGACGATGTGGCCGGCGCCGACGCAGTGCTCACCGTGCTGGAAGTTCCTGAGCAAGCCGTGACGACCGCCGCTCGTCATGCCAACGGACTGTTCGTGCTCAACGCAGCCCCCGCCCGCCCGGTGCCACCCGAGGTGTTGCGGCGCGCCGATCTGGTGGTGGTCAACCGCACCGAGTACACGGCGCTTCCCGGTCTGCACGCCGCCCGAGCCGTCGTCGTCACCGACGGGCCGCGCCGCGCGGTGCTGCTTCGCGACGGCCGGCAGGTTGCCGCGGCTTCTCCGCCACCGGTCAACGCGGTGGACGGCACGGGTGCCGGCGACGCGTTCATCGGCGCCGCGGTGGCGAGCCTTCTCCAGGGGCTGCCCGACACTGAGCTACTCGCCCGGGCGTGCGCTGCCGGTGCGCTGGCGGCCGCCAGGCCGGGCGCTCAACCGTCTCTGCCGTCCGCCGTCGAAATCGACCAGGTGCTGGCTCGATGACCGTACCAATGATCATCGATACCGACCCCGGGGTGGACGATGCAGTGGCCCTGATGCTGGCCGCGGCCAGTCCGGAGGTGCAGCTGCTCGCCGTGACCACGGTGTACGGCAACGTCGGCCTGGAGGTCACGACTGCCAACGCACTGCGGCTGCGCGCGCTCGCCGGGCTCGATCACGTGCCGGTGGCCGCTGGGGCCGCCCGACCGCTGGTGTACCCGGCGCACCAGCCGGCCGGATTCAAGCACGGCGTGGACGGCCTCGGGGGGCGCGCCGGCCTGTTGCCGGACCCGATCGGACCGATCGTTTCCCGAAGTGCCGTGGCCCTGATGAGAGATCTGCTGCAGGCCGCGGTCACCCCGGTGACGCTGGTCGCGATCGGACCGTTGACCAACATCGCGCTGCTGCTCGCCGCCCATCCCGAGACGAAACCTCGCATTGACCGCATCGTGATCATGGGTGGCCACTTCGGGGGCCTACCGGCCGAATCCAACATCCGCGCTGACCCCGAGGCTGCCCGCCGGGTGCTCGTGGAGGAGCACGTGCCGATCACGCTGGTGCCGTTGGATCTGACCAAGCGTGCTGGAGTCGACGGTGACTGGCTTGCCGAGCTGGCCGCGGCCGGGCCGCGCTGCGCCGCGTTGGCCGGCGTCATCGCGCATCACCGGGACCGGCGCCGGGTGCCGGTGGCGCTGCACGACTCGTTGGCCGTGTTGGAAGCCGCCGTGCAGGGCTCGCTGGCAACCACACCAATGACCTTGGAGGTGGTCTGCGACCACGGGCCGGTCCGCGGTGCGCTGCTGACCGACAGCGGTCACACCATGGGTCGACGCGTCGTGCAGGTTGCATCCGACGGAGAACTGTCGTTGATCAACGCAAGGATCCTGAACCGGCTCCGATGTCTGCGGTGACACCGCCGGATCGTCGGGTCCGCAGCCACAGCACCACCACAGCCAACGACACCCCGACGAGACCCCCTACAGCGTTGTGCACCACGTCCCGGGCCTGACATTCGCCGCCGCCCGTAGCACCCTGCACGAACTCCACGAACCCGCTGACCAACACGCAGGACGCCACGATGAGCAACGGGCGACGAGTCGCCAGTGTCCCGAAAACCGCAAACGGCACCAGCATCGCCACATTGAGCTGCTCGTAAAGATGAGCCAGCGACATAGTGCCGACCACGCACTGCTGCAGCGTCGTCAACGGGTTGAGACCGCCCACGGCGAATTGCCCGATCGGTCGGGCCACGGTGAGTGCCAAGAACATCGCAAAACTGCACCCCGCAAGCACCGCCGGCACCCGCGCCCAACCTCGGCGGGGCGCTAGCCACCAGGCCATGCCGCCGAACAGCAATGAGCCTGGAATGACGGCGGCGGGCACCTCAAGGTGGTGCAACACGATGTTGAGAAGGTTATGAGGGTTGAGGTCCGGGCCATCCGACACCGGAGCACGCTATCGCGGGCTCAGCGGCCGGCGAACGTCGCCTTACCGGGACCGTGATCGAGGAACGAGCGCATCCCGGCCGCCCGGTCCTCAGTCCCGCACAGCGCCGCGAACACCTCAGCCTCCAGCCGCAGCCCTTGGTCCAGGTCGACGTCGAGTCCGTCGTCGATGGCCGCCTTGGCGCCCGCCAGTGCGCGCGCCGGTCCTTGGACGAACTGCGCGGCCCAGCGACGAGCCTCGCGATACACGTCATCAGAGACGACCACCTCGTCGACCATGCCGATGACCAGCGCCTCGTCGGCCCCCACGACGCGGCCGGTATAGATCAGTTCCTTGGCCCGGGCCGGGCCGATCAGCCGGGGCAGCCGCTGGGTTCCTCCGGCGCCGGGGATGATTCCCAGCAGGATCTCGGGCTGGCCGACCTTAGCGTCTTCCCCGGCGATCCGACGGTCGCAGCACAGCGCAAGTTCGTAGCCACCACCCAGTGCGACACCCCTGATCGCGGCCACGGTCGGTTTCGGGATGGCCGCCACCACGCTGAACGACGCCGAAAGGGCCTGCGCCTGCGCCGCCATCTCCCCGGCCGACATCGTCGCCATCTCCCTGATGTCAGCCCCGGCCGCGAACACTTTCTCGCCGCCGTAGACGATCACCGCACGGACGTCGTCTCGGTCTGTTGCCGCCTGCGCGGCGGACTGGATCCCGTTCTGCACCTGCCGGCTCAGAGCGTTCATCGGTGGCCGGTCCAGCCGGATCGTGCCGATTCCGCTGTCGACCTCAAACCTGACGTGCTCCCCGACAAAATCGCTGTCCACCGTCATGCTTTCGACGCTACCGGCTGTACCGTTTTCGCCGCTGAGCGGCGGTCG
>JBOHFX010000071.1:0-4884 GCA_050699875.1 Pseudonocardiaceae bacterium
CCCCATTTGCGGGTGCCTGCGCTTGCACGCGTCCGGCGCCGGACGGGGGATCTCCCGGCCTTCGGTGCCTGCGGGGCACCGGGCGTGGGATCCGGCGGTCATCGGACCAGCGTTGACGATGGCGGTCGGTCAGGCAACGACGATGCCATCGGCGCGGCACTCCACTCGGTGGGGAGCGGGTGGGTCCAGGCTGTGTAGTTGTGGCCGGTCGGCGCGGTGGCCGGGCCGGGTGTGGCGCTCCCACCGGCGGTGCGCGGGCGTGCACCACCGCCAGTGGGAGAATGCGGTGTGGCCGGTGATCCTTCGACATCTCGGTCGGGGGCACGGACGTTCGCCGGATCACCGGCCACATGGCGGTTCCTCAGCCTTCGCGGGTGGGGGGAGGCCCACGAATCGCGGCGAGACCGCCAGCTCTATCAGCTCTATGGAGTTGGAGTCATGGTGGTGTCAGCGCGTGGCGCCGGCCCCGACCGGGACTCTGGTACGGAATATTGACAGCTTGGTGACCGCCGACTTGCCGGATACCGACATCTCGGCGGACGCCGTTCCGGAATTTCCGGACTCGGTGGAGACGAGATGCTCGTGCGCCGCACGCCACACACTGCACGGCCCCGCAAGCGGCCACCAGCGGCTCGAGCACTCCGTGCAGCGACCGCGAGGATCGGGGGCATGAGCAGCGAGCAGAGCCCGCCACGCATGGGTCAAGCGGGGCAGCTCGCTGCGCGCAACCGACAGCAGGGAACCGTTATCGGCCCTGCTTGCCAGCTCGTCGAGCATGTCGAGACGCTCCCACACTGCTTTTCGGAGGATCTGGCCCAGAATCTGGTCCACCTCAGCTCAGCCATCCTTCCCGCTGTACGGGCCGTATACCGTCGATGTCCGCGACAGCGGTCCTGGTCATGCCAGCTCAACCTAGAAAGGTCCGAGCCCGGTTAAAACCCGTTATGGGCTGTGCTGCGCTGATCGGGCGTGCTATGACGGTGAACGGCACGAACTGATCGGTGCCGCCGATCAGCTTGGCTGAAGTGCTCTTCACCAGCGACGACGCACATGCCTACTCTGCACACGTCGCCCGTCGGACGGCAAGGGGGGCGAGATGAACGTGACCGGCCCGCAAGACAACCCGCTGTCTCTGGAGACCTGGAACGAACCGGAGATGAAGCGGGTGCTGGCGGATCGCGACATCAGCTCCGTTTACCGACAGCTCCGGCGGCATGGAATCTCGCAACGGCACATCGCAGCATTGACCGGCCAGTCCCAGTCCGAGGTCTCAGAGATCCTCAAGGGGCGCCAGGTCATGGCCTACGACGTGCTGGTTCGGATCTGTGTCGGCCTGGGTATCCCGCGTGAGTACATGGGATTGGCTTACGGCGCGACGACCGCAACGAGTTTGGTCGGAACAACCGACAACGCGCTGGCTGAGGAGGACGAGTCTGTGAAGCGCCGGAAGCTCCTTGCACATGGAGCTGCCGTTTTGTTCGGCACCGCGGTCCTTGGTGCCGATCGTGGGCAGTGGCTGCCCAGCCCTGCTCAGACGCCGGCGCCGAGTCATATCGGTATGACCGACGTCAAGCAGGTTGAGGCAGCCACCAGAGCCATGCGCGCGCTGGACTACCAGTTCGGTGGTGGCGCGTGCCGTGACGCGGTGGTTGCCCAGCTGTCCTGGGCACAGCGCCTGCTGGGCGCGTCGGGCAAGGACGAGGTCCGCCAGCGGCTGTTCCGGGCGCTGGGCGATCTGCAGAATCTGGCCGGATGGACGACGTTCGACGTGGGGTTGCTGGACTCCTCACGCAGCCATTTCGCCTCCGCCCTGGAATTCGCCAAGCAGTCCGGGGACTCGGGCCTGCTGTCGAACATCATGTACCGGATCGGCCGGGTCTACCTGCACCGCGGAGCGGCCAACGACGCACTCAAATGGTTCCAGCTGGGCCAAATCGCTGCGCAGGACTCCGGCTCGGAGCTGGCCGTCGCGGTGCTGTGCGGCAACGAGGCATGGGCGTACGCGATGTTGGGTGACGATGTGCAGGCCAAGAAAATGCTCGGCCGCTCCCGCGACGAACTGGCCAGAGCGAATCTGGCCGAAGCGCCCGACTGGGCAAGGTTCTACAACGAAACCGACATGTACGCGATGACGGGGACGGTGCACAACGAATTGGCGGTCTTCGATCCCCGGCATGCGACTGCCGCGATTTCCGCGTTCGGCCAGGCCCTGAACCGCTACGACGACGCGATGAGCCGCAGCCAGGCCTTCAGCCTCACCATGCTGGCCACCAGCCACCTGCGGCAGGGTGACGTCGACCACGGTGTCCACGTCGGCCGGAAGGCCCTGAGGATGGCGACCGCGGTGAAGTCCCAACGCGTGACCGACCGGCTGAAACCGCTGGAGATCGAAGCGGCACGCCGGTCCTATAATTCGGACTCCCGTGACCTTTCGCACTTGATCCGGCAGCACCGAACCCAGGCATGAAGCGGGGTGCCGTTGCGGTGCTGTCAGCGGCCCGCTGTGACGAGCGGCTTCTCACCGGGCTCCGCGTGGTGTGCGCCGAGCTGGGGCTGGATCCCGCTGGCGCCCGGCTGGTCCGCAACGTCAACAACGCGGTGTTCCGGCTGTCCCGGGACCCGGTGGTGGTGCGGTTGGTCACCCTGCCGTCATACGTGCCGCGCGCCAAGCTGACGGTTGCTGCGGCCACGGTGTTCGCGGAGCACGACGTGCCGGCTATTCGGTTGCTGCCGGGTGTCCCGCAGCCGGTGCGCGCCGGCGAGTACATCGCGACCGTGTGGCAGGCCGTGCCGCCAACCGGTCCACTACCGGGCGGGGCGGACCTCGCCGGTCTGCTGCGCGCTGTGCACGCGGTGCCGCTGCCGTGCCGCGCCTTGCCGGACTGGGACCCACTCGCCGATTTCGACAATCGGGTACGGCACACCACCACGATGGCCGCAGCCGACCGGGACTTCCTGTTGTGCCGAAGTGCCGAGCTGGCGACTGCGGTCACCGAGTTGCGCTTCATGCTCCCCCAGGCTGTGCTGCACGGTGACGCGCACGTCGGCAACATCATTTCCGGGCCGGACCGTCCGGTGCTGTGCGACTTCGATTCGTGCGCTGTCGGGCCGCCGGAGTGGGACCTGACCCCGGTCGCGGTAAGCAGTGTGCGGTTCGACCGGCCTGCTGCTCATCAGCGCGATTTCGTCAAGGCCTACGGGTTCGATGTGCGGAACTGGGACGGCTTCGAGGTGTTGCACGGTATTCGCGACCTCAAGTTGATTGCCGGGGTGTTTCCCCGGGTCGGGGCCCCACCAGCAGTGCAGGCGGAGTTCGACCGCCGGATGGCCAGTCTGCGGGCCGGTCGGCGATCTGATCGTTGGCGGACCGTCCGGCGCTGAAGGCGTGCGTCGATCCAGCCGGGCGTCTACTGTCGAACTCTGTGTCGCCGGCCCCCCCATCGGTGGCGGAGGCGCTAGCCCTGCCCCAAACGGAACGTGACTCGCCGTGTCCGCCTGATGGCTCAGTGTCCCCTCCCAGGTTGGTGGCCCCGCACGGTCCTTCCTCCGCCGACCGGGCGGCATCGACCATCTCGCATGCTCGTTCGCTGCGCGCGCTCCCGCTGAATCTGCTGCGCACCTCCAGTGCGGAGGACCAGCGACCGATTTGTCTGGACAGTAGTGAACTGGCGACTCTGTTGGGCACCTTGCGGGCCAGCTCGGAGGCGGCGTCGGCGCGGCTTGCCAGTAACGCGATGGCGCATCTGGGTAGCGGTGGGGGGACCGGCAGCAGTCCACCCCGGCATCCGCAAGACGTGGTGCGGGTTCTGCACCGGATCTTGACGCGGTCCCGGTTTCTCAAGGGTTCGCGCTCCTGCTTCCCGTTGGAAACCGCACTCGCGCAGATGGTGCCCTTCGTCCAAGCCCAGCAGCCGGTCACGATTCTGACCAGCGGCTTCCCGTTCAAGCAGCATGACAATGGGCTCAAGGCGGCCGGCCCCTCGCCGGACCTGGCCGAGCTGGGTGCCCTGCTTCGGCTCAAGGAGCTGCATGGTGCTTTTGCGGCGCTGTACCCGCCCGCATTGCGGGTTATGGTGCTCAACGACGGTGGCTACTCCCGACCGCGCGGCTGGGCGGAGATGCGGCGCTACCGGCGGCAGTTGAAGCGTTACGCCCAGCTGGTCGGGCTGGGTAACTCGGTGCAGTTCCGGGACCAGTCGTGCTTCGTCGCCCGGCTACTCGGTCCGCAGCGGTGGGGCAAGCGCGAGCGATACCGCCACAGGTTCCGCGGGTTGATCTCGGTGCTGGCCGGCAGCCCGTGTTCGCTGGCCGGAGCCGCCGGAATCGACCAGCGACTGGTCGGGGCGCTGCCGCAGGCATTGCTGGTCGGTGTACCGCCGTTTCACCACATCCTGTCCTCGTTGGTGTACTCGGTACCGGTGCCGACGCGGCCCGGGATCGACCCGCGCCGGTGGGCCTGCGAGGTGCTTGCCCGGCCCGACGGGTACACCGAGCCGGGTCTGCCGTCGGACCTCGTCGCGGCCCGCCGGGAGGTAATCGCATCGGCGTGGCAGGACTCCGTGAACTACCTCGCGGCCTGCCTGGCAGACGCCGCCGTCGGGGTCGCCCGACGCTTCCCGCCGCACGTCCGGCTCGCCACCGTGGCCTCCCGGCCGGGTTGCAGCGGGTTCTCCTACCTCGGTGGCTCGACGCTGTTGCCCTGGCACGGCACAGGATGTCTGGACGGCCGAGCACTGCTGTGCGCCGAATTCCTGGTAAGCCTGGACGACCGCGGCTTCCTCCCGGTCTATTCCGACCTCATCGGTGACAAGCAGCCGCTTCTGATGGTCCCCTTCGCCCGCACCCTGCACACGCAGGGCCGCCGCCAGGTCGACCCCCATCTGC
>JBOHFX010000072.1:0-6262 GCA_050699875.1 Pseudonocardiaceae bacterium
GTGTCAACGATCAAGAAATTCCCCCAATGTGAGGGGTTGGCGATCACATAATTCCCCCAGCGGACGGTCACGGAATTCCCCCAGGGGAGGACGTGCGTGTCGGTGCCGGGTTTGGTCCTCGACAGACCGCAGGCTTCGCCCTCGTTGCCGGACGAGGGGTGGAGCAGACGTTGGCGAGGAGGACTTTCGAAGTGATCGACATCGTGGAGATTTTGATCCACTGGTATGCGGGCCGGTCGCAGCATGAGCTGTCGACCAGCCTGGGGGTGGACCGCAAGACGGTGCGCAAGTACGTGGGCCCGGCGGTGACCGCGGGGCTTGCGCCGGGTGGTCCGCCGATGGCCGAGGCTGATTGGCGCAAGCTGGTGTGCGAGTGGTTCCCAGAGCTGAGCGACGCCGGGTTGCGGCAGGTGTCCTGGGCGGGGATCGAGTGCCATCGCGACTACATCGCCGCGCAGCTCAAGATGGGGGTGACCGCGGCAACGATCCATCAGCGGCTGGTTGATGAGCACGGCCTGGACACGAGTGTGGCCAGCCTGCGCCGGTGGGTGCGGGCGAATTTGCCCGAGGACGCCCGCCGCGGGCAGGTCACGGTGCTGCGCGAGTGCCCAGCGCCAGGGTCTGAGGCGCAGATCGACTACGGCCGGCTGGGGATGTGGCTGGACCCGGCGACCGGGCGGCGGCACACGGTGTGGGCGTTTGTCATGGTGTTGTGCTGCTCGCGGCACATGTTCATGCGCCCCACCCTGGTGATGGATGCGCACGAGTGGACCGTCGCGCACGTGGAGGCGTTCGCGTTCTTCGGCGGGGTGCCGGCGCGGTTGGTCCCGGAAAATGTTCCGCGGAACATTTTCCGGGTTCTGTGGCCGGGCGCGTTATGTGTCCCCGCTTGGCTGCTCCCGGCGTGAGCGTGGTGAACGGTCCGGCCTGCTGGTTTTCGGCCACATAACGCTCGTGTTCCGAGACAGGGTGCTTCCTTCAGCCCACGTGCAGAAGGGAAGTTGCCCATGTTGGAGCAGTACTTCGTCAGGCCGGCGACGATCGACCGGATCCGTGGCTCGTGGATCGCGGCCGAGATCGAGACCTACGTTGCCTGGCTCGTCGAGCACGGTTACAGCACGAAGAGCGTCTGGCGGCGTGTGCCCACCGCGTTCGCCTTCGGCGAGTTCGCTCGTGAGCGGGGAGCCCAGGCCATCGGCGAGTTGCCGGCGCACGTGGAAGCGTTCGTGGCCGAGCGTGTCGCGGCCCACGATGCCCGTACCGGCTCGAACAGGCCGATGGCGAAGGAGGTCCGGGGCCCGGTCGAGCAGATGCTCGCGGTCGTGTTGCCTGGCTTCGAACCCACCGGGCGGCCCCACCACGCCCGCCCGTTTGCCGATGTCGTGCCTGGCTTCTTCGACTATCTGGTCGAGGAGCGAGGTCTTCGCCCGGCCTCGGTGCTCGGCTATCGCCACCATCTGGAGCGCTTCGAGGCCTACTTGCGGCGGATCGGCGTCGCCTCGGTCCAGGAGCTCTCGCCAGCGCTCCTCAGCGCCTTCGTCGTCGAGCGTGCTGGCGCCGGATTGGCCAAGAGCACCGTCCGTGATAGTGCCGGTGCGCTGCGGGTGTTCCTGCGCTACCTGCACCGCGAAGGCGTGCTCGCAAACGATCTGAGTGACGCCGTGGGCTGGCCCCAGACCTACCGGCTGGCGAGCATCCCGCGCTCGATCTCCTGGGAGGAGGTCAACCGGGTCCTCGCCGGTGTCGACCGCCGGAGCGCGGCGGGGCGGCGTGATTACGCCATCTTGCTCCTGCTGATCACCTACGGCCTGCGCGGCCGGGAGGTCGCCGCGCTCACCCTCGACGACATCGACTGGCGCCGCGAGCGCCTGGCGGTCCCTGAACGCAAGGCCGGCCACTCGACCGCATTCCCGCTCTCGGCCGTCGTCGGCGAGGCTGTCCTCGATTATCTCCAGCACGGCCGTCCCGCGACGACCGATCGCCACGTGTTCTTCCGCGCCGCAGCCCCACGGCGGCCGATCGGGGCCGCGGCGGTGTCGTCGCTGGCCCGGCACTACCTGCTCAAGGCCGGTGTTGAGGTTCCCCGGCCGGGGTCGCACACCCTGCGCCACTCGGCGGTGCAGCGCCTGGTCGACGCGAACTTCGATCTCAAGACCATCGGTGACTTCGTCGGGCACCGCTCGGCGCGCTCCACCGAGGTCTACGCCAAGGTCGCCGTCGAGGCGCTGCGCGAGGTGGCCCTGGGCGACGGCGAGGAGGTGCTGGGATGAACGCCGAGCTCGCCACCGCCGTCGCCGACTTCCTCGCCCACAAGCGGGCCCTCGGGCGCAAGTACCTGACCGAGGAGGCGACCCTGCGGCTGCTGCTCGCCTTCGCCGAGCGTCATGGCGTGGCTGACCTGCGTCAGCTCACACCGGCCCTGTTCGACGAGTTCGTCGCCTCCCGGCCGCGGACACGGGCCCGCAGCTTCAACCACCTGGTCGGGATCCTCGGCTGCTTCCTCGACTGGGCCGTCACCCAGCAGCGCCTGCAGGTCTCACCGCTACACCGGACCCGACGACGAGAGACCGACCGGCGCCTGCCGTTCCTGTTCGACCTTGCCCACGCCCGGCGGCTGCTCGCGGCCGCCGCGGCCCTGCCGGACAACGCGAGGGCCGTTGGTCGCGGCCCGACCTATCACGCCATCTTCGCCCTCTGCTACGGGCTCGGGCTGCGCGCCGGGGAGGCGTGCGGGCTTCGCCTCGATGACGTCGACGCGCAGCGGCAGCTGCTCGTCGTGCGGGGTGGCAAGTTCGGCAAGAGCCGGCTGGTCCCGCACGGACCACGCATCGGCGAGCTGCTCGCCCACCAGGTCGAGCGCCGCGGCGGTCTCGGTGACGGCCCGCTGTTCAGCTTCGACGGCCGGCGCAGCGTGCACCCGGGCAGCGCGAGCCAGGCGTTCCACCAACTGGTCACCGAACTCGCCTGGCCGGTCCCCGACGGCGTCACGCCGCCGCGTCTGCATAGCCTTCGCCATTCGTTCGCGGTCGGCTGCCTGCTGCGCTGGTATCGGGAGGGCATGGAACCCCAGACGCGGCTCTACCGGCTCTCGACCTTCATGGGCCACATCGACCCGGCCTCCACCGCCATCTACCTGACGATCACACCCCAGCTGTTTACCGAGGCCAACCAGCGGTTCGAAGCGTTCGCCCAGCCGGCGTGGTCAGCGGGCACGCCATGACCGGCCCGCAACCGCTCGGGCCGCTCATCCACTCCTTCTTCCTCGACCATCTGGTCACGGTGAAGGGGCTGCGTCCGGCCTCGGTGCGCAGCTACCGGGACACCATCCGGCTGCTGTTGTGCTTCGTCGCCGCCGACAAGAGATCGAAGATCACCAAGCTCGACATCGCCGACCTGAGCTTCGAACGGGTCCTCGGGTTCCTGCGCTACCTGGAGGACGAGCGCGGCAACCACATACGGACCCGCAACCAGCGCCTGGCGGCCCTGCACACGCTGTTCGACTACGTCGCCAGCCGGGAGCCGGAGATGCTCGGGGTCTGCCAGCGGGTCGCGGCCATCCCCATGAAGCGAGCGGCACCCGCCGCGACGCACTTCCTCGAACGCGACGAGGTGGAGCGGCTGTTCCGACACCTTCCCGGCGACGGCCGCCTCGCATCGCGCGATCGAGCCCTGCTGCTGTTCCTCTACAACACCGGCGCCCGGGCCCAGGAGGTCGCCGAGCTCCGCGCCGGGCATCTCGACCTCACAGACACCGCCGTCGTTCGCCTGCACGGCAAGGGCGACAAGTGGCGCACCTGCCCGCTCTGGCAGCAGACCGCCAGACTGCTGGCCAAGCTGCTCGACTCGTCGAACACACCACCGGAGGCGGACACGCCGGTGTTCCGCTCCGCGACCGGCGAGCCGTTGACCCGCTTCGGCATCTACAAGATCGTGCGCCGTCACGCCGCGCAGTTCGACGACGCTCGCACCGAGCGCAGGGTCAGCCCGCACACCTTCCGCCACACCGCGGCGGTGCACCTTCTCGAAGCCGGTGTCGAGGTGAATGTCATCCGCGGCTGGCTGGGCCACGCCGACCTCACCACGACGAACCGCTACGCCGAGATCAACACCAAGGCGAAGATCGCAGCACTTCGCAACACCGAGCCACCCGGTGCTTCGGAGGGACCGCGCACTCGCCCGGTCTGGAAGTCGGACGAAGCGCTGCTCAACTGGCTATCATCGCTCTGATCATTATGTGGCCGGCGCCGGCCGTGAACGCCGCGATCACCCGGCACATGCCGTCGTCGGCCACAGAACGCGCCCGGCCACAGAACCCGGACAACTTGAAGACTGGGGTTGACAAGCCCGACCTGTATGACCCGAAGATCAACCGCTCGTATGCCGAGCTGGCCGCGCACTACGGCACCCTCATCGACCCCGCCCGCGCGCTCAAGCCCAAGGACAAACCGCAGGTGGAGCGTCCGATGCCCTATGTGCGGGACTCGTTTTGGCGGGGCCGGGAGTTCACCTCGCTGACCGGGATGCGCGCCGACGCGCTGCGATGGAGCGGTGAGGTGGCCGGCAGGCGAGCGTGCCGTCCGCTGGAGGGGGCAGCGCCGGCGGCGGTGTTCGCCGCGGTCGAGGCACCGGCGCTGGCACCGTTGCCGGTCGCGCCGTTCGTGCTGGCCACCTGGTCTGCGGCCAAGGTCGGCCCGGACATCCACGCCAAGATCGGCACCACGCTGTACTCGCTGCCCTGGCGGTATCTCGGCGAGCGGGTCGACGCCCGCTCCACCACCACCATGGTGCAGTTCTTCCGGCACGGTGAACTGATCAAGACCCATCCTCGCAAGGAACGCGGCAAACAGACCGACCTGAGCGACTACCCACCCGAGAAAATCGCCTTCCACATGCGCACCCCGGCCTGGTGCCGGCGCCAGGCCACCGAGATCGGGCCCGCGTGTGAGGCCGTGATCGGCGAGCTACTCGCCGAGAACGTGCTGTTCCGGCTGCGCGCCGCCCAAGGCGTGCTCGGCCTGGCCGACAAACACGACCCCGCCCGGCTGGAGGCAGCCTGCGCCAAGGCCACCGCGGCCGGCGACCCGTCCTACCGCACGATCAAAGGCATCCTCGCCGCCGGCACCGAGACCACCGCGACCCCACGCCCCGCCGGAGACGCCGGCACCCCCGCGCACCTTCACGGACCCGCCCAACTCTTCGCCGACGTCATCCCCCTGCCCACCGCCACCGACCCCAACACCGCCCCCACGACCCCCACACCCGACCCCCCAACCCCACTGACCAGCAGCGCAGACGCCTCATAACCGCCGCGCTGCCCCCCGCACCGCCCTGGACCGGGCCGCCAGCGCCCCAGCATCCTTGATCCTCACCCCCACCCCGGCCGCTGGGCCGGCACCCGAAGGGCATACCCATGAGCACACCGATCATCGACAACAACGCCCTCACCGCGTCGCTGCGCGCGCTGAAACTGGGCGGGATGCTCCAGACCCTCGACGCGCGGCTGGCCCAAGCCCGCGCCGGCGAACTCGGGCACCTGGAATTCCTCCAAGTCCTCTGCCACGACGAGATCTCCCGCCGCGAGACCACCGCCATCGCCCGGCGCACCCGCCGGGCCCGCTTCGAGCAAACCCTCACCCTGGAAGGGTTCGACTTCGCCGCCGCCCCCAAACTGCCCACCGCCCAGATCCGCGACCTGGCCGCACTGCGCTGGCTCCAAGCCGGCGAATCGGTGATCCTCTACGGCCCGGTCGGAGTCGGAAAAACCCACATCGCCCAAGCCCTCGCCCACCTCGCCATCCGAGCCGGCGCCGAAGCCCGATTCACCAAGACCAGCCGCGCCCTGACCGACCTCGCCGGCGGCCACGCCGACGGCACCTGGACCCGCCGCCTGCGCGAACTCGCCCGACCCGCCGTCCTCGTCCTCGACGACTTCGCCATGCGCGAGCTCACCCCAGCCCAAGCCGACGACCTCTACGAACTCATCAACGAACGAGCCGGCCGCTCGCTGATCCTGACCTCCAACCGCTCACCGATCGACTGGTACCCACTGTTCCCCAACCCCGTCGTCGCCGAATCCCTACTCGACCGGCTGATCAACAACAGCCACCAGATCCTCATGAACGGAGCCAGCTACCGACCCCACAAACGACCCGGGCGCGTCATCCCCCAGACCACCACAACACCCCGCTAAACTACCCACCACGGGCCAGACCCGGGGGAATTACTTGATCCCACCCCGGGGGAATTACCTGATCGTTCACAG
>JBOHFX010000073.1:0-30875 GCA_050699875.1 Pseudonocardiaceae bacterium
TCATCCACCATTCCGACTGGCGAATCGAGACGGCCACCGGTATCCCAGAATTCCATCCACCACCCTGGCTGAGCGGCCCACCACGCCGTAACCCCCTGCACACCGCACCCGAGCTGATCCGAACCCGAGAATAGTCGCGGTCGCCTGCCGGCCTCGGCGAGGTCATTCCTGCTCCTGATTCGGGAGCGCTGACGACGGCGGCGGCGCGGAGCCGGTGGAAGAGCAACTCCCCGGCGTCGGTGAGCTCGACGAGGTGGACCCTTCGGTTGGCTGGGTCACGGCGTCGGGTGAGCAGACCTTCGGCCTCCATGCCGTTGAGGTGGTGGGTCAGAGTGGCGCCCTGGATGCCCACGGCCTTGGCGAGTTCGCGCTGGTTGCGGACCGGCTGGCTCTTCAGCGAGATCCCCATCAACGACGACCACGCCACCACGTAGCTGACGGGCGGGTTCTGGTTTACGGGGTTCGCCCGAGCAGCCTCTCGGCTGTCAGGCTGCGAACGAAATGTCGTAGTGGCGCGCTCCGAAGTAGTCGGCCATGGTGCGGGCGTCCGTCTCCAAGGCACCCGTTTGCGCGGCATTCAGCGGGCGAAACGGGGTGATGGTCAGCGTCAGCCGACCGCCCACGCCGCGCTGCCGCCAGCTGCCGGCGATCGCCCCGTCGAGGAGCAGCACGCCGGGGTTGGCCACCGGCGTCCAGACCTGCCGTCGCTGCGCCGAGTCGGGCAGCAGGAACCGCCGGTTGGCCAGTTCGATCAGCGGATCGTATGGGGGCAGCAGGCGCGCAGCCGGCGGGTTGGGCGGCGACTCGAGCAGGGCGAGGTCGCTGGGGTACGCGTGCAGCGTCGTACCGTCCACTGAAACAGACAGCAATTCCGGCGCCACCGGCTCCCACCAGCGTCGCGCCGCGGCCGGGGTCAGTGCTAGCCACGCGGCGAGCTGCACAGGAGTGGCGGGTCCGAAGGCGCGTAGGAAGCGCCGCACGAGCTCGGCACGGCTCGCCTGCGGATCAAGCCGGGGCATGGCGACCGTGGGTGGATGGAACCGAAACAGGTTCGGCGATTCGATTCCGATCGTCAGGCCCGCCTGCAGCGTCGCGTAGCGGAACAGCGCGTCGTGAACGTGGTGTACGCCGCAGCCCTCGCACCAGGGGGCCAGCCTTCGGTGCACCATCGGGCTCACCGCCCCGCTGAGCTCGCCCTTGGTGCGCTGCTCGGCATCGGACATCACGTCGCGCGAGCTGCTTCGCTGCGGGTGCCGCGGTGGGGCCGCTGGTCGGCGGGACGCTGCTGGAGCATTTCTGGTGGGGCTCGGTGTTCTTGCTCAACGTGCCTGTGATGGCGCTGATGTTGGTGCTGGCCCCGCGCGCCCTGCCCGAGTCACGCGACCACGAGATGGGCCCGCTCGAGGCCGGCGTCTGGACGGTGCCGGTGATGTCCGGAGGGCTGGACACGTCGTATCCGCTGCGAAGCGGACGGCTACCGTGATCGGTGTTCTTCCCGGCAGGCGCGAGGAGTTCGTCAACGTGGCGATGGCCCTGGCAGAGGCCGCCTCAGAAGAGGTCGGGACCCTACGCTACGACTGGTACAGCTGTGCGAACCCGGCAGCATTCGTGGTCATCGAGGAGTACACCGACCCCGACGCGGCACTGGCTCACAATCAGCATTGCGAGGCATTCCTGCGCAGCCTGGCGGACCTTGCGGAGATCACCTCTGCTCACCTCCACGGCGTTCTTGGGCCAGAACTCCAGGGATGGGTCGTGGAGCGCTCCTTTGCCCATGCCCACCCACCCATGCGCCGGGACAAACGCCGGTCCGCCTGACTCGGGCCGGGAACCAAATCGGCTCCCGTCGTTCACGGTATCGACATCGACGCAGGAGCACGGCAGTCGTAGCGTCGGGACAGCAGTCGCGCGGGTGTTCAGCAGGCCACAGGAGGATGCGATGTTCGTTCAGGTGATTCAGGGCCAGGTGACCGACGCAGAGCGGCTACGCGCCGCACTCGACCGGTGGGTACAGGACCTTTCGCCCGGCGCCTCCGGCTGGCGGGGATCGACGGCTGGGGTGACCGACGACGGTCGGTTCATTGCCCTCGCACGCTTCGAATCCGAGGAAGCCGCCCGCCGCAACAGCGACCGTCCCGAGCAGGACACGTGGTGGGCTGAGACCTCCAAACTTCTCACCGGGGAAGCCACCTTCCGCGACGGCCGCGACGTTGTCGTCGACCTCAACGGTGAGCCGGACGACGCGGGCTTCGTCCAGATCATCCAAGGACGCGGCAGCGACCCCGCCCGCGCGCGGGAGCTCATGGGACAGAACACTGCCGAGTGGGCCGCATTCCGCCCCGACATCATCGGCAGCGTGGCGGTCGATCACGACGGCGGGGCCTACACCATGGCGTTGTACTTCACTTCCGAGGCGTCGGCCCGCGAAGGCGAACGCAAGGAGCCGCCACCAGAGCTGAAGGCGCAGATGGAGCAGATGGACGTCCTCAACGTCGGAACGCCAGAATTCTTCGACCTGAAGCAGGCCTGGCTGTACTCCCCAGCGTGAGTACCGGTCAGGCTCGGGCGCGAGCGTCGTAGTCGGCCCGGGCGGCGGCGATCTCCGGCTGGTGTTGCTCGGTCCAGGTGACCAGCGACTGGATCGTCTCGTGCAGAGTTACGCCCAGCGGCGTGAGCTCGTAGTCCACCCGGGGTGGCACCACCGGGTGCACAGTTCGCCGGACCAGGCCGTCTCGCTCCAGCTGGCGCAGGGTGGTGGTCAACATGCGCTGACTGATGCCGTCGATGCTGCGGCGCAGCTCGGTGAAGCGCAGCGTGCTGCGGTCCAGCAAGGCGATCACCAGCAGCGACCACTTGTCCGCGATGCGGTCGAGGATCTGCCGAACCTCGCAGTCCTGCCTGGTGTCCCACTGCAGGATGTCGTAGCCGTCCGCGGTGTTGCACAAGTGCGTCGGTGAGTTCGAAGTGCCTTCTTCCACAACCACCGATGGTGCCGCACGATGGCCATGGTTACAAGAGGGAACCGACAGGACGAAACGTAACTGTCCTGAGCGCATCGCAAGGGAGTGATCCAGGTGTCCACGCTGCAGTCTTCGCCGCCGCTGGCCGGCGCCGGCCGGCTGAGCGGGCGCGCCTGGGCCGCGCTGTTCGTGTTGTGCGGCGCCATCTTCCTGGAGGCGATCGACATCACCATGCTGAATGTGGTGCTTCCGGCGCTCCGGGCCGACCTGGGGCTGTCCACCGCCATGTTGAGCGGCGTGGTGAGTGCCTACGTACTCGGCTACGGCGGGTTCATGCTGCTTGGCGGCCGGGTGGCGGACCTGTTCGGCCGGCGGCGGGTATTCCTGCTCGCACTCGGTGTGTTCCTGATCTTCTCCGCGCTGGGCGGTCTCGCGACCGACGGGTGGACGCTGCTGGTCGCCCGGTTCGTCAAGGGCGTGACCGCGGCGTTCATGACGCCCGCCGGACTGTCGATCATCACCACGAGCTTCGCCGAAGGCCCCCAGCGCAACAAGGCCTTACTCGTCTACGCCGGAACGGCGGCGGGCGGTTACTCGCTCGGGTTGGTCGTCGGCGGGCTGCTGGCCGCGATCGACTGGAGATGGGTGTTCTTCGCCCCGGCGGTGCTGTCCTTGGTGATCCTGCTGGCTGCCGTCGGGCTGATCAACGAGTCTGGGCGCGTGGAGCGCTCCGGCCCGGGCTCCGACGTGGCCGGAGGGATCACGGTGACCGCCGCGATGCTGCTCCTGGTGTACGGGGTGATGCGGCTGGAGCATTCCGGCTGGGGCACGACGCTCGGTATTTTCGCCGCGGGTCTGGTGTCGCTGACCGCCTTCGTCATGATCGAACGGCGGTCCGCGGCGCCACTGGTGCGACTGGGCATCCTTCGCTCGGGTGCCTTGGTCCAAGCCAACCTGGGCGCGTTGCTGTTCCTCGGCTCGTTCTTCGGCTTCATGTTCCTCGTCACCCTCTACCTGCAGGAACTGCGAGGCTGGTCGACGCTGCACACGGCGCTGGCGCTGCTGGCGGTCGGCGTCGACGCGATCCTCGCGCCGACCCTGACGCCGCGCTTGGTCAACCGGTTCGGCAACGTCCGGGTGATCTTCGGTGGGCTGCTACTCGCCGTCGCGGGTTACCTCTTGTTCCTGCCCGTCGGCCTGGACTGGACGTACCTGGCAATGTTCCCGACCATGATCCTGCTGGGCCTGGCGTTCTCCCTGACCTACGGGCCGTTGACGATCGCCGCCACGGACGGCGTCACGGAGGCGGAGCAGGGCTTGGCCAGTGGCCTGCTGAACACGGCCTTCCAGTTCGGCGCGGCGCTGGGACTGTCTGCGGCGACTGTGGTCTACGTGGCCGCTTTGGGAGCTGACCAGTCACCCGAGGCCGCCCTGGACGCCTTCCGCACCGCCTTGGTCGTGCCGGCGCTCGGCGCCGTGCTCGCTGCGATCGTCACCGCGTTCGGTCTACGCCGCCGGAGAGCAGCATCACGCTGTGCCACACGTTGATCGGGGCCGGGCTGGTCGACGAATACCGGCTGTTCGTCTACCCCGTCGTGCAGGGCCGCGGCCGCCGGCTGTTCCCCTGGGAGCCGCACGGGCAATGGTGGCAGCCCCGCTACAGCCGCCACCGCGTAGACGATGATCACAGCCGCGGCGACTCAGCGCAGGACAGGCAGTGGTGTGTCGGGGGAGCGCCCGGTGGCGGCCTCGATCCATCGCACTGGCTCGGCGATCTCGACGAGTAGGTGGCTGGTCTCGCGCAGCGCGGCCCCGGGGACTTCCGGTTTCAGGCCGAGGCCGTCGAGCACGTCGAGCAGATGGAGCCGTTGTCAGCCTAGATCGGCGACCACAATCTCTCGACGACAGACACCGGTCAGCGTCGACACGGGTTCTCGCCTACTAGAAGAACCGCCCCCAACCGAAGAAGCAGCCCTTCGCAAAATCAATATCTCCGGCCCCGCATGGTTGCGCTGAGGAGTTGTCACCACCGGTCGGAGGTTGTGATTCAGCGGCGGCCACGCCAGCACCGGTGAGAATGATTCCGCCGAGCACGACAGTAATGCCAAGCGAACGAATGATGACTCGCTGCACGGTTCCCCCAAGTTGAGTTGTCGGTGAACCGTGCCGTCGAGCACCCTTGCGGCAGCGCCGACACCAGGTGTACCAGACCGCTTGATCGAGCGGTCCAACCCCCTAACAGCACGGTCCTAACCGGTGTATCGGTGGCGGCCACGTACCGTTACCACTACAGCGCTCATGACCGGCCGGATCGCGGCGTCACTCGCACTACCGACCGGTCGCCGACTTCAAGGACAGTTGGTCAGGTGCCGGGGTCCAAGACCGCCGCTCGACCTGGCTGCATGCAAAGCTGACTGCCGATGAGGTACGTAGTGATCGGCGCGGGCGCGATCGGTGGCACTATCGGAGCCCGCCTGCATGAAGCGGGGCGCGATGTGTTGCTGATCGCTCGCGGTCCTCACCTCGCGGCGATTCGCAAGCAGGGGCTGTGCCTCGACGAGCCCGGCAGGTCTCGGACTCTGCGACTGCCGGCCGTAGGCCACGTAAGCGAAGTCGGCTGGGAGCACAACGACGTCGTGCTGCAGTGCACCAAGACTCAGGACAGCGAGAGTGTGCTGGACGCCCTGCTCGCCGTCGCCCCAGGCGTACCGGTGATCTGCGCGCAGAACGGGGTGGCGAACGAACGATTCGCGGCGAGCCGGTTCGCCGAGGTCCAGGCAGTCTGCGTGATGCTGCCGGCCGAGCACTTGATGCCCGGCCGAGTCGTCGCGTACTCGACGCCCACTCCAGGCATCCTGGACGTCGGGGGCTTCCCGCACGGCGTGGATCGCCTGACCGAACAGATCGTTGGTGACGTGAGCGCCGCTGGTTTCAGCTCCCGCGCGGACAGCGCGATCATGCGTTGGAAGTACCGGAAGCTGCTGAGTAACCTCGGCAACGCCGCCGAAGCCGTCTGTGGTGGGGACGATCGGGATTTCCTGGCTCTTGACGCGGCCGCGCGGGCCGAGGGAGAACGTTGTCTGGCCGCCGCCGGTATCGCCTTTGCGTCGATTGAGGAAGATCGACAACGTCGTGGCGACCTGATCTCGTTACAGCCCGTCGGCGGGCGGAGCCGTCAAGGCGGGTCGACCTGGCAGAGCTTGCAACGACGCACCGGATCGATCGAAGCCGACTTCCTCAACGGCGAGATCGTCGCGCTCGGGCAGCGATACGGCGTGGCGACTCCGATCAACCTGCTGTTGCAGCAGACAGCTGCCGCCATGGCGCAGAACGGGGAACAGCCGGGTGGAAGAAGGGCGGCGGACCTACTCGTTGAAGCCGGTCGATAACCGGGGTGCTAGGCCGACCGGCCGTGCAGGACGAGCGCCCAGGCGAGCAGGCCGAAGGCAGTGGTGGATGTGACCGCGCGGACGAGATTCCAGCTCGTCCATCGTGCCTCGTTGAACCTCTCACGGACCGCGGCGAGGTCGGCGATGCGGTCGGGATCCCCGGCCGCCTTGATTGCGTCGTTGAGTGGCACGTTGATCGTGATCGTGATCACGAAGGTGACCAGGTACAGGACCAGCGCGGCGGCGATCCAGGGCAGCCCGTCTCGGCCGATGTGAGTGATCGCGGCCACGATGGTGAACACCAAGGCGCCGATGAAGCCGCCGCCCATGAACCACGGGTTGATAATCGCCTGGTCGACGGACTGGAACGCGCCTACAAAGGTTCTGTCGTCGGTCTTCCCAAGGCCAGGCATGATCGTGTGCGCGTAGAGGCCGAACACCCCGGCCACGAGTCCCATCGAAATCGTGGCAGCAATCAGTGAAACGACCCGCAACGCGTCCATCGTGTCCCTTCTGGAGGGCGTGAGGTCGGCAAATAGCCCCCACCAGAGGGTCAGCGTGCCGCAGTGCATATCGGGCGGCAAGCAAACATCCATGGACGCGATCGACCACGACATCCTGCCGCTGACCCTGGCCCGTATCGTGCACTCCGCCCGCGTTTCATCATCGCGAGCGAGCAACTTCAGCACTACCACGGTCCGCACCGACACCGCGAACCCGCCCACGAGCGCCCCAACGGACCTGCAGAACTATTCAGTACCGTTGACGTCAACGTCAGTTTTTTCTAACGTTTACGTCAACGTCAATGACACGTGGATCAGATTTGCGAGCGCTCGTTGTCGGCCAGCGACCGCTCCACCTTGGCCACGCTCTGCTCGAGCTCGGCCTCGAGCCGCTGCAGACCCTCGCGCCGGCGACGCGCCTCGCGCAGCTGCCGGCGCAACATCACCAGCACCTTGCGCTTGCCGTGCGCGCCGCTGGGGTCGTCGAAGTACAGGTCGATGACCTGCCCGATCTCCTCCAACGACAACCCAAGGTTTTTCAGCTGGTCGATCCTGCACAAGCGGGCAAGCTCAATATCCGAGTAGTAGCGATAGCCCGAGCTCGCCCGCTCATGGGGACGCAACAGCCCGAGCTGCTCGTAGTGCCGGACCGTGCGCGTCGTCACCCCGGCATGGCGCGCCAACTCGCCGATGCGCATCTGCTGCGACGTCTGCACGACCACTGTCGACGACTCCTCAATAAGTTACCTTTACGTGCACGTAAGTGTAGCTGGACTCGTCAGGTTGATGGCGTCCGGCACGTCCGGGGAAATCGTGGCGTCGATATAGCCGACCATGGTCACGTCTCCGCCGGACCCGCCGCGCGCCCTGGGTGAAGTCGCCCCGGACCGTCGCCGTGTCGCCGGAGCCGACCAGGGTGCCGCGGAAAGTCGCGTTGCCAGCAACCTCAGGCACTGCGAAGGTCACGTTCCTGCTCTCGACACGCACGTCGCCGAGAGCCAGTGCAGAGACGCCTTGCGCGGGGACGTCCATCGTGCCCGCGAGGCCACGGTCGGCGGCGGTGAAGCGGATCCCGAAATCGAGCGGGTCTCCGCGCGGCTCGATCCGCCCGGCCCAGTCCCCGACGATTAGCTGAGGTGCACCGGTATCCGATGCGGTCGAGCAGCCCGTTGCCACGATCATCAGCAGCGCAATGAGTCCCGTTCCCCAGCGGCGCCCCACCTGATCTACCCTAGGCGCCCAAGCGTGCGGCGCGCTCAACCTCGACGGGGTCAGCTCGGATGGATCATCAGCGCGACGATCCGCTCGAGGTCATCGACGGATCCGAACTCCACGACGATCTTGCCCTTGCGGCGGCCCAGTTCCACCTTGACCCGGGTGTCGAAAGCATCGGACAAGTTCTCGGCCAGCTCCTGCAGTCCGGGCGCCTGTAGCGGACGAGGTGCCGGTGGCTTTGGGGCGGTCGGATTGGGTTCGCTGCGACTCAACGTGACAGCTTCCTCGGTGGCCCGGACCGATAACCCTTCAGCGACGATCCGAGCCGCCAGGGATTCCTGGGCAGAAGGCTCGTCCAGGCCGAGCAATGCGCGGGCGTGCCCAGCGGACAGTACGCCGGCTGCGACTCTTCGCTGCACCATCACCGGCAGCCTGAGCAGCCGGATGGTGTTGGTGATCACCGGGCGACTGCGCCCGATCCGCGCCGCCAGCTGCTCGTGCGTCACCCCGAAGTCGTCCAACAGCTGCTGGTAGGCAGCAGCCTCCTCCAACGGGTTGAGCTGGACGCGGTGAAGATTTTCCAGCAACGCGTCCCGGAGCATCGCGTCGTCGGCGGTGCTCCGTACGATTGCGGGGATGCAATCAAGCCCAGCTTGCTGCGCCGCCCGCCACCGCCGCTCGCCCATCACCAGCTCATAGCGAACGGTGCCCGACGGTCCGATCGTCGGCTCAGCTGGGAGTGGACGGACCACGATGGGCTGTAGCAGTCCGAACTCCCGGATGGAGTGCACGAGTTCGGCCAAAGCCTCCTCGTCGAACGCTTGCCGCGGCTGCCGGGGGTTGGGCACGACGGCCTCTACCGGCACCTCTTGGTAGATCGCACCCGCGATCCGACCTGTCGGTGTGTCCGCGCCACCCTCGAGCTGACCTTCGGAGTGCTGACGGGTCACCGGATCACTGACCGCGGTGTCAACCGGTCCAGTAGGAATCAACGCCGCCAGGCCGCGACCGAGGCCACCCTTACGCTGCGGCGCCTGAGGCAGCGCGCTACTGGGGGGCATCAGCGAGCCATCTCACGGGATCCTGGACGGCCATCGCCCAGGTATCCTTGACTCAGGGCGATTTCCCGGGCGGCGTCCAGATAGCTCAGCGCTCCGCGGGACCCGGGATCGTAGACCAGCACGGTTTGCCCGAAGCCCGGTGCTTCCGAAATCTTCACGCTGCGCGGGATCACCGTACGCAGCACTTCATCACCGAAATGCTCGCGGACCTCCGCGGTGACCTGGTCGGCCAGCTTTGTGCGCCCGTCATACATCGTCAGCAGGATCGTGGATACCTTCAGGGCGGGATTGAGATGCGCCTGCACCAGCTCGATGTTACGAAGTAGCTGGCCGAGCCCCTCCAGAGCGTAGTACTCGCATTGAATGGGGATCAGTACCTCAGGGGCGGCGACCAGCGCGTTGACGGTGAGCAGTCCCAGTGAGGGCGGGCAGTCGATGAAGACGTAGTCGACGTCCAGCTCGTCGAGCGCAACGCTGGACAGGGCTTTGAGCAGGCGCGATTCTCTGGCCACCATGGAGACCAGCTCGATCTCTGCACCGGCGAGGTCGATGGTGGCCGGAATGCATAGCAGGTTCGACGACTGCGGGCTGACTGTCACCGCGTCAGCCACCCCGATCTCTCCGAGCAACATCTCGTACACCGACGGCGTACCGGCGCGATGCTCGACACCGAGCGCGGTCGAAGCGTTTCCTTGCGGATCCAGGTCGATGACGAGGGTGCGCAGCCCGTGCAGAGCCAGGCCGGCGGCAAGGTTGACGGTGCTCGTCGTCTTACCGACACCGCCCTTCTGATTGGCCACCGCCAGCACTCGCCGCCGGGCCGGGCGAGGTAATTGGTCGACAGGATGTTTCACCCGCGTAGCCCGGGCCGCCTCCTCTGCGATGGGGGTCCACCCGCCGTCTGGGGGTGATACGGCGGCACTCGGAGGGGCGTCAGGGAGGACCGGCGGGCGAACCTCAGTGGGCCGGCGAACCTCAGTGGGCGCGGTCGCTTGGGACGTTCGGAGGCGGGCATGCCGTGGCTTAGAGCTACCCGGAGCCGGGCTGTCCACCGCAATGCCGCGCAACGCGGTTTCACGTGAAACGGCGAGTTGTGATGCAACTGCCGGGGGTGCGTCCGACGGTGCGTCGGTCTCGGGGGCTCCTGTTGGACCGTCTGGCGTTGCCTCATCCAGGGCAGCACCGTCCGGCGCCGCACTGTGCAGCCACGCCGCACCGTCCCGCCACTCTGAGGTGCTCACGCTCACCGATCCTTCCTCCTTCGCCTCCGCACCGGAGGCACGACACGCTCGGCCAGCCGGGACACCACGACGACCGTCGTTGGCGGCCGCACGATCGTTCCACCGCACTGCACGATCTCCACAGCCGCCCCTCCCATCGCCCGTACCGCATCGACGTCCCGGGCGACTTCCTCCTCGGCACTGGCGCCCTTGACCGCGAGCAGCCGCCCGCCCGGTGCAACCAACGGCAAACACCAGCGCGCCAACCGACTTAACGGAGCAACCGCCCGAGCTGTCACGACAGGGTCCTGGCCCAGCTCGTCCCGTACTTGCGGGTCTTCGGCGCGGCCGCGATGCACCGAGACCGCGAGACCGAGTTCGTCGATAACCTCCTGCAGCCACGCCACCCGCCGTGCCATCGATTCCAGCAGAACGACGTGCAGATCCGGCCGCGCCAGAGCAAGCGGTATGCCCGGCAGGCCCGCACCGGAACCGACGTCCAGCACCCGGTAACTGTGGGGTATGAGTTCACCGAGTACAGCCGAGTTGAGCAGGTGGCGTTCCCACAGCCGGTCTGCTTCGCGGGGGCCAATGAGTCCTCGATCGACCCCAGTCTCGGTGAGAAGTTCGGCGTACCGTTCGGCGATCGGTAACCGATCGCCGAATACGGCCCGGGCGGCCGTCCCGATGTCAGTCGTGGCCAGTGGTTTCATGTGGAACATCGACCGCCGTCACACTGCGGGGAGGAAGCGCAGGAAGGCAGGTCAGTGAGACGGGGAGACCACGACGCAACGTTGTGGTTCCTCGCCATCGCTTTCACTTTGCACCCCGTCCACTGCCGCCACCGCGTCGTGCACGATCTTGCGCTCAAAGGGAGTCATCGGCTGGAGCCGGATCGGCTGGCCGCCACTGCGCACCCGTTTGGCGGTGGATTTGCCCAGCTCGCTGAGATCGCTGCGGCGAGCAGACCGCCACTGCGCGATATCGAGCATCAACCGGCTGCGAGCACCGGTCTGTTGCTGAACGGCTAGCCGGGTGAGTTCCTGCAAAGCTTCAAGCACCGCGCCGCGGGACCCCACCAGCTTCGCCAGGTCTTCTCCCCCATCGATACTGACCATGGCCCGGCCGGCCTCGACATCGAGATCGATATCGCCGTCGTAATCCACCAGGTCGAGCAGTCGTTCGAGGTAGTCACCCGCAACGTCGCCCTCCTGAACGAGGAGCTCCTCGCTTACCGGCGCGTCGTGCACCGGCTGGGCAATGTCAACCGTGCCATCAACCTCGTCCGACGCATTCGCCTCGGTCACCGCTGCCTCAGTCGCCAGCGTCTCCGCCACAACTGCCTCCTCTCCGGACGATCACGCCCTTATCGGCGCTTCCGGTTGCGATTCTTCCGCGGTCGCGGGCGCTGCTGGATCATGCCAGGCCGGGCCGAGCTATCCGCGCGCGACGGGCCGTGGCCGTTGGATGACACTTCCGACCCTCCGCCAGACGCATTCAGCGCGGACCCTGCAGCGGTGGTGTCGTCAGTGGGCGCCTCGCTCGACCCCACGGGCGCTGAATCGGGCTTTGCGTCCGGCGTCGCTGGGGTCGATTCCGCTGGATCAGCCGAATCTCCACGCTTCGAGCCCACCGGGTTCGATATCGCGCCGACGTCGCTGCCGGTGACACCAGCAGGAGTCCCAGCGGCGTCCTTCTTCGGCCGGATCGGCTTCTGACCAGGCCGCGGCGCCAGCGACTGCCGCTGGACGATAGCGGCGTCCTTCTTCTCGACTTCCTCCGCGTCGATCCGCCGGTAGACCAGCCACTGCTGGCCCAGCGTCCACAGGTTGTTGGACAGCCAGTAGATGAGGATGGCCAGCGGGAAGAACGGACCGCCGGCCACCACGCCGAGCGGGAACAAGTACAGCATCAGCTTGTTCATGATCGCGGCCTGTGGGTTCGCGGCCTGCGCCGGGTTCTGCCGCTGCACCGAATGCCGGGCGGTGAAGTAGGTGAGGATGCCGGCCGCGATGGTCAGCGGCACCGCCACCACCGCGATCTCCCACCGCGTGATGTCCCCGTACCGCGCCAGCAACTCCTGAGATTCGGTGATGTAGGACGCCAGCGGCACCCCGAACAGGCGGGAGTCAAGGAACGATTGCACGTCGGCCGCGCTGAACGCGTAGTTGCCGATCTGGCGGTTCTCCTCGGCGCTGAGGAACGGCCGGTTGAACGACCGCAGCACCTGGAACAGACCGATGAACACCGGTATCTGCACCAGCACCGGCAGGCAGCCCCCGAGTGGATTGACCCCGTGCTCTGACTGCAGTTTTTGCAGCTCAGCTGCCATCTTCTGTTTGTCGTCGCCGTACTTCTTCTTGAGCTTCTGGATCTCCGGTGCAAACTCTTGCATCTTGCGCATCGACCGGACCTGGCTGACGAACGGCTTGAACAGCAACGCCCGCAGGGTGAACACCAGGAACACCACAGCGAGCGCCCAGCCGACGCCATTGCCCGGACCCAACAGGTAGCCGAATACCTTGTGCCAGACCCAGAAAATGGCCGACACCGGGTAGTAGATGAAGTTCAGCACAACGACTCACTCTCGGCGTCGGAGCGGGATGATCTCGCTGGGGGAACTGGGTCCACCCCTCCAGGGTGCCAGGGTCCGCAACGAACCAACCGTCGCGCGGTCAACCACGACCCGCGCAGCACCCCATGAACGCTGAGCGCCTCGATGGCGTAAGCGCTGCAGCTGGGGGAGAACCGGCAGCTTGGCGGCAGGGCCGGAGATATCCACTGCCGGTAGATCCGCAACACGAAGATCAGCAGCCGAACCACGGGACCGATCGTATGGGAGGCGCGAGTTCCCGGTGTGAGGACGATCATCGCTGGCTACCGTTGCTTACCCGCCGCAGCACCCGATCGAGGTCTTCTCCCAGCGCCGCGCTGCCTGCGCTCGCCGACGCCGGCAGCGCACGCACCACTACGAGGGCTCCGGCGGGCAGATCCGCCAACCGACGCCGCATCAGATGCCGCAACCGGCGTTGGACCCGGTGCCGGACCACTGAGCCGCCGACACTGCGACCCACGATAAAGCCCACCTTCGGGCCGGCCGGCGGCTCCGCTGAGGACACCGCATCCACGGCACCGGCGCAGGCCAGATGCACGACAAGAGAGCCACGCGCCGCCCGGCGACCCCGCTGCACCGCCGTCGCGAAGTCATCGCGGCGGGTCAGTCGGGTGGCAGCGGGCAGCAATGGCAGGTATCCGGGAACTGGAGAGGGTCAGGCCGACAACTCAGTACGACCCTTGCGGCGCCGGGCGGCGATGATCGCTCGCCCAGCCCGAGTACGCATACGCAGCCGGAACCCGTGGGTCCTCGCGCGACGACGGTTGTTCGGCTGAAACGTGCGCTTACCCTTGGCCACGGCGTCGTTCTCCCGGTGCTGGTGCTCGGTTCTCGGGTGCAGGGTCGCAATCCCCGTGGGACTGCGGGTACACGAGAATGCCCGCCGGTGGGCGGGAGACGACCCGAGCCTAGGTGGCCGGTCCCGGCGCCGTCAAAACCAGCCTCTGGCGTCACTGTCTGGACGACACGCCGTTACATCGGTGGTGCTTGCTTATACGGGGCTCTTGTGCCAGCACCCCAGGCTTGTCAGCTTGTGGCGCCTACGACACGGCATCCCGGCCGCTGTCAGGGTGTTGGCACGTCGGGGACCCGGGGAGCGCGGCGATCACGGTATACACAGGTGTGGACAACCTTGTGGACGCCCAGCGCTTCTGAAGTCCATCACCGGCCGAAGGGGAGCAGCGGGTGTCAGAGCGGCAAACCGACCTCGGCCAGGTGTGGAATGAGGTCGTTCGGGAGCTCTCCACCGGGACGCTGTCGCCGCAGCAACGGGCCTGGATGCGCGTCACCCGCCCGATCGGCTTACTGGATGGCACCGCGCTGCTGGCCGCACCCAGCGACTTCGCCAAGGACGCCATCGAGCGGGCACTCCGCGAGCCGATCAGCGCGGCGCTGTCGCAGCGCCTGGGTCGGCAGGTCTCGCTGGCGGTGAAGGTCGACCATCCGATGCCAGTGCCTCCGCAGCTGCCACCGCAGTTCGCTGCGCCCGGCACTCCGGTGCCAGACGGCTCCGGCCCGGGCAGCGTCGCGATGGATAGCAACGCCGTCGGCGGGGGCGTCAACTCGAGCGAACACAGTGAGGAGGGGGCCGCCCTGGCCACCGTGCACGAAATCTGGACTAACGTGGCTGCCCCCGGCGGCCAACCCGCGGCATCGACGCGGCCCTCGAGTTCGCAGACCAGGCTCAACGAGAAGTACACCTTCGATACCTTCGTCATCGGTGCGTCCAATCGGTTCGCGCATGCGGCCGCGGTGGCCGTGTCGGAGGCACCGGCGCGGGCCTACAACCCGCTGTTCGTCTGGGGCGAGTCGGGGTTGGGTAAGACACACCTGCTGCATGCCGTCGGGCACTACGCGCAGCGGCTGTTCCCCGGCATGCGGGTGCGCTACGCCTCCACCGAAGAGTTCACCAACGACTTCATCAATTCCCTGCGTGACGACCGCAAGGTGGCCTTCCAGCGCCGCTACCGCGACGTTGACGTCCTCCTCGTCGACGACATCCAGTTCTTGGAAGGCAAGGAGGGCACCCAGGAGGAGTTCTTCCATACCTTCAACACCCTGCACAACGCGAACAAGCAGATCGTTATCTCGTCCGACCGCCCACCCAAGGGGCTGGGCACCCTGGAAGACCGGTTACGCACCCGGTTCGAGTGGGGCCTGATCACCGACATCCAGCCGCCGGAGCTGGAGACCCGGATCGCCATCCTGCGCAAAAAGGCCGCCGGCGATCGGTTGGCCGCGCCGGACGACGTGCTGGAGTTCATCGCCGCCCGGATCGAACGCAACATCCGCGAGCTGGAAGGAGCACTGATCCGCGTGACCGCCTTCGCCTCGCTGAACCGGCAACCGGTCGACTACCAGCTCGCCGAGATAGTGCTGCGCGACCTCATCCCCGACGACCAAGCGCACGAGATCGGCGCACCGAACATCATGGCGGTGATCGCGGAGTTCTTCGGCGTCACCATGGACGACCTGTGCGGGCCCGGCAAGACCAAGCATGTCGCGCAGGCCCGGCAGATCGCCATGTACCTGTGCCGCGAGCTGACCGACCTTTCGCTGCCCCGGATTGGGCAGACCTTCGGCGGTCGCGATCACACCACCGTGATGCATGCGGACCGCAAGATCCGCAAGGAGATGGCCGAACGCCGCCGCACCTACGACCAGGTCCAGGAGCTCACCTCCCGGATCAAGCAGCGCGCCCGCTCCTGACCAGCCTCACACCGCGGGGACCGTCGGTAGCGGGCACGCTGCGGCCCATGCTCAATGGGCGTGAACGGTCAGGAGATCCGGGTCCTCACGGGGCGGCTGGACCTCGACGCGTCGGAGCAGGAGCGCGGCCAGGGCTGCGGCTGTGGCGGCGCAGGCGGCGCCGACAACGAAGGCAGCATGGTAGCCGCCGGTGAGAGCGGCGAGTCGATCGACGCCGGCGGCCGTCAGCCCTCGGGTGCGGGCATCGGCCAGGCTGGCCAGCACCGCCAACCCGAGTGCCCCACCCATCATGAACGAGGTGTTCGCCACCCCCGAGGCGAGACCGGCCTCACTCGGCTCAACCTCGCACATCGCGGCCAGCAGCACCGGATTAAACGATATGCCCATACCGAGGCCGAGCAGGAGCATGCCTGGCAATACGTCGATGACGAAGTTTCCGTCGACCGGGGCGCGCGCGAACAGGGCGAGGCTGGCCGCGACGAGAATCATCCCGGTCGCCAACGGGGCTCTGATGCCATACCGCATGACGATCCGCTCGGAAAGGCCGAGTGAGAACGCACCCATGATCAGGTTCGCGGGCAGGAAGGCGAGACCGACCTCGAGCGGGCTGTAACCGAGCACGAGCTGCAGGTACAGGGCGGACAGGAAGAACCACGCGAACATCGCGGCCGCCCACAGCACACCTACGACATTCGCCGTGGCGACACTGCGGATGCGGAACAACCCCAGCGGCATGAGCGGCGATTCAGCACGCGCCTCGATGCGGAGGAACACCCCCACCAGCGCGACGGCGACGACGAGCAGGACGATCGTCCGAGCGGACGTCCAGCCAGCCCGGTTACCGTCCATGATCGCGTAGACGGCGATCACGAGTGCCGCGGTAACGGTGACCGACCCGGCCACGTCGAGCCGCCCAGCGCCACGCCGACCCGCTCTCCCTGGCAGCAGTGCCAGGCATGCCACGATGACCGCGGCACCGATCGGGATGTTGACCAAGAAGATCCAATGCCAGTCGAGGGCATCGGTCAGCACCCCACCAAGAAGCACACCGATGCTGCCACCCCCGGCGATGACGAATCCGATGAAGCCCATCGCCTTGGCCCGCTCGGTCGGTTCGGTGAACATAGTCATGATCAACGACAGGGCCACCACCGCGACAATCGCACCACCGAGACCCTGTACTGCACGCGCTCCCACCAGCAGCTCCGGTGAGTTGGCCAGGCCACACGCGAGCGAGGCTGCGGTGAACACCGTCAGGCCGATCAGAAACAGCCGCCGGTGGCCGAACAGGTCGCCCAACCGCCCGGCCAGCAGCAGGAATCCGCCGAAGGTCAGCATGTAGCTGTTGACCACCCAGGCCAGCGAGGTCTCCGAGAACCCGAGGTCCGCGCGGATCGACGGCAACGCGACATTCACGATCGTGGTGTCGAGAACGATCATCAGGTCACCCAGGCACAGCACCAGCAGGGCCAGCCAGCGTCTCCGCTCATGAGTCATGATCGCCCCATTCATCCGGATTTATCGGTGCCGCCCACATCATGACCCACAGGCCTGACAGAAGTGGAGTCATTTGATGGACCCCGGCCGCACCCCGAACTCATCGGCGCGGGTGCTCGGGTCCGATCCACCCACACCTGGGGACAACTCTGTGGACAAGCGGACACGGATGTGAATCGCGTCGATCCGGCCGTCCGCGTGCACCACCGGCCGCCACCGTCCACCAACTGTTCACCCGCACTGTCCCCACCGCACCACACCAGCAGACCTGCGCAGACGCCATGTCTCCACACCGCCCACAGCACCTACTACTGCTACTGATGTTCTTTCTATTAAAGGAAACCTCAACCACTAGCGCGGTGGATGCCCAGGAGCGGACGCAACACCTGCCCCGTCCGCCCGCCGCTACGGTAGGAGTACCGACCCTGAAAGGACCCGCCGTGCAGCTTGGACTCGTCGGACTGGGCAGGATGGGCGGCAACATGCGCGACCGGTTACGTGCCGCCGGTATCGAGGTGGTCGGTTATGCCCGCAACCCCACCACCCGTGATGTCGACTCGTTGGCCGCACTGGTCGAACAGCTGCCCGCACCGAGGGCGGTGTGGGTCATGGTCCCGGCCGGCGAGGCGACCCAGGACATCGTGATGCAGCTGGCGGACCTGCTCGGCGAGGGCGACCTCGTCATCGACGGCGGCAACTCCCGCTACACCGAGGACCGCGTGCACGCTGAGCTACTCGCCGGCAACGGCATCGGGTACCTGGACTGCGGGGTCTCCGGCGGGGTGTGGGGCCGGGAGAACGGCTACGGCCTGATGGTCGGCGGGTCGGTGGACCACGTCGAGCGGCTGATGCCGGTGTTCGATGCGCTACGTCCCGAGGGCCCTCGAGAGGAGGGCTTCGTGCACGCCGGCGGCGTCGGCGCCGGGCACTTCGCCAAGATGGTGCACAACGGTGTGGAGTACGGCTTGATGCAGGCCTACGCAGAGGGCTTCGAGCTGCTCGAAGCCGCCGACGTGGTCACTGACGTACCAGCGGTGCTCAAAGCATGGCGGCGCGGCACGGTAGTCCGTTCCTGGCTGCTGGACCTGCTGGTGGCAGCCTTGGACCAGGATCCGAAGCTGAGCCAACTACGCGGCTGGGTGCAGGACTCCGGTGAGGGCCGCTGGACAGTGGAGGAAGCGATCAATCACGCCGTGCCCGCGCCGGTGATCTCTGCGGCGTTATTCGCCCGGTTCGCCTCCCGGCAGCCTGACTCCCCGGCGATGCGCGCCGTGGCGGCGTTGCGCCAGCAGTTCGGCGGGCACGCGGTACAGGCGGTCGAGCTCGATCCGGCCCTGAAAGATCCCCAGTAGTTCCGGTGTATGTCAGACAGCTGGTGGTCACCGACTTCCGCTCCTGGGAACACGCCGAGCTCGACCTGGAACCCGGGGTAGCGGTGTTGATCGGCGCGAACGGTCAGGGCAAGACGAACCTGATCGAGGCGCTGAGCTACCTGTCCACGCTGGGTTCACACCGGGTGGCCACCGATGCCCCGCTGGTGCGCCAGGGCGCAGCACGCGCCATCGTGCGCACCGCGGTGGTGCACGCCGGTCGGGAGCTGACCGTGGAGCTGGAGATCTCCCCGGGACGGGCCAACCGAGCCCGGCTCAACCGCAGTCCGGTGCCGCGGCCGCGGGAGGTGCTCGGGGTGCTGCGTAGCGTGCTGTTCGCGCCGGAGGACCTGGCGCTGGTGCGCGGTGACCCGGCGCAGCGCCGCCGGTTTCTCGACGATCTGCTGGTCTTGCGCGCTCCCCGGTTGGCGGGCGTGCAAGCCGACTATGACAAGGTGCTGCGCCAGCGCGGCGCGTTGCTCAAGACCGCCGGGGCGGCGCGCCGGGCCGGCGGTGGGGTGGGTGATCTGCGCACGCTGGACGTCTGGGACGGTCATCTCGCCAGGCACGGTGCGGAGCTGCTAGGGGCCCGGTTGGATCTCGTCGTCGAGCTGGCGCCGTATGTCGCCGCGGCCTACCGCGCAGTGGCCTCAGAGGAGGTGACCGTGCAGTGCGACTACCGCAGCAGCCTGGGTGACGCGCTGCCCGCCGGGGTGTCCGAGGGCGGCAAGGCCGACGTCGAGGCGCTGGAGGGGGCGATGCTCGCTGAGTTGGCCCGGCTGCGGACGGCCGAAGTCGAGCGCGGGGTCTGCCTGGTCGGGCCGCACCGCGACGACCTGGAGCTCGGTCTTGGCGGGATGCCGGCCAAGGGCTATGCCAGCCACGGCGAATCGTGGTCGTTCGCGCTGGCGCTGCGGCTGGCCAGTTACGAGTTGCTGCGCTACGGCGGTGCCGAGCCGGTGCTGCTTCTCGATGACGTCTTCGCTGAGCTGGACATCCGCCGTCGGGCCCGGCTGGCTGAGGTCGCACTGGCCGCTGAGCAGGTGGTGGTCACCGCCGCAGTCGTCGCCGATGTACCCGATGAACTGCACGGGACGCGGTTTGACGTGCACGGCGGGAGCGTCCACCGTGTCCGATGACCACACCACAGCTGGGGACAACCCTGTGGACAGTGTGGACAAGTCGATGTTCGGTGGGCGGGAAGGTCCACCGCAGACGCCCCCTGGGCAGCCGAAAGGTGCCGACATCGCTCGCGCCGCCCTGGAGTCCGCCCGTGCTGCCCAGCGTAGTTCGGCCAGCCGGCGAACGTCCGGTAACCAGCGGGCAGCGCCCCGGCGACGCCGTGGCTGGTCCGGTGCGCGGCCGGACGACCGGGATCCGCAGCCGCTGGGCCGGTTGGCCTCCCGGCTGGTCGCCGACCGTGGCTGGGCGGGCCGGGTCTCGACCGGTCTGGTGTTCGGCCGGTGGGCACAGCTGGTGGGCCCGGAGGTTGCCGAGCACGCCGAGCCGGTAGCGTTGATCGCCGGCGAGTTGGTGGTGCGCGCCAGCTCAACGGCGTGGGCCACCCAACTCCGGTTGTTGCAACGGCAGCTGGTCGCCCGGATCACCGCCGGCGTCGGCCCTGGAGTGGTAACCCGGCTGCGAGTGCAGGGTCCGGCGGCGCCGAACTGGGTGCACGGGCCCCGGCACGTCCGCGGTCGCGGTCCACGGGACACCTACGGTTGACCCTGCCTGAACGGCCTGAGATCGTGCACGGTGTGTCATCCTGTGGTGCCCGAGCGACACCCTGCCACAGGCCGCTCAAATTGTGCTACGCAGCGCGATGCCGTCTCTGGGCCGCCGGGACGTGCGTCGGCCTGAGATAATCGCTCAGCGGGCGTGTCAGGGGTTACCTTGCCCACCCTGCATCTGCGGGGACCAGTAGAATAGACACAGACACCGCCGCAGCGCCCGGTGCAACCACCGGCCGTGTCGGATCCCGGCGGTAGAGCCAGCACATTCTGCACCGGCGAGGAGATACCGAGGACTGTGGCCGCCAAGAAGAATGAGTACAGCGCGTCGTCCATCACCGTCCTCGAGGGTCTCGAAGCAGTCCGCAAGCGTCCCGGGATGTACATCGGTTCCACCGGCGAGCGCGGGCTGCACCACCTGGTGTGGGAGGTGGTGGACAACGCCGTCGACGAGCGGCTGGCTGGTTATGCCACCAGGGTGGAAGTTACCTTGCTCGCCGACGGCGGGGTGCGGGTGTCCGACGACGGTCGGGGCATCCCGGTGGACATGCATCCGGTGGAGCGCCGGCCTGCGCTGGAGGTGGTGCTCACCACCCTGCACGCCGGCGGAAAGTTCGACGGCAAGTCCTACGCCGTCTCCGGCGGCCTGCACGGGGTCGGCCTCAGCGTGGTGAACGCGCTAGCCAGCAGGCTGGAGGCGGAAATCAAGCGGGATGGGTTCGTGTGGCGGCAGCGTTACGAGGACTCCAAGCCGGTGCACCCGCTGCGCAAAGGCGAACCGACCAGCAAGACCGGCACCATGCTGACCTTCTGGGCCGACCCGGCAATCTTCGAGACCACCAACTACAACGCCGAGACGGTGGCGCGCCGGCTGCAGGAGATGGCCTTCCTCAACAAGGACCTGACGATCGTCCTGCGCGACCAGCGGGTCAACGGCAGCAACGAGACCGAGGACGCCGAAGGACAGACCGCCCAGGTCAAGGAGCGCATCTTCCACTACCCGGGTGGTCTGGAGGACTTCGTCAAGCACATCAACAACTCCAAGGACCCCATCCACCGCAAAGTGATCGGCTTCGAGACCAGTGGTGACGGCATGCAGGTCGAGGTCGCCATGCAGTGGAACGCCGGGTACACCGAGTCGGTCTACACGTTCGCCAACACGATCAACACCCACGAGGGCGGTACCCACGAAGAGGGCTTCCGTTCCGCGTTGACCTCGGTGGTCAACCGCTACGCCCGGGACAAGAAGCTGCTCAAGGAGAAGGACACCGCGCTCACGGGCGACGATGTGCGCGAGGGCTTGGCCGCCATCGTGTCGCTGAAGCTCAAGGAGCCGCAGTTCGAAGGCCAGACCAAGACCAAGCTGGGCAACACCGAAGCCAAGTCTTTCGTCCAGCGCACCTGCAACGAATGGTTGAACGACTGGCTGGAGCGCAACCCCACCGAGGCCAAAACGATCATCAACAAGGCGGTCTCGTCCTCGCAGGCCCGGATGGCCGCCCGGCGGGCCCGCGAGCTGGTGCGCCGCAAGTCCGCCGGTGATCTGGGTGGTCTGCCCGGCAAGCTGTCCGACTGCCGCTCCACCGACCCTTCGCGCAGCGAGCTGTTCATTGTGGAGGGTGACTCCGCGGGCGGCTCGGCGAAATCCGGCCGGGACTCGCTGTACCAGGCGATCCTGCCGATCCGAGGAAAGATCATCAATGTCGAGAAGGCGCGGCTGGACCGGGTGCTGAAGAACACCGAAGTACAGGCCCTGATCACCGCGCTGGGCACCGGTATCCACGATGAGTTCGACCTCACGAAGCTGCGCTACCACAAGGTCGTGCTGATGGCCGACGCCGATGTGGACGGTCAGCACATCCGCACCCTGCTGCTGACGTTGCTGTTCCGGTTTATGCGCCCGCTGGTCGAGCACGGGCATGTGTTCCTCGCCCAGCCACCGCTGTACAAGATCAAGTGGCCGCGGTCGGAGCCGCAGTACGCCTACTCCGACCGGGAACGCGATGGGCTCATCGAAGCGGGCCAGGCGCAGGGTCGCAAACTGCCCAAGGACGACGCGATCCAGCGCTACAAGGGGCTGGGCGAGATGAGCGCCAAGGAACTGTGGGAAACCACCATGGACCCGGCCAACCGCGTCCTTCTCCAGGTCACGCTCGACGATGCGGCCACCGCCGACGAACTGTTCAGCGTCCTGATGGGCGAGGACGTGGAGTCCCGCCGCTCCTTCATCACTCGCAACGCCAAAGACGTCCGCTTCCTGGACGTCTAGCCTGCTACCTGGCTGCATTTTTTCCCCGCGCTGATCCTTCGGCGGCGTGGTGAGACGTCTCATGAACACATCGGCGATACGGTGCGCCATGCCTTCGCCTGGACTACTCACTACTGACGATCTCGACGAGATCAACCGTGTCGCGTTCGATGTCGACCAGCCCCTCGACCTGGCTGCCGACCTGGTCGGGGCGGTCGACCAGGATCTTGTAGTCGATCAGGTCGACACCGGGTACGTCCTGGGCTTGGCGGCCGAGCTCACCGAACGTGACGGGAGTCTGCAGGAGGCTTTGCTCCTCGCCGACCGTGCCATCGAGACTCACCGCGCCCACGGTGAACCAGACGGCTACCCGCGAGCGTTCCGAGCCCGAGTCCTGCTGTTGCTTGGTCGCGAGGATGAGGCGATGGCGGAGCTGATGGCGCTGCGACCGTTGCTGCCCCAGGATCCTGACGCGGTGGCCTACATCTGCGACGCGTTGGAGGCAGGCGATCGCGCCGAGACAGCCGAACAGTGGCTGACCGCGGCACTGGCGACCGTGTTGCAACGCCAGCAAGAGCTCGAATCCCAGCGCGGAGGGGCGGACTACGGGCACGCCCTGGGGATGGCGTTCGTGCTGACTCAGTCCCGCCACCGGATCCGCGGCGATCTTGACCTGCCCTACGACGACTACGACTGTCTCACCGACCGCCTGATGAGCTTGATGCAGGCTGTGTTCGGTGCCGAGGACCCGGACTACGTGGAAGCCACGCTGCTGTTCTGGCCGCAGCCGGAGTTCGACCGCCTGCTGGTGCGTTGGCCGTCGCTGGTCGAGGAATACGGCCGGGCGTGGGACGAGTACCGGACCACGGTGGAGGAAATCCTGGTGATGTGGTCGGAGGCCAGTCATCTGCACTTTGCACTGCGGACCGGTGTAGTCGAGGAGTTGGCCACCCACGCTGAGCGTGTCGGTGGAGATCCGATCGATCCGCAAGTCCGTCAGGACTACGCGCTGGATCTCACCGGGCCCGCGCGCGAGATCGCCTGGCCACCCGCCCGCAATGATCTCTGCTGGTGCGGGTCCCTTCAGGAGTATCAGGAGTGCTGCCTGACCCGCGCCCGAACCTGATCGAGCCACCGCATCTGTTGTCGCCGAGTTCGACAGGGGAGTTCGCCTGACCCGTTGGGGCAGCTCCCCTGTCGAACTCGGCGACCGGGAGTCTTGGCCCGATCAGCGGTGCGCGTCCGGCCGGGGCGCACACTGCGTCACCGATAGACTGGAGGGGTTGCGCGGCACGTCAGTGGCCGCCGAAGGGAAGCAAGCCCAGTGACGGAGATCACCCTGCCGCCAGACGGAGACCGCGTCGAGCCGGTCGACATCCAGCAGGAGATGCAGCGCTCCTACATCGACTACGCGATGAGTGTGATCGTCGGACGTGCGCTGCCCGACGTCCGAGATGGGCTCAAGCCGGTGCACCGCCGGGTGCTGTACTCGATGTACGACTCCGGGTTCCGCTCCGACCGTGGTTACGTTAAGTGCGCACGGGTTGTCGGCGACGTGATGGGCAATTACCACCCGCACGGTGACACCGCGATCTACGACACCCTGGTGCGGCTGGCCCAGCCGTGGTCGATGCGCTACCCCCTGATCGACGGTCAGGGCAACTTCGGCTCCCCGGGCAACGACCCGGCGGCCGCCATGAGGTACACGGAGTGCCGGCTCACCCCGCTGGCGCAGGAAATGCTGCGGGACATCGACAAGGACACCGTCGACTTCGAGCCGAACTACGACGGGCGCACCCAGCAGCCCGTCGTGCTGCCGGCTCGGATCCCGAACCTTCTGGTCAACGGCAGCTCGGGAATCGCGGTGGGGATGGCGACGAACATCCCGCCGCACAACCTGCGCGAGGTCGGCGCGGGTGTGGTGTACCTGCTGGAGAACCCCGACGTCGACGACGACACCCTGCTCGACGCACTCACCGAGCGGATCAAGGGCCCGGACTTCCCGACCCGGGGGCTGATCGTCGGCACCGACGGCATCGCCGACGCCTACCGGAGTGGCCGCGGCTCGATCCGGATGCGCGGTGTGGTAGCGGTCGAGGAGGACACCAAGGGTCGCGCCACCCTGGTGATCACCGAGCTGCCCTACCAGGTCAACCCGGACAACCTCGTCGAGTCGATCGCCGCGCTGTCCCGGGATGCACGGCTCACCGGGATCGCCGAGATCAACGACGAGTCCAGCGATCGCATCGGGATGCGCATCGTGATCTCGCTCAAGCGCGACGCGGTCGCCAAGGTGGTGCTCAACAACCTCTACAAGCACACTCAGCTGCAGCAGTCCTTCGGCGTCAACATGCTGGCCATCGTCGAAGGCGTGCCGCGCACGCTGCGGCTGGACCAGGTCATCCGGCACTACGTGCGTCACCAGCTCGACGTCATCGTCCGGCGGACCCGTTACCTGCTGCGCAAGGCAGAGGAACGCGCCCACCTGTTGCGCGGGCTGGTCAAAGCGCTGGACATGCTCGACGAGGTGATCGCGCTGATCCGCCGATCCTCGACGGTGGACGACGCGCGGACCGGACTGATGGAGCTGCTGGACGTCGACGAGATCCAGGCCAACTACATCCTGGAGACCCAGCTGCGCCGGCTGGCCGCGATGGAACGGCAGAAGGTCATCGAAGACCTCGCCGAACTCGAGCGCGAGATCGCCGACTACCTGGACATCCTGGACAAGCCAGAGCGGCAGCGCACCATCGTCCGCGACGAGCTGACCGAGATCGTCGAGAAGTATGGGGACGACCGGCGCACCAGGCTCATCGGCTACGACGGCGACGTGTCCAACGAAGACCTGATCGCCGTCGAGGACGTCGTGGTCACCATCACCCGCACCGGTTACGCCAAGCGCACCCGCACCGATCTGTACCGGGCGCAGAAGCGTGGTGGCAAGGGTGTCATGGGCGCGGGGTTGAAGACCGACGACATCGTGGCGCACTTCTTCGTCTGCTCCACGCATGACTGGATCCTGTTCTTCACCAACAAGGGCCGGGTGTACCGCGCGAAGGCCTACGAGCTGCCCGAGGCCAACCGCAATGCCCGCGGCCAGCACGTGGCCAACCTGCTGGCGTTCCAGCCCGATGAGCAGATCGCCCAGGTCATGCAGATCAAGGACTACACGGCAGCGCCGTACCTGGTGCTGGCCACCCGGGCCGGCCTTGTCAAGAAGAGCCGGCTCACTGATTTCGACTCCAACCGCTCCGGTGGGCTGATCGGTATCAACCTGCGCGATGACGACGAGCTGGTCGGGGCCGTGCTGTGCGCCGCCGAGGACGACCTGCTGCTGGTCTCTGCGGAGGGCCAGTCGATCCGGTTCGCTGCCACCGACGACGCGCTACGCCCGATGGGGCGGGCCACGTCGGGGGTGTTTGGGATGCGGTTCCACGACGGTGACGAGCTGCTGTCCATCGCGGTGGTGCTTCCCGGGCGGTTCGTGCTGGTCGCGACCGGGGGAGGCTATGCCAAACGGACCCCGATCGATGACTACCCGGTGCAGGGACGTGGTGGCAAGGGTGTGTTGACCATCCAGTTCGACCGCAGGCGTGGCAAGCTCGTCGGAGCGCTGGTCGTCGACATCGACGACGAGCTGTACGCCATCACCTCCACTGGTGGGGTCATCCGAACGACCGCCAAGGAGGTGCGCAAGGCCGGTCGGCAGACCAAAGGGGTGCGTTTGATGAACCTTGGCGAAGGGGCGACCCTGGTGGCTGTAGCGCGCAACGCCGAAGAGGCCGGCGACCCGGATGCCGGCGGCGCACCGACGAAGGGTGAGTTGTGACCAAGCCCGAGAACGTCGAGCAGACCGAGGTCCAGGCAGCGGTGGGCGACGGGGACCCCAAGACGGTGACGATGCAGGTCGGCGCGCCGGAGCACTCTCGTGGCAGCGGCCGGGACCAGACCGGTCGGCAGCCGGCCGCGGGGCGTTCCTATGGCTCCCCACCGGGGGTCACCACCCCGGTCGCTGACCGGGCGACCAGTCACCCACCGACCGGGGACCAGCCCACCCGGGCCGCTGGTCCGGATTTCTCGGCGCCCACGGTGCGCGTCGGGGGGTATACGCCGCCTGAGCGGGTGCCGCCGCCTGCCCAGGCACCGAACACCCGGGTGCATCCGGGCCGGGTTCCGCGACGGACCAGCCTGCAGCTGCAGCGGCTCGAGCCATGGTCGGTGCTCAAGCTGTCGCTCGTGTTGTCGGTCGCCGGATTTCTGGTCTGGATGGTCGCCGTGGGGGTGCTCTACGGCATCCTCGGGGGGATGGGGGTGTGGGACGAGATCAACGGCACCTACTCCGACCTCACCTCGGTGAACAACCCCCAGGCGAACACGGAGCTGATCAGCGGTGGGCGAGTGTTCGGGGTGTCGTTGGTCATCGGATTGGTGAACATCGTGCTGATGACCGCGCTGGCCACCGTCGGATCACTGGTCTACAACATCGGAGCCGATCTCGTCGGAGGCGTGGAGGTTACCTTGTCCGAACCCGACTGATCCGCAGGCCCGTTGGGGCCCGGCAAAGGCGTGCGGTAACCTCGCCGGGTCGCCGGGGGCCTATAGCTCAGTCGGTTAGAGCGCATCCCTGATAAGGATGAGGTCGCTGGTTCAAGTCCAGCTAGGCCCACTGAGGAAACCAGATGGCAGGAGGAGTCCATCGTGAAGAAGCTCATCCCACTGTTGCTCGTCGGTCTGATCGCTCTGGTTCTCGTGAAGCGTCAGCGCTCCGCCCGGGCGGAGGCAGACCTCTGGCGTGAGGCCACGACTCCGACCATGTGAGTCGCTGTTGGGCACGCCTGGCGCGCCCAGAGCCGGGGGACGTAGCTCAATCTGGTAGAGCACCGCCTTTGCACGGCGGGGGTTGAGGGTTCGAGTCCCTTCGTCTCCACCCTCGTCAGGCGTCTGCCGCCGCTGCCGAGTCAGCGCGGTGACAGGGCGCTGCCAGCGCGCTCTCGGACGATCGGGTCTCGTAGACGAGCCCGGAGGACGAGATGCACGATGATGCGGTCGACGCGGCGGTGGTGGATCGGACGACGGGACGGCCGGCCATGACCGGGTCAGCAGCCGTCGTCGCGGAACCGGACGTCGTGGCGCTGGGCACCATCCTCGGCGTGTGGGCCCATCCCGACGACGAGGCCTACCTGTCCGGCGGATTGATGGCGTTGGCCCGGGACACCGGCTCGCGGGTGATGTGCGTGACGGCCACCCGTGGCGAGCTCGGCACCTCCGACCCGCAGATTTGGCCCCCGCATCGGCTGGCCGCGGAGCGCACCGGCGAGCTGGCCCGCTGCCTGGAAATCCTCGGAGTCACCGAGCACCACTGGCTTGGATACCGGGACGGGCAGTGCATGGCAATCCACCCACCAGACGTGGTCGCGCAGCTGTGCGACGTGATCGGACGGGTCCGTCCGGACACTGTGCTCACCTTCGGTCCGGACGGCATCACCGGTCACCCGGACCACCAGGCGGTCTCGGCGTGGACCGCCGCGGCCTTCGACCGGGCCGCTTCGACCGGGGCTCGGCTGTTGCACGCCGCAGTCGCGCAGCGGCGGGCACAGCGCTGGAGCGCACTCAACGAGAGCCTGGGCATCTTCCCTCCTGGGTACCCGATCACCAGCCCCGACGAGCGGCTCGCGGTCGACCTGGTGCTGAGCCCGCACACCGCAGCCCGCAAGGTCCGCGCGTTGGCGGCACAGGCGACCCAGACGGCCGGGCTGATCGCCGCCATGGGCGTCGACTGCTACACCGCGTGGGTCGGCGACGAGTCGTTCGTCGATCCCTCGCTGCAACCCGACCGCTACCGAACGGCCACCGGGTCGCCAATGATCTGAGTGAGGTTTCGCCCCGAGTCGTCATGATGGATTGAGGTTCCGGTCGATTGCCCGTCGGGCCACCTCGAGGACGGTGGCGCGGCTGGGGATCGGTGCAGCCGGGACGGCCTGCCGGGGCGGTTCGGCGGCTGGGGAGCGGTTGACGGCAGGAGCGTCCGGCGCGTGGTCGGCCGCGGCGTCGAGCAGTGCGGCCGGCTCATCGTCGCCAATCCGGCGCAGCAGGTCGGCGAGGTTGCGCAGGGTGGTCCACTGGTGGGTCCAGTTGCCGGTGCGGGCGAAGTAGTCGATGACCTCGCGATAGCCCTGCAGCGAGTGCTGAACCCGGCCGGTGGCGGCACGCACCGCGAGTAGCCCGACGGTCGCGATGCCGACGACAAAGGTCGCGCCCGAGGTGCGGGCGAGGTCGATGGCGCGGACGTAGTGCTGCTCGGCTAGCTCGGGGCGGCCGGCGAAGCTCTCGATCTCCCCGGCGACGTAGGCGCCGAAAGCGAGCATCGTGGGTGAGGCAGCGCCGGCGAGCCCGCGGTCGTTCAGCGCCCGCGCCTCGTCGGGATCGCCTGCGTAGGCCCTGGCCAGGGCGGCGATCCCGAGGTTCCCGCGGGGTCGGGCCGCGAGCACGGCCGCGGCGAGGGAGTACTCGACGACGTCGGCGTACGCCCCACGGGCCAGCGCGGCCGCCGACAGCGGCGCCAGGCAGTACCACGACCCTTCGGCGTCGGTCGCCCGCTCGAGCCCGGCGCACGCCAGCCGGTCGGCCCGCGGATAGTCGCCGCGGTGATAGACGGCTTCCGCCGCTGTGCCCAGCACCGCGGCCGCGCGCGGGTGGGTGGCCAGCGCCGGGTCACCGGCCAGCTCCTCGGCCCAGCCCCGGATCTCGATCAGGTCGCGGTAGCTGACCGCGTCGAACAATCCGATGACCATCGCGACGGCGTCGTCGAGCGATCCACGGCTGCGCGCCAGTCGCCACGCAGCCCGCAGGTTCGGCAGCTCGCGGCGCAGGGCGGCGTCGGCCTCGGGCTCACGTTCGGTGGCCATGGCGGCGTCGACCCACGCGGTCAGTTCGATCGCCCAGCCAAGCATGCACCTGGCTGCGGACTCGTCCTCGCCGGCCGCCGCCAGGCGATCGAGACCGAACGCGCGCAACGTCTCCAGCATGCGGTACCGGGTGCCCCCGCCCCCGCTGCCTCCGTCGAACACGGCGTCGATCATGGAGGCATCGACGAGGCGGGCCAGGACGCTTCCGGGATCATTGTGTAGGCCCAGGTCGGCGGCGAGCCGTTCGGCGGCGTCGAGGCCGACGCCGTCAACGAAGACCGACAGGTACCGGAACAGCCGGCGTTCGTCCTCGGCCAGCAGCTGGTAGGACCATTCGACGGTGGCGCGCAGCGTCCGGTGCCGGGCATCGGCGCTGGGCCGGCCACCGCCGAGCAGGTCGAGCGAGCGGTCGAGCCGATGGTGCAGGTCGGCGAGGGAAAAGGTGGACAACCGCCCGGCGGCGAGCTCGATGGCCAGCGGCATCCCGTCGAGGCGCCGGACGATGTCGGCGACCAGGCGCAGGTCCGCAGGTGCCGGCGGGGAACCGGGGCGGGCCCGGGCGGCGCGATCGAGGAAGACCGCTACGGACGGGACCCGCGGAAGATCCTGGCCCGCGGCGGGCAGCGGGAGGGGCGCCAACCGAAAGGTGTACTCGGCGGCGAGACCGAGCCGCTCCCGGCTGGTGGCCAGGACGGTCAGTTCGGGGCAGCCGGCCAGGACCACCTCGACGGTGTCCCGGACCGCGTCGAGGAGGTGCTCGCAGTTGTCGATCACCAATAGGCCTGGATCATCGTCAAGGACGGCGATGCAGGCCGCCAGTACGTCGCCCCGGGCGACGGTCAGGTTCAGGGTCGTGGCCAGCGCATGCGGGATGGCGGCGAGGTCGGTGACCGGGGCGAGCAGCAGCACCGTTGTCGTCCCGGCGATTCGGGCCACCTCAAGGGCGACGCGGGTCTTGCCGACGCCGCCCGGTCCGACGAGCGTGACCAGCCGCTCGCGTGCGAGCAGCCCGTGCACGGCCGCGATCTCGGCCTCCCGGCCGATCAATAGGGTCGCCCCCCGGGCTAGCACCTCGGGCCGGGCCGGTGCCGGACCCAAGGCTCCGCCGGCGATGTCGCGCTCGAGCCCATTCAGCGACGGTGACGGGTCGAGGCCGGCCTCGTCGGCCAGCCGGTGCCGGTACTCGCGGCCGGTGCGCAACGCCTCCGCGGCCCGCCCGGTCGCAGCCAGCGCGCGCATCAGCAGCAGGACCGCGGGCTCACGCAGCGGGTCGGCGGCGTGCGCCGCGGCGGCGAGGCCCACGACCCCGTTTGCCTGACCTGCGTCGATCGCACAGGCGATCAGCGCGTCGGTCACCTCGCGAGCTAGCTGCGCGCACGCTTCCACCGCGGCCGCCACCGGCGCGACGTCGGTGAGATCGGCGAGGACCGGCCCGCGCCATAGCGCGTGCGCCT
>JBOHFX010000074.1:0-6939 GCA_050699875.1 Pseudonocardiaceae bacterium
ACCCCACAAACGACCCGGGCGCGTCATCCCCCAGACCACCACAACACCCCGCTAAACTACCCACCACGGGCCAGACCCGGGGGAATTACTTGATCCCACCCCGGGGGAATTACCTGATCGTTCACAGGGGTCGGCGATCTCCCCGGTGTTGGCTAACTTGTTCATGCATTACGCGTTCGACGCCTGGCTGGCGCGCAATCACCCGCGGGTCAGGTTCGAACGGTACTGCGATGACGCCGTGGTGCATTGTGTCAGCTATGAGCAGGCCGTGGCGCTGCACGAGGCCATCGCGCAGCGCCTGGCGCCCTTCGGGCTGATACTGCACCCGGACAAGACCCGTATCGTCTACTGCAAAGACAGCAAACGACGCGACCACTATCCGGTCACCTCGTTCACTTTCCTTGGGTATGACTTTCGGCCCCGGCGGGCCACGGGCAAAACCGGGACCCTGTTCACCGGTTACCTGCCCGCGGTCAGCAAGGCCGCCAAGAAGAAGATCGGTAATCAGATCCGCACTTGGCGGTTGTGCCGGCGCAGCGGGTCCACCCTCCAACAGCTGGCCCGACTGATCAACCCGGTCGTGACCGGCTGGATCAACTTCTACGGGCGCTTCTACCGCTCAGAGTTGGTCAACCTCCTCGCTCGCCTCAACCGGCACCTGCTGGCCTGGGCGGGCAAGAAACACAAAGGACTGGGCCGCCGCAAAGCCAGACGACGACTCGCCGAGGTCGCCCACGCGTACCCCGGCCTATTCGCCCACTGGCGCGCCGGTGCCTACCCCGACGGCTGGACGACGGGAGCCGTGTGACGCGAGAGTGTCACGCACGGTTCAACGAGCGCCGGGGGGTGCAACTCCCCCCGGCGACTCACCTGAGGACCGGCAGCCTCGCTGCCATTGCCTGATAGATGACCAACGGGATCCCCTCGTACCGAGAGGTCACCATGAGGCAATCTGCCCACTCGTAGAATGAGACCGGGTCGTCGGCTGCGGGTGAGAGTACGACGATATTATTGAGTTCCTCTGCGTGAATCCGCTGCGCGACCTCGTCATGGAGTTCACCGCTGCCGACAATATGGAATTCCACGCCTTGGCTTCCGTGTGACTCCTTCCACGTGCGTGCGACCCGCACTGCCATCACCGGGTCCTTTTCCCAACTGAGCCGGCCCAGCCACAGGACCCGCGCAGAGCGCCCTGGGGAGAACCGTTTCTGGCGGGTCCGCCAGAAACGATTCAGGTCGATCCCACAGTACATCACCCGAACCTTGTTGGCAGACACACCGAACCTCTTGACCAACTGGTCACCGACGAAACGGGAGATCACCGCGTATCCGTCGATCAGATCGTCGAACCGCGTGGCGGCATACACAGAGTGACCGATGAAGTTTTCGGTCAGCGGGTCCCGCATGAATCCGTGGATTTGGGAAACTACGCGGACTTTTCGTCCAGAGCGGCGTATGTAGGGAAGCGCGTCGTAACCGACGATGCTGTTGACCACGAGTACGGCGTTGACATTGAGCTGGTCGACCAACTGGGCCAGTCTCTTTTCCGCATCGACCGGCGCCATGTCCGGCAGCGAGAACACCGCGTCCACAGCCTCGTACACCTCGTCCACCCATTCCATCTGCTCCGGAACGGTCGTGACGAGATAGCGCCGAACTCCAGGAGCTAGCCGCTTGATCCCCTGCAGCAATTCCAGGGTCGCCCGATCCGCCCCACCATGGATCAGCCACTGGATGACGACCAACAAGACCGGGCCGGAGATGGATTCTGGCAGCGAGCCGGAAGTATCGCCAGGAGCATGCTGAGTAGCCTGCCGCGGCTGCGGTTGTTCGCGTGACATAGATATGTTTCCTGTCTCTTCGGCAGGTGCCTGCGCTGAACCCTGCGTACCGACGCTCAGGGCCAGCGAAGGTGTCCGCGAGGCAAACTAAGCCGTGGTGGTCTCATCTTTGGTCTCATCCGTCTGCGCTCGTCTACGTTCATCGGTATTCGTATCAATGCAGCGATGCAGGTCACGGACGTCAACGGTATTCGGCGAACCGTTATCCCGAGTCCTGAAAATCGAAAGGTCGGTTCCGGCCTCGCTCCTGGCCACCACGTCCCACTGCTCAGGGCGTTGGGTCCTTACGCGTCTTGGATTGCGGCGATGATTTGTGATGCCCAGGCCGATGGTGGATGGTGCCCTATTAAGTCGGCAAGGTGTTGCAGACGCGCTCGTCGTTCTTGATTGGACAGTGTTAAAGCCAGCATCAGTTTGTCGATAAGGTCCTTACGTGAGCGGGGGTCGGTGAGCAGTGCTGCCGTGCCGAGCTGTTCGGCGGCGCCGGTGTAGCAGGAGAGCACAAGTACGCCGGATCCGTCCACGGCTGCTTGCGCGGCGACGAACTCCTTAGCGGTCATATTCATACCGTCCTGGAGAGAGGTGACCCAGAAAACGTCTGCGGCGAGATAGTTGTCGATCACCTCGGTGAATGACAAGGTGTGGGGCAGGTATTCAATGGGTTGCCAGCGACCGACACTCCAGGCCTGGTTGACCTGGGTGATGCGCCGTTCGAGTGCCTGTTTAGTCGCCTCGTAGGCGGTAATGCCAGGCTCGGGTGGGGCGCAGACCAGGCGAAACCTCAGGTGTCCCTGCATCTCCGGATGGCTAGAGAGCAGTGTTGCAATGGCCTCGATCTTTTCTAGCGGAGCTTTCACGTAATCAAGACGTTCGATGGACACCACCAATGGACCAGTCACGGGTTGTATGTGAGGAGCGCGGATGCGGGCTAGTGCCTCGATAGCCTTGCGATCGACGCCCAGAGGATGGACACCGATGCGCGGCGGCCGTGGCGTGTCGGCGACTGCATGGCGGAAGCGGTCAGCGAAGGTCGAGGTATGAAACCCGGCCCAGTCCAGACAGGCCCATGAGGCTCGGATTTCCGCGGCGGTGGGCAAGGCGGCAAAGACTTCTGGCGGTGGGAACGGCGTGTGATGAAATAGGCCTACCTTCAAGTCTGGGCGTGTAGCGCGCAGCAGGCCGGGTACGAGCCAGACGTTGTAGTCATGCAGCCACACGGTCGCTCTGGGGCCGGCGGTGTTGGCGATGTGGTGGGCGAAGCGCTCGTTGACCGCGCAGTAGTGCTCCCACGCGACGGGGTCGAAACGCATTCGCTCCGGTTGGGACATAAGCACGGGCCATAGGGCCTCTTTGCAGGCACGGTGAAAATACCCCCTCCACTGGTCAGGAGTGAGCGGAACAAACGACAGTGGTATCCCCGTGTCGTGTCGGTTGAGGTAAGTGACATGTTCTTCAATTTCAACTATCCCCCCGGTGACCCATACCCCTTGGAGTTGCCTAGTGAAAAGACGATTGAGGGTGGGCAGGATGCCGTTGGGACTTGTCGGTTTCTGCCAGCCACTCTCAGGGGTCCAGCTGACCGGCGGGCGGTGGTAGCCGATCACCAGCGGGTAGCGAGTTTGCATCCAACCCAGATCTTGTAATGCCCGCAGCACACCGCCGGCACCCGGCTGTGCGGGCCGATGCACCGTGTTCCGGGCTGGTACCGCGGAGAGCAACGCAGGCTCGGCGTTGCCGACGATCACGCCATGCGCGCCGAGCGAGAACAGCGACAGGTCATTGACGCTGTCCCCGGCAACCAGGATGGTGTCCATCGACCAGCCCTGATGGTGGGCCAGAGCCAACAGCGCGCCGCCTTTGGAGGCACGGGGCGGCAGCACGTCAAAGTATCGGTCTGCCGAATAGATCCATCGGCATCCCAGCGCCGCCACAGCGTCGGTGATATCCGTGGTGAGCTGGCCGGGATGTAGATAAAACGAGCAGCGGCCATCCTGAGCGACATCGTCTTGGTACTTCAGCGCAGGGAAGCGGTCTAATGCGGTGCGTACCCGCTCAGTGCCGGGCCAACCATCGCGTAGCTGCGTTTGCAGCGGCTCAACCGGGGACAGGTTGAGACCGTCGAGGATTGTGGCGCCGATGTCGGCGATGACCCACCGGGGCCGCAGCAGCAGCCGGTCACGCAACGCCTCGCGTACCGCGGGCAGCCCACGACCCGTCGCGAAGACGACCGTCACCTCGGGATGGCGAGTCAGAGCGGCGTGGAGCCGCCATCGATCCGTCGCGTCGCCGCCCAACAGGGTGCCATCTAGGTCCGCAGCCAGCACTCTCGCCAAAGGGGCACTGCCGGTGAGTGCAGGTGTCTTTCGACACGGTGCCGCAGTTTCTGTCATCGATTCTGACATACTTTCACATCGACTCTGCCGCGATCAGCGGAAAGGGCCAACAAGACCGTGGATCCCCGCACGGAGTCGAGCGCACAAATTGCGAATAGAGCGTAAGAGTCTTCAATCCGGTCGGCATTTAGCCCAGCTCAGCGACCGGTGTAGGAACGCGGGACAGCCACCATTGCAGTTCGAGCAGGTTGGGCGCCGCGCTGCAACCCAGGTCGGTGACAGCAGCAGCGCCGCACGCGACCGCGGCAGCAAGGCAGCCGGAAAGATCATGTCCGGTGAGTTGGGCGTGGATAAAGCCAGCGTTGAAGCAGTCACCAGCGCCAGTAGTATCGAGCGCCATCACCGGGATACTGGCAATGTCAAAGCGTTGCCCCCGCTCAACCGCAGTGGCGCCGGCGTTGCCACGTTTAATGATGACGGTATCCACAAGGTCAGCAAGTGCATCCAAGGCGTCCTCGACTGTGGTGGTGCCGGTCAGCCGCAGCGCTTCATCAGTATTCGGGGCAAAAAAGTCGACCTGCCTAAGGGTATCTCGCAACAAGGGAGTGTCCAGGCTGCCAGGAACGTCCTGGCAGTCCATGAACACCTGTGTCCCAAGCTCATGAGCCAAACACAACGCAGCCAGCGTGTCCTGGCCATACTGCAGCGCGGGTAACAACAGCATCCGCGGCTGGTATTGGCGAAGAAGAATCGAAAGCGACGGCGGGCTCACCTGGTCTTGATACGTGGTCATGGCTCGATCGCTAGGATAGGACAATACCACAGTGATGCTGCGCAGCGGAATGTGGTGATGACGAAAGCCGACCTCGTTGAAACCCTCCGTGCGGGCAACAGACAAAACATACTGACTAAACAGATCATTGCCAAAATCGGTCGACCATACGACGTCATGCCCTAAACGGCGTAGCGCCATCGTCAAAGTGAAGGCACCCCCAGGTAACAAGCTAAACTTTTCGGCAAACACCTCCGTGCCGGGTAAACTTGGCCGAGATAAACCCCGAAAAATCATATCCGCAAACCAGGGTCCGGCCACTAAAACCACCTGATCCGCTGCCGAAACGCTCACGGTGGAGTGCGGCGTCCGGCCTCCACCTGGCCGGATCCAACAGTCCCAAGCCCCTCGATCGTGCCGAACTGACGCGGCGTCTCGCGGGTCACCTTCACGCCGTTGCCCTCCCCACCAGTGCAGATATACCGCATCGACTCCCCTTGCCGTAACCCCACAGCGGCCAACCGTCCGCCACGCGTTCACCTGATCATCACATTTATCACGGCTGCGACATCGGCACAGAGACTGATAACCCCAGCCGGCGTCTACTACGGCTATCCCCCAGTCACACGGAGACTGCGTCCTCAGTGCTAACAGCCAGCACCGACAGCAACGCCCAAACTTGCCCTCGCCGGGCGAGCAGACATCTCCGGGATCGCCAGTCACAACAGCCTCGGCGGTCGACTCGACATGGGCGGGGTGTGGCATCCCGTCGATCTTCCTTCCGGGCTACCACACCGCACCCCGGAGAGAGAGCAGGTCACACATGCGTCGCTTCTATCAGGAACGGAACCGCTCAATCGAGCCGACCAGGGCAAGGCGCACGTTGACGATTAGTGCCTGGTCGTCAAGGACCAGGGGTCGGGTTGCCAACCGTGGTGCAGCCAATCCTTCCAAACTCCACGAAGATCAACCGTGGTGGACGCTTCTCGGCATGTCAGCGGGTTGGCGTGAACGAGCGAGCAGCGGCATGTGCGGACGTCCGCCGCCGGGACACGGGACGGACGCGGCAGCCGGCTGCGGCTGCTGTAACCGGGCGATGTGCGGGGCCGGTCCGGCCGGGGACTCGGGCGGAGGTCTGCGGCGGGACGCTGGCGGGTCCGGTGACGCGGCCGGTCGGGTACGGCACCGGACCACGTCGAACTCGGCCGGAGATTGGTTCGCCCCGTTCCAGCCGCGACTGCGTGCTCAGCTGACGGCGGCGCCGAACCACCGTGGCAGCTGGCTGAGCAGATTTTGCTGATCGTCACCGACCCACGCCACGTGGCCGTCTGGCCGCAGCACGGCGGGCACGTCCAGTTCCTCGCTGACGTCGATGACGTGGTCGACCCGATCTGCCCAACCCGCCGCCGAGAGCCGGCCGGTGGGGTCGAGCAGCAGTCCGCGGCCGTCGTGCATCAGTTCGTAGAGGCGCCCCCGCTTGAGCCCCACGTCCCGCATCCGCCGGCCGAGCAGCTCATGCCCCTCGCCGAAGTCGTAGCGGACCCCGATAGCGGTGATCTTCTCGATCAGGTACCGGTGCACCTCCTCGAAGTCCATCAGTTCCGACACCAGCCGGCGCACCGCCTGGGGACCCGGCTCGGTGGACAGCAGCTCGGTCTGCGCGCGGGTGTTGTCCAGCACGGCGGCGGCCACCGGGTGCCGTTCGGTGTGGTAGCTGTCCAGCAGCCCCTCCGGGGCCCAACCGTTGACCTCGGCGGCCAGTTTCCAGCCCAGGTTGACCGCGTCCTGGATGCCGAGGTTGAGACCCTGCCCGCCGGTCGGCGGGTGGATGTGCGCCGCGTCGCCGGCCAGCAGCACCCGGCCGGTCCGGTAGCGCTCGGCCAGCCGGGTGGCGTCGCCGAAGCGGGACAGCCAGCGCGGTGAGTGCACGCCGAAGTCGGTGCCGGCGGTCGCCCGCAGCTGCTGCTTGAGCTCGTCCAGGGTCGGTGGGACC
>JBOHFX010000075.1:0-19622 GCA_050699875.1 Pseudonocardiaceae bacterium
TTGTCAGGTCCGGAGGCGCCTTCCCGCTTGATGTAGGCCATCCGGTGCGGCGTCCACAGCCGCTGCAACGCATCCGGTGCGCCAACCCCATCCTGAGCCTCGGCGGTCACAATGCCGCCTCCGCGGGAAGAAGTTCGTCGGCGGTCACAATGCCGCCTCCGCGGGAAGAAGTTCGTCGGCGGTCACGCCGCCTACTTTCCTATCGGCAGCTCTGCAGCGCTCGGCGAGCGGTTCTCTCGCCGCGCCACCCAGCCGGCGATGGCGCTGACCGCATCTTCCACTGGCACGCCGTTGATCTGGGTGCCGTCGCGGAACCGGAAGGACACCGCGCCGGCCTCGACGTCCTTGGCTCCGGCGAGCAGCAGGAAGGGCACCTTCTGCGTGGTGTGGGTCCGGATCTTCTTCTGCATCCGATCATCGGAGGCGTCCACCTCGACCCGGATCCCCCGCGCCCGCAGCGCCTTGGCGAGCTGCTGCAGATGCTCGACGTGCTCGTCGGCGATCGGGATCCCGACCACCTGCACCGGCGCCAGCCAGGCCGGGAACGCGCCCGCATAGTGTTCGGTGAGAACACCGAAGAATCGTTCTATTGATCCGAACAGCGCTCGGTGGATCATGTAGGGCCGCTGCCGGGAACCGTCTGGGGCGGTGTACTCCAGCTCGAAGAGGTCCGGCAACTGAAGGTCGACCTGGATCGTCGACAGCTGCCAGTAGCGGCCCAGCGCGTCCTTGGCCTGCACGGACACCTTTGGCGCATAGAAGGCCGCCCCACCGGGGTCGAGTACCAGCTCCAGCCCGCTGGCCTCGGCGGCCTCGCGCAACGCGTCGGTCGCCGACTCCCACTGCTCATCGGTGCCGACGTACTTCTCCTCGTTGCGGGTGGACAGCTCCAGGTAGAAGTCCTCCAGCCCGTAGTCGCGGAGCAGGTCCAGGACGAAACCGAGCAGCGAACGGATCTCGCCCTGCAGCTGGTCCGGCGTGCAGTAGATGTGCGCGTCATCCTGGGTCATCCCGCGCACCCGGGTCAGGCCGTGCACCACGCCGGACTTCTCGTAGCGATACACCGACCCGAACTCGAACAACCGCAGTGGCAGTTCCCGGTAAGACCGGCCCCTGGAGCGGTAGATCAGGTTGTGGAACGGGCAGTTCATCGGTTTGAGGTAGTAATCCTGGCCGGGCTTCGTGACGTCGCCCAGCGCAGTGACTTCTGCGTCAAGGTGCATCGGGGGGTACATGCTGTCGGCGTACCAGTCCAGGTGCCCGGACAGCTCGAAGAGCTGGCCCTTGGTGATGTGGGGTGAGTTGACGAACTCGTAGCCCGCCTCCTCGTGCCGGCGGCGGGAGTAGTCCTCCATCACCCGGCGCACGGTGCCGCCGTGGGGATGGAACACCGCCAGGCCGGAGCCGATCTCGTCGGGAAAGCTGAACAGGTCCAGCTCGGCGCCGAGCCTTCGGTGGTCGCGCCGCTGCGCCTCGGCGAGTAGTTCCAGATGCCGCTCCAGCGCCTCAGTCGATTCCCACGCGGTTCCGTAGATCCGCTGCAGCTGCGGGTTGAGCTCGCTACCCCGCCAGTAGGCGGCCGCGGTGCGCATCAGCCGGAACGCCGGGATTTGCCTGGTAGTCGGCACGTGCGGGCCACGGCACAAGTCGCCCCACACGGTCTCGCCGGTGTGCGGGTGGACGTTGTCATAGATCGTCAGCTCCCCGCCGCCAACCTCCATGACGTCTCCAGGATCAATCCCAGCGTTAGAGGTGGCCCCTTTGAGGTCGATCAACTCGAGCTTGTAGGGCTCGTCTGCGAGTTCTCGCTTGGCCTCGCTTGCAGAGTCGAGCACACGGCGGGAGAATCGCTGACCGGACTTGATGATCTTGCGCATGGTCTTCTCGAGGACCGCGAGGTCTTCCGGGGTGAACGGCCGATCGACGTCGAAGTCGTAGTAGAAACCGTCGGTCACCGGAGGACCGATCCCCAACTTGGCCTCGGGAAAGTGCTGCTGCACAGCTTGGGCGAGGACGTGGGCACACGAGTGCCGGATGACGCTGCGCCCGTCGGGACTGCTCGCCGCAACGGCCGCTACCTCGGTGTCGGTCTCAGGCGCCCAGCCCAGGTCGTGCAGGCCGCCCTGCGCGTCGCGGGCGACGACGATCGCGTCTGGCCCGGTGGTCGGCGCTCCCGCATCGCGCAACGCCTGCCCAGCGGTCGTCCCGGCCCGCACCATCGCACGCAGGGCGGGCTTGGCAGGTGGGGGCGACGCGACCACGAGAGCTCCTTGGCGATACCGCACGGACGATTCGGGTGTCGATGCTATCGAGGGGCTATCGAGGGATGCGGTGTGGCCTGTGATCACCACCACTGTGATCGAAGCCACAAGATGCGATCGAGCAATTCTCGCATCGGTTCAGCGGATACTTGTCGTGGGCATACCGTCCGCAGTGCGGTGGCCCCCACCGCCGTGGCCCCCACCGCCTGGCTGCTGCCAGCGCGATGCTCGCAGCCCGAGCCTGGGAGGCCTGTGATGTGGTCCGTCCTTGACCTTGACATCGGCCGGCAAGCCGCCGCCTCGGCCAATCTCAGTGCGCCCAGGCTCGCGCAGGGGAAGATCCGTTCCGATCAACTCGACACCAGCGAACGGGATGTCATCGCCGATCTGTTCGCCGTGTTGGAAAACTTGGTCCGGCGCAATGAGCTTCCCGCGGAAGCCCAAGGGATATATGACCAGGCCGTGCTCATGCTTGCGCGCCGCTGAGAGTCAGCCTATCGGTAGTAGTGCGCCAAGCGTCGCCCTCGCGGGTTGGGTCAAGTCATCGAGAGGCGCAACGACCTGCTCAACTGGCTCGACAACCGGGATCGTGGAAAGCGTGGTGCGCTCATCACGCACCCGGCTCGCCCGCTGATCGTGGACGCCGACATCGCTGGCCTGGCCACCACGCGCGCTCTCGGGTCCCAACACATCCTCAACCGGAGCGATCTGGTCCACCTCCGACGCGGCGGGATCCAGCACCGGATTGACCGGCGCGATCGGACTGTCGGTAGGTGGATCAGCCGCCGGAGATCGGGAATCCCAGGGCTGTTGCTGGGTACGTGTGGGGGGGCTGGCTTCAGCCGGCACGTCCAGGAACACGGGATTGTTCCGGCGAACCGGCCCCAGTCGCGGCTGAGGTGCCAGGCGTGTCTCGTCCGCGAGCGCCTGGGCGCTGACGGGGTCCGGAGCCGCTGATGCGGGCTCGGCAGACGCTGGCGCCTGATATTCGGCGGACGCGCCGGAGTCGACACCCGGGGCGGGCGGGAGGGCCACGCTTGTCCCAGCCAGGGAGCCATCGCCGACCTTCGCCGCACCTGCCAGGACAGACCCGAAGGCAAGCAGGGTACCCGCGGCCACGCCGCAGGCCCGGCCGACGACAATCGCCCGACCAGCAGGAATCCGGCCGGTAGGCTCGCGGTAGGTCCCGGAGACCGGTGGGCCGGCGGGAACTTCCATGACCGTCTGCCCGCCACCGACCCACGCGATCAGAGCAGCTGCAGAGGGCCCAGATCCTGACTTCCTACGACGCCGCTCAGTCATCCTGCGTCACCAGGGATCTCCTCAGGGTAGTGGAACTGGGGCAGGATACAGGTTTCTGAGCCCTCGCCCACCCCCCTCACTCCTCCGGCCCAGCGCTGCCCTGATCCGCCACAGGCACTACCTGCCGGCGCCGCTTCGAACTGTCCCAACTGTCCCAACCGTGCCAGCGCACCCTTGATTCTCAAGTTGTAGGAAGCCTACCCTTACATCTCTTTAGCCTCGCTTTAGTCTCCCAGGGAGCGCGCTATGCACCGCCGCAGACGTACCGCCGGATTGGTTCGTCGAAGCGTTGCCTGCCTCGCTGTCGTCGGTGTCGCCGCGTGTACCAGCACCAGCACAAACTCTGCTCAAGAGCCGTCGGCGGACCAGTCGTCGGACAACCGGTACCGCCAAGTCAATCTCGCGGCTAATGACGAGGCTTACAAGGCGCGCTTCACCATCCCGGAGATGGTCAATGCATGGGGCATCGCGATCCGCCCCAAGGGAGCCGGCGGGCACTTCTGGGTCACCGCCGGCGAGGCGTCTTATGAGTTCGTCGGAGACGTCAGCGCCTCCGCCGACCAGCAACTGCGCGAGCTGTACCAGGATTCCCTCAAGACGGTAACGATCCCGGGTGCCGACGCCAGCACTGAGGCTACGTCCATCGGCAAGGCCACCGGGGTGGTCTTCAACGGCGCCGAGATCAACTCGGACAAGTTCGTCGTCACCAATCAGCCCGCCCAGGTCGACGGCCGCACGGTCATGCTGAACGGCTCGGCGCGGTTCATCTTCGCCACTGATTCCGGGCGAATCACCGCCTGGGGCGAGCGTGGGCCGGACGGCAAGCTTGTGCGGGCGGACGGGCCGAGCCAAGAGGTGTTCAACGGGGATCCGCAGGGCATGAAGTTCTTCGGACTCGCGATGAAGGAGGGCAGCTACGACACTCTGTGGGCCGCCGATTTCGGCACTGAGCCACAGATTCGCCAGTTTGACAAGAATTGGCAGGTGGTTCCCACTCAGGGCTTCGCCAATCCGTTCGCCACCGGCGACCCGGTCGACCCGGCTGATCCTGCCAAGGGCAACAAGGCCAAGCCGGGTGACCCGGTTCCGTTCAACATCACCGTCATCGGCGACCGGGTCTTCGTGGCCTACGCGATCTCCAGGGCGCCGGACAACCCGGAGCCGGGCGGGCCGGCGTTTGACGCCGGCGAGGAGGACTCGCTGAACAAGGAGCAGGAAAAGGCCGCCATAGGCCGTCCGGACAAAGGCAAGCTCGCCGAATTCACCAGCGCCGGCGCATTGGTCCGGGTGTTCGAAGACGACGGCAGGTTGAATGCGCCATGGGGCGTCGCAGTGGCTCCGGCAAGCTTCGGCACCATGGGCGGTAAGGTTCTGGTGAGCAACTTCGGTGGGGCCGGACGGATCGCGGCATTCGACGGGAACACCGGTCGATTCGTCGACTACCTGCGCGACGAGCAGGGAGCTCCGATCGGCATCGACGGCGTCTGGAACATCTTGTTCGGTAACGGGGAAAGCCTCGGCGACGCAGACGCGCTGTACTTCGCCGCAGGACCGGCCGACGAGACGGAAGCCCTGTTCGGCGCTTTGCGGATGGCCCGCTGAAAGGGGTGGTCAACCGACGATGCCGGCAGCTTGGGCGGCGATCGCGGCCTGCACCCGGGAGCGCAGCCCGAGCTTGGCGAGTACCCGGGAGACGTGGGTCTTCGTGGTCGCTTCGGTGATGACGAGCGCCGCGGCGATCTCGGCGTTGGACATGCCCCGGCCGAGGCAGGCGAGCACATCGGTCTCGCGCGGGGTGAGCTCGTCGAGCCCGGGAGGCGGGACGACCCGGTGGGCGGGCTGGGCCAGCCGGGCGAGGACACGGCGGGTGACCTCTGGAGCGAGCACACCGTCGCCCCGGGCCACTGCGCGCACCGCGTCGAGCAGGCGCGGCGCCTCCACCGACTTGAGCAGGAATCCCGCAGCCCCCGCGGCCAGGGCTGCATCGACGTAGTCGTCGAGGTCGAACGTGGTCAGCACCAGCACGTCGGCGTGGCCGCCGGCGACGATTCGCCGGGTGGCCTCGATGCCGTCCACACCCGGCATCCGGATGTCCATGAGAACGACGTCGGGTGCGAGCTCGGCGGCCAAGCGCACGGCGGACAGCCCGTCGGCGGCTTCGCCGATGACCTCAATGTCCGGTGCCGACGACAGGATCATCACCAGCCCGGTGCGGATCGCGGCCTGGTCATCGGCGACCAACATGGTGATAACAGCTCGATCCTGCGGGCAGGTCTCGCGGATAACGGCGGTCACGGCAGCGCCGCCGGCTCGCGAGGCAGCACGGCCCGGACCCGCCAGCCCGTGCCGTCCGGTCCAGCTTCGAACCGGCCCCCCGCGGCGCGGGCCCGCTCGCGAAGGCCCAGCAGTCCCATCCCGGTGCCCCCGGCCTGCGGCGTGCCCGGGACGAGGTCGTTGGCTACCTCGATGACCAGCGCGTCGCCGGCGTCGCGCAGCACGAGCCGCACCGCGCTGCCGGGAGCGTGTTTGGCCGCGTTCGTCAGCGACTCCTGGACGATGCGGTAGGCGGCGAGGTCCACGACGGCGGTCGGGGCGGCGCCGACCCGGTCGTCGACGACATCGACTCGCAGCCCCGAGGCGCGGGCGGAGCCCAGCAGCGCGTCGAGCTGGGCCAGCGTGGCGGGCGCGGTGCGCGGCTCGGGATCCGGCCCGGGCGAGCGCAGCAGGCCGATCATCGTGCGCATCTCGGCCAGCGACGCGACGCTGTTCTGCCGCACCGAGGTCAGCACGCGGCGCAACACGGCGGGATCGGCGTCGACGAGGGTGAGGGCGGCCTCGGACTGCAGCGCGATCGCCGACAGCTGCCCGGCGATGACGTCATGCAGATCCCGGGCCATGCGGGCACGCTCGGCGGCCACCGCGGCGTCGCGGGCCAGCTGGGCCATCTGGTGTGCCTGTGCGGCGCGCTCCCGCTCGGCAGCGGCCGCACCGCGGTGGTGGCGCACCTCGTACCCCCACAACACCGGCACGAACAACCCCAGGGTCGCGTTGATCATGCTAATCAGCGCCGCCCGCGGGCCGCCTGCCAACAGGCTCACTGAAGCGATGGCGACGACGCTCGCCACGCATCCGCCGGCGACGAGCTGAGCGCTGCGGCGCGAACCGTACAGGACCGCGCAGTAAAGCAGGTCGAACAACACAAGCAGCACTGCCAGGTTCGTCATGCCGATGAGAAATGCGCTCGTGACCAGTGCTGCGGTGGCAAGGCACAGACCGAGCAACGGGCGGGACCGGCGTTGGGTCGAGCCGAGGCAGGCCAGGATCAGCAGCGCGGCGGACGCCATCCACGGCGGATCGGCCTGGTCGGTTCCCCAGTCGATCCGCACCTCCGGCACGACCGCGTCCAGAAACAGCCCGAATGCCAGCAACCCTGTCGCGATGGCCGGGTCTCGCAGCCGCTGGCACCACGCGGTGATCCCCACCGGCCTATTTCAGCACGTCACGACGCTGTCTGCGTCCCTCGAAGGATGTACGGCGAGGGTGGAAAAGATCGGGCCGACGACCGACGACGTGGACACCGGCCCGAGAGCACGCTCGACGCCATGACGGACTTCCTGAGCAAGAACCCCCTCGTGCTGCTCATCGCGGCCTGCGAAATCGGGTTCTGGGTCATGCTCGGCGCTGGGCTGGCGGCCCGTTACCTGCTGCGCGCACGCCGGCTGAGCGCGGTGCTGCTGCTGGCGGTGCCCGCGTTGGACGTCGTGCTGGTCGCGGCGGCGCTGGCCGACGTGGCGGGCGGTTCGCCGCCCGGCCTCGCCCACGGCCTCGCCGCGGTCTATCTCGGGTTCACCGTCGCGTTCGGGCATTCGATGATCCGGTGGGCGGACGCGCGCTTTGGGCACCGCTTCGCCACCGGGCCGCCACCGGCCCGGCCACCGCGATACGGCACCGCCAAGGTTGCATACGAGTGGCGGGGGTGGGGCAAGGCCGCGCTGGCGTGGGCGATCACCCTCGGCGTCATGCTGGTCATCGCCGCGGTGGGGGGCACCGGTGTCCCGGCGCCGCCGGACTGGTTCGGCGACCCGATGTGGAGCTGGGGCGCACGGGTCAGCATCGTCGTCCTCATTTGGCTGATCGGCTGGCCGGTGTGGACAACGCTCGACCCGCCGCGAGAATCACGTCGGGTCGATGCGTGAGAACGCTGCGGGCCGGATCGCGTCCCTCGACGTCCTGCGCGGCGTGGCGATCCTGGGCACCTTCGGCACCAACGCCTGGATCTTCGCCCATCCAGGCGGACCCGCCAGCTTTCTCTCCGGCGGGTTCGCCGAGGGCGGGGTCATCGAGACCGCGCTGAGGGCGGTCTCGAATGGCAAGTTCCTCGCCCTGCTGACGCTGCTGTTCGGCGTCGGGTTGGAGCTTCAGTACCGCTCAGCGGTACGCCGCGGCATGCTGTGGCCAGGACGCTACCTCGTGCGGGCGGCGATCCTGTTCGTCGAGGGGCTGCTGCACTACGTGCTGATCTTCGAATTCGACGTGCTGATGGCCTACGCGATCACCTCGGTCCTGGTGGCGTACCTGGTCGGGCGCAGTGACCGCGTGGTGCGGGCCTGGATGGTCGGTATCGGGGGCGGGTATATCGCGGTGCTCGGGGCGGGAACTGCCCTGTTGCTCGCGCTGCCGGACGACACCGCCACCGCGGCCGCCGGCCCAGGCGCGACCGCGAGTTGGTTCGCGCAGGTTCAGGAGAGGCTGGATGCGTTCCTGCTCTACCGGTCCGAGACCGTGCTGATCGTCCCCTCGGCGATCGTGCTTTTCCTGCTCGGTTCGCGTCTGTTGCGGGCGGGTGCGTTCGACGAGACCGGCGCGGGTGCCCGGATCCGGACCCGGCTGATGGTGTTCGGGCTCGGCGTCGGGGCACCGCTGAACGCGCTGACAGCGTTCGGCGGGCCCGACTGGTTTCTCGTCGACCGCTACCTGCTACCCCCGCTGGTTGCGCTGGGGCTGCTTACCCTGGTCACGGAAGTGGTGTTGCGCACCCGCCGCGAACCGGGGCGACTGCGGCGCGGCTTCACCGCTGTCGGTAGGACGGCGCTGTCCTGCTACGTGCTGCAGAATGTCGTGGCGAGTGTCCTGTGTTACGGCTGGGGCTTCGGCCTCGCCGCCCGGTTCGCCGGCGGGGGTCCGTGGTGGGTAATCGGGCTGTGGCTCGGGGTGTGTGCGCTGTTCACGGTCCTTGCAGACCAATGGCTGCGATACTTCGACCGCGGCCCCTTGGAGATTGTCATGCACCGCATCCAGGCCACCCGACGCCGGCCGGCCGCCACTAGTGCGCGGTCATGAACTCGACAGTGCCGACGTTCCAAGTGGGCTCAAACGTCGGTGAGGTCTAGTTCACGACCGCGTCAGCGGTCGGTCACGCGGCGGGCCACATCTCGGCCAGCCGGGTGCTTACGGCCACCGTCATGGTGTGCTGGGCCTTCCGTGGCGAGGTGGCGCGCAGCCTTTGCACAACTGTCAGCCGGATCCACTCCAACGGCCACCTCACGTATCAGCCAATCAGGTTGATTTACCCATCTGATGAAGCTGTGCATCACCCGTGTGAGTGATCGAGAGCAACACCGTAGGAGGCTTCGTGCCCGCCAGAGGTTGGGCCTCCATCATGATGGGGGCCTCCGCCACCTGCCTGGTCGCACTCGCCGCACCGGCGCAGGCCGACTCCAAGCCACAGTTCGTATCCCTACCAGGCCAGGTTCGCCCGCCGCTGCCCGACATCCAGCAGTTGCTCTGCCCCGTTTTCGCCTTCGAGGACATCCTGGCCAGCGTCCTCGGGACGCCGCGGGTGGTGCCCTCCCAGGGCCACGTCGACCCGATCGACGTCGCATACGAAGACGCGCTGGAGATCAACTACCACGACGAGACCGTGGAGCCCGGCGTGGAACGCGATCCCGCCACCGTGCACTCGGTCGTCAGCCCGGAGGCCAAGGTGACCGTCCCGGACGATCCGGCGTTCGCCTTCTTGGGCGCCCCTGGAGCCACGGTGTGGGTACTGCCTCAGGTCCGGGACGGGCGGCTGCTGTTCCCCGGTATCGGCACTGAAGCGATCCCTGGCGGGGTCTTCACCGATGACAGCGTCACCGTCCGCTTCACCAGGGTGTGCGGCCCCGACGGGGTGAGTCTGTTCACCACCGGCTCGGGCGGCGAGCCGAACATCCTCGTCGATAGCGAGGACGGGCTGCCCGACTCGGTCAACCTGCCGGTCGGCACCCACGCCCATCAGAACTGGGCCTTCGACGCCCCCGGCACCTACAAGATCAAAGTTGACGCCAGCGCGCGGCTGGCCGCGACCGGTCAACAAGTCGAGTCGAAGCCCGTGGTGCTGACCTTCCGGGTCGTGCGGTGAACGGCCCCCGCTGCAGTGTCTGTCCCTTGTGGGGTGTCGTGCCGTCTATTCGTCGACTACTGGACCGGCTTTGTTCATCTCCGGGATGCAGTGTCGCCGGAGCGGATCGGTCGTCCTTCGTGCGTTGGGCAGATAGAGGTAGCGCGAAAGAGGGCTGAAGAGCCCTTAAACAGGAGTGTCACATCGTGTGTAAGAACGAATTCTTGACTCGGTGCGCGGCGAAGGCCCTGGTCGTCGCTGTCGCGGCCGGAGGCGGGATGCTCATCGGTGGGGTCGCCAACGCCGCGGCACCTGCTGCCGGTTGGACGACTCTCGGACCGTCAACGTCGCCGGAGGCGTGCGTCGCGGACAGCAGCAATTCTCCCGTGGCGGGTGCGACGAACACCACCCTCACCGTGGCCCCGAGCGGCTCAGTTCCCGCGGATCTCCCGGTGACCCTCATCGCGATCGTGACGCCTTGCGCTGCGGTGGGAACCGTCCAGTTCAAGGATGGAGACACCAACATCGGGAATCCGGTGCCCGTTATCAGGGGCACCGGGTGGACGATCACGCCGACGTCGACCACCGGGACGCACAACACGCAGAACGTCGCGTTCACCATCACGTCGTCGTTGGCCACCGGGACGCACTCGTTGACCGCACACTTCATACCCGCCGATCGAACGGCCGCTGAACCGTCGACGTCGCCAGCGGTGCAGCTGACGATATCGCCGCCGATCGTTGCCGGGTTGCCGTTCTTGCACCTCCTTGGCGGGCCTCCTGGTGGCACGCCGGGTTTCGATCCAGCGCAGCTCATCCCGCAAATCCTTGGCGGGCTGCCCGGCGGCACGCCGAGCCTCGATCCGACGCAGCTCATCCCCCGCATCCTTGAGGGGCTACCCGGTACCACGCCCCCTACCACTCCGACACCGCTCCTTCCGCACATCCTGGGCGGGCTGCCCGGCGGCGCGGACGACATCGATCCGGCGAAGCTCGTCCAGTCCATTCTTGGTGGACTGAGCTTCTGACGGCGCCTGAGGGTGGCCGCGCGTCTCGGCACAGGCTCCCGTCACCGTGAGTCATCCCTGAGGTTCCAGATTCAGTGCACCCGCACGCTCGCCGAGCTTGCCCGCCAGGCTGGCCACCTCTCAGCAGATCGTCGATGAGTACCGCGACGGCGAGACGGGCACGAACGCACAGCTGCATGTGAAGATCGTGCGGTGACCGTCGTCATGCCCCCGCGAGAACCGCGGGACCTGCATCAAGTGGACGACAACTCGTGCTTGACCTGTGTCGCTGCAAACATCCTGTACGTGCTGGGTGTCACCGATACCCTGGACACCCGGTGGGTCGATCACGAGCTTGGCCGGGAGCCGGGCCGCGGAGCGCAGCGTGCCGCGGCGAGGCGTTTCCTGCTCGAGCAGGGCCTGTTCCTGCACCTGGTGTGCGCCTACGAACCTGAGCGGTTCCTGCAGGAAGGCTTCGATTACCTCCGGCGCTACTACCGTCAGGAGTGGGATCCGTCTTGGGACGAGTACTGGACAGGGCATCGGCTGGAGCGGCACCGCCGCGAGTGTCTGGCAGCGCAAGAGTTGAGCACCGTCGGCGCCAGGATGCGGACTGAGCACCGTCAGCCCACGCTCGCCGACATCCGCGGCGTTCTGGACCGCGGTGGCCTGGTGTGGACCTCTGTCGACAACGATTGGGGCCAGGTCGACTGCCACGCGGTCCTGGTCCACGGCCGGCGGGGCAACGTGTTCGACATCTACTCGCCAGAGGTCTCACGTGATTGCCTGCAGCAATACCGCCGTAGGCACCTGGACAAGGTGTGGCTGCGCAGCGAAGGCATGACCGCTGTGTGGCGCCCGGCGCCAACTGGATTGCGCTAGTCCCGGTAATCCGCATCGTCTTCTGGTATGCCTGAACAACTCGGAAATACCCACCACCCCGCCAATTCCCGACCGCTTGAGCGAGAGAAAATAAAGGTATGGATCCCCAAGAACTTCGGCGGCGGTTTGCGACGCTGACTACGGCCCATCTGGCGGATGCATGCATTCGCGCTCAGCTCCCAGTGCGCTGTGCGCCTGCGCTTGTACGTGCTGTAGTGCCTGGTAGCCGCCTAGTTGGGCGGGCGTGTCCAGCTCGACATGTCGGCAGCGTCGATATCTTTCTGGAGGCGCTCGAAGGGGCTGCACCTGGCGACGTGTTGGTGATCGATAATGGCGGACGACTCGATGAAGCGTGCGTCGGCGATCTCGTGGTACTCGAGGCTCAGGCTGCTGGGTTGGAGGGGATTGTGATCTGGGGGCTGCATCGCGACACAGCCGACATACAAGCGATTGGGTTGCCGGTCTTCAGCATGGGAACAATTTCAACCGGCCCTCAGCGCCTTGATGTCCGTCCCCACGACGCGTTGAAGTTCGCCACTGTGGACGATTGGAGAGTGGGTCGTGAGGACGTGGTCCTGGGCGATGACGATGGGCTGCTCTTTGTGCCAGCCATCCGCGCTGGGGATATCGTCACGCTCGCGGAGACGATCCGCGACACCGAGCGACGCCAAGCCGAACGGATCCGTGCAGGTGTCTCCCTGCGCAGTCAGGTGCAGTTCGAAACCTACCTTGCCCAGCGCCAACGGACGCCTTCCCTGAGCTTCCGCGATCACCTGCGCGCCGTGGGTGGGGCCATGGAGGAATAACGATTCCGCACTGCGGCACATTGGGCAGGTCCGCTACAGGGTGTCCGAAACGTTCAAGAGACATGTTCGGCGCTGTGTCAGGATCGGTGAAATGACGATCGACCTCTCGGCCGCAGGGTCCTTCATGGCCAGCCACGCCCGCGTGCTCGACCGGCGCCGTTTCGCCTTGCTGGTCGATGGCACCGGCGTCGACGCCGTGCTCGCGGCCGTCGACGGTTATCGAAACCCCGATGGAGGGTACGGCTGGGGCCTGGAACCTGATCTACAAGCACCGAAGAGTCAACCCGGCGGTGCGCTGCACGCGTTCGAAGCCTTCGCCGACGTGGCGCCGACTACGACTCCGCGCGCCGCGGAATTGTGTGACTGGCTGGCATCGGTGTCCCTGGCCGACGGCGGGCTGCCCTTCGCCTTCCCCGTCGTGAACGCGGCCGGCTGTGCTCCGTTCTGGGCACAGGCCGACCCGACGGTCTCGTCGCTGCAGAGCACGGCCTTCGTCGTCACGGCCGCACTGCGGGTCGCCAGACACGATCCCGCAGTCGCCGCGCACTCGTGGCTCGAGCTGGCCGCCCAGTACTGCCTGGACGCCATCGCCCTCGTCGACACTGCGCCGCACGCGATCGAGCTCTGCTTTGCCGTCCAGTCCCTCGACGCCATGCACGACACCCGGCCCGAGGCAACGGAACTGCTGCAGCGCCTCGGCAGGTTCATCCCGGACAGTGGCGTGCTGCATGTCGCCGGCGGGGCCGACGAGAAAGTGCTGCGTCCACTCGACTTCGCCCCAGACCCCGCGCGCCCTGCCCGCGCGCTGTTCGCCCCCGAGATCGTGGAGGGGGAACTGCACCGGCTGGCGAGACAGCAGCAGGACGACGGCGGGTGGCCCGTCGACTTCGCGAGCTACTCCCCCGCCGCCACCCTCGAGTGGCGTGGGTACGCGACGGTCCGTGCGATCTCGATCCTGCAGCGCAACGCCATGGTCGAGGAGCCCCTGTCCCGAACGACCCGGCTTACGGCGGACTGAGTCAACTAGGCGCTCAGTGAGCCGCGTAGCGCCGTGTCTGCGCACCGCGCCCATCGTTGCTTGGCTGTGAGCGGCAACGAGCGCAGGCGAGTCGCGACCGATTACACGCCGAGGACGGTTGAGCGATCGGGTCCCGCGATCCGGGTGGCTCTGCTCACGTATGCGCCCGAGAGGTGCGCGCAGTTTGAGGCGGATTTTCGCTCCGCATTGGCGCTGGCCGCGGAGAATCTCGACCTGTCGGGACCGCAGGAGGTGCTGACACACTGGCAGGCGGTGGCCATGATGGCAGCGAACCCCCTCACCGATCAGGAACGCGCGCAGATCGAGCGCGCGAAGGCCGGTGACTTCAGTGGACTGATCACCTGGCACCGGGACGAGAATGGGGACTGGGTCCGTCGGTAGATGCCGCGCTACACGTTACAGTCAGTTGAGGTTGCTGACAGGCAATACGCGAACCTTCCCGAGAGCACGCGACGGCTGGTTGACCGGCGAATCGAAGAGTTGTTGGAAAACCCCACTGGCAATCCCCACAAAGAGTACGACCCGCAGTTTGATCAGTGGAGCATCCCGATTGGCGATGACACGGGATGGATTCTCTATTCCATAGAGAATAACGCCCGGCGGGTGATCCTGCTCCGGTTCCTCCCTGGCCTCGACTAGATCGCCCGGGTGATCGTTGGTTGGGTAACGCAGCCACCATGGCCAGTCGCGGTAGCGACGTCAGCGCTTAAGTCGCTGCGCGGGCCGGTTGAGGTGCTCCAGGGCGTACTTGCTCCGGCCACTCGTCCAAGGCCACTCGCGCTGCACTCAAGCGGCTGGGAGATGGCCTTCATGGTTGATCAGATGCTGTACCTTGCCGCTGTACTTGGTCGAAAACGTGCCCTGCAAGATCGTGTATTGGTGCCCGGACCTTGCCTAGGAGGCCGCTGAATAACTCGCCAGTTGGTGCGGGAAGCTGGTAATCCGCTCATGGGCAATGCATGGTGTCTCGCCGCGCGAGTGCAGCCGCTCAGGAGCTGAACCAGCCGGAGACGCCCACGCCCGTGCCGGTCGCCATCCGCGGGGCGTATTGGTCGTAGAAGACCTTCGCGATGAGTTCGCGGCGGCTGCGTACCCCGGCCTTGGTGAAGATCGACTTGAGGTGGTCCTGCACGGTGTAGCCGGACAGCTGCAGGGTGCGGGCCACCTCGCCGGTGTCGATGCCCTGCAACACCAGCGCCACCACGTCCTGCTCCCGGCGGGTCAACCCGAACGCGGCGACGACTAACGGCACGATCTCCGGTGGCCGGGCCTCCTCGACCGTGAGGACGACGTCGGTCCCGGTGCCGTCACGGGCCAGCAACGGTGAGGCCTGTGCCACCACCCATCGGCCGGTCCGGGAGCGCATTCGCGTTCGTGGCACGCTCGGGAACCTGCCGGTGTGGAACTGGCGGGCAGCCCCGACCAGCACGCGCAGCCACAGCGGTAGCGGCGTCTCACCGATCGGCCCGCCGCCCAGCTCCGCGATCATGGCGGCGGCTCCGACGCTGGCCTGGACGAGCTCGTCGGCGCGGTCGACCACCAGCACCGCCGGGCCGTCTACCGCGGGGACCGGTTCGGTGGGGATCGCCGCGAGGAGGCCGACCCGCAGGCCCACGGCGAGCGCCGCCCGGACGCCGAGCAAGACGTCCAGATCGGTCGCGGTGAAGGTGGCACCGTGGCCGTCGCGGAACAGGGACAGGTAGCCCCAGGCGGTGCCGTCGGTGTCGAGCGCGATCCGGGCCTCGTCATGGAAGTCCCAGTGCGGCACGAAGAAGTCGGTGAACCGCGCCGACGCGGCGATGTCCCCACCGGTCTCGCGCACGGCGGTGCTGACCCCGCCCGCCTGCACCATCTGGTTCTGGAAATGGTAGGGCTCGGGGCCGTCGTACTCGAAATAGGCCCATTGCTCGTCGAAGTCGTCGGTCACCTCGCTCCCCCACTTGGCGCCGCCGGTCACCAGCTTGGTGGCGGGGTCGGTGGTGGCCAGGCACGCCACCGCGAACGGCAGGGCGCGGTTCAGGACCTCGCAGGCCGCGTCGGTGAAGGTCGCCACGTCGAGACCGGCGGTGGCCAGCGCCGCGATCCGGGCCCGGACACGCTCCGCGGTCAGGTCCATCGGGTCAGTGTGCGCCACCAGCGGGTTTGAGCGGTACCCCCCAGATTTCTGGGATGGACACCCCCGCGCCGCGCCGCCAGGCTGGCGCTGATGGTCGGCATCGCCACCTCGGGAGGACCTGATGAGCACGGACACTCGACCAACCGAGAAGTGATCCAGGCCCACGGCACCGCCCTGGTCCTGTCCGAGCGGGGCATCTCAGTGCTGCGCCGGGCCCCCGACGGCGCCTGGCGGTTCGCCATCGCGCTGCTGCGCCTCGACCGACCGCGAGCCTGACCACCGAGGAGGAGACATGACCACCGAGCAGACCGTGCCATCGACCGGGACGCGGACGCCGAGCGGACGGGACCGGATCGCGTTCCATGCCGGGATCGCGGCGATCGCGACCCTGGTGCTGTCGCTCGTCGGGTACGCCATCCTCAGCGATGGCCTGCCCGGCGTCGACGCGTCGACCGAGGAGTGGGCGGCATTCTACGACGACAACCACGACCAGATCGTCACCGGGGTCACGATCTTCGGAGTGGGGACGATCTTCATGCTCTGGTACGTCGCCGGGGTGCGGTACATGCTGGCCGCCATCGAAGGTGGCCGGGGGGTGGCGAGCACGATCGCCTTCGCCGGTGGCCTGGTGATGGTCGGCTACTACGTCGTGGCACAGAGCGGGATCGAGGCCGCGGCGCTGCGCGCCGGCGAGGTCGACCCCGCGGTCACCCAGGCCGTCGGTGACCTGCACATCGTGGCCACCGGGCCCACCGCGGCGGGTTTCATCGCCTTCTACGGCGCCGCCGCCTACGTCGGCTACCGGTACAAGGTGCTCCACCCAGTGCTCGTCGCCCTGCTGGCGCTCGCGGCCCTGGGCTCCTTCGCCGCCTTCGGCACGGCCAACGCCACGAGCGGCGCGCTGTCCGCCGAAGGGACCATCGGCCTGGCGGAGTGGCTGGTCATCCCGGGCGACATCGCGCTGATCATCGCCCTGATCCGGTTCCGCCGCAGCACTACGACGACCGGAGCGGTGGCCGACACCTCCGGGAGCATGTCCTGACCGTGCGCAGCGGCCGAGCAGCCGGGGCCGGTCGCGAGCGTCAGCCTGCGTCCAGCTCGTCGATCACTTCTCCCCGATCCGGCCCTCCCACGGACCGCCCCGGACGAACCGGTCGGCGACGACGCGCCGTTCGTTGTCGCGCACCCGCGGCTCGTAGTGGGCGAAGAAGACCTTGCCGACCAGGTCGCGGCGGCTGCGCACCCGGTCTTCTCCTGCCAAGAGCCAAAAGTCGCGCTCGTGGCGCACCACTCGGCGGCGACTTTCGAGGCGACGGAGCGTGGCCTGCTAGACGAACTCAAGGAGTGGGCCAACGAGTTGAGTGCGTTCGGGATGCGCTCTGGACGGCTGATATGACAACTGGGCCGCGCGGCGAGCGTGTCACCTACCCCGAGCGTCTCGCGGAGATCATGACTCGGCACCGAGCCGAGTCCGTGGTGGGCCGCGCCATGGCCAGCGCTCGGCCGTCGATCGAGCAGGCCAGATCCCGGGTGGAGCAGGGGACCGAGCTGTAGGGCTGAGCAGGCCGACAATCACGCTCGATGGTGCGTGGCCACGGTCGCCTCGCCATCAGTCAGTTTTTCTGTCAAAATGGAGAACATGGTGCGGAAGAAGACCACCGTCTACATCGACGAGGACCTGCTGCGTGCCGCCAAGGTCGCGGCAGCTCGTGCAGGTAAGCGCGAGTACGAGGTCTTCGAGGAGGCGCTGCGTCGCCACCTCGGCTTCAGCGAGGCCGTTGAGCAGATCTGGTCCAACATCACTCCGCAGGACGCGCCGAGTGAGGACGAGGCCGCCCGCATCGCGGCCGAGGAGCTTGCCGCTGTGCGCGCCGAGCGGGCTGCTCACCGGGCGGGCTGATTCCTGCCCGCTCCTGTCCGGGTCGTCATCGATCCAAACGTATGGGTCGCCGCGCTCATCAACCCCTACGGCGTCCCAGCACGCGTTGTTGAGGCCGTGATCGCTGGTCGGGTCACCGCGGTTGTGACCCAGGAACTCCTCGACGAACTCAGCGCGGTCTTGGTCGGCCGAAATTTCGGCGCTGGTTCACGGTTGCGGCTGCGATCGCCTTCGTCGAGAGCCTCGGCGGCACTGCTGACGTGCACCCCGAGCCACCTGCGACGCCCGGACATGTGCGCGACCCTGGTGACGATTACCTGGTCGCGCTCAGCGCCGCTGCTGAGGCGCCTATCGTCACCGGCGATGCCGACTTGCTCACCGCCGACCTCAAGCCAGCGGCGATCAGTCCTCGTAGTCTCCTCGACCAGCTCGGCGACTAAACGATCGTCGGGGCGCTCCGGTTGGCCAGCGCGTCGTCGATGCGGCGCCGCATCGAGGGATGGATGCTGAGGGCCGGTACCTGATCGACCTCGAGCCACTTCGCGACCTTGGTCTCGGTGTTGTCCTGGCGCGGCTCGCCGCTGAGCGCACGGGCATGGAAGCACACCGAGAACTCCTGGCGTACTTCACCATCGTCGTACGCCATCACGCCGAGCAGTCAGCAGAGCGTCGAAGAATAGGTCCGGGCACTGCTGACCACCGAGGTCGCGGAGAACCTGGCGCTCGAGCACGGCGTGTGTGTCCGGCCGTTGGCTATGCGCACGATTGACCTCGAGACCGGCGAAGTGCGGATCGTGGCCCGACCGTGTGAGTCCCGGCAGGAATCGGTGTGTGCACCGTGCGCGGAGAAGCACCGCCGTCTGCGGTTGGCGCAATGCCGGGAGGGCTGGCACCTCGACGAGGAACCCGTGCTGCCCGCGCGGGAGCCGACCGAGCAGGAGAAGGACCTGATGACCTACCGGCCGACCTGGTCGCCGCCTAACACCGAGTGCAAGGCCACCGGGTACGAGGACGCGTGCGAGCAGATCCGCGAGTCCGTGCGCGTCCTGGACGACGAGATCCGGGCCGCCGGCGTCAAAGGCCGCCTGGTGCCCCTGGACCCGGCGCCGGCCGTTTCCAAACGGCGCTCCACCCGGCGGCGTCAGAACCTGCCTGACCTGCCCCGTAAGCCGGTCGACGGGCGGACGATCGGGTCGGCTGTTCGCGGGCAAGTACCGGCCGTCTCAGTTCGTCACACTGACCCTGCCCAGCTACGGCCCCGTGAACAAGACCGACGGGGCGGCACTGGACCCGGACTGCTACGACTACCGCCGGGCCGCTCGCGACGCCATCCACTTTCCCAAGCTGCTGGGCCGGTGGATGAAGAACCTGCGCCGCTGCGTCGGCTGGGACGTACAGCACTTCGGCTCGGTCGAACCGCAGAAACGCGGGGCGCCACATGCGCATTACGGCCTGCGTGGTTCGATTTCGCACGAGATCATCCGGCAGGTCACGGCCGCCACCGATCACGCCCGTGTGGTGGCCGAACCATGACGAGCTGGTCTACGGCAACGGGCGGCTGCCGGTGTGGGACGACCGGGCCAAGGGCTTCGTCGACCCCGACACCCGCGACCCGCTGACCCACTTCGACGACGCGTGCCGGGAGCTGACCGAACCAGCGCACGTGATCCGGTTCGGCGAACAGGTCCACTCCAAGGGCATCCTCGGCGGCACCCCGGAGGCCGGGCGGCACATCGGCTAGCTGACCAAGTACCTCACCAAGTCGATCACCGAGACCATCGGCCTCGACGACACCGCGTCGGACGCCAAGCGGGCACACGTCGACAAGCTCCACGCCGAGCTGCTCAAGACCCCGTGCTCGCCCCGGTGCCCGGTCTGGCAGCTCTACGGCATCCAGCCCCGAAGGGCGCACGGCTTTCGACTGTGCCGGGCTGCTGCAAGGCAAGGCGCA
>JBOHFX010000076.1:0-21670 GCA_050699875.1 Pseudonocardiaceae bacterium
TCTGAGCGCAGTCCATGAACTGCTGAACAACCGCTATAAGAAGCAATGCTTGCGCGACCGGCAAGACGACCGCAGCTTCATCAGAATCTAGAAACGGCAACAGCACCAATCGAGGCGCGATCAAGTACAGTAGACCCACGGTGGCCATAACTGCAGCACCGAGCGCGAGCGCGGTCTGCGCGATATGGTGAGCCTGGTTCGGCCTGCCCTGTCCGATGACACGGCTGACCAGGATGGACGACCCGTGCGAGAGCCCGATAGCCACTTGGAAAACGATATAGGTTAACTGGATGACGACGTTATGGGCGGCAAGTACGACCGGTCCGAAACTTCCCATGATGAGAGCGGCGACGGAGAAGATGGCTGCCTCCGAACCGTAGGTCATGCTGATCGGCACGCCGAGTCGAAGAATCTCGCGAACGGTACGCGTCTCGGCACGCCAGCCACGTAACGACAGCAGTGGTGCGAGCTGCTCATCGCGGCGCACGATCGCCAGGAATGCGAGGAAGGTGAGCAGATTGACAATGGAAGTGGCGAGTCCAATACCAGTCAAGCCCAGTACCGGAAGTCCCAGCCAGCCATAGATGAACGCGCCGTTGAGGGCGGCGTTGATCCCAATTGAACCAATCGTCACCCACAGCAGCGACCCAGGCCTGCGCATTCCCACTGCGAACTGGCGTAGCACGTTCAACCACGTCATTGGGATCAGGCCGAAGGCCAGCGCCACCATAGTAGGCTGAGCCAACTTGAGCACCTGCGGATCTTGGCCAAATAATGCCAGCGCGTAGCTCAGCGTGGTCAGTGCGACCCCGCCGGCCACGCCGACCAGAGTGGCGACGAAAAACGCAGAGCGCACAATCTGGCCCACCTCGGCCTGCGCGCGTTCCTCGAGCCGGTCCGTGCCTGATCGCGTCTCGCCTCTGCCGACAGCACCAGCCACGAGGTTCCCCACGCCGGTGACCACGCCGACGCACATGGTCCGGATCTGGTTGTACAACGTGATCGCTAGACCACCAGCGGCAATTGCCTGCACGCTGAGCAGGCCCATCATCGCGAGGTCGGTCGTAGTGAGTGCTACCTGAGCCAGCTGTATTCCGGCAATTGGTGCCGCCAACGCGATCAGCTGGCGAGTGTCCCGAAACACGGTCATGTGGAGTGCGCCAGCGAGGTGTGATCGTCGAGCAATCGTCCGACTTCGCCTTCGGTCTCAAAGCTGAGAAGACCCTTACCGCTCATCCAGTCGTCGTTCGACACGGTGTCAAGGTACTTCTCACCACTGTCACAAGAGATCGTCACTACCGTGCTGCCAGGTGGGAGCTCGCTGAGGCGGGTCAGTGCGGCGTACACAGCGCCGCCAGCCGAGCCGCCGATCATCAGGCCTTTCCGACGCGCGATCACCCTGGCGGTGGCGAAGGCGTGCACGTCCGAGACCTTTACACCTGCGTCGAGGAGGCAGTAGTCGATCGTGGAACCGATGACGGCACCGGGCGGAGTGCCGGTGCCCGACTGCCAGTAAGGGCCGCCAGGTCCGCCGAAGACTATGGAGCCGACCGGCTCTACTCCGATGACACGGACGCGCGAGCCACGCCGCCGCAGCGCCCTTGCGGTTCCGAACAGCGAGCCACCGGTGCCGACCGAGCTAATCAGATAATCGATTTCACAATCGAGGTCGGCGCGGAGTTCGTCGGCGAGGGCACTGTACGCGGCCGGATTGCTAGGGTTGTTGTGTTGGTCGAAGTAGTACGCGCCATCCTCGGCTGCGGCCAGCGCGGCTGCATGCTCTTCACGTGCGGTGGCGCTGGGCGCATCATCACCCGCGTCGGCGACGTAGACCAGCTGCGCTCCCATCGCCGCCATTGCCCGGAGTTTATCTTTGCTGGCGTGGTTGTCCACGACCGCAGTGAACCGGTAGCCACGTTCGATAGCCATCAATGCGAGCCCCAGGCCTGTGTTTCCCGACGTGGATTCAATGATGTGTCCGCCGGGCGGCAGTCGCCCGTCGCGCTCAGCGTCGAGCACCATTTGTCGCGCCATTCGGGTTTTTGCTGAATTGGTGGGGTTGAACTGCTCGAGTTTGAGCAGTAGTCGAGTGCCAGTCGCGGTGCGACACAACTCGAACAGTGGCGTACGGCCGATTAGATCAGATACTCGGGTGACGATAGTAATCGGTTGACCTCCGTCGGCTACTGTCACTACCCCTCCCGCGGAAGATGCCCCGGTTCCGGCAGCCATCTCAGACCATCCTGATCGGCCGAGATGACGATCTTCGGAGGTAGCGGTAACTGATGGAACTCCGATTCGTTGGAATCCATCTGGTAACCTGCAGTATTCGGGTATATAAGTAGATCGCCGACCTGCGGAACGCGGTCGAACCGGATCTTACGCCACGTCAGCATGTCGACCTCAAGACAACTGGATCCACCGACACACGCGCTGGTTGGCTCACTCGTACCCGTGTCGGGCCACAGAATCGGGTCGGGGAGATACTCACTGACGAACCACTGTTCGGACAGACTCATGCTCAGTCTCGCGACGGTGACGATCCCGTAGCCGCTGCGATTCTTGAATCCAAGCACCGGAAAAACGGTGAAGCCGCAGCCGTCGAGCAGAGACCGACCAGGCTCTATCAGTAGACGAGTGCCGGTCTTAGCGAGTTTGTCAGCCAGATCCACATGTGCCGAGGTCACAGACCCGGAAAGCACAGCGGCGAGCATATCGGCGCCGACCGGTTCTTGATGATACGGATAGAATTCTCGAAAGGTTCGCTGCGCATGGAACCACGAATCTCGATACTCCCGATTAAATTCCAGCCAGGAGGCTTCACTGAGGTAGTTCACCGCAAACCCGCCGCCAATTGACACTGCCTCGGCCGGCAACCCCATATCTCTAGCTGCAATACAACGGTCGATCAATTCTGAGGCCTGCCATACCCGCGGCGCGACGTCGTAACCGCTCAAATGGAACGAGAAACCCTCCAACCGTGTGTTGTGACTTTCGGAAATGCAACGCGCGAGAGCATGCTCAGACTCTGCTTCTGTCAGCCCAAAGCGGCTGGTCGGATTGGCTGCTGGCAGTACGCGCAAGAGGATCCGCGCCAGCCAGCGGGGCTTGGCCAGCATGATGATTCGGTCGAGCTCATCGAGCGCGTCGACTGCGATCAGGCTGCCATGGCGTATTGCCAGCCGCAGCAACTCGTCGTTCTTCGCCGGGCCGGTGACGACCAGGTCTTTGCCACGAACTCCCTGCGCAAGCGAATGCACCAACTCGGGCACGCTCGCAACATCGACGCCGCAGTAGGCCTCGGCACATTGTCGGGGCCAAGATGCTGACTTGTTGGCCTTTTTGCCGAAGTACACGGTGCCTGCGACCCCCGCCGTAGCCATCACATTGCGGAAGGCGGCAAGGTTCACCCCGAATTGAGTTGGATAGATTACATGGAACGGGCCACGCACCGCTTCCGTCATATCGGCAAGCAGGCGCGGATCGCGTCGAAGCCGATCAACCCAGGCCAGCTCGATCGCAGGCAACCGGATAGTAGTAGTTTCAGTCAGGTCCACAGCGACACGTCCGAACCGCGTCCGGCTTCGATCGCCCGCCTCGCTAGTATGTGACCGACTGCAATGTCGGTCACGACCATTCCACTGTTGTATGCGAAGACCCGGTCCTGCGGAGTCCGCCGCCCGCGAGCTCGGCCAACGAGGATCTCCGGTAGTTCGGCATCTACATGCCGCAGTGTTCCAGCCGGATCCGCGAGATATCGCCCAGTGACCGCTAACTGGCTTGCACTGGTAGCAACCGCGTAGTCGGCCTCCGACAGGGCAGAATCTGCGACTCCGTACCCGACATCGACAAGCACGGCGCCCGGCCGCAGCACGCTGGTCCGCACTTTTACAGCTGTGGCCGGGCCGGACGCGGCCACGATAACGTCTGCTTCGCCGACTGCTTTGCCAACGTCGGTCACCAGCTCGATTGTTCGGTCGGGTTGATGCTGACGTAGCACCTCGAAAACCGCCTCGATCCCGTTCTGATGCGTCCCATACAGAAGCAGCCGCTCCAAGGAGGGGACCGACTCTAGAAGATATGGGAAGGCTTGACGGCCCTGAGTCCCGGTGCCGATCAGCAGTGCGGTTCGTGCAGTCGGTGACACAGTGCTCTCGACAAGCAGCGCCGTGGCTGCAGGCGTTCGCATTGCCCCGATTTTCGCGCAATCCATCAGAGCGACTGGCAGGCCGGTAGCGTCGTCATACATCGTGATGGTTGTGTAGTACTTTCTACTCGATTTCGTCTCTTGCTTATAGGAGGTCTTGAATGCCACGACCTGGCTCACGCCACAGTATCCGAGCATCGAGTAAGAAATCGAGTGCTGCTCCGGCACAGGCACCGCCAGCTTGGCCGGATTTCGAGATGCTCTATCGACCAGTGCGAGGTAGGCTCCGCGGACCGAGTCAATGACTTCCCGAGGTGCAAGAAAGATATCCGCCAGATCGGATCTCGAAAGTACACGCAATGGAGGATTACTCATGACGGCTCCGGAAATAGGTACTCAATCCGTTGTCCGTATCCACTCTCTGAACGCTCCGTCGACGGGCGGTGACGCCCAGGAATCGCTACATTTATCCGTTTGAGCCACCGGTCTGTTCCGTCGAATCGCGCCTTGAATGGGACACGGCCGTGCACAGCTATATCGTTGTCGATGATAGCCACGTCGCCTGGCTCAAGGACTACGGCGCGACCGACCCGCTTCAATTCCGCGCCAAGCCGCTGGTATGCGGAACGGAACTCCGGAACCGCGTCGGTCAAAGGCGTATAGTCGGGGTCATAACGGAGACACAGCCCGTCGTCACGCTTCCATAGCGTCGGCACCGGGCGCGCCGACTGTTGCGTGAAGGCGCCATAGGTAAGGTCTGGGATAATGGGTACCGATGCACGCAGAAGGATCTCACGATCTGCATCGGTAGTATCTACATGTCGAACCGAAGAGATGGTTGTCGCCACTCGGTCCGGGTTTCGCACGCAGCCGAGCAGGAACACGTGTGCCCGATGTGGGTGGAATGCATCCTCAGTGTGAGGACTGAGCGACACTGAGCTGCTCGCTCCTGTCTGCACGTTCTCATAGCCGCGGGCCGGGACGACGTTGTTTACAAATCGTCCTTCTTGCTGACCGTGCCATCCGAATGGGCGGCCAATCATCGCAGCGAGCAGCATCATCTGGATATCCAGTGGCAGTCCGGCCGTTTTGTCGACCGCAGCCCAGATTGGAGGCGTCTGACCGAGCGCCTGCTGCTCAATGGCGACTCCGCGCAACACGCAGATGCCGCTATCATCTGGGGGTGGACGCACCAATTCCCGCAACTCGCCATCGATACTTGCCGCCATTGACGCGATGGTGCGCCTGAATCGAGGATGGGACGGCCCGCCGAATGCTGCCGCAATTGTCACGCCGAGTTGATGCAGCATCTCTCGCGCTTCGGTACTGAGCTCCCGTACGACGGCGTGCACGTCATCGCTCAGAGCAACTGACATTCAGATAGCCTCCCCAGGTATAGGCGCTGGCAGCTAAGAGGCCAGTGCGCCTGCCCGCCAACGTCATGAGTCCATCGCTGCTTACACCTGCTGATCGTGACTCGGCGGCGCTTTGCCCGGTGCCGACCACGGTCAGCCGCTGGTGCGAGGCAAGGGTGGCGGCCTTGGGCAGCAGGTCGCTGCTGTGCCGGATTCGGGGGCCCGTACTGACGCCTTCTGGCAGGTATGGGCGCAGCCCGGTGCCCAGCACGACGTTGCGGGCCCGCAGCCGCGCGGTGCCCGAGCCCGGCCGGAACGTGACCACCTCGAGGCACTCGCCGCCGCCGTCCGCCGGGTCGATCCCGATGACCTCGGTGCCGTGGTCGACTTGTGCGGCGATGGCCAAAGCTAGATTCGACGGGCCGAACCCCACGCCCACGACGTCGACGATCTCCGTTTCACTACCCACAGTGTCTCTCCTGGTGCTGGAACGCTTCCTGCCTAACAAGTCCAGTGCTGCGCCAATAGTCCGGTAAAGACCGGACTAGCACTGTGGCCGCTGTGTCGCCCACGATGCGAACTGCACCAGTGCGGGGTCAGCGCCGTCGCCGCAAGAGCCCGGCGGTGGCGGGAGGCTGGTAGGGCTTGACGGTCTCGTCTCAGGCGGCAACCGCTCTCTGGCAGAGCAGCATCAGCGCCTGCCCATCGCAGGCATATTGATTAAGAAAGCGAGGCCGATGCAGCACGCCCTGGTAGTGTGGTTAGGCTTACCTGACTAATGAACGGTTCTCGCCGTGACACTGTTTCCGCCCACCGAGTGCCATCGGCAGGTGAGCCCGTCCACCGAAGTTTCGTGTCAGCCGTCCCGGCAGTGCCGTTCGTGAGCGGGGTTCCCACGGAGTCAGTGGCTGAAAGCAGCGTACCCGCCGGCTCCCGGCGGACGGCGTATTGGCTGGGCGTAGTCCGACAGCTTCTGGTGGACACGCCTGATGACGCGGGGTTGTGGGAGGATTTGCTCCTCGCCGTGGGCAAGACCCTGGCCCGGGCGGGGCATCTCGATCTTAGCCGTGCGGCGTTCCGCGACGTAGCGAGCCTTTCGCGGCCTGCGGCATCATCCGCCCGCATCGAGGCCGCCCGATGGCAGGCACAGCTCGACATGATGATCGGCCGTCACCACGAGGCATGCTCGATGCTGATCACTCAGCTCACCGAGATGCCTGACCCGTGGGGCGCAGACGTCGCCGCGCTCAAGGTCACGCTCGCATCCGTGGGGCTGCAGAGTGGCGCTCGGGACCCGGCATGGGCACAAGAGGCGGTCGACGCGGCTACGCTCCACGGGGCAGCGCTGCAGGCCCACGCGCTCGCCGTGTTTGCCGTGGACGCCGAGGTGCGTGGCGACCTGAACTCCGCAACACGCGCATTGGCCCGCGCTACCAAGCTGCTCGATACGCCAGTGAGTGACGAATCGTTGACCGACCGCATGCAGAGCTCCGTCTGGCTCGGGTTCGGCACCGCCATGGTGGAGCGCTACCGGGACGCGCTGGTCCACTTCACCCGCGCGTTGCCGCTCGTGCGCATAACCAAGGACGACCTCTGGGCCACCCACGCGCTTGTCGGACTCTCCGCAGCGCACTGCTGCCTTGGCCGGCTCGCCGAGGCCGTCACCCATGCTGCGGCCGCCGTTGAGCATTCGACAACCCTCGAGTACGACCTACTTCAGGAGTTCGCTTATGCCGCGCAGGCGCGCGCCGCGCTGCTCGCCGGCGACCGCGAGAACGCACTGAGCGCCGTGGGCAAGGCCCGCCGAGTCGCTGCACCTGGCCGCCCATTGACTTGGAACGACCCCCGCTTAATGTTTGCCGAGGCCGACCTGCTCGATGGACACCCGCAGCGGTGCATCGATCTGCTGCTTCAGATCGGTGAGGGTCCGCGGTTATATGCCGCACCTGCCGTCATCCGGCCGGAAATCTACGAGCTGCTCGTGCGCGCAAGCTTGACCGAGGGAAGCGCCCAGGACGCGATGTTCTGGGCCGAACACGCCAGCGCAGCAGTCGAGAAGAGTGGGTTGACCGGCGGCATCGGCTTCGCGCACTTGGCCTACGCGCAGGCACTGCTGCCCGGGGAACCCGCCGCCGCCGCGACAACTGCCCAATTAGCGGCCGACGCCTTGAGTCGGGCCGGTCGGCGTATCGAGCGTGCTCGCGCCCGCGCTGTCGCAGGCCGTGCCCTGGCCGCGGCAGGGCAGGACGAGCAGGCCAACCTTGAGTTCGAGCGGGCGGCCTCGCTGTTCGACCTCTGCGGGGCGCGTCGGGCCCGCGACGAGGTGCTTGCCCTCGGCCCTGCGCTAGTGGGCGCCTCGATGGTCGAGCCCGCGTCCGGACTCAGCCTGCTGAGCCACCGAGAGATCCAGGTCGCCGAGTTAGTGATGCAAGGCCGCACCAACCGGGAGATCGCGCGGGCTCTGTCGTTGAGCCCGCGTACCGTCGAGACCTACTTGTCGAGGGTGTTCGCCAAGCTCAACGCATCCTGCCGCGCCGAGGTGGCGGGCAAGGTCGCCCCGTTGATGCGGACGTCAACGTCGTGAATCCCTCCACCGTACGGATGATGGTACCCAGGTTGCCGGAATTGGCGATGCGGTCCAAGGCAACAACTGTGCAGGGACCGTCAGAGGTGAGGAGCTTATTAGGGTCGCACTTGGTTAGCCGGACGATGGCCGCCAAGCCCGCAGGCCGATCGCGGTCAGAGATCGGCTCGAACAGCTCGCCGGCAACCATGGTTACCTTGACTATGACCGAACGGGCGGCCAGTGGGGCGGATGCCGACTTCGCGGCGGAGGTCGCGCACGAGGTGGCCGCCACCTGGATCGCGCGCTGGGACGCCCAGCAAACCCGCTACATCGCTGACCGCGAGGAGCGATTCGCGGTCATCGGCGACGTCGTCGCCCGCACGATCGGCGACGCGCCAGCGCCAGTTCTGCTCGACGTCGGCTGCGGGCCAGGATCACTGGCCAGCCGGCTCGCCCACCGGCTGCCGCACGCCCTGATATTAGGCGTGGACATCGATCCACTGCTGCTGGCGCTGGGCCGAGCCCGCTACGGATACCGGGTCGACTTCATCGACGCGGACGTCACCGCAGCGGGCTGGACGCGTGCGCTGAGCCCGGTGCGGATGATCGACGCGGCGGTCTCCACCACCGCTCTGCACTGGGTGCCGCCGCAGCAGCTGGCCACGCTCTACGCCGACCTGGCCGGCCTGCTGCGTCCCGGTGGGGTCCTGATCAACGGTGATCATCTGAGGCTGGCCGACCAGGTGCTCGCCGAGCTTGCCGAAGCCGTCGAGAAGGGTCGCGCCGAGCGCGCCGGGGTGACTGACAACGAGGATTGGAGCACCTGGTGGGAAGCGGTCGCCGCCGAACCCGCGCTGGCCCAGCTCCAAGCACGGCGGGTCGAGCGGGGGCTACGTCACGGCTATGGCAATCGGCTATCCGTGGACCAGCACGTCGCAATGTTGCGGGCTGCCGGCTTCACCTCGATCGGCCCGGTCTGGCAATCCGGCACCGACCATGTCCTCGTCGCACGGACCAGCCGCTCTAGCCGGATTTAACTCGTGAGCTATACAGCTATACCAGGAAATGGGGAGACCCCAAGATGGGACAGGCCACCGGGGTCGGGACTCTCCAGCAGGACGCAACGCCCTTCGCGGACCGCCGTCACGCGATCGTCCATTCCTTGCCGTCACCTGCGGAGACGCTGTTGCTGATTTGCGCCGTGAACTCGACGCCACTGACGTGATCAGGCCGTATACAGATCGGTGGCGTCGCGTTCACGGCGCCCGCCATAACCAGCTCCCAGCTTGCACGTGATTGCCTACGTGACCACGACGTGGAAGCGACTAGCGGACATGCACGTGGCTACTGCCGGCTAGCCGGATCAGTCCGTGGGCTGTGTCTCGCGGCCGAAGAGGGCGGCGGTGAGCAGCGGGCGCAGGTGCTCGTCGGCGGCGACTTCGTAGTAGATGTAGGTGCCTTCTCGGCGCCCGTGGACGACGCCGGCTAGTCGTAGTTTCGCCAGGTGCTGGCTCACTGTCGTTGGCGCCGCCCCGACGATGTCGGCCAGGCAGGTGACTGACGATTCACCTTGTAGCAGGGCCCACAGGATGCGCATGCGGGTGGGGTCGACAAGCAGCCGGAACGTCTCGGCGGCGCGTTGCACCTGCGCCTCGTCTGGCATCCGGAACCCAGGCACGGTCTCGTGCACGGCCTAAGGATACCCGGATACTGAATGCCTGCATGACTAGATTCATTCGTTACTACGCAGCTAATGTGCTTTCATGACAATGACGGTCATCTCGGGGCGGGATGAGCGCACCTTGGCCAGTCGCCGGCGGCGGACCCCGGGGTGGGCCCTGCCCGAAGTGCGGTGGGCAACCGCGGCCACTGTTCTGTTCGCAGCGGCGAGCGTGCTGCAGTTCGCAAGGGGGCCGGACTGGGCGTCAGCGGTCCTTTACGCCGCGTGCTATGCCGCCGGAGGCTGGGAGCCGGCGCTGGCCGGGCTGCGGGCGCTGCGCGAGCGGTCGCTGGATGTGGACCTGCTCATGGTCGTCGCCGCCCTGGGCGCCGCGGCGATCGGGCAGGTGTTCGAGGGGGCGCTGCTCATCGTCATCTTCGCCACCTCGGGCGCGCTGGAGGCGCTGGCCACCCAGCGCACCGCGGACTCGGTGCGCAGCCTACTCGACGTGGCCCCGGAGCGGGCCAATCGGCTGTGTCCCGATGGCACCGAAGAGCCAGTGCCGGTCGCCGACCTCGGCGTCGGTGACCTCATCGCCGTACGCCCGGGAGAGTTGATCGGTGCCGACGGGCAGGTAGTCGCCGGGCGCAGCGAGATCGACCAGTCCAGCGTCACCGGCGAATCCCTACCTGTCCCCGCCGGACCCGGCGACGAGGTGTTCGCTGGCACCGTCAACGGCACCGGTGCGCTGCGAGTTCGAGTCGAGCGCCCGGCCGCCGACAGCGTCATCGCCCGGATCGCCGCGATGGTCCAGCAAGCCAGCGCCACCAAGGCACCGACCCAACTGTTCATCGAACGGGTTGAGCAGCGCTACTCCGTCGGCGTGGTGGTGGCGACCCTTGCTCTGTTCGCCGTGCCGCTGGCGTTCGGCTCGGCACTGCAGCCGACGCTGCTGCGCGCGATGACGTTCATGATCGTTGCTTCGCCGTGTGCCCTGGTCCTGGCCACCATGCCGCCGCTGCTGGCCGCGATTGCCACCGCCGGCCGGCATCGGGTGCTGGTCAAGTCCGCCGTCGTGATGGAGCGGCTGGGCACCGCCACCCGCGCCGTCCTGGATAAGACGGGCACGCTGACCGAGGGCACCCCTCGCCTGGTTGCCGTCTGCCCGGTACCCGGTCAGGACGCCGACGCGCTGCTCGCGCTGGCCGCGGCCGCCGAAACGCCCAGCGAACACCCGCTGGCCCGCACGGTCGTCGCGCACGCAGCGCAGTCCGGGATCACCGTGCCCGCCGTCGAGGATTTCCACGCCGAGCCGGGCCGTGGCGTGACGGCCGTGGTTGGCCAGTGCCGCGTCGCCGTCTCCAGCCCCAGTCATGGCGAGATCGAGCCAGCCGCAGCCGCGATCGTGCAGGAACTGCAGGCCGACGGCTGCACGGCGGTCCTCGTTACTGTGGATGGGGCTGCCGCCGGGGTCCTCGGGCTGACCGACTGGGTACGCCCCGGCGCGCGAGCGGCGGTGGCCCGGCTCGCCGCGCTCACTGGAAAGCCGCCGATCTTGCTCACCGGTGACAACCCAGCCGCCGCCGACCGAGTAGCCATCGAGGTGGGCATCACCGACGTACGAGCCGGACTACTCCCCGCAGACAAAGCCGCCATCGTCGCCGAACTCCAAGCCGCCGGCGACCGCGTCCTGGTCATCGGCGACGGCGTCAACGACGCACCCTCACTGGCCACCGCCGAACTCGGTGTCGCGATGGGCGGTGTCGGCTCTGACCTCACCCTCCAGACCGCCGACGCCGTACTGGTCCGCGACGAGCTCGACGCCGTACCCGCCGTGGTCGAGCTGTCTCGACGGGCGCGGCGCCTGGTGATCCAAAACCTCGCCCTCGCCGCCACCGCCATCGGCGTGCTCGTCGCATGGGACCTCACCGGAACTCTTCCGCTCCCCCTCGCCGTCGCCGGTCACGAGGGCTCGACGGTCCTCGTCGCGCTCAACGGGCTACGCCTGCTACGCCCGTCGGCCTGGCGCTGACCTTTCGAACCAGCATGGCTGGGACAGCCCTCGAAGATGACCGTTTGGGCTGCATGTTCGTACCGCTATCCGGCAGCGTGTGGACGCCGGGTCAGGAGCCACAGTGAGTACGATGTCGCTGACCTGCGGCATCGCATGGAAACCCCCGTTACACCCGGCTATGCGTTCTTCGGCCGCTGGGCCAAGCACGAGACGTTGCTTGATCCGGACGACGTGGCGGCCGGTCATGTGATGCGGTTCAGGCGAGCCGGCCCAGAGCGGGTGGTGCGATCCCGCCAGCCAGCGCACCCGGCCATCGTGTCGGTGGAGGCGTTCACCGAGGTTCAGCTTCTGCGACGCGCGCGAGCAGCCGGGGGGCTGGCGGCTAGCCGCAAACTGGAAGCGGTCCGCGGTCAACCAAGCGGGTATATGCATTACGCCAGGACAAGGCGGACCTGTCCGGGTAAGACGGGTCTACGTACTAGCGGCCGACTCCAGCAACACCCGCTTGGCACGTTGAGCCCGTTGATCACATGCGGCACGCCCGCGTACGGTGTCACGTGGATGATCAGGGCGATGATCTCTTTCTGGCTCGCATCCGCGCGCATGGTCGCGCGGATGTGCGTCTCCAGCTGCGGCTCACATCCACCAATCGCGGTGAGCACTGCAACCGTGGCTAGCTGCCTACTGCGCAGGTCCAACTCAGGCCTGCTGACGAACTCGCCGAATACGTATTCGATGATGGCGTGCGGAAAGCGTTTGTCGATCGGAGCCAACGCCTCGACCAGCGCGTTGGGTCGATACCGAGGGTAGTCATGATTTCTGTGCCGCGACGTTCGCGCTCGGGTTGCCCTTGTCGGCTCTGCGGGATCGGCACAATGCTGTGCTGATCAAGTGCCTCGGTCACATGGGGTGCCTTTCGCTCAGATGCGGATGTCTCAACGGGTGATCGGCATAGTTGCGGCGGGGTATCGGCTGCCGACCACTGTGTCGGCGCGGAACGCTTCAGTCAGCTCGGCCACGTCCTCGGAATCCAGGCGCAGCACGGCCGCAGCGATGTTATCTGCCAGGTATTCCAGGCGTTTTGTGCCTGGGATTGGGATCACGCCGTCACCCTGGGTCAAGACCCACGCCAGCGCACTGCTCCAGGGCTAACTGCAGCTTGCCTGCCAGCCGCTCGACCGGCTCAAGCAGCGGCAGGTTCGCCGTCAGGTTGCCGTCCGCAAAGCGTGGGTTGGTGCGCCGGAAGTCATCGTCGGCGAGCGCGTCGAAGTTGCGAACCTTGCCAGTGAGGAATCCACGACCCAGCGGGGAGTAGGCGATGGTGGACACGCCCAGCTCCCGCGCTGCGGTTAGCACACCATCGTCGACTGCCGAGCAACAGGCGCGGACCGCGATGGACAGCTTCTGCCCGACCCCCCTATACCTGAGCTTGGCGCCCTGCACACGGACCCGGACGGACCAGTGCCAGCATTCGGTGACGGGATACTGGCCAGCGTGCTACCGGGGGCGGGGATCGACGCCTTCTTGGCGGCGGTCGGACCCGGTTGCGGCTAAGCGCTGATCTCGGCCGAGCTGCGCCAGCTTGGCGGAGCGCTCACGCCAGGTGGCGTGGCGCACGGAGCGGTTCAGCGTTGGACGCTAACGGTCGAGGTATTCGGCGTCGGTATCACGCCCAACGACGTGACCGCGGCGGCTGTCCGGAGCTCGGTCGACGCCCTGCACACCGCGATGACACCGTGGAGTGCAGGGGGCCGTACCTGAGCTTGGCCGAACGTTCCCAAGGCGGGGCACACGTTGTCCGGCGTGCAGACCTATCAGCGGCTACGCGAAGTCAAAGCAGCATACGGCCCGGGCGACCCGATCCGGGCCAATCACCCCATCACACCGGCTCAGTGAGTACCCCGGCGCGGTCGGCGTCGCTTTCGTGGAGCTGGAGGTTATCGTGTTCGACATGGCGTCTGTCGCAACGGTCACAGATCCCACGCCGGTCCCGCCACCAGCGGACCCCCAGGCCATCCGCGCATGCTTGACGCCGACGCTCGCCGCCGAGTTCGATCGCGAGTGGGAAATCGTGCTCGACCGCGTGAAGCAATCCAAGGATCTCGCTGATCTGCACGAGTTGCTGAACAAATGGCGGCACACCGCATACGGGGAGATGCGCGACCCTGGCTCGTACTACCGGATGCTGAGCAAGGCCGAGCAGATATTACATGCGGGTGGCAACCCCGATGCCGTGCCGTTCGAAGAGATGCAGGCGTTGATCCGCCAGCGGCAAGTCCGGTAGGTGTACCGGATCGTTCCGGACCCGGCCACCATTACGCAGGTTGCTGCGCTACCGGCTGATGCCTTGAACGCCTGCGCGGAAGTTCTGGAAGTGCTCCAGCTGACGCCGTGGACGGTCGACCGCAGCACGAGGACAACCCCGAGGGTGCAGTCCGGCGTTGGAACTTCGGTGTCGGCCAGGCAGGGCAGGTGGTTTACCTGATCCTTGAGGAGCAGCAGGAGGTCCACCTGTTGCTCGTGCAGTGGTGGGGCTGATGGTACGCGCAAGTCCTGAGACGGCGCCGCACGTCCGTTTTACTGGCGCCTACGCAGCAGGTCAAAAGACAAGATCTCCGGTGGTCGCTCGCGTTTGACCATGCCCGCAACGTAGCGCGAAAACGCCACGCACGGGCCAAGTGCATAACCACGCGGTGCCGCACAATACGCCGTGGCGATCGAGCGGTCCTATCTTAAGATCACCGTGCCAACGCGGCCGGCATGACACGACGTATGACGCGAACTCACGTGCAGTGGAGCAGCTGTAGCGACCCAGACGATCACTGTACCCATTGAAGTCACTGGTAGCGGCCATGGTCGACGCGGAGAAGGCGTCTTGTAAGCGGTAGGTCGTCGGTTCGAGTCCGACCACCGGCTCCAGGAAGTGCTATAACGCTCTGCCCGATTTTCGGGAGCCGCGGAGGATGAACCACCGCGGCGTTAGCGCTCCAGGAACTCAACCGGCATCAGCTCCTGCTCGGCGACTCGTCAGCTGTCGGCACCCAGACCCGTCAGAACAGTCTTCGTCTTGGCCCTTCACAGGAGGTCGAGCTGAACGTTGGGGTCAACGCGGTGTAGGCGTCCTGGATCAGCGGTGACGGCAGGCCGGCCCGGGTCCGCGCAGTGTGGACAATGTGCCCAGCGCAGCCACTGGTAGATGTCTCGCTGCGGTGGCAATGCGTGCGTACGGCCGCGTTGCTCCAGCCGGACGCGCTGCTCGTGCTCCCGGCCCAAGACCGGTTCGAAGATCGAGTTCCACGACGGCCAGGTCCAGCACGGTCTCCTCCCTAAGGCCATCGAGACCGGGCGGTCCTACCAGATTGTCCGTACCCGCCTGCCGGTGAAGGGCCTCGCCGCCCAGACTGTGCGGCATGGCCGATGGTTGCCCCGGTGACGAGCCGTTCCCTGTTCTGGATGTCTCCGACTGGCCGGTTGTTGCGCTGGAGCCTGGTGGCACAGATGAGAAGGTGTGGCTCGGTGTGCGTGGCGTGAACACGAGGGCGCTGTTCAAGCCAAACCGGGTGCGCGTCGGATCCGAGCGAGGCGAGGACTGGCCCGAGAAGCTCGCTTCAGAGTGGGCTACGACGCTCGGTGTACCCGCGGCACGCATCGATCTCGCCGAGCGGAACGGTCGGCGTGGATGTCTGTCACACGACATCCTTCCGGCACGCTGGGAGCTGCAGCCGGGCGCGGTGTTGTTGAACCAGCTCCTGGACTTTCAACACGATCCCAGGGACAAGGCGGCGCGCGGGCACACGCCGGACAACATCCGGCAGGTGCTGCGCGGGTACGGACCCCACCCGGCTTCTCGGGGCCGCCCGAGTTCGATGCCTTTTCCGTCTTCGCTGGCTATCTCGTGCTGGACGCCCTGATCGCCAACCGAGACCGCCACTCCGAGAACTGGGCGGTTCTGCGCGGCCCGCGCAACGACGACCAGTACCTGGCTCCCACCTATGACCACGCCAGTGCGCTGGGCTTCAACCTGGGCGACCAGCAGCGCGTTGCACTTCCAGGACCCCAACATGATGGATGCGTTCCTCCGGAAAGGCACCGCATATAGATTCGAAGGACGCCGGAAGACGACGCTGGTCGAACACGCGCACACGGCGCTCGGTGAGGCTGGCGATGCGGCGCGTGACTACTGGCTCAGCGGCCTGAGCAGGATCGACGAAGACCACTTCAGGATGCTCGTGAGTCGGTTGCCGGTAATGTCAGAGGTTGCGCGTAGGTTCGCCGTACACGTGCTCATCAGCAACCGGAGGAGGCTGCTTCATGAGTAACTCGGCCAGTCTCGCCCCCGCTCGCCCCGAGCCCCTAGTAAGCGATCCGCACCGGTTGCTGGTCGCCTGGCAGAATCCGGACACTCGCAAGATCGCCCTGGTCGGCATCCTAGAGCACAGTGCTGGCCGCTACTGCTTCCGTTACCTCAGGGCAGCCCTGGAGACGCAAGGCTTCCGGCCCTTCCTCGGTTTCGATGATCTACGGCGCCGGTACGAGTCTGATCAGCTTTTCCCGCTGTTCCGGCAACGCCTCATGGATCACGACCGGCCTGACTTCGACCGGTACCTCGACGCGCTCGGTCTGGGCGAAAGCTCCTCGCCGCTGGCGGTACTTGGCAGGTCCGGTGGCAGCCGCGCGGGAGATTCGATCTTCCTGCTCCGCGAGCCGGAGGTATTCAGCGACGGAGCCACCCAGGCGATGTTCTTCGTGCACGGTGTGCGCCATCAGCAGGGCGCGGCGGCCAGGATCGGGCAACTTCGGCCCGGCGACCACTTGCACCTGCGCCCCGAGCCCGGCAACGAATTCAACGCGCTCGCCGTCCTGGTCACCGCCGACGATGATCAGGTGCTCGGTTGGGTGCCTGACCTGTTAGCCGATTATGTACAGCACGTCTTGTCGATGGGCACACCAGCAGTACGCGTCAGCAAGGTCAACGGTGAGGACACTCCCCCCAACCTACGGTTGCTGGTCGAGCTCTCTGGTCAGCTTCCGCTTGGCTACCGTCCATTCGGCGCCCTTGTTGATCAAGCGCTGGTATGACGCTCATGCCGGCCCTATGCATTCCCGTGCCCGCACTCCGCGCATCGAGCATGGCTTGATCGACCTCATGTGGGCCTCAGCAACGAAAGTCCAGGACGATCATCTTTGCCTCCACCCGTACGCCGATGTCGATGCAAGCTGTGCCGCGATCGAGCGGATCTAGCTGGAGGTCGGCGTGACACGAGTTGTGACACGAACTCGCGTCCAACTGTGCCGCTGTGGCTACCTGAACGATCACTGTAGACGTTGAAGTCGCTGGTAGCAGCCACAGTCGGCACAGATTGGGAGCCTTGTAAGCGGTAGGTCGTCGGTTCGAGTCCGACCACCGGCTCCGGTTCTAGCAGGTAATACGCTGCGACGCGCGAGTCACCGCATCGTCCACCGCACCGGTGGTCCCGGTCAGGCCGTCGAGAGGGCTCGCGTGACGGTGAGCAACAGCGGCGAACGGACGCCGAGCTGGGCGGCGGAGTCGGCGACGACCTCAGCCAGCCACCCGACCGCGTCACACGACCACTCGGCGAGCTCTCCGCGCAGCACCACGCCGTGCAGGGGCGGGCCGTTCCAGAAACTGTCGTCGAACGGCGGAGGGAGGACGGCGTCCCGGCCGGCGACGTCGTGGGATCTGCAAACGAACACGTCCTGGTCCAGGTGAACGAGGTGGTCGGTGAGTTGCTGTGCGACAGCGGGGATCGATGGGTCCCGGCCGCTGTTGATGCTGGCTGCCACCGGTGTCCTCGATCGCGGGTCGCGCTCAGCGAACCAATGGATCGTTTGCATCGACGGCACGGGCGCGTACGACGGGCGCGACGAGGGGTCGAGGCCCTGAACCGGCAGGAGGACCTGTACTGCAGAGAGGTACGGCGTGCCGGCCCGCGCTGTCGCGTTCTCGGCGCACCGCAGGAACGGCTGCACTGGTAGCGGCCGGTCACCGGCCACCGCGCTGGCCTCGACCTGGAACCACGAGATCAGTTCCGCTCCGGGAGCGGCGAGCGGGTGGTCCCACCCGGCGTCGTTCATGCCCCACAGCCCGGGTGCGCGGAGCATACGGTCCTCCGAGCCGTCCCCGGCCCCCCTGTCGTCGAGCCAGCCCATGGCGAGCGACCGCTGGTAGAACAGCGAGTAGGCGTCCTGCTTTGACTCGGGACCGCGCCAGGGGTGCGGAACCAGCTCACCGTACAGGGCAGCGAACATGGTGCCTGCGGTCCGACGGGATGCGGGCACCATGCCCGGCTGTGCTGTGACGCTGCGCTCCGGCACGCTGGGTCCTTCCCTGGTTGCCTCGCAGCTGCGATGTTCCTTCCCCTAATACACTAGTACACCCGGCAGCTGACGTTGGCCTGGTTATAAGGCCACTCGCCGGTGTCGATCTCGCCGATCACGTCGACGTCCACGTGGTTGCGCCACGACGTCAGGAGGGTGTCGTGACAGTCCCTGCGAGCCACCGTGCGGCTGCTGCTCCCGCCGCCGGGCGCGAGTTCCTTGGTCGGCGAACACGCCTTCTGTCGCCAGCTGTTGTCCGTGTACCACTCGTAGAGGCAGTTGTACACGTTGGCACGGTTGTTGCTGCAGTTCCCCTTGTTCCACCACCCGTGACCGGACACCGCCACCCCGGTGGAGGACCGGTGTGGGTTGTCCCTCCCACTGACCGGTGTGCAGCCGATCAGTGCTGTTTCCGAGACGGCGCCTGGGCTCTTGGCCGTGGGAATTACCCGGCCGGCGCTGTCCAGGTAGACCGCGGTCTTGTGAGCGTCCGGTGGTGCGATCCCCGGCACAGCGTCCTTGGATGGCACGGACGTCGCATCGGCACGCAGCCCCGTGGGTTCCGCCGCAGCGGCTGGTGCGCTTGCAATGGCCGCTGCGCCCATCCCGAGCGCCAGGGCGGCACCCACGACGACGAGTCGATTCACTTTGAGATAATTTGACGGCCTGAGACAGCTACCCAAGCGCGGGACTCCGAAGCCTGCTCTGGCACTGGAGTAGCCGGGCATCCGATCCGTCTCAGTCATTTGTTGCTTCCAATCAGGGTTGTGGTGTGCGCGTGAGCTGGCACACACGGGTGCCGTAGGGAGGAAATGTTTCGGGCCGAACGTAAATAGGAGAAATCCCGCAGTTCAGCAGAGGACGGCAGCAAACCTCACAAAGGATGGCTGCGGCACGGGAAAGCGTCGAGCTTTGCCAAGATGTTCACCAACGTGTTCGAGTCCGGGGCCAACGCCGAGGGTGCGGTGCGTGGCTCGGAGGTTGCCCCGACGCGCTGGCCGGCTGGCCCTTCGGTCCCAACCCAGGAGTTCGTGGCCGGGGGGCCATCGCCCAGCAGTTCGGTCGTCGCATACCCCCGAGGACCAGGCCTGGATCGAGACCCTGTTTGGCTACGTCAAAGGCCGCACCTGGAAAAGATCCGCGACCCGGCGAGCTCGGCCGCGTCCAAACCGACTACAACAGCGCCCACACGCCGGCATCGCTATGCCACTCCCGACGACGAGCACACCGGCCGCGGCGAAGGTATCCGCCGAGCCCGCCGTGCGGAGGCTCATCGCGGGCCCGTGAAGCACGGATCAACCACCGTCAAACCACAACTGAGGAACACCGATAAATCACGACCCGTTTCTGGCCGGGTATTTCATCGCCCGACTGGTTCATTAACTCGGACACACCTCAGTATTGGTTAGGTCGGTGGACAGCACCACCTACTGCGGTACGGCGTCGCAAAGTCCAGCGTGGACCACCGCATCGGCCAAATGGTCGATCGTTTCCCCGGCGCGATGATCACCGGGCACCATTCCCTAATCAAGTCCGTGACGAACCACCCCAAGGATCGGCATGTGCTCGCAGCCGCGGTCCGAGGTCGCGCCGACCTGATCGTCACTCAGAACATCAGTGTGTTCCCTATGAGTTCCGTCGCCGTACGACGTCGAGGTGACAATGCGGGACTCGTTCCTGATCGATCAGCTCGACCTCGTCACCCCTGTGAAACTGAAATAAGCGGTCGCAGAAGGCACCTGATTCTTGCTTGGTTGCAGGCGTCGTGCACGAAATCCGTGTGCCGGAACGCCCGCGACTGAAATACAGATGCGCCGGATTAGTTACGAAGCCGAATTCCAGCAGTCGGCAGCCCGGCGTGACTCGCATCGTCGACGAACGGATTTTCCGATCCATGACGAGAACAACGGCTGCAACCGGGCGGCCTGAATGATCGCCGCGCGGCGGCGGGCACCCCGGATTCGCGGCCAGGCCCCACGCGTCGAAGGAGTAGAAGTTCCGGTCGGCGGTAAGCAGCTCGTCTATGCCGGGCGTGACCCGGTGAGCAAGCGCCGCCACGACTTGATCGAGATCATGAACTCCCGGACCCGGGCCGTCAACGCCTCGAAGAGGTGTCAGCTGGCGCGGCGTTCCTGGTCGAGGCGTTCGAGTAGCCACGAGCGTGCCATGGTTGACATGGGCAGGTGACGCTCGCCTGCCAGGCGCTGCAGCTCGCTGAACTGTTCGTCGGTCAGTCGGAGGTTGAACATCCGGCTGGGGCGGTTCGGGCGGGTGATCGTCGTGTCCGCCGGATAGGGGCCGGTTGCCCCCGACTCGGCCTCGAGTCTGCGGGCATCCGCCCGTGCGGCTCGTTCGATCTGCTCGTCAAGCTTCTTCGCCATTGGCTACCGCTTTCTGATAGAAAATCAGGTCTCGCCCGCTCGCTGGCCACGCGTTCATGCCGTGCAACTCGCCGTCGAGGTCTCGATAGGCGATCACCACCAGCACCCGTCCCGCCGAACTCGACCAGCCGATGAACCCAGACGCGCCGACCCGCGACGCCGGATACGGGGACAGCTCGACCAGGTGCTCATCGGCCATTACCTCCTGGGTCCACTCCGGCTCAAGGTTCACTGCGCCGCGGTAGCGTGCCGATCGACCGCGGATGTAATCGGCGTCTTCCTCGTCCACCACAGCTTCACCCACTTATGGTAAGCCATTGTCTTACAGCAGGTGCGGCGACACAACCGTCCACCTGCGCACAGCTGAGCCATCAATCACCGGCCGCGAGCAATTGTCAAGACCTGTGGATGAAGATCTTTCAGGCGGCTTCGGGTTGGGCGGGTTCGTCGGGTCGTTCGATGAGCTTGCCGGCCTCGAACACGGCGCCGGCACGGACGAGCGCGACCAGGTGTGGGGCGTTGACCGCGCGCCAGCGGGCTTGCGCGGCCTCGATGAGCTTGAACGCCATCGCCAGCCCGGCGGCTCGTGTGCCAGGACCACGAGTGATCTTGGTTCGATGCCTGACCGTCGCGAAAGTAGATTTGATGGGGTTGGTCGTGCGCAGGTGTACCCAGTGCTCGGCCGGGTAGTCGTAGAACCCAAGCAGCTCCTCGAGGTCATCGGTGATCTTCGCGGTGGCCTTGCCGAACTTGGCGCCATAGGCGGCCTCGAACGCCCGGGCGGCGTCGAGGGCGTGGCGTTTGCTCTCGGCGTTCCAGATCTCGGCGAGGGCCTTCTTCGCCCCGGGGTGGGCACTCTTGGGCAGCGCCCCGAGAATGTTGGCGATCTTGTGGAACCAACAGCGCTGCTCTTTGGCCTGCGGGAACAACTCGCGTAGCGCGCCCCAGAACCCGAGCGCGCCGTCCCCGGCGGCGAGGACGGGGGCGCGCATCCCGCGCCGGGCGCAGTCACGCAGCAGATCGGCCAGGACTCGGTGGACTCCCGGTAGCCATCGGCCAGGGCGATGAGCTCCTTGCGGCCATCAGCGCGCACGCCGATCATTACCAGCAGGCACAGCTTGTGCTCCTGGAGGCGGATGTTGACGTGGATGCCGTCGGCCCACAGGTAGACGTAGTCCACCCCGGACAGGTCCCGGGCGGCGAAGAGG
>JBOHFX010000077.1:0-1669 GCA_050699875.1 Pseudonocardiaceae bacterium
TGGTATACGGCAAGGGGCAGTTCTTCCTCCCCCACCAGGACTCGGAGAAGGACGACGCGATGGTGGGCACGCTGGTGGTGTCACTGCCTTCGGCGCACACCGGTGGGGAACTGGTCATCGACCACGCTGGGGAGAGCACCGCCTACCGAGCGTCAAAGGAGGAGCTTACCTTCGTCGCGTTCTACGCCGACTGTCGTCACCAGATCACGCCTGTCAGGTCCGGGTACCGGGTGACGCTCACGTTCAACCTGCTCTCCGGCACCGAGATCCCGGCTCCGGAGGCCGGCCCCGCCATCGGGCTGACGCACTGCCTGACCGAGCACTTCACCACGCCGGCCACCCCGCGATACGGAAGCCGCGACCTCGGCCTGCCGAACCGGCTGGTCTTCCTGCTCGACCACGAGTACACCCAGCGGGGCCTGAACTGGAGCCGGCTCAAGGGCGCCGACGCGGAGCGGGCCGCGCTGGTGCGCGCCGCGGCGGAGCAGGCCGGTTGCGAGACGGTGCTGGCACTCGCCGAGGTGAAGGAGACCTGGGACGCCCTGCCATCCGACAGCGACCGGTGGGACGACTACGACTACTACGAGGACGAGGACGACGGTTACCGCAGCCCGAGTGAGGGCTCCGACGACTTTCAGCTCAATGAGCTGATCGATGACGAGATCACCCTCGGCTGGTGGACCAGCCCGGACGGCACCGGCGGGGAGCCGATCTCGCTGCACGTCCCCGACTACGAGGTGTGTGCCACCACCCCGAGCGTGGGCCTGGCACCCTACCAGTCCGAGTACGAGGGCTACATGGGCAACTACGGCAACACGCTGGATCGGTGGTATCGGCGGGCCGCGGTGGTCGTGTGGCCGCAGGACAGGGCGTTCGCGGCGCGCGCCGAGGCCGGATCGCAGTGGGCTCTGCACGAGCTCCGCGACCGCATCGACGCCGGAGACCTGGAGGGTGCACGTGCCGCAGCGGAGTCGCTCGCACCGTTCTGGAAAAAGATAGGAGCACAGGCGGGACTGCTCGGTGCGGCCCTGGACGTGGCGGCGGGCCTGGGCGTCGCCGGGACGGCGGCGATGCTGCTGGAACCGTTCCAGGTCGAGACGGTCACGCAGGAGCATGCGGGCGGGTTGGCGGCGGCGGCCGGGCGGTACGGCGAGGACTGGACGCGGAGCGTCATCGACGGGTGGTTCGGGCCGGGGCGCCACTTCGGAACCGACCTGTCCGAGTGGGTCGACAACAGGCTGCCGGGGCTGTGCGGGGCGCTGCGTACCACCGGGAGGCCGGAGGTGGCACGGCTACTGGCCGCCGGAGCCTGGCGCTGGATGGGCGGCCGGCTCCGGCTCTGGACTACCATCCCGCGAAGCGAGGTCCGCCAACCGCAGCTGGAGATGCTGAGCTCGCCGTTGGTGCGGCTGCTGGAGGCGGCCGACGACAAGCTATCCGACCAGATCACGGGAACGCTGCGCGAGTGCGGGGACAACGTACTGGAGTGCCTCATGCCGGCGCTGCGTCTGGCGGACGCGCGGCGGGCAGCGGGGCTCGACACGGTCGCGCGGGACTGCGCGGAGCAGCTCGGCACGATCATCGCGCGGCCGCTGCGTGACGAAGACGACTGGTCGATCGAATGGACCGGGTGCGGGTGCGGCCTCTGTGACACGTTGGGGACGTTTCT
>JBOHFX010000078.1:0-24806 GCA_050699875.1 Pseudonocardiaceae bacterium
GTGACACACGCCTCGGCCCGCTCACCGATGCCCCGGCGCGGCGTGTTGAGGATCCGGCGCAGGCTGACGGTGTCGTCCGGGTTGGCCACGGCGCGCAGGTACGCCAGCGCGTCCCGCACCTCCTTGCGCTCGTAGAAGCGCACCCCGCCGACCACCTTGTAGGGCAGCCCGAGCCGGATGAACATCTCCTCGAACACCCGGGAGGAGTTATTGGTCCGGTAGAACACCGCCATGTCCCCGAACCGGCCCCGGCCGGCATCGACCAACTGATCGATCTCCGAGGCGACGAACGCGGCCTCGTCGTGCTCGTTGTCGGCGACGTAGCCGACGATCAGCTCCCCGTCCCCGGCCGCCGACCACAGTCGCTTGTCGCGGCGGCCACCATTGCGGGCGATCACCGCGTTCGCCGCGGACAGGATGGTCTGGGTGGACCGGTAGTTCTGCTCCAGCAAGATCGTTCGGGCGTTCGGGAAGTCCCGCTCGAACTCCTCGATATTGCGGATGGTGGCGCCCCGGAAGGCGTAGATGGACTGGTCGGCGTCACCCACCACGCACAGCTCGGCAGGCTCCGGAGTCCCCGGCCCCACCAGTTCGCGGACCAGCACGTACTGCGCATGGTTGGTGTCCTGGTACTCGTCGACCAGGATGTGGCGAAACCGGCGCCGGTAGTGCTCGGCGACGTCCGGAAGCGTCTGCAGCAGTTCCACCGAACGCATGATCAGATCGTCGAAGTCCAGCGCATTCGAGTCGGCAAGCCGCCGCTGGTAAGCGGCGTAGACCTCGGCCACCCGGCGCTCCAGATCGTTTCCCGCCGCACCGGCCGCCGTATGATGTTCGAACAGGTCGTTCTTCAGGTTGGAGATCTTCGCCGCCAGGGTGCGCGCGGGGTAGCGCTTCGGATCCAGATCCAGGTCGCGAGCCACCATCGCGATCAAGCGACGGGTGTCGTCGGCGTCATAAATGGAGAAGTTCGACGTCAGGCCGGGCAGATGAGCGGCTTCGCGGCGCAGGATCCGAACGCACATCGAGTGAAACGTCGACACCCACATCACCGCGGCGCGCCGGCCGACCAGCGCGGCGACCCGCTGCCTCATCTCGGCGGCGGCCTTGTTCGTGAAGGTGATCGCCAGTATCTGCCCGGGCGTGACACCGCGCTGGGCCAGCAGGTAGGCGATCCGGTGGGCAAGGACACGGGTTTTTCCCGAGCCGGCTCCCGCGACGATCAGCAGCGGAGAGCCCGCGTGCTCTACCGCCGCACGTTGTTGCGGGTTGAGCCCGGCGAGCAGGTTCTGTGATGAACCGGCGCCAACTGCGGGACCCGGGTGCGGGTGTCCCGCAGGACCCGGGTGCGGGTGTCCCGCAGGATCAGGGGAGTTGACAACAGAGGCACTCATTGTGGCGACCACGGTACCGGGAGGCACCGTCCGGCTGAGAGTCCGCTGAGGTGGCGATCTATGCCGCTAGCGGACCCTCCGGCCAGAAGGCACAGTGGGATGAAGAAGCCCCACGGAGACCGCAGGAGGATGCCGTGGATCCCGTCAGCTGGCTCGAACACGTAGCCAGGGCTTCTCCCGAACTGCTCCTGGTCATGGTCATGCTGATGATGTTCATGGACAGCTTGACCCTGATCGGGGCCGTACTGCCGGGCGATCTCATGGTGCTGGTCCCGGCCGCCGCGGTCGGCTCGGGCGGTGTACCGACGGTGATAGCGGGCGCGGTCATCGGCACCATGCTCGGTTACATGGTGAGCTACGCGGTAGGCCGGATCAGCGGTCCCGCCATCCGGCATAGCTGGCTGGGTAGGCGGGTTGGATCCGAGCGGTGGATGCAGGCGGAACAGCTGCTGCGGGGACCCGCTGGCCGCACCCTTGCTCTGGTCCAGTTCATGCCGATACTCAACTACCTGGTTCCGATGCTGGCGGGCACTCTGAGGGTGCCACTCAGGCGCTTCCTCCTGTTCATCACGGTCGGATCGCTGATCTACGCCAGCATCTACGCATTGCTCGGCGTGCTGGCCGGCGGGACGGGCCAGCAACTGGGCGATTCCACCGGCCGGCTGGTGGCACTGCTGACGGTGTCGGTGGTGGTGGCAACCCTGAGCTTTACCGTGCTGGCTGCCGCGGTGCGCCGGATGGCCGTCGAGCAGGATTCCGACCCCGGCGAACCGGTGGACGGCGGGCCACGCGACGTGGCAGACTCCGTGTCGTGCTGAGTCGCCACCGCTTTTTTTACGGGTACCGGATCCGGTGCCCGTGATGGTGTGACGCACGACACAGACCAACACGACGCCCCGGAGTCCACGGACCCGGGGCGTTGTTGCGGCCGGGGAACGCGAGCTCCGGGACAGAAATGGGAGACCACCGACATGTCCCACAACGCGATCACCGGGACAGCGCCCGCGGTCCAGGGCCGCCGGCACGACGCCGCCACCGATCTCGTTGCGCTACGCAACGAGATCGACTACCTCGACGCCGAGATTCTGCGTCTGGTGCAGCGACGCACTGCAGTGTCCCAGTTGATTGGCAACGCCCGCCGAGCCGCCGGCGGGCCGCGAGTAGTACACGGCCGCGAGATGGCCGTGCTGGACCGATACCGCGAGCTGGGCACCGAAGGCCGCGAGCTGGCGATGCTGCTGCTGCGATTGGGGCGGGGTCGGCTCGGTCGCTAACCGTCCCCGGCCATCGACCCTAGCCATCCACCGCGGCACCGCCCTCGCTGCCGAGGCACACTGGCTGCATGGTCCTCAATTTGATTGCCGTGCTCGTCGCGATCGCCGGGTTGCTGGCTGCGGCGGCGCACGGTGGATACATCATGATGTTGGGTTCGGCGGCGAGCAAGCGAGCCGGCGGTGAACCGGTGAGCGCGTACGTCCGCAGCCGGATCCCGGTGGCCGGAGTGACACTTGGCGTGGCGCTGCTGGCGTTGCTGCTTACCTCCGGTGGCGCAGGTGCCGACGTCCTGGCCATCCTGGCCGGGGCCGGTAGCGGGGTGGTGAGCTACCAGGCGCTGCAGAGCACCCGGACGCGCTACCGCAGCGGCGGCTGACCGACCCGCAGGCGACAGGTCACAGCGTTGCGTCGATGACGAAGGCGCGGCCGAGACTGAGAAGCACGCGGTCTGCGGTGAGAAGTTGCAGCCCCGCTTGGCTCGCTTCCGCCATGAGGAGCCGGTCGAACGGGTCGTGCTGGGTCAGTTCCGGAAACTCGCGGATGCCCTCAGCATGCTCCGCGGAGATACTTAACAGGACCAGTCCTTGCTCGGAGAGCCGGGTTGTGAGCTTGTCGGGAACCGACAGCTTGCCGAGCATCGCCTTGATCGTCAGCTCCCAGACAGTGGCAGCTGAGACGTGTACCGCGGTCGCGGCTGTGATTGCCTGCCGAGCACGCGGCCCGAGTCGAGGACTGTCATCGAGCAGCCACAGCGCTGCCTGACTGTCAAGGAGCAGCAACGTCGCCGCCGTAGAACAGCCGCTGGATGTCCGGGTCGACTACCGCGAAGGAGCCGTCGTCATAGTTCAGCTCACCACGCAGGCCCCCGAACACCACCGGCGTCCGCTGGTGGGGAACGAGGTCGGCGACCGGCTGGCCGGCTTTGGAGATGATCACCCTCTCGCCACTCGCCACGTGCTCGAGGAGGCGGGAGAGGTGGGTCTTGGCCTCGTGAATGTTGACGTTGATCGTCATGACGAGCCTCACACGTGTCGGCTTAGTCTAGTCTAGCAAGCGAGTTCGACACTTATGAGCCCCGCGCCCGGCCGCGATCGAGACCAGCGCGCCGGTACGTCCGAGCAGCGCAATGTGGCAGCCCAATCAGCCGAGCTCGGCGTGGTGAGGCGACGTGTGGGGTTAATCGGCTGGCACCGCCCGTCCCGTGGGAGCTACCGGACAGCGAAGCGGCCTCCGGTGCCGGGTCTCGTGGGTGTGGAAAGGCTTAACCTGGGCTGGTGAGCGAGGAACGCGGTACGTGAACGCCGGCACCCGGCTCGTCGCCGACCGCTACCGCCTGGAGCAGCGGATCGGTACCGGCGCCATGGGCGTGGTCTGGCGAGCGCACGACGAACGGCTGGACCGCACGGTAGCGATCAAGGAGCTGCTGATGCAGCCCGGTCTGGCCGATGCGGAGGCGCAGACGGCCAGGGCCAGGGCGATGCGGGAGGGTCGCATCGCGGCTCGGTTGCAGCACCCCAACGCCATCTGTGTCTACGACGTCGCTCTCGATTGCGGTACTGGCGCCGAAGATCAGACCGGAGATCAGACAGTTCCGTGGTTGGTCATGGAGTACCTGCCGTCCCGCAGTCTGGCCACAGTGCTGGCCGAGCAGGGAACGCTGGCACCGCGCGAGGCGGCCGGGATCGGCCGGCAGGTCGCCGCGGCGCTTGCCGCGGCCCACGAAGCCGGCATCGTGCACCGGGATGTCAAGCCGGGCAACGTTCTGCTGGGCCATGACGGGATCGTCAAGATCACGGACTTCGGGATATCCAGAGCGAGCTGGGATGCCACCGTAACCTGCACCGGCGTGCTGGCGGGCACGCCCGCGTATTTCGCTCCAGAGGTGGTCCGCGGCGAGCCGCCCGGGCCCGCGAGCGACGTGTTCTCGCTGGGCTCGACGCTCTATGCCGCAGTGGAAGGTGAACCGCCGTTCGGGTTGGACGACAACACCCTGGCGCTGCTGCGGACGGTCGCCGACGGCCGGGTACGGCCCCCGCAGCGGGCCGGGCCGTTGTCCGCGATCCTCATGCGGCTGCTGGCAGACGATCCGGCGGCGCGTCCCTCCATGAACGAGGCGGTTGCGGCGCTCGGCGCTGCAGCAGCGCTCGGGCGGCGCGGCGCCACACCGCATGTCAATCCGCCGATGACCACACCGACGCGGAGCGCCGCACCGGCGGCGGCCCCACCGACTGCGGTGGACCTACTCCCGGCCGGCCCACCGAGGACTCCGGCGTGGCGGAAGACGGCGACCGACCGGAGCCGGCGGTGGCGGCCAGCGATGTTGTTCAGGACTGCCGGCTGCCTTGTTTTGGTCGCCGTGGTGCTGGCGGTCGTCTCAAATGTGTTTACTGCCGGACGTGGCCAGCTCACCGGAGCCAGGTCAGGACCGCCACCGGTGCCCGGCGTCAACGCCGCACCAACGCCGGAGCAGCAGCTTCCTGACTCCGACGGCGAGGCGCAACCCGAGCAGCCGCAACCAGCGCAGCTGGAGCAGGCCGTCCGCACCTACTACGGCCTGTTACCCGACGACACCGACGAGGCGTGGCAGTTCCTCAGCGCTGCCGAACGCGCCAAGGCTCGCGGGTTCGCCGGCTACACCAGGTTCTGGGACGGTATCGACGAGGTCAGCATCCGCGGACCGGTTGCCGTGCAGGGCGACACCGTGCTGGTGGACCTCTTGTTCGAACCCGCGAACCGGAAGCGAACCTTTGAACGGTACCGGCTCACCATGGGCAACTCCCCCGACGGCGAGATCCTGATCGAATCCGCCGCGCGGATCGGCGGGTTGACACTCACCGCCGCGGAACCCAGTTGACCTGACATCTCTTCGGCGCGGCACCAGTGCGGCGGTCGAAAGCGGGCGAATCACGGCCTATACCGCCCCCAGGCAACGAGCGACGCTCCGCGCCGAGCTCCCGGCGGCGCCCGGAGCAGCCATCACTACACCAGGCGACGGTCGGAAGCCCAGCGGGACAGCTCGTAACGGTTGGACAGCTGGGTCTTGCGCAACACCGACGATACGTGGGTCTCCACCGTCTTGATCGAGATGAACAGCTCGGCGGCGATCTCCTTGTAGGCGTAGCCGCGGGCGAGTAGGCGCAGCACGTCGCGCTCCCGCGGGGTGAGCAGGTCCAGTTCCGGGTCACCGACCGGCGCCGCTCCGGGCCGCTGAGCGAAGGCGTCCAGCACGAAGCCGGCCAACCGTGGGGAGAAAACCGGGTCACCCGCGTGCACCCGGCGTACCGCGTCCACCAGCTCACGTCCGGAAATCGTCTTGGTCACGTAACCGCGGGCCCCACCCCGGATCACTGCGATCACGTCCTCAGCGGCATCGGACACCGACAGCGCGAGGAACACCACTTCGGGCTGGCCGGCGCGGACCCGGCGCAGCACCTCCGCACCGCCGCCGTCGGGCATGTGGACATCCAGGAGCACGACATCGGGGCGCAGGTGCGCGATCCCGGCGACCGCCTCGTCCACGGAACCGCCCTCGCCGACCACGACGACCGGTGGCACGCCTGGTTCGGCGACACCAGCGCGGGCCAACTCGGCCTTCACTCCCGTACGGAACAGCGCATGGTCGTCTACCAGGAAAACCCGCAGACCCGCCTCCGCGGGACCAAGTAAATCGGTGGTCACGCTTCCTCCCCACCGTTGCGGGCAACGATGGCCAGTTGGACCTCGGTGCCCTCACCGGGCGCGGTGCGCAGAGTCACCGTGCCCCCATGGCGTTCCATCCTGCCCCGGATCGAGTCAGCCAGCCCGTGGCGGTCGACGGCGACGGCCGCCGGATCGAATCCACTGCCCCGGTCCCGGACGAAAACGTGCACCTGCCCGGGCTCTACCTCGGCATAGACACTTACCTCGGCGACCCCGGCGTGCTTGGCCGCATTGACCATCGCCTCCCGGCTGGCCTGCACCAGCGCGGGCAGCGGTTCCTCCAGCGGGCAATCGCCCACCACGACGATCTGCATACTCACCGCGTAGGTGTCCTCCACCTCGCCGGCGGCGGCGTGCAGAGCCGCAGCGAACGCCGGCGCCGCGGTGCCGCCATTGGTGTGAGCCTGCGCCGGCCGCCCGTAGCCCTGGGGCCCATAGAGCCAGGCGCGCAGCTCCCGCTCCTGGCCGCGGGCCAGCCGGCGGACCTCCCTGGACGAGTCGGACTGCTGCTGGATCAGCGCCAGCGTCTGCAGTACCGAGTCATGCAGGTGCGCGGCGATCTCAGCCCGTTCCTCGGTGCGGATCCGGGCTCGGCGTTCCTCGCCCAATGCGCGCATCAGCCGCAGCCACCACGGCACGGTGAGCACCGCCACCCCGACCAGGGTCGCGGCAGCGGCCAGCAGCGCGAACCGCAGCTCACCCAGATTGCCCTGATTGAGCAGGAACACCGCGATCCCGCTGGTCACCAGCGCGATGCCGGCCAACACCCGGAGCAGCGCCATCCGGCCGCCGCCCAGCACTAGGCCCGCGCCGCTGCGCCAGCGGGTCCGTTGGCTGGCGTCCGCTTCCCGCCACACCAGACCGGCTCCGACGAGGGCGACCCCCAGCGGCCCGGTCACCCAACCACCCCACGCGCTACCCAGCGCGGCGCCGGCCAGGGCCAGACCCACGCCCAAGACGACAAGACCGATGCCCTGCTGCGTCTCGCGCGCGACACTCGGTCGTTGGGCACCGGATTCGGTCGCTGGGAGAAACACCCACAGCAACGCATAGCCCACCAGCCCGGCCCCGCCGAGACCGGCGAGGACCACGAAGACCAACCGCACCCACAGCACCGGCACACCAAGGTGCTCGGCGATCCCGCTGGATACCCCAGCGATGACTCGCTCTGGCCGGTGCCGGTGCAGCCGTGGCGATCCTCCGGCCAGTGGCGCAGCCGGCGTCCCAACGGCAGTCGCGTGATCTGCCGGTGTACTCACAGTTGTCATCGTCACACGCCGCGGGTGCCAGGGGTATCAGGGGCCACCCCAGTATCCCCTGACCCGGGGATGGATCAGGGTGACCCCCGATGGTGCTCGCCGTCTCCGGCAGCCAGGCTTCAGTGCGTGAGTGAGATCAACGTGGAGCACACAGTGCGTGACTTCTGGGCCACCAGGCCGTACCGGTGCGCGGGCGATCGCAAAGTCGCCGGTGTCGCGGCGGCAATCGGGCGGCGGTATGCCATCGATCCGGTGCTGATCCGGGTGGCGTTCGTGGTAGCCACCTTCTTCAGTGGCGTGGGGGTGTTGCTGTACCTGCTGGGCTGGCTGCTGCTACCGGCGGAGGGTGACCAGGTCTCTGCTGCGGAGAGCCGGCTCGGAAGAGGGCGCAGCTCGACGTCCGCACTGCTCACGATCGTGCTGGTGCTGCTGATGATGATGGCTGCCGCGGTCGTGTTCGACGACGCATCCGGGGTGCTCGGCCTGCTCGTAGCCTTGGGCGCGCTGGTGCTGCTGCACCGCTCCCGGGCAGCGATGGGTACAGCGTTGCCTCAGGGGGCACCTTCTCAGGTCGCCCCATCTCCGCGGATAGTGGCGGCGCCGCAGGCTGGTCCTGATCCCGTGACGTCGGATCCGAGCACGACGCCCCAGCCTGTTCCGCCGGCGTGGGACCCGCTGGGTGCGGCACCGTTCGCCTGGGACCTTCCAGAGCCCTCAGCACCGCAGGCGCCAAACCCGCCACCCCGGGGGCCCCGCTCCAAGGTGACCCCAATCACGCTTGGGCTCGCACTGCTGGTGGGCGGTTTCGCCTCGGCGTTGTGGCCCGCGCTGTCGGCTGCCCACATCGCCGCCCTACTGCTGGCTGTCATCGGGCTCGGCCTGGTGGTGGGTTCACTGCTCCGGGGCGGTCGGGGGCTGATCCTGGTCGCCGTGCCGCTGGCGGTGATCACCTGGCTGCTGCAGGCGGCCCCAGTGTCTGAGTTCAGCGCCGGCGAGGGCCGGTGGAAACCGCTCACGGTGGCCCAAGTGCAGCCACGCTACGAGCTAGCGATGGGCGACGGCCGGCTGGACCTCACCGACCTGCGGTTAGCTGACGGCGAGACCGTGCCCACCAGCGTTGTCATGGGAGCCGGGGAAACCCGGGTGATCCTGCCGCCGAACGTCGACGCGCGGGTGACCTGCCGGACGCAGTTCGGGGACGTGAACTGCCTCGGTGAGACCGACGCTGGTAGCGCGGCCCGGGTGGACGTGACCGACAACGGATCCGATGGTCCTGGCGGTGGTCTGGTGACGCTGGAGGTCAGCTCCGGCTTCGGTCACGTGAAGGTGGTGCGCGATGAATGAGACCAGCCCCATGACCCCGCGGCAGGGCCCGGACCTGTTGACCATGGCCGCCGGGGTGGGCGCCCTGGGTGTCGCGGGCTTTGCATTGCTCGGTGGTGTGTCCTGGCTGCCTGACCTGGACAGCCGGTGGGTGCTCGCGGTGCTGGCGCTGGTCGTCGGGCTCCTCTTGGTGATCGGCTCCATCCGGCCCTCCCGACACTGATCACCCCACGGCATCCTCCGTGAACTCAACGCCACGGACGTTCTCACGGCAGTGAACGTCGGTTGCGCCTGGTTCACGGCGTCGACCCACCGAGGGCTCAGCGGAACCCTGTGACTCGATGATTTTTACGGCGACGTGGGCGAGCAGGCGGTCGTCTGGGTCGCCTAGGCGCAGGGCGGTGATCGCCTCGATGCGCGAAATGCGGTAGGCGACGGTGTTGGTGTGCAGGTGCAGCATCCTGGCGGACTGCTTGTGGCTGCCGTGGTGGTGCAGGTACACCGACAGGGTGTGCACCAGCTGCGTGCGGTGTTCGGTGTCATAGTCGAGCAACGACCCCAGCACGTCGCGGGCGAAGCCCATCAACTGCTGCATATCGCCGATCGTGCACAGCAGCCGGTAGATGCCCAGCTCGTCGTAGCGGACCGGCCGACCGGCCCGACCCAGACGCAGGCCCAGGTCGATCGCTCGCTCGGCTTGGCGCGCCCCACGGGGCGCGAGCTCCGGGGAGTCCACCGGCTCGCTCACCCCGCAGGTGGCGCCTGGATCAAGCTGGCACAGCGCGGCCAAAGCTTCGATGCTCGCGTCACTCGGGACGATCACCACCAGCGCACCGTCGCGCACCGCCGCAGCCGCCTCTGGTAACACCGCCGCAACCTGCTGGGCCCAGCCCGGGGCCGACGGAGCCGGGCGCAGCATCGCGATGCGTAGCGGTGCGTCATCTCGCAACCCCAGTGATCGGGCCTTGCGCCGGGCGTCCTGAGCATCCAGGAAGTGCCCCGAGACCAGGGCGTCGACCACGCTGCTGCGGTAGCGCAGATCCAGCTCAGCGCTGGTCTGCTCATGGGCCAGGGTCAACGCGAACAGCGTGGCGGCGTAGGTGACGGTGAGGAATTCGGCGTCGTCGGGCTGCGCGCCGTAACTGTTGGCTGTGCCGTCCTCATCGAGCACCAGCAAGTAGCCCAGACTGGTCTCGCGAACCACCACGGGCGCCACCAAGCAGGCTTGATCGAGCAGCGACCCGGGGATGGCCGGGATCCGCAGCGGCCGCCGCGCCGCCTCCAGCGCGCTCAGTAGCCGGTCAACGCTGGGATCGGTGCGGTTCCAGCGCAGCCCTCGCAAAGAGCCGGTCCCGCCGCACTGGGCCCGCAGCCGGAACGCGGTGTCCAGCAACACGATCCGCTTGCCGACCAATCGGGCGAACACCTCGGTGAGCCGCACCGGGTCAGCCCCGCCCAGCGCCGCATCCGCCAGTTCATCGCAGACCGCCAAGGTCCGCCGGTAGATCGAATTCTGCCGGGACAGACCCGTCAGCCCGGTATCGCCTTCCCGGGTGCGAGCCGGCTCGTAGATCCCCGAGTCCGTCCCCGGCCTCGTCACGGACTGGCCCGTAGCCGCGCGAGAGCGCTCACCAGCTGCGCCGCCGGTTCGTCCATCCCGCTGGGTACGTGCACCACCACACCGGAGATCAGCTGCCGCAACTTCTCCACGACGCCCAGTGAGTGCTCGACGGTCTGCTCGGGCTTGGCCCGGTTGCGCTGGGCAGCATCAACCAGCACCGACAGTGGGATGGATACCTCCGCGACCTCGTAGGACAGCCGTTGCAGGGTCTGGACGTCCTCGAAGGGAGCCAACGTGGCGAGCACCGGCAGGGCCACCCCTCGGGCCCGCAGCGCGCCGAGCACCCAGCTCGCCTGCTCCACGTCGTAGATCACGTCGGTGACCAGGAAATGCGCACCGGCTCGGAGCTTGGTCTCCACTTTCTCCAGCTCGGAGGCCAGGTCCTTGACGGCGGTGCGCAGCGTGGCACCGATCACGAATCGGGTCCGCTCAGCGATGGCAACGCCCCGCCAGTCGATGCCCTCGTTGAGCGCGGCGAGCATGGAGATGAGCCCTACTGAGTCCACATCCCACGGCGACCCGGCTCCGGCACTGGGATAGTCGCCGGCCACCCGCGGGCTGCCGGTGCGACATACCACGATCCGCAGCCCGAGCGCATGCGCGCCGAGCATGTCTGCCTGCAGGGCGGCGAGATTCCGGTCGGCGGCCTCGACCGGCAGCAGCACCTCACTGCCCACCCGCTCGCTGACCACGACGGCGGCGCCGACCGGGCTGATCCGGGCGGCCGGTGGCGCCGCTTCGATGATGGCCAGCACCCCGGCACCGGCCGCGCGCAGCATCGTGGCCCGCTCGAGGAACTCGGGCACCTGCGGGCCGTTCGGGGCGCGCAGACCGGCGGCCACCAAGAGCTCACCTTCCCAGTGCGCCGGCCAGCCGGTGCCCGAGACCGGCTGCACCGCAGCAATCCCGGCCGCCGAGGCCCGCCGGGGTGCTGCGGACCCGGCCGGAACCCGCTGGACCGGCGGCAGTGCGGCGACCGCATGGGAGATAGCCCGCACATGGGCGGGAGTCGTCCCGCAGCAGCCGCCCAGCAGAGTGGCTCCGGCGGCCACGAACTGCCCCGCGGCGGCACCGAAGTACGCCGCGTTACGGGCATAACGGACCTGCCTGCCCAGGCGCTGTGGTAAGCCCGCATTAGGCTGTGCGGACACCGGCAGATCGGTTGCCCTGGCCAGCTCACCGACCACACCCACCAGCACCGCGGGGCCGACCGTACAGTTGGCTCCCAGTGCGGTCACCCGAAGCCCGGACAGCACTGCGGCCACCTCCGCGGCATCCTCACCCCGCAGGGTTCGCCCGTCATCGCCGAAAGTGAGCTGCGCCACCACCGGCAGGTCGCTCTCCGACATCGCGACCTCAACCGCCTGAACCATCGAGTCCAGGTCGCCGAAAGTCTCCAGGATCAGCAGGTCGACCCAGTCGGACAAGGCTGCGATCTGCTCGCGCAACGTCTCGGCTCGGGCACCCGCCGGCACTCGACGCACTGCGGGCGCGCTGACCGCCGGTCCGACCGACCCAGCGACCAGCACCGGGTGCCCGGCGCGCTGGACGGCTTCGCGCGCCAGCCGGGCGCCGGCGACGTTGATCTCAGCGACGCTGTCTTCGAGTCCCCCTGCGGCGAGCCGGAGCCGGTTCGCGCCGAAGGTGTTGGTCTGCAGGATCCGGGCGCCGGCGCTGACGTACGCCGTATGCAGGTCACGGACCAGGGCCGGGCGCGACAGGTTGAGCTCGGGTAGTGAACCGTCCAGCGATACCCCGGCCGCATGCAGCATGGTGCCCATGGCACCATCGCAGACCACCACCTGGCCCGCGCGAAGCTCCTCGATCACCATGCGGAGCCTCGTGGGTCCACTGTCTCGCCTCCTGGTCTGAAGGGAATTCTTCCCCCCGGCAGCCACCGAGACCAGACGGATTCGACGATCAGCAGCTAAAAGCTCGTGATGCCGTGGTGATTGAGCAGGAGGATGCCAAGCTCGCGGGCCCGCGCCGCGGCCTGGGTGTCACCCTCGGCCGCCGCGACGATCGATCCCTTCATCAGGATGTGCCACTGCCGAGCGAACGAGTCGGGGTCCGCGATCCCGGCTTGAGTCGCGAGCTCGCACAGGTAGCTGCGGATGTTGGCCAGATGCCGGGCACTTGCCAGCCGCACCGCGCTGTCCCGGTCGGTCACCTCGAGTAGCGTGGTCACGAATGAGCAACCCTCGAAATCCGGTTGCGCGAACCACTCGCCGAAGATTTCGAAGATGGCCAGCAGGCGCTGGACCGGGGTGTCTCCACGGCGGTGGGATTCGGTCCGCACCCAGCCATGAGTCCAGACCGTCTCGCGGCGCTCGAGGAAGGCCAGGATGAGGTCGTCCTTGGAGGCGAAGTTCCGGTACAGGGTCATCTTGGCGACGCCCGCCTCACCGATCACCGCGTCCACCCCGACGGCGCGCGTGCCCTGGCGACTGAACAGGTCATACGCTGCCCGCATCACCCGCTCGCGACCGCTCTCGGTATCGGGACCGATGACTGCGACAACGTCAACGGATTCCTGGGGGGGCTCCGGGGGGAGTTGCTGGGGCACCATGACCGATCCTGGGGCAGACAATTGACAGAGTCTACCAGTGGGCCTTTCCAGCCCCAGGTCGCCGGAGGTAGTCAGGTGATCATTGACGGGAAACCACCGCAGGTGGTGGGGATCCGGTCGGCTGTTGCGCGAGACTTGCCGGCCATCCGCCGGCTTGTCAACGTGGCGTACGCAGAGTTCGAACCGTGGCTGACGCCGGCGAACTGGACGCAGATGACCAGTAACATCGCCAAGGTCATCGAGCCCGGTGCTCCCGGCCAGCTACTGGTCGCGCAGCTCGGCGACCAGCTTGCCGGCACGATCACCTACCTGCCGCCCGGCCCCAAGGATTACCGGCGGGTGCCCCCGCAGTGGGCGGTGATCCGGGCGCTGGCAGTCGATCCGGAACTGCGCGGCCGCGGCGTCGGTCGCGCTCTCACCGAACACTGCCTAGCCCGGGCCCGGGCGGACCACGCACCGGCGGTGGGTTTGCACACCGCGGAAATGATGGTGGCTGCGCGGGCGCTCTACGAGCACGCCGGTTTCGTGCACCAGCACGACTTCACCCACCTGGACCTCCGCTTCAGCATCTACGCACTGCAGATCTGACAACGTTGCGGCGGCCGGCAGTGGCTGCTGTGCAGCGACGCTCAATATGAGGCGGGTCATGCCATGCCGATCGGCTACCTGAACCTGTTTGGGCTGATCCTCGTCGCGGCCGCGGCACCTCTGCTGGTGGACCTGCTCCGGGTACCGGTGCCGGACGCCGTGGCCATGATCTTGATCGGGATCGCGATCGGCGGCTCGGGTGTGGGCTGGGTCCGGGTGGACGGCGGTGTCGACCTGCTCGCCTCGCTCGGCCTGGCCTACCTGCTGTTCGTCGCGGGTCTGGAGATCCGGATCGACGGTGATCGCCCCGGCAGACGGCACGTCTTTACAGCGCACGTTGATCGGGCTGGCGATCTTCTGCGCGGTCGGGGTGGCACTCGCGCTGGCGTTGGTGAGGCTCAGCATGTTCGACGTTCTGCGCCGGGCCGTCGCGCGGCGGGCCGGTGGAGCTACCCAACTCGGTGTGCGGCTGGCGGTCCTCACCATGGTCGGCTTCGCCGCGCTCGGCCAGCTCGTCGGGCTGGAGGCCATCCTCGGCGCGTTCGTTGCCGGCGTTGCCGTGTCCGCGATCAGCGACCGGGCGCAGGGCACCGGGACCACCGAATGAAGATCGAAGCCATCGGGTTCAGCCTGCTGGTGCCGATTTTCTTCGTCACCGCAGGCCTGAAGTTCGACCTCGCCGCGCTGGCGAGCAGCGCCGCGGATCTCGTCCTGGTGCCGGTGTTGCTGGTCGCGATGATCGCCACGCGTGCCCTGCCCACGCTGCTGTTCGGCCGGATGCTGACCGAACGCGACATGTTGGCGTCGGGTCTGCTGCTGTCCACGAAGCTGACCTTCGTCGTCGCGGTGGTCCAGGTGGCCAGCGCTGCTGGGCAGACTACCCGGGCGACCGCCTCGGCGTTGATCAGCGCGGCCATCATCACCGTGGTCGCCCTGCCGGCTGCCGCGCTGTCGACGTTGCGCCGCCGGCCCGACCCGGACCGCCCCGAAGTCGTTTCCGGCTGACTGACCGCTTATCCTTGCCCGACCTCCAGGGAGACCGGTCCGTCTGCGGTGCAGCGGCTAGGCTGCTGCCATGATGAGGCGGACCCAGCGCCCGCTCCGGGTAGTGGTCGTGGACGACCACCAGATGGTGCTCGATGGGTTGCGGGCGATGCTGGCTGCTTATTCCGATCAGGTCGAGATCGTCGGTGAGGCCACCGAACCCGAGCTCGCGATAAAGATCATTACCGAGCAGGACCCGGATATCACCTTGCTCGACGTACGGTTGAGGGGCTCCAGCGGGCTGGACCTGTGCGCGGAGATCCGCAAACGACAACCCGCTTGCAAGGTTGTCTTCCTGACCGTGTACGACGACGAGCAGTACCTCTACCAGGCACTTCGGCTCGGCGCTGCCGGGTTCCTGCTCAAACGGGTGAGCGGTGCGGAGCTGGTGGATCATCTTCAGCGGATCCACCAGGGCGAGGTTCTCATCGATCCCAGCCTGGCCACGAAGGTCGCGATGTCGGTGGCCCAAACGCGCGGTGGGGAGTTCTGGCCGGGTGCGCGCCTGGGATTGACCCAGCGCGAAAGCGAGGTGCTCGCGCTCATGGTGGCCGGGCTGTCCAACCGCGCCATCGCCGGCCGGCTCACCGTCAGTGAGGAGACCGTCAAGACGCACGCCCGCGGGGTTTACCGGAAGCTGGGCGTCCCGGACCGCTCCGGCGCGGTCGCCGCCGCGCTGCGGGAGGGAGTATTCCAGTGATCCGCTCGCGGCTGGGCCTGGCCGACGCCGATTCCGACGCCCAGCTGCTGCACCGGGTGATCGAGATCCTTTCGGCAGGCCTGGACCTCGACGTGGTCGTCCAGCGAGTGGCCGACCTGATCACCGAGACCACCTCCACCGACGTCTGCTTCGTACACCTGCTGGACGAGCAGCGCGGGCGGCTGCAGCTACGCGGCGCCACGCCGCCCTTCGATCAGTTCGCTCGGCAGATCGAGATGCCGGTCGGCCAGGGGGTGTCCGGATGGGTAGCCGCGCACTGCGCACCGGCAGTGATTACCGATAACAAGCGCGCAGATCCACGCTACCTCTACATCCCGGAGTTACGTGGGGAGGAGTTCACCTCGATGGCCTCGGTGCCGATGATCACTCGGCCGGGTGATCTCGTCGGGGTGCTCAACGTGCATACCCGGGATCGCCGCGAGTTCACCAAGGCCGACGTCGAGCTGCTGGGCTCGGTTGCGGGCCTGATGGCCGGGGCAATCGAGAACGCCAGCCTGCACAGCAGGCTCGCCGAGCGGGAGGAGGCGATGGAGCGCTTCGCCGAGCGGATCGTGCTGCTGCAGGAGACCGAGCGCCGCCAGCTCGCCGGCGAGATCCACGACGGGATCAGCCAGCGCATCGTCAGCCTGTCGTTTCACCTCTCGGCAGCGGCGGACGCGGTGGCCTCCGACCCGACCGGTGCGGCCGAGCAGATCGCGCGCGCCCAGGAGCTCGCCGCCGGCGCGCTCGACGAGACCCGGAATGCGATTGCCGGGTTGCGTCCGACGGTGCTGGACGACCTCGGCCTGGCCGCCGGCCTTGAGAGCCTCGCGCGGTCGACGCCGCTGCCCAACGTGCAGGTGGACACCGTGACGACCAGCCTGCCCGAGCACGTCGAGACCGCGGTCTACCGGATCGCCCAAGAGGCCCTGCAGAACGTGATGAAGCACGCCAGCGCGGGAAACGTGCAGTTGCGGCTGTCGGTGGCCGCCGGCGCGGTCTTGCTGGAGATCTCCGATGACGGTGTCGGTTTCGACCCGGCTACCACAGCCGAGCGAGCCGGGCCGGTGGGCTACGGCCTTTCTGGCATGCAGCAGCGTGCCGAGCTGCTGGGTGGGCAGCTCACCGCGGACACCGCCCCCGGCCGCGGCACCGTGGTCCGGCTGCGCGTCCCGATGGCCAATGAACGCTAGCGAGCCGACGCAGGTCAGTTTCGCTTTACGTGCGCCGGGAACCCAGCCGTCGCACGGCGTCGTGCTCATACTTACGCCGGTGGACGGTTGAGTTCAGCCACCACGTCGGCCGCGACGTCGGCGACTCGGGCTGCCCGGTCGGCCAGATCACCGCCGAGATCACCGAGCTCGACGTTGAGCCGGACCAGCTCCGCAGCCGACCGCGCCGCGGCCGCTGCCAGGGTGGCCGCGGTGAAGGCATCACCACTGAGGTTGCGGTTACCCCGCTCGGCGAGTTGCACCGCCTCGACGGCGATCCCACTGGCTGCCTCAGCGATCTCAGCCGGCACCTGGGCGGCACGCTGCAGGGTGCGCCGGATCTGTATGCGGCGACCCTCCGGGTCGAGGTCGCGGGGTAGCGCTAACGCCTCGAGCACGGCCTGGTAGGCCTCGCCATCCTGCTGGGCGAGGGCAGCGACCTGGTTACGGACCCGGTCGGCGTGCGCTGCCCGTCTCGCTGAGTCGATCAGCTGCGTGGTGGAGAACCGCGCGACCATTCCGAGCAGTCCGGCAGCCATCGCCGCGGTGATCGCCGCGGCGGCGCCGGCCCCGGGCGCGGGCTGCTGCTCGGCGAAGCGGTCAAGCAGGTCGGCCACGGAGCAGTCAAGCAGCGGAGCCCTTCGAGCCGGCATTACGAGAGACCGACGATGTCGAAACCACTCTGCCGCGGCGTTCCATCGGCCCGCGTTCCGAGCCTGACGACGATGTTGCGCAGCACCCGGTCGTTGACGTCGAGCACCCGGTTCCAGGTGATGCTGTGCGGGTCGACATCGACGCCGTCACGCTGATGTAACTGGTTGTCGATCATCGCGGCGAGCAGGTTGTGCGCCGCGGTCACCGCGTGCATGTCCCCGGTGAGGTGCAGGTTCAGCGTCTCCATGGGCACGACCTGGCTGTAGCCGCCACCCGCCGCGCCGCCTTTGATCCCGAACGTGGGGCCCATCGAGGGCTGCCGGATCGCGACCGTGGCCCGCTTACCGATGTGCGCGAAGCCCTGACCCAGCCCGACTGTGGTGGTCGTCTTGCCCTCGCCGAACGGGGTCGGCGTGACCGCGGTGACCACCACGTACTTTGCCTTCGGGGCCTGTGCCAACTCGTCGATGGCCGCTGTCTTGACCTTCATGACGTGCTCGCCGTAAGGCTCGAGCAGGTGTCGGCCCAGCCCCATCGCAGCACCGATCTCCGCCAACGGGGTGAGGCTGGCACCACGGGCAATCTCGAGCTCACTGGGGAAGGCCACTGTGGGTCCCTTCGTGTCGGTTCCTCACACTGCACAGCCGCCCATGATCGCGGTTTGTGTGCATACGACGACAGAATCTGTCGCGCAACGCACACGATCGGCGATCATGCGGCGAAGAGCCGGACTCTAGTACCGGTAGTGCGGTGGTTTGTAGGGGCCCTCGACGTCCACGTCGATGTATTCGGCCTGCTCTTTGGTCAGCTTCGTGAGCTCACCGCCCAGAGCTTCGACGTGAATCCGAGCGACCTTCTCATCGAGCACCTTGGGCAGGGTGTAGACCTCGCGGTCATATTCCTGATGCTTGGTGAACAGTTCGACCTGAGCGATCACCTGGTTGGAGAACGAGTTCGACATCACGAAACTCGGGTGGCCGGTTGCGTTGCCCAGGTTCAACAGCCGTCCTTCGGACAACACAATGATCGAATGTCCGTCCTTGAAAGTCCATTCGTCGACCTGCGGCTTGATGACCAACCGGCGGGCCCCCGATCGGCGCTGCAAGCCAGCCATATCGATCTCGTTGTCGAAGTGCCCGATATTGCCCAGAATCGCCTGGTGCTTCATCCGCTGCATATGATCGACGGTCACGATGTCCTTGTTACCGGTAGCGGTGATGATGATGTCCGCGCGGTTGACCACATTGTCCAGGGTGTCGACGGTAAAGCCATCCATCATCGCTTGCAGGGCACAGATGGGGTCTACCTCGGCAACCACCACCCGAGCGCCTTGGCCGCGCAGCGATTCCGCGCATCCCTTGCCGACGTCCCCATACCCGCAGACCAGGCACAACTTTCCGGCAATCAGCACATCCACTGCCCGGTTGATGCCATCCACCAGCGAGTGCCGGCATCCATACTTGTTGTCGAACTTGGACTTCGTCACCGAGTCGTTGACGTTGATCGCCGGAAATAACAATTCTCCCGCCGCGGCCAACTGATACAGCCGGTGCACGCCGGTGGTGGTCTCCTCGGTCACCCCCCGGATGCCTTCCCCGATCGCCGTCCACTTCCCGGGCGTAGCGGTCGACGAGGCCCGCAGTACCTCCAAAAAGACCTTCCACTCATCTGAATCAGCTTCCTCGTCAGGGGCAGGCACTACCCCGGCCTTCTCGTAGGCAACCCCTTTGTGAACCAACAGGGTGGCGTCTCCCCCATCATCCAGAATCATGTTCGGTCCGGCTCCGTCGGGCCAGGTCAACATCTGCTCGGTGCACCACCAGTATTCCGTCAGTGTCTCGCCTTTCCAGGCGAAACACGGCACTCCCTTGGGCTCCTCCACGCTGCCGTGCGGGCCGATCACCACGGCCGCCGCGGCATGATCCTGGGTGGAGAAGATATTGCACGAGGCCCACCGGACCTCAGCACCGAGACTGATCAGGGTTTCGATCAACACGGCGGTCTGGACGGTCATGTGCAGCGATCCGGAAATCCGCGCTCCGCGCAGCGGGAACACGTCCGCATACTCCCGCCGCAGCGCCATCAAACCGGGCATCTCGTGCTGCGCCAAGCGGATCTCATTACGGCCGAAATCAGCCAGCTCCAGATCTGCGACAGCAAAGTCAATACCAGCGCGGTTCTGTAGTTTTTTCTCAGCGACAGGCGCCACAGTCATCGAAATGCACTCCTTGTAGATGTTGGATGTCACGCGTGCACGTGGTCGGCCACCTCGGCGGCGCTGTCGGGTCCGTACGCCTCGCTGAACCGCTCCATGAAGGTCTCGGGTTCGAACTTGTGCTCCTGGGTACCGACCGATTCGATCACCAGGGTCGCCAGCATGCAGCCGAGCTGGGCGGCCCGCTCGTCACCCACCTCCCACGCGACCCCGGCCAGGAAACCGGCTCGGAACGCGTCACCCACACCCGTGGGATCCGCCTTGGTCAGTTCCTGTGGTGGGGTGACCGAGACGACCGGTTCACCCGGCCGCTGCACGGTTACGCCCTTGGCACCGCGGGTCATCACCGAGACGCCTACCCGTGCCAGAATTTCATCGTCGTCCCAACCGGTCTTGCGTTCGAGCAGGCCTCGCTCGTAAGTGTTGGTGAACAGGTAGGTCGCGCCCTCGACCAGCTGCATGATCTGGTCGCCCTCCAGCGAGGCAAGCTGCTGGGAGGGATCAGCGGCGAACGGGTAGCCGAGGTCTCGACATTCCTGGGTGTGCCGGAGCATGGCGGCCGGGTCATTCGGGCCCACCACCACGAGATCGGTCCCGCCCAATCGGTCCACGATGGGCTCCAGCTCGATGTCCCGAGACTCGCTCATCGCACCGGCGTAGAACGAGGCGATCTGGTTCTGGTCGGAATCGGTGGTGCATTGGAACCGTGCGGTGTGCTTGGTCTGCGAGACGTGTACCGCGCTGACGTCCACCCCGTGTGCCGACAGCCACTGCCCGTACTCGGCGAAATCGGCACCCACGGCACCCACCAGAGCCGGAGCCAACCCGAGACAACCGAGGTTGAACGCGATGTTGGCACCCGCCCCGCCGCGGTGGATTGCCAGCTCCTCCACCAGGAACGACACCGAGATGTTTTCCAGCTGGTCGGGCAGGATCTCCTCGACGAACCGGCCCGGGAAGACCATCAGGTAGTCGGTGGCGATCGACCCTGTGACGATGATGCCCACCATAGCCTCCTTGGGCCTCGTGAGATCGTTTAGACGGCTGCCGGCCGCGTGCTTGCGGGTAAACCGGCGGACTCCCGCAGTTCCGCCGCCTTGTCGGTCCGCTCCCAGGTGAAATCGGGATCATCGCGTCCGAAGTGGCCGTAGGCGGCGGTCTTAGCATAGATCGGCCGGTGCAGCCCGAGGTAGCTTCGGAAGGCCGCCGGACGCAGATCGAAGTGCTCGCCCACCAGCTTCTCGATGGTCGTGCGCGGCACCTGCTCGGTGCCGAAGGTCTCCACCAGCAACGACAGCGGCCGAGCCACGCCGATCGCATAGGCCACCTGCACCTCCGCCCGGTCCGCCAGGCCGGCGGCCACGACGTTCTTGGCCACGTAACGGGCCGCGTACGCCGCAGAGCGGTCCACCTTGGACGGATCCTTACCGGAGAACGCGCCGCCACCGTGCCGGGCGAACCCTCCGTAGGTGTCCACGATGATCTTCCGTCCGGTCAGTCCGGCATCACCGACCGGACCACCGATCACGAACCGCCCGGTGGGGTTGACGAACAGGTTTCGGGCCAACTCGGTCTCGTTGTAGAAGTCGACCGGCAACACTGCCAGCACGACCTTCTCCCACAGGTCCGCCCGGATCTGCTCGGAGGTGACCTCCTCGGCGTGCTGGGTGGAGATCAGCACCTTCTCCACCCCGACCGGCACGTGATCCCGGTACCGCACGGTCACCTGCGTCTTCCCGTCGGGCCGCAAGTAAGGCAGCGTGCCGTCCTTGCGCACCGTCGCCAGCCGTTTGGACAGCCGGTGCGCCAGCGCAATGGGCATCGGCATCAGCTCGGGAGTCTCGTTGGTGGCGTACCCGAACATCATGCCCTGGTCACCGGCGCCGGCGCTGTCCAGCTCGTCCTCGGACAGCTTCCCGCGCCGCTCGGCCGCCATGTCCACACCCTGAGCGATGTCGGGCGACTGCTTGTCCAAAGTGGTCATCACCGCGCAGCTGTGCCCATCGAAGCCGAAGGTGCCGTTGTCATAACCGATATCGCAGATCGTGTCCCGCACGATCTGGGTGTAGTCCAGCATGCCAGGTGTGGTGATCTCTCCGGCGAGTACGACCAGCCCGGTGGTGATCAGGGTCTCGCACGCCACCCGGGCGTTCGGGTCCATCGTCAGCGCCGCGTCCAGTACTGCATCGGAGATCTGGTCGGCGATCTTGTCGGGATGGCCTTCGGTCACCGACTCCGAGGTGAACAGGTATTCGATGCTCTCCAGTTGGGTCATGGGATCACGCTCCTAGTTCGGCGGTCGGTTCCGACGAGGTCACTGGTTGTTCGTGGGGTTCATCCGGCTCGGCGAACCTCGACTCGGTGCGCGTCATATTAGGCAGGGTGCGACGGACCGCGACGGTTCCTTCTACCATCGCGGCCAACTTGGCCCTGGCGACATCGGCCGGGAGGTGACGCAGCCCACAGTCGGGATTAATAATCAATTTATCTGCCGAGAATGTTTCCAGTGCCTTTCGAATACGTTGAGCGATGAGCTCGGCCGATTCAATCTCCTCGGTCTTGACATCCACCACACCAAGCCCGAGCGCGCGGTCCCAACCGAGCTGCTGGATCACATGCAGATCCTCGTAGCCCTTGCGGCCGAACTCGAGGACGAGTTGATCCACGTTCGCCTCGAGCACCGCAGGGAACAGGAAGTCGTAATGCCCTTCCCAGGACGGCCGGGCGTAGCGGTTGCCATAGCAGACGTGAAGTCCCCACGTGACGTCGACGCCGTGGGTCACGATGTTGATCGCCTCGACCGCCACCCCCACTTCCTCGGGGTAGCCGGCCAGGAACGGCTCGTCGATCTGCAACAGCTCCGCACCGGCCTCTGCGAGGTTTCGGGCCTCGGCGTTGAGCACCTGCGCCAGCGCCCGAACCAGATCGGCGGACTTGGCATACGCCTTGTTCTGAATCCGGTGGGACAACGAGAACGGCCCGGTGAAGGAAAACTTGACCGGATGGCTGGTGTGCTGCCGGGTGAAGCGGTAGTCCTCGGCAAGACCGAGCGGCTGTGGATCGGACGGCAACGGTTCCGCGACGATGGGATCGTCATAGTAATCGAAGTAGTACGACTTGACAGTAACCGGGATCTGTACGCCCGGTATCCGAGCCAGCAAGTAGTCGATGTCGTTGTCTCGCCGCAGTTCTCCGTCGGAGACGATATCGATCCCGGCAGTCTCCTGGTCCTTGAGCGCAGCCTTGATCGCCATGTCGTGGATCTCGCCGAGATGGCTGCGGCTGATCCGGTTGCGGTAGTAGTCGGTCTTGAGTCGCTCGAGCCATTCAGGGACCGAGTACGACCCCACAACAGTGGTGGGTAATACCGGTGTCATCTCAGTCTCTTACCTGGGCGGTCATGGTGACGATGTTGGTGCCGGTCCGGTGCGCGAACCGCTGAAAATCCACGTCGAAACCCTTCCGCCGCCCAATATGTGCCAGCAGCGGCCCGTTGAGCCAATTCACGACCGAGCCGTCGTACTTGCCGGGGCCGCGGAAACCGGTGCGGTAGGCATGGACATCGGTGACGAACAGGTCGTAGCAAATGAGCCGGCCGTAGGGGTGCAGCAGGGGGATGGTGTCCACAAAGCTGGCCACCGCGCCGTTGTTCACATGCATCCGGATGGCTGCACCGGATTCCAGCAGGGGGCGCAGCATCTCCCCGCTCACCGTGGGCGCGATCTGGTAGAGGTCCAGCCCGACCAGCGGCAGGTACCGCTCTTCCAAGCGCAACTCCGCCCAGGTTCGGCGCCAGAACTCCACCGCCACCTCGACCGATGGGAAGTGCGCCGGCAACGCTTCAACAAGCAGGGCCGGACCCAGTCTCAGCAGTTTCCCGATCAACTCCGGTACCTGATCGGGTTGAGCCGATACCAGTCTCCCCAGCTCGGTGGTGGCGTCGTTGGGTAGGTATGCCCTGCTCTGCACGGTGTAGGTACGCCCACCGATCTGCGCGACCTCATCGCTGGGCAGGTTGTCGTAGACGTTGGAGATGTACACCAGGAAGATCTTGTAGCGCAGGAAGCCCAACGCGGTGCGGGGTTGGGTGGCATCTAGCACGAAGGAGCTGATGTGCTGGGCGTGGTCGGCGACCGCGGCCCTCGCCAGTTCCAGAACATGCGGCGAGTAGTCGCACATAAGGTAGTGCAGTCGCCGGTAGTACTCCTTGCCATGGGCCCGGTCCAACGCGACGAACTCGTCCAGCCAGGTCTTGGCCTGAGCTCCGTTACCCGGCCCGAGCTCCACCACGTACAGCTCATCGGGCAGCGCGTTGCGCTCGGCCAGCGAGTCCCACAGCGCGAACAGGTTGGTAATGATCTCGCGCACCGCGTCCCGGTTGCGCGCATCACTCTCCCCACCCGGCAGGGATTTCTCGTACTGCTGGCCGGTGACCTGCTCCCATAGATCCAGAGCCTTCCAGTACAGCGCGTTGAAATCCCAGATCATGCTGTTTCTGGTGGCCAGCCACGGTTCGAGGTAGATCCGGGATGGGTGGGTATCGGCGCAGCGAGCCCGGATCAGCTCCGCGGTGAGCTCTTTGAGGGGCACGTCGGCGCTGCGGCGGACGTCGATCGCGACCTCCATCTCGTCCTCGGTCACCACGGCCGCCAACGCCACCGGCGTTACTTCTGCCTCGTGACCGTGGGCCGCCAGGATTGGCCGGATGTCGACGATGTCGCGGAAGTTGTTGCGATACTGAACCCAGTCGCAGACCACACGAACCCGGGACAGGTCCACTGAATCCTCGGCGAGCGCGCCGAGCACCGGGCCGAGTGCAGCCGTCACGTCCACGGGCTTCTTGCCGCGGAGCTTGCCGGTGGGGCGGAAGTCAACCAGCACGGCCGCTGCCCTCCCTGGTCCTTAGGCATTACGTGTGTTCAGGCAGCGGCTCCGGTATCGCACCGACCTGATCAAGATGCCGCTGGGTTCACCCCAGAACGGGCGTTGAAGCCCGCCCCGCGCAGCCGCGCGACCGTGGCGCGGAGGTGTTCGATCTCCCGATGGAGCACCTCGACGGCGTCCAGCTCCGGCACCCGCACGGTGTCCTGGGTGGCCAGCAAGGGGCACCCGCAGTGCGGGCAGTTTAGCTCGTGCGCCATCTCACCCTCCTGACGCTGCGGTGGCCTCTCTTGTGAGGCGGACCACACCATTAGTGAAGGGGGATCCCGAGTGCAGAACAACCGGGTGCGAGCACGAAATCGTCAGGGCCGTG
>JBOHFX010000079.1:0-9586 GCA_050699875.1 Pseudonocardiaceae bacterium
GTTCATGGACTGCGCTCAGAACATCGGGGTCGGACTGCTTCGTGGGCTCGGCAACACGAAAAGCAGTCTACACATCACGTTCATCGGTTACTGGATCGTCGGTCTGCCTGTCCTGCTATTGTTCGCCTACGTTCTCGGGATGGATGGTCCCGGGGTATGGATTGGTCTGTGCTCAGGACTCGCCGTGACAGCCTTCTTGCTGTTGCGGCGCTTCGGGAGAGACCTTCGCAAGATCAAGGTTGGTGGTTCGGAGGGGATCGCATGGGCTTAAACAGTTATGACGAATGGTCGCGTTTGCGCGAAGTGATCGTCGGATCTGGACTAAACTATACCAAGCATGAGCGAGACCTTACGTTCGACCTCTTTCTCTATGAGAACATCACGGGTGATAACGATCTAGTAAGCAAGTCATGGCTGTATCCGCCATTCGACCGCTCGAGGGCTGGGACGCGTTCGCACATTCGGATCGACGAGCGTTATGTTGACGAGCTGAACGAGGATATCGCCGGCCTAATCGACACACTTGAGTCGCTGTCAGTGGTAGTGCGTCGTCCACTAGACATCGGCCGGGACGTGCCCGACGTACGGACACCCGCTTGGTCGGCCACGGTGATTCCGGCGCTAAACGTCCGCGACAACGTCATCATTATGGGAGACGAAATCGTAGAGACACCGCCCATGATGCGTTCCCGGTACTTCGAGAACCAGCTGTTGAAACCGGTCTTCATGGATTACTTCCGGCAGGGCGCACGCTGGTCGGTGATGCCACGCCCGCTTATGACTGACGGATCTTTCGATTACTCGTATGTAGACGGCACCGGTTCGGCGGATGAGCCGCTCCATCCGGTGCTGCGCCCCGACGACTCACCATACCATATTGGCATCGAAATGATGATAGACGCGGCACAAATCCTTAGATTCGGTCTCGATGTACTCGTTAATGTGTCGACGGTGCACCACGATCTGGCCTACCAGTGGCTTGCTCGCCATTTCGAGGGCCGGCTTCGCATGCATCGGATCTATCGGTTGAGTGACGACCACATCGATAGTACGGTTTTACCGCTTCGCCCTGGACTACTGCTCGCTCGATCGCCTGAGACTGTCGAGCGGCTGCCGGTAGAACTGCAAAAATGGGACCGCATCTACTATCCAGAACCGGCGCGCAATGGCTTTCCTGACTACGGCAACAAGGATCTAATCCTCACCAGTCGCTTCATCGATATGAACGTACTGTCGATCGACTCAGAGACGGTGATTGTGAATACAGACCATCTTGAGTTAATCCGGAAGCTAGAAGCCAACAGCATAACAGCGGTGCCGGTACGGCATCGGCACCGCCGACTCTTCGGCGGCGGATTCCACTGCTTCACAGTTGATACCGTGCGCGATGGTGGACCGGAAGACTATCTAGGAAGCTTCTGAACAAAATGGGCTCTTCGTATCGAACGTGGGACGCGAAGCGTGGGGCCAAGGGCAGGTGGTTGAAGGGAGCTCACCCTCAGTCGCCGTCGTTTTTTGCAGCGGAGGTCCGCAGAGCTGGCGACAAACTGGGCGACTGTCACGACCGGGCACCGCGGATCCCACGCTTGGGCGAGTTGACGGTCGGCTGTGACCAAGCTGGTGTCCAGTGACTCCGCGAGAGCGATATACCAGCCGTCGTACACGGTGACGTTGTTGCGCAAGTCCCACACACACGGTCGAGAAACGGCTCGAAGGGGTACTGGATCGTCTGCACTACCTTGATTTTTGCGACTGCGCCTCGGGCCATGCCCGAACTCACGTCTCCGCGCGCCCACATGGAAACGGACCGCCGAGCTCGCCTCTGCTATGAAGATCAACGGACATGGAGCACCGACAGCGAGCGCAGCACCTCGTGGGCGTCGTCTCCGACAGGACCGGCCACCAGCAGCGCATCGACCAGCACCGACGCGTCGAAGACGGTCAATGCGCCGCCCGGTCCGCTCGACGCTTGCGCCACTTCGGTCATGTGCTGGGTGGGCCGACGGGCAGCTACATGACGCCGTCCGCCGGACCGCGCGAGGTGGGCAGCGGGCTCGCCCTCGGCGCTTCGCGGAGGGGCCGGAAGATCAGCTGCACGCTGCCTTCTTCGTCCAGCCGGCGGACACCGATGCCGTACACGGGCTCGAGCACGGCCGGGGTCAGAACCGTGTCGGGTATGCCACCGGCCACAATCTGGCCTCGATCGAGCAGGACGAGCTGGTCGCAGTACCGGGCTGCCAGGTTCAGGTCGTGGAGGATGACCACCGTGGTCACCGCCAGGGTTCGAACCAACTCGAGGATCTCGTGCTGGTAGCGAATGTCGAGGTTGTTGGTGGGTTCATCGAGCAGCAGGTGATCAGCCTGTTGGGCCAGGGCGCGGGCGATGAGCACCCGCTGTTTTTCACCACCGGAGAGCCTGGCGAAGGCTCGCTCGGCGAGGTGACGGGCCCCGACCTGGCGCAGCGCCGCCGCCGCAACGTGGTGATCATGTGCGGTGTAACGCTCAAAGGAAGACCGGTGCGGGGAGCGGCCAAGGAGCACCATGTCGGCCACCGTGATCGGGATCTCGCCGGCTGCTTCTTGGACCACGACGCCCAGCCGCCGAGCTGCCTGCCGCCCGCTGAGGGACCCGACTGGGGTGTCGTCCACGGACACCAGCCCGGCTTTGGGGGTCAGCGAGGCGTAGAGCGTCCGTAGCAGCGTGGTTTTGCCGCTGCCGTTGGGCCCGATCAATCCAACGACCTGCCCTGAGCGGGCCGTGAGCGTGACGCCGGCCAGGACCCGATTGCCGTCGTAGGCGAAGGAAACATCATTTGCCGAGATCATCGGACGGTGCAGAACTCCTCGCCTAACATCTCGAGCCCCTTGACGGTGAACGGCGTCGCCGGATCGGTCAGCTCGAACGGCATCACTAAAATGTCGTCGTTACGCACCGCAGTGAGGTTTCGCGCGCCGGGAAATGACAGGAACGACCTCTTGATCTCTTCAGGTGTGCCTTTGGCGTTGATGAGGATGAGCGTGTCGGGATCGCGGGCCACGATTTCTTCGAAGTTCACCTCAGCGATGCGCTTGGCGAGATCGACGAACACGTTGGTGATCCCGATTGCTTCCATTTGCGCGTCTGACATGCTCGCGTTTCCGTAGGCCTCCGGCGGGGTGGCATCGGTGTAGACAAACAGCGCCGCGCTGGTGCGTTCCGGGGCATCCTGACATGCCTGCTCGACTGCGCGGACTCGCGCGCGCAGCGCAGACACCGTCTGTTCGGTGTTCGTGCCGAACACGTTGCCATAGAGCTGGACCGTCTCATACACCGCATCGAGGGTCGGGTTGGTCGAGACCTCGGCGCCTGGCGAAGCGCAGTATGCCGGCAGGACCAGTAGCGGTATCCCTGCTGTCTGTAGGTCCTGCCGTCTGATTCCCGACCGCTCGTAGCCAATCACCAGGTCGGGTTGTCGTGCGATCACGTCCTCCAAGGACAGCTGCACCGCATCGTTCACGTCGGTTTTCTCACTCAACGCCGGGATCCGTTCCACCGCCGCCCTCGTGGCCGGATCGTAGGACTCGAAGGGAACCTCGCCGGTCCTGGCCACCGCCCGGTCCAGCGCATCGACCGCGGCCAGCACCGGGATCGACTCAACGCCAATGAGCACCACCCGACTGGGTGGCTCGTCGAAGGTGACCTCCTGGCCGCAGTTCTCCACCGTCATCGGGAAATTCGCCGGGGTGCTGGCTTGCGTCGGAGCTCCAGCTTGCCCTGCGGGGTTGTCGCTGCCGCAGCTGATCAAGGCGAGCATTCCGACAATGGCGAAGCCGAAGATCCGCGGACTGCAGCGCATAATGACTCTCCCTTGCTGGTCAGGGGCTAGGTGGCTGCGGCATGGAAGCGGCGGACGAGTATCAGTAGAAATGGCGCCCCGATAAGGCTGGTGACGATGCCGATCGGTAGCTCCTGGGGCGCCAATGCAGTGCGGGCCACCACGTCGGCCCACACCAAGAAAATGGCCCCGATCAGGGCCGCGACCGGAATGGCGCGCTGGTGAGCACCACCGATGACCTTGCGGGCCAGGTGCGGCACCACCAGGCCGACGAAGCCGATCCCACCGGAGACGGCGACGACCGCCCCCACGCACAGCGCCACGACCACCAACAGCTGGACGCGGAACCGGGCCGGGGACACTCCCAGCGTGTGCGCGGTCTCGTCCCCGATCGCCAGCGCGTCGAGGTGGCGCCCCCGCATCGTCAGCACCGCCAAGGTGACCGCGACCGCCACACACGCAATCGCCAGAGATCCGGACCATCCAGCCAGGGTCAGTGAGCCCAGCAGCCAGTACAGCACCGACCGAGCCCCCTCGGGCGAGTCCGAGGCGAAGATCAAGAAACTGGTCGCCGCGTAGAGCGCGTAACCCACGGCAATGCCGGCCAGCAGCAGCCGAACCGACGTCACCGTGCCGCCGCTGCGGGCGATCAAGAAGACGGCCACCATGGCACCCAGCGCGCCGAGGAAGGCACTGACCGACAGCGCGCTGATCCCCAGGGCGCCCAGTCCGGCCCCGACACCGAACAGGATGACCGCCGCCGCGCCGGTCGATGCCCCCGAGGTCACCCCCAGGATGTAAGGGTCGGCGAGCACGTTGCGCACCATGGCCTGCAGTGCCATCCCGGTGACCGCCAGGGCGGCACCGACGACCGCGCCCAGCACCACGCGCGGCAGCCGCACCAGCCACACGATGGTGTCGTCGGTGCCCTGCCAGGTCACCACGTCCGGCCAACCCAGCACATGATGGCCCACGATCTGCGCCACCGTGCCCGGGCCGATCGCCACCGGACCGATCCCGACAGCCACCACGACCGTGGCGATCAGCACCATGCTCAGCCCGCTGAGCCACACTAGAGTGTGCCGGCGCCGCCGCCCCCGATCGAGGTCGTCCCCCCGTCCCGGCTCAGTAACGGATCCGAGCCACAGCGTCTCCGTCAGGGCCGGCTCAGCACCCCCGTCCAGCAGTCGTGGTCGGCTCGGCTGCACTGAAATCCTCTCGCGGACCAGCAGACGACTTGCCCTCGGCCGGGGAGCTCAGTCACGGCTCGACCGATAGCGCGTCATATCCGGCATACTTCGCTAATTGGGTAAGTCTTACCTTACTTGCAGAAGGTGGGTCAAGGCAGCGTGTTGCCAGGGACGAGCGGCCAGATCCCGCTTCGGGGAGATCAGCACGTCGATGACCTGGCCGTACTGGTCGATCGCCCGATACAGATACACCCACCGCCCGGCGACTTTCACATATTTCTCGTCGACGAACCAGCGATCTCCGGGGACGTGCCGGCAGGGACGTGCCGCATCGATCAGCAGCGGAGTGAACCGCTGCACTTAGCGATAGACGGTCACGTGGTCGACGGTGATGCCCCGTTCCGCCAGCAGCTCCTCCACGTCGCGATACGAGAGCCCGTAGCGTAGGTACCACCGCACCGCCAAGGTGATCACCTCCGGCGAGAACCGAAACCCGGCGAAGCCCGATCTCGGCGCGGACACTCGGGCGGGGCGAGGGCGCATCCCCACAGCCTGCCCGCTTGCGACGACCCGCCGATGCAACAGTGCCACGCCGGGCACGCGTTCATCCAGAACATCCGCCGCGGCCACTACGAACTTGGAGTCGAGGAAGTCACCAACCTACGGGTCCTGGCTGCCTTCAACGAGCTAGTCCTGGCGATCTGACCAACCGGGATAAACGATCTCGCCTGCCCCGACTTCGCACAACGCAACAGCCCCGTCCATGATGGTTGCACGTGAATCTTCAGTTTGGACGTGTGCTAATGCGGAGGTGGTTATCCACTCGCGTGCTGCGTGAGGGCATTACGGTTTCCGTCCGATTCCACCGAACATAGCTACCTCGTCGGACTCACCCCAGGGTGTGACCTCCGGGCGCCATCGGGAGCACGATACTACGCCGGGCTCCAGCAGATCTAGCCCGTCAAAAAACCGGAGGATCTGTTCGGGGGTGCGCTGGGTCAACTTTGGTGTGCCATGCTCATTCCAGAACGCGACGGCAGCGTCCACATCGGGCATAGCCGGGCTGGTGATGGTGTGAGACAGCACCAGGTAGCTGCCGGAGGGGACAGCGTCCAAGAGGCGACGCACGATGCCATACGCCTCTCCATCGTCGCTGATGAAGATCACCACTCCCAGCATGGTGATCGCGATCGGCTGGGTGAAATCCAGCGTCCGAGCCGCTTCGGCCAGGATCCTGTCAGGGTCGTGCAGATCGGCGTCGAGGTAGTCGGTGGCGCCCTCGGGCGTGCTGGTCAGCAGCGCACGCGCGTGTACCAGCACCAACGGATCATTATCGACATAGACGACCCGAGACTCCGGCGCGACCCGTTGGGCGACCTCGTGAGTGTTGTCGGCGGTGGGCAGAGCGGTACCGATGTCCAGGAACTGACGGATCCCGGTCTCACTGGTCAGATACCGCACGGCGCGCCGCAAAAAGGCCCGGTCAGCGCGGGCGTAGTCGCCAATACCGGGGTGAAGTTGCCGGATCCGGTCCCCGACCTCACGATCGACGGGGTAGTGGTCCTTGCCTCCCAGCCAGTAATTCCAGATCCGCGCCGTATGAGCCCGGGTGGCGTCGATCTTGGATTGCGCTCCATCGAAGGCCGGCGGCGCACTGTCTGCCACAGGCAAGCTCCCATGAGTTCGAGGTGCCGTTCGTCAGCGCTCACGGTAGCCCTGCGGTGATCTGGCTGCACCAGGCTCGTTCAATTTAGCAATCATCATCGAGCCCGCTGGATGTCCAGCTTGTCGTGAGGGCCGTGCCTCGCGGTGCTCGTCATAGGGACGCCGGGGCAGGCTGGCTTCGACGTCAGCGCATAGAAGCGTATAGGCGCCTTGCACCGACATCACAACGTGTCGGCTTGCCAGCCGGTGCGAACACCGCCTGCCATGACGCAAGCTGTGGGCCTATGCTCTGGACATTGCTGCCTGGGCGGTCTGCCAGGCCTGCAACACCTCGGCGGGCAGTCGGCCGCGGTCGCTGACGTTGTGGCCGTTTTTCTTGGCCCACTCACGGATTGACTTCAGCGTCTCGCGGTTGTAGCCGGCGGTGCGACCGGTGCTTTTAATGGCTCGGCCTGGGTGGGGACCACTGCGACGCCGTCCACCGATCTTTCGACCTGCTTTAGCATACTGGGACAGCGCATCATGTAGCTTCGCACTGTTTTCCTCAGTCAGATCAAGCTCGTAAGTTACGCCATCGAGCGCGAACCCGACTGTGCTGATGTTCTCGGCCTCTTCACCAGTCAGATCGTCGATCTTGCTTAGGTGTTGTGCACCTTAACGCACTCACTTGTCACATCGCAAACAGGCACAGCAAGGCGGCACGAACGCAGTGGACCAATGCGTTTACCGCCGTATCCACTCGCCGCTGGTTTCGGTTCAAGTTTGCCAGCTTCCGCCTGCCCCGCCAGAGGAATCACGCGGCACTGAGGGTTATTCACAAGCCCTAATAATGATAGATGAGTCGTCCGCGGCGCGCCTGCTTGGACCAATGCCACGTAGATTAAGTTGATCATGCTGCTCGGGGTGTCAGCGTGTGGATGTGGATCGTGGGCGGGCCGAGGTGGTGGACGGCGGTCTCGCTGGGCTTTTTGACGCGGTAGTTGTTGTGGCGGGCGCGTTTGACCGCGCGCGGGCAGCTGCGCTCCCGCCGCCTCGGGTTGATCTTGCGGGTGATCTCGGCCAGGACGCCGGCCAGGGCGTGGTGCCAGTCCTCAGGGGGGGAAACCCGCCGTACCGGTGGCGGTGCGGCGGGCGATGCGCAGGACCCGGGTGAAGGAGACCCGGTCGGGGTCGAGGTCGGCGGCCTCGGCCGCTTGGGTGATCAACGCGGTCAGGGCGTGCTGGACCAGCAGCCACGCCCAGATCTCCTGGTGGACCAGCTCCGGTAGCCGCGAGCGCAGGATCTTCCCGGGTCCGCACAGGTGGGTCTTGAGCTGATCGTTGGCGGTCTCTTCCTCCCACCGCTCGTGGTAGGCGGCGGCGAGCTCGTCGGCTCCGGCGGCGGCGGGGTCGAGGATGGTCGAGAGCAGCACGATCAGCTCGCCGGTGCCGTTGCCCACGCGGTCGGGCACGTCGTACTCCACCACCCGCACCAGGTGCGCCTCGGTGGGATCAAGCTCATCGGCCTCATCGGCCTCATCGGCCTCATCGGCGCCGGCGTCGGTGCCCTCGGCGATTCGGGTGGCGGCGGCGAGGATCGCGGCCCGGCGCCGGGCCCCGCGGATCGACGGGTTGATCAGCACCGAGAGGTAGGTGCCGTCGGAGAGCACCTTCACCACCGGCAGCGCCAGCCCGGTCGGGGCCCGCCACAGCAGCGCCGCCCCCGACCGGGTGGCCAGGTCCCAAGCCTCGAAGCTGTAGAAATTTCGGTCCGCGGTGAGCAACTCATCACCGCGCAGCCGCCCGTAGAGACCCTTGGCCAGGGTCTTCTCCCCGACCGCATAGGCACCAACCCGCGCGGCCACAAACGCGTGCGTGCCGCACTCGGCCAACGCCACCACCCGCGCCTTCGGGAACGCCGACCGGTTGTCCCCGGACCCCGCATAGCCGAACTCCGCCACATTCTTGTCCGTGTCGGGCACATCAACCTCGAACCCATCGATCGCCAGCAGCCGCCACCCCCGCAACCACGCCCCCCGGGTCAGCAGGCTCGCCTGCGGCCCCGCGACCCGCTCGAACACCTCCGCCAGCACCGTCGGACCCAGCCGTTTCCGGGCCTGAGTGATCCCACTGGCCGTGGGCACCGACCACGACGCGTCCCAACACCCCCACCGCGACAACGAGCCGGTGACCTTGGTCGCGACCTCCTCGTAGTCGTCCTCGCCGAACAGGCACAACGCCATCGTCAGATACGCCGTCACGTGCGGCGGGAGCTTCCCCTCCGAACGCTTCGCCCCGACCCCCAACGCCGCGACAGCACCGTCCACCGCATCGCGCGGCACCCCCGCGACCAGCACCCCCAACGACACCTGATCCGGCCGCACCACCACACCCTCGCCCATGATCGGCGACCGTGCCAGCCGGGCCGACGATCACCACGACGCCACGCCGAGCCCACCAAAGAAACAGCAGGCCAACATCATGATCAAACTAGGCTACGTGGCATTGCTGCTTGGACGACGGTCCGCTTCTCGAAAGAATTGGGTTACCAGACTCAATTCGAGAGAAACGGACCGTCGAGAATGTACCCTACCACAGGGTTGACCAAGGATGAAATTGTTGACCTGTGCACGATGGTTCGATCTGCCGAGCTAGAACCGGGCGTCAACCATTGGCCGCCGAGTCTGGGCTTGTATGCGTCCATGGTCATCGCGCTGACGTATATTCGCCGCAATCGAGTTCAGGTGGAACTGGCGGAGACGTACGACGTGTCCCAGTCGACGATCAGCCGCGCGATCACAGGAATAACGCCACTGCTGGAGAAAGTCCTCAGAAAATATGTTCCGACCGCTGACGAACTCAACGACAAGATCCAGTACATCGTGGACGGGACCCTGCTTCCATGCTGGTCATGGGCCTCGCACCCGGAGCTGTACT
>JBOHFX010000080.1:0-6932 GCA_050699875.1 Pseudonocardiaceae bacterium
TTTCTGGCGGGCGGAACGTCGGTGGCGTTCAGTTCACGGCGCGCCGACCATGAGGCAATAGCCACTGAGCGCGGCTCACGCTTTCCAATCAGCGATCATCGGCCGGGTAGTCGGTGCTCTGAACGGCTCGGTGACGTCAGGTTCACCGCATTACCGATCAAGGTGCTCTCCGGCTCGGAGGTACTAGGCTCGCCTCTTTAGCCTGAGCGCCTGGGTGAGCGATGAATTGAGCCACACGCCGGCCAAGTCATGTCCGCCTGATACGAAGGCACCCCTCCGCGAAGGTGTCGGCAAGCTGACGCTGCCCATGTCGGTTACGGGACAGCGGGTCGACGTGGCGGGCGAGAGAATCCGGTTGTCGGCATATGAAAGGAGCGTCAGGTGGGCGAGGCAGCGGATGTGATGCGTCGCAAGATTGCGGCGTTCGACGCCTATGGCGCGAAAGAGACGCTGACATTCTCCAAATCGGACATCGAGAAAGAGGTTTCCGGGGCGAGTTTGCCTGACGGACTTCACATGAGCGAGCAGATAGTGGTGGTAGGCGTTGACGGTTCGCCAGCCAGCTACACCGCGCTACGGTGGGCTTTCTGGCACGTTGGGTGCACCGGTGGGCAGGTGCGGGCCGTCCGGTGTTTTATGCCGGTGGCTGGGCCACGCTGGGAAGCCGCAGTTACCGGTGAGCCGGTACGAGCAAGCGCCGAACAGCAGGCCCAGGCCCAGCGCGAGCTCGACCAGGTCGTCGCGGCCGCGATGCTGCGGGTCACGAATGAGGCTGCGCGGGTGGCGCAGCGCCGGGTCGTGCACGGGCCGGCTGGCCCGGCACTCGTCGCCGAAGCCAGCGGCGCCGCCTTGCTCGTGGTGGGCAGCCACCGTCACCGGCCGCTTCGCAGGTTTACCCACGGATCGGTCAGCGCGTACTGCATACGGCACGCCTCGTGCCCGGTGTTGGTCATTCCACCGGCGACGGGGATTCGTGGGATGTCCCGGATGCATTCGGTATCGAGCAGTGGCGGCTACGCCATCGTCGAGAAGAAGAGATGATTCGGATGACCACCATGTTGCCCGGCCGGTCCCGTCGCCCGGCGGTCGACAGGCCGCCTGCACTGTCCCGAACGAGCGAACTCTGCCCGGCGATCGTGGGGTGCGGTCACTCCGCTGGGTCGTCGCCGGTGCCCGCTCCGGCAGCCGCATTCCGCCGGATCACCTCATCGGTCTTCCGCTGCTCCGCCGTTGCCGTGAACTGCACCCATTCGCAGCCCGCCTGTGGCAGGGGGATGTGTCCTGGAGAGACATCAAAGGCCTCGCCCGCGGCAACGTCGAAGGGCCCGTCCTTGGTCTTGAAGGTGAGCCGTCCCTTGACCACGTAGCCCTGGTGCCGACACTGGCACATGTCGTCGGGCAGCCCTCGGAACAGCGGAGTGGGATCGATCGCCCGCTCGACCCGCCCGAACTCGACTGTGATGTCCCCGGACTCGACCCTCCGGACTTGCCCCACCCCCTCCTGCTCGAAGACCACTTCGCCGTCGCTTCTGTGGAGCGTTCCCATGTCGTTCTCCTTTCGACGGGCCGCTGGCCCGGAGATAGCGCACCGTTACCAACCCACCCAAGAACAGCCATCCACCTAGGACCAATCGCGTTCGTCGACGATCGCCGGCCCGCCGGGTAGGGCGTCGACGGCGACGACGTCGGCGGTCAGGCGCAGCTGGGAACGCACGAGTGTGGACACCCTGCTGGCCGCGTGCGGATCCCCGCTGACGATCTCGCACCGCAGCGTGTCGCGATGCTGGTGCCGGCCGATCACGAACCGGTATGCGGTGACGGACGCCTCTTGGGCCAGCGTGGTCGCCGCCTGCCGTGGATGCAGGAAAATCCCGCGTACCTTCACCGCTTCACCGACCCGGCCAAGAACACCGGCCAGCCGGAGCGAGCCGTCAGAGCCCACCGTCCACGCGGACAGGTCTCCGGTGCCGAACCGGACCAGGGGCTGTTCCGGGCGGAGCAGGGTGACGACTACCTGACCGGGTTCGCCGTCGTGGCGGGGAAGCCCGGTGTCGAGGTCACAGATCTGGACGAGCACGCCGCCGGGCAGGGCGAGTCCGGAGCGCGGATGGGTCTCGTAGCCGAGCAGGCCCGCCTCGGCAGTGCCGTAGGCCATCAACACCATCGGCACGTGCGGTGCGAGCCAGTCCCGCAGCGAGTCGGGCAGCGGTTCGGCGGTGACCAGGGCCCGCCGGACCGTCCATCGCAGGTCCAGCTCGGCGGCCTTGTCGACGAGCGCCTTGAGGTAGGAGGGCAGGCCGGTGAACGCCGTCGCGCCAACCGCGGCGGAGACCGTCACCTGCAGGTCGGCGTTTCCGACGCCGGCCGGCATGACGGTGGCGCCGACGGCGAGCGCGCCCTCCTCGAGCATCGCGCCGGCCGGGGTGAGGTGGTAGCTGAAGCAGTTGAGCACCACGTCACGCGAACCGATGCCGAGCGCGCGTAGTGCTTCGCCCCAGCGCCACGGATCTGGTCCGGCCAGCTGTGGCTCGTAGAGCGGGCCGGGCGAGCAGAAGACTTTCCGCAGCGTCGTGCCGGGAGCCACCGCGCCACCCCACGGCGGATCGTCGCGCTGCGCGGCGATCAGCTCGTCCTTGGTCAGTACCGGCACCCTGGCCAGGTCGTCCACCGTGGACACCTGGGACGGCAGCCGGGCGGCCAACGCCGGCACCCGGCTTGCTCCCTCGCGCACGGCTGCGACGACAGCCTGGTCGAGACTGGTGGTGTACGCCCGGATCAGATCGGTGAGCACTGCTGTCCTCCCGTCTACAGCCAGCGCTTGCGGCGCTTGTAGTGCTTGACGTTGCGGTAGCTCTTGCGGGCGCCACCCGCGCCGAGCCCGAGGTAGAACTCCCTGACGTCCGGATTCTCGGCGAGCTCGGCAGCCGGGCCCTCCAGCATGATCCGCCCGGACTCCATGATGTACCCGCGGTCGGCCACCTCCAGGGCGCGACGGGCGTTCTGCTCGACCAGCAGCGCGGTCAACCGGAGCTCGGAGTTCAACCGGCGGATGATGCCGAACACCTCCTCCACCATCAGCGGAGCCAGACCCAGCGACGGTTCGTCCAGCATCAGCAGGCGTGGATCGGCCATCAGGGCCCGCCCGATGGCGAGCATCTGCTGCTCACCACCGGACAGGTAGCCGGCGATCCGGCCGCGCAGGTCTGCGAGGCGGGGCAGGAACTCGTAGGCGCGGTCGTAGTCGGCACGAGACCCCTTGGTGTACCCGCCGGCGACGAGGTTCTCGTGCACCGTCAGATGCTCGAAGACCCGGCGGCCCTCCATGACCAGGCCGATCCCGCGCCGGACCCGGGACGACGCGTCCCAGCGCGTCACATCCACGCCGTCGAAGGTGATCTTGCCGTCGGTGACCGCACCGTGCTCGGTGGGCAGCAATCCGGCGATCGCCTTGAGGGTGGTGGACTTGCCCGCGCCGTTGGCACCGAGTAGGGCCACGACCTGGCCGGCCGGTACCGCCAGCGACAGCCCGCGCAGGACCAGGATCACCTCGTCGTAGATGACCTCGACGTTGGCCACGTCGAGCAGGACGCTCCCGCCACCCTGCTGAGCAGCCATCCTCGGTCACGCCTTCGGCGTTACGCCGGCGGCGGTCTCGACGAGTTTGCCGCCTTGCACCTTGTACACCCCGGATGCGGTGGCGCCGCGGTGGCTCTCGGGCGAGAACTTCACTGGGCTGATGACGCCGCCGGTGTCGACGGCACTCATGGACTCCAGCGCCGTGCGCAGCTCCGGACCGGTCAGCTGCCTGCCGTCGCTGAGAACCTTCTCGATGCCCTTGGCCATCACGTGCATCGTGTACCAGCCCTGCACGTAGTGCAGACCCTTCGCGTCGAGGTCGACGCCCTTGGACCTGGCGTAGTCGCGGACCTCCTGGTGGCCGGGCTTGTTGGCGGTCGGGGGCGCGAACGGTTGGATCATCCAGTGCCCCTCGGCGGCGGCACCGGCGGCCTTGACGAACAGCTCGTCGGCGCACCAGTTGAGGCACACGATGCGCATATCCAGCTTCTGCGCGGCGATATCACGGGCCACCACGGCGGCCGGGCTCGACACCTGCTGGAGCACGAGGTACTTCGCGCCTTGGCCCTGGGCCTGCTGGAGCAGCCCGACGAAGTCGGTCGAGCCGGCCCTCATCGGGTACGCCCGGAACCCGAGCTGGTAGCCGCGCTGTGCGATCCACTTCTGCCCGTCGGCCAGCGGTGCGGTGCCGAACGGTGAGTCGTGGTGGAAGACCGCCACCTGCGCGGTCGGGTCTTGGCCGGCGATCTGGTCCAGAGCGACGCGCATCTGGTCGGAGTAGGTGGGCGCGACCACGAAGTTGAACGGCGACTGGCTCGGATCGGCCAGCACCTCGGCGTACGAGGCTGACATGAACGGCAGCTCGTCGTCTGAGACCTTGCCACGCAGCGCCTCGGAGTCACCGGTGCCCCAGCCCTGGACCGCGACCGCGCCAGCAGAGACGTACTTCTTGTACTTCTCCTCCGCGGTGGGGACCTTGTAGGCGTAGTCCTCGCTCAGCGCCGTGATCTTGCGGCCGCCGATGCCGCCGCCGGCGTTGAGCTTGTCGACGTAGGCGAGCATCCCCTCGTTGTACGGCGTGCCCACGTCGGCGGTGGCACCGGTGAGGTCGGCGAGCACGCCGATGACGATCTCCTTGTTGTCTTGACCCGCGCCCCCGCCGCCCGGCCCGCCGCAGGCGGCCAGGAGCAGCAGCGTCACGCCGACGATCCACAGCTTCCTCATCACCACTCCCTGACTTGACATCTAGTAACGGAACGGCCAGAACCGGACGTAGTCCCTGGCGCGCTGCCAGATCCGGTTCAGGCCGCGCGGCTCGAACAGCAGGAACAGCACGATGACCAGGCCGAACATCGCGGCCTGGACGGCGGGCAGCTGGGCAGCGAGCACCGGGGCCACCCCGCGCAGCGCGTCGGCCAGCTCGGCCAGCAGCGGCGGCAGCAGCATGATGAACGCCGCCCCGTACACCGCCCCGGCGATGCTGCCGAGCCCACCGACGATGATCATGGCGAGGAACTGGATGGAGACGTCGAGGGTGAACCGCTCCCAGGTGACGGTCTCGGTGTAGTGGGCGGTGAGGGCGCCGGCCAGGCCCACGTACCCGGATGACACCGCGAACGCGACGAGCTTGGTCCGGGTCAGGTCGACACCGATCGCGCTGGCCGCGATGTCCTGGTCCCGGACGGCCATGAACGACCGGCCGAGCGCGGTTCGGAACAGGTTGCGTGCGCTGACCACGGCGAGCACCGCCATCACCACGATGATCCAGTACCAGCAGAACTCGAAACCTTGCCTGGGCAGCCGCCAACCGAAGATCGTCAACCGCTCGACGTCCAGGAAGCCCTGCCCGCCGGTGAGCCAGTCCCAGCGGCGAACGACGAACATGATGATTTCCTGGCTGGCCAGCGTCGCGATGGCCAGGTACAGCCCCTTGAGCCGCAGCGCCGGCAGGCCGAAGAACGCCCCGACAGCCGCGGTGACCAGGACCGCGCACAGCACCGACAGCGGCACCGGCAACCCGGCGCGACCGGCGAGAATCGCCGAGGTGAACGCGCCGACGGCGAGGAAGCCCCCCTGACCCAGAGAGATCTGCCCGGTAAAGCCGACCAGGATGTTGAGCCCGACTGCGCCGATGACCGCGATGCCGATGGTGTTGGCGATGCCGAGCCAGTAGTTGTCCACCACGAACGGCAGCGCCAGCAGCGCGGCGAGCATGAGGATCAGGCGGGCGTGCTCTGCGCGGGTGTGCCGTAGCCGCAGCTCGGAGGCGTAGGAGGTGTGGTAGACCCCGGTCGCGGTCATGTCCGCTAGACCCGCTCGATCCGGGGTTGTCCGAACAGCCCGTAGGGTCGGAGCAACAGGATCAGCACCAGCGCGACGTACGGGACGACCTGTGACGCCCCGGCCGAGATGCCTTCGGCGTATTGGCTGATCAGGCCGATCACCACACCGCCGACGATCGTGCCGGGCACCGAGTCCAGGCCGCCGAGGATGACCACCGGGAACACGATCAACCCGAAGCCGGCCAGGTTGCCGGAGACGTCGGAGATGCCGGCCAGCAGGACGCCGCCGACCAACGCGCTGACCGCGGCCAGCGCCCAGGCCAGGGCGAAGATGCGGCGTACCGAGATGCCTTGCACGAGCGCGGCCTGCTGGTCGTCGGCGACGGCGCGCATCGCGATTCCGTGCCGCGACCAGCGGAACAACGCGGTGAACGCGGTGAACACCACGGTCGCCACGGCGACCGCGACCAGCCGATTCATCGGGACTGCGGCACCGAGGATGTCGGCCGTCGCGGTGGGCAGCACCCCGGGCATCTCGCGCGGCGTCGTGCCGAAGAACATCTGCACCACGGCCTTGAGGATCGCCGCGAGGCCGATGGTGACCATGATGACCGCGATCGGTTCCTCGCCGATGAGCGGTCGCAGGACCAGGCGTTCGATGAGGACACCCAGCGCGGCGGCGGCGACGACGCCCGCGATCACGGCAGGTACGAGTGGCAGGCCGAGCAGCACGTACGCGGTGTAGAACAGGTACGCGCCGACCAGGAGGAACTCGCCCTGCGCGAAATTGATTACGCTGGTGGCCTTGTAAATCAGGACGAACCCCAGGGCGGCCAGCGCCAGGATCGCGCCGTTGGCCAGCCCGTAGACGGTCAGCTGGATGAACTGGGTCATGCCCGACCACTCCAGACCACTCGCCGGCGCCGGCCGGCGAGCGCATCCGGGTCCACCGGCCGGTGCACCGCCAGCACGATCGTCCGACCGACGTGGCTGCCGTCCTGGTACCGCACCGTAGTGTGGATCTTCACTTCGGGCTCGCCCTGATCCAGGGCGGCGATGATGTCGCCGTAGCGC
>JBOHFX010000081.1:0-6769 GCA_050699875.1 Pseudonocardiaceae bacterium
TACTACAACCGCCGGAGACGACACTCCACCCTCAAATACTTGACACCACTGGAATACGAACTAGGATACAGAAAACTGACCGATCTGGCAGCCTAAACTGGATGTCAATAAAATCGGGAACACTCCACCAGCTCAGCGTTCCCGCATACGTAGCCAATGCCGTGCCGACTGTCTGTGCAGGGGCCAGCAGACGAATTGCGGAACAGCCGTAGCCCGCGTTCGGCGACCAGCTCGCGGGCTAGTGTGTCTGGCTCCGGTTGCGCGATTGGCACACCCGAGCTGATCCAGTCCAGGATTGTCCCGAGCGCCGTGCCACCGTCAAGTTCGTGCAGCTCCAGCGTCCACGAGGTCCCCACCGAGCGGCACCACACCGCAGCCATCACCGGCGCCGCCGCGTCGTTTGAAGTTGGTCGCCCGGCCGCATACTCCCGCGCGTAAATGACATGAGACCTCCCTGCTGTGGAGTGTTCCCGAACACTCCACGGATCCCCCTGACTCCGGCATCCGGCCAGAGCAAGCGATGGCGTAACGGCGGGCGACGCGGATTCGTCCCCCATCCAGCGGGCGGTCCCGTTCCTTGTCGATAAGCGGCCCGCCGAGCATGACCCGGACGCGTCGATGCAGGAAACCCCTTTGGTCGATCAAGATGCGCGCAAGCCGGCGCTATTGCATTAAGGCGAAGGGAGTCCTCGTCCATGCGCTAAAGCGGCGAGGCAGACCGCTCAGACACGTTGGAGAACCGTAACAAATCAGACATTTGAAGGCCTGTGATGTGGCTGCTGGCGGGCAGGGGAACCAGCTCGGGTGGACCGAACGCTCAATGCAACAGTGCCGTTCCCTCTGGTAGAGCGCCTGGTTCGCGGTCATTGGTTCGGCGGAGTGCTCCTTTCCCGCACGATGTGCCCGGGGTCCTCCACATCGCCGGACTCCCGCTGGCGCTGGGGCCTGTCGTCGTTTGGCCTGCCCGGCGCCGTCGATATCGTCTGCGGCCCGAGCGTCCCGGTGGCCTCGGCGACCGAGGTGGGGGTTCGGTGACCGTGGTGCACCTGGCGGCGGTCGTGACTGCGGCGTAGCCGGGTCTTGAGCTTGGCGAGCGCGGCCGCCAGCGCCGTGTAGAAGTCCGGCCCGCGGGCCTGGGCCCGCACGACTGGGCCGTTGCCGGTGCCCGTGATCTCAACCCGCTGGCAGAGTTTGGACTGCCGGCGGTTGTGCTCGTGGAACAGCTCGACGACGTAGTCGATGATCTTGTCGTCGTACCGGTGAATGTGGGCCATCTTCTCCGCCACGTGCACCCGGTAATGCTCAGGCACCTCGACGTTGCGACCGTTTACCTTGATGTTTGTTGCAGCAATCTCCCCGCCCTCGGGCCAGCCACAGCTGAGGGGAACTCGGGCGTCTGGGGTGCTGACGGGGTCTACCTGCGGTGCGTACTCGGCTGTCTCGCCGTTTTCGCCGTTCTCGCCGCTTGGCCGGTCAGGGCTTCGATGGGCGGGCCGGTGTGGCGCGGCACATGCTCATGTCCGCCGTACACGGTGTGAGAGCTATGGCCACCCGATGCGTTGCGCGCGAGGGTTGGTTGCTGATGTGTCAGGGCCGTTGATGACGACTTCTCCATCCGAACCTCTCCTTCGAAAGTGCAGGTGAGCGGACCGACGGGTGCTAGCTGGGTTTGGATGCTCCATTTGGTGCCGCCACGGTCACCACAGCGTCCGACAGCGTTACCGGCATCCCACAGTGCGAGGGTTAGGAGAAGCTCGCAGTGCGAGGGTTAGGAAGCTTGCCAGGGGCGAGGGGGGTCACGGCGCAGTGCTTAATGTGTCGTGCGAAGGTGCCACCGATGTGTGCGGGGCCATCGGTGAGGTCGGCTTCTGGGCTGGGGGTCGGCCTGGCACACTGGGCGGGGTTCTAGCTGCGGGCGCGGGTAGGCGATCGCTCCGGCGGCTAGTTGCCCTCGCTCGGCGGCTTGTGATGAGCGTTGGCCGGGGTCGGTCTGGCCCCCGGTGTGGTCGCGCAGGCCGAGGTTGTCGCCGACGAACAGCAGCACCAGGCCGTGTTCTGCTGCTGCCTCGCGCCAGCCGGTGGGGAGGTTCAGCGGCGCGTCGAGGAGCAGCGGCTGGACGTGTGGCCAGGTAAGGGTCAGTGCGCCGGCTGGGTTGAGGTGTACCGCCCAGCCGCGACGCGGGCCCAACGCCAGGCGGGGCAGGTCGGTGGCTAAGCGCAGTCCGCGGTTCATGACCGCGGAGAACAGCACGTCGGTGCGATCGGCCTCGGTGTCGGGCGACTGCATTTCGCCCTCCATGAACAGTGCCGCGAATGTGGCTGTTCCGTGTTGCCACAGATCGGCTTGCGCGTGCAGCGTCATCGCGTGCATCGCCTGGTCCTTTCCGAGGATGCTGGGGTTGGAAGCCGACATGGAGCGACGACGGGCCACCGTCATCGCAGTGGTAGTCCGCGAGACGCCGCCGGCGTTCCAGCGCGTACCGCCAGATCGCCGGAGGCGTCCCACCTTAACTAGGGCTCAGGCCTCGTCGCCGCGCTGCTGGACGAACGCGGAGTCGACGTGGCCGTGCTCACGGATCGCATCGACACGGCTACCCCCGGCCGCTTCCTGTTTCTCATCAGTGGGAGTGCTGTCCGGTGCGCCGACGGTAGCGGGGGCCAGTGCCCGAACCGCGTGTACCTCGATGCGCTTGGGCTTGGCTTCCTCCACCTTGGGTATTACCACCTGCAACACGCCGTCTTCGGTCGATGCCTTGATGGCATCCGCCTGCACATGCAGGGGCAGCGTGATCGAGCGCCGGAACAGTCCATAGCAGCGCTCCAGCAAATGGAACTGTTCATCTGCGGAGTCGTGAGTCAGCGGCCGCTCGCCCTGGATCGTGAGCAATCCATCCTGGAACGCGATCTCCAGGTATGTTCACGATAGCGTGAACGTCGTTCACCGTCAATGTTGGTCGGGATCACGTCGGTGGGGGAGCAATAGATGAGCACGTCCGGGAGGCATGGCGCGGCAGCGCCGCGCTCGGTGTGGTTCGACGCTCCGGAAACCGATGGGGAGCTGCGTCGCACGCTCACCCGGGAGCGGGTGGTGGCCGAGGCGCTCACGCTGATCGCCCAGGAGGGCGTCGAGGCGCTGACCATGCGCGCCCTGGGCACGCGTCTCGGGGTGGTTCCCGGTGCGCTCTACCGCCATGTGCGTAGCAAGGAGCAGCTCCAGGACTTGATCGTGGACGGCGTGCTCGCCGAGGTCGACTGCGACATTCACCACGCACTGCCCTGGACCGAGCAGATCAAGGCACTCGCTCATCGACTGCGGAAGGTGCTGGAAAATCATCCCGGGGTCGCTGGCCTGTTGAAAACCCGCGACCCCCTCGGACCGCACTCGCTGGCCTTGGCCGAAGCTTTCCTGCTGCCGCTGCACAACGCCGGGTTCGCCCACCGCGAAGCCGGCCACGCATTCTTCCTCATCCTCGACTACACCATCGGCTTTGAAGTCAGCAGCCCCCGCATCTCCGTCAACGAACAGCGTGTCCAGGACACAGCGACCAGAAAACGGCTCCACGAGTTTTTCCGGTCGCTTCCCGATGACCGCTTCCCCACCCTGATCACCCTCGGCGAGCACGTCTGGCTCGACAACCGCGACGAGCGATTCACCGCCGGCATCAACGCGCTCATCCACGGGCTGGAACGGGCCCAGCGCCCAACACCACCACCCAGCTAACCGCCACCCAGCTAACCGCCACCATCACGCCTCACGACCGGCCACCACGGCACACTTGCCGAAGCCGACCGGCCCGGTCGGGCTGGCGGCGATCACCACCGGGCGGTCAGCATGGCAGAGGGCGCCATCCCCCGCTTCCGCTCCACCGCCTTCACCATCACCGTGAAGGCCAACTCAGCAAGCTGGGGATGTCCAAGCGAAACGGCAGCGCCTGGACACCGGCCGCTGAGATCTCGTCAGTGGACACGTCGTCGTCGACCTTGAGCAGCACCAGTTGCCTCCATCCGCTCAGCCAGCTCCAGGAAATCGGGCCGCGAGACGATGTTGGGCCCCTTATCAGCTCCTCGCCCAGCGCTTCCTGCGGCAGCGGCGCCCTCCAGCATCGCGGGTCACCGCCTGTGTTCGGGCAACGCCAACGTCGGATAGTCCGGGCCCAGTTGCGCCGCCAGCGCCACCAGGGTGTTGGCACTGTCTTGCCGGAGTCGCTTGTTACCGGCGATCTTCGTTGCACGTGTTGCCGACACAGACGCATCCTCGGTGCAGCCCCCCAGCGACCGTCGCGGAGCAATACCTGATTCCGATCGGATCGTGGGTGTCCCATGCGTGCGGACACACAGCACAGGGCAGAGGGGTCCGGTCGCCGGTCCTCGGCTCGGCGACGAGCGGTTGCAGTTCAGTCGTTCGCATGTTCGTTGGCCTCCGTCTGTGTTGTACCTTCCCCCGATGCCACACCTACCGTCGGCCGCTCGCGAGGTCCGCGGCGTTTGACGAACCATTGCGGCGCGTTCCCGCGCACGCCGAGACTCCGATCACCAGCAACGTCAAGATGGCTCCCATCATGAGTTGCCTCGAGCCCCGGCGCGTATGTGCACCCACGGATCGGCTCGAAAAGTTCGCCTGCCCCGGGCCGCCAGTCGGTGCGCACTCGGTGTCACCGAAGTCCGGAGCGATAACTCCACGCTACTCCCTCACCCGCGATTGACGGCCGCTAACAAGAATTCACTGGTCTCGCGGCGATCCGGTTGCCGTGACCGACCGCGAGGTCTACTTCGACCCCTCCGCCACGAGCGGTCCCACGGAGCGCTGGTGGGCTGTGGGTGACACGAGCCAGCCGCTGCGGTGTGGGCCACCGCACGCCGATACCCAGCCGAGTTTCTCGCAAGTCCATATCAGCGGGGCGAAAGATGTCGACCTGACCGCGGGCACACCACGGGCGAGCGCAAGTGGGGGCGGCGTGGTGCGTGTTGTGCCAGGACTCCCCGAAGGGCACGAGGGCCTTCGAGGACCTGGATGCCGCCGGTGCCCTGGAGTTGCTGGCGCCGTCACGGGTGTGACGCGGCTGGCGTGGTGACCCGATTGAGGGTAGCGTCAGTAGTGACCGACTACTCTTCGTGCGCCCGGCACCCTAGCCCGCGTCGTTCTCGGCCCACCATGACACCGGCTGTGTTTCATGCCGGGACGGGAACGCTGACATGACGTCGGTTCGCACCGCCAACTCAGACCACCTCGATGCGCGCAGCTTGGTCGCCCGCGACTGCTCGGCACGCCTGAGCCTGAAGCCGAGTAGTTCTGCCAAAGGTGCTCTGGACGGCGCGTGGTGGCCACGGTCGACAGATCCCCCCATCGAGCTCGGCACATTGATTGAGGCAATCGGAGTGCCGGTCCGTCGGATCGCGCTGAACATGGCCGGATGGGACAGCGCTCCTCGCCGAGTCTGGCGCAGCGGCCGAAACGTTGCCGTGGACTGGTTTCAAACCTCGGGTGTTCACCTGGTCCGGATCGTCGGCACCGATGACCAGCGGATCGATTTGCTGCTCATCCCGGTCGACACCGAGGACGCCACCGCTGACCTGGCGCTCACTATGGCTACCGACGGCCACGATCCTGACATCGCCGCCACTGTTGGCTACCACTCTGCGCCCGTGGGCCCTCCGGCGGAAGCCAAGGCATCCCGGACAACGAAGACGGCGCCCCGGACCGCCATGCCAACGACCGGGCCTGGGGCAGCATCCAGCGACGTCGTCGGCCGCCGACGCATCACTCTCCTGCCGGCGCACGGGCCCGGCTGAACAGGGCGATCCCCCACAGCCTCCATCGGAAGGACCACCAACATGACCATGGGCGACAGGATCAAGACCCGACAACAGCTACTCGACGAACATGTTGACGCCGAAAATGCCCGGGCAAGCCCCCGCAGCGACCGACACGATGAAAACGCTCCCCCTCACCAGGCACACGACAGCACCGTGCAACACGGGAACCAGGATGGTACGGAGATCCGGGGCAGCGTGGATGCTGTGCGGCAGGAGTTGGCGGAGATGCGCGAGCGGATGGCCGTGATCAAGCAAGAGGCCGCCGTCGAGGTGGACCGTAACTGGGTATCACCGTGGCGAACCCCAGCTACGTTTGACCTCAAGGTGAAAACGAGACTGACGGGTCACCAGGAGTACCGCTCACTGCAAAACCGTGTCCGGGACACCAAAGCTAACCTTTCAGCGGAGTCCGACGCGGCCACGGTGCCCGGCACGGCCAGGTAGATTGCCTTCCCGACCCGCCTAGACTGTGCGCGGTCGGCGCTGGGTGAGCGCCAGCAGGGCCGCCAGCTTGACTAGGACGCCCTGACCCAGCGGCGCTGGGTGCTGGGGTGATGACCACCCCTCCACCCTGCGCCCGGCCCACAACTTCCAGCTGGCCCCCTACCCCGCGCCTGCTCCGAGACAAGCTCGCCGACGCGACGGGATACCCGCTACCGCCGCCGCCCTTCCTGCGGCGAGCCAACACCCCGCGTGCTACTAACCTGCCATTAAGACCAATCAACCACGCACAACGACGTGACACCTGAACTTCCATAGCGCGGGTGACGGCATGACGGCTCGACGGTTCGGCTGCTTGACGGCACGACGGCGTGACGGTATACTGGGGACATGATGACCCAGACGGCGCACGGACCGATCACCAGCGCACCGCTGCGCGTGCGCCCGCCTTACGACCAGCGCAACATTGCTGGCGAACAGGGGCAGAACGAAACTGTCCACCAGTGGTGGGACC
>JBOHFX010000082.1:0-17777 GCA_050699875.1 Pseudonocardiaceae bacterium
GGTGAAACGACCCGGCGACACAGGCATCCGCCACGACGGCCCCGCCACGATCCGGCTCGCGAACCCCGTCCTGACCGACACCGCAGCATGATCATCTTACGCTAAGTGGCATTGGGCTTAGGGGTCAAGATGTCGCCCTCAAGCTAGGAACAACCGCGAGTACTATTAGTAATATCGAAAACTTTAAAACTTGGTCTAGCAGTTATGAAGGCCCTTACGAGCGGTTGCTGACAGATTGCGAGCATGCGCAGTCTAAGGAATTTTTCGACAAGCACCGTAGGGAACTAGCAAAGTTGGTTTACGAAAGACTATGTGAAAACTAAAATCCGCACCGACTCTTACCCGCAGCGCGGTCTCCGGCTAATCAGCGTAACGACCGCCATCCGCGTTCCATCGAACGTGCAGGCATGCGCGGTTTGGCGATTGATCTGTCCACTGCACGCTGGGCTCACGGACCACCCCCACTGGTGCCCGCGTCCGGTGCAGGCCATCGCAGCGCGGGCTCGTTCGGCAACTCCGCGGCAGCGGCGTCCAGCACCTAACCGAGGGAGTCCGCAGCAACTAGCGTGACCTCCTTCGTTAGGCGCCCGTAGGAGATCCGCGGGGATCCTGAGGCCGTTGGCGGCAAGCCTGGGGCGGGTGTCAGCGTGGCCGCCGGGTGCGAGCGAGGTGGTTGGCGGCGCAAGGATGGTAGGGGTGCCCGCCGTCCTGGTGCTTTCCTCGCTACACCCGGTAGCCGAGCGATCCTGCCTTTTGGCCGGATACGCTGAGCTACCATGGGCCTGACGGGTCCGACGCGATCTGGTTCTCGATCGCGGTCCAGTGCCGGGCCAAGGTGGTCATCATCTGCCAGCTGGTCATGTTTCCAGACCTCCCGGCGAAGCCCACGATGCGAGCCCCGGCTTCGACCGCAGTGGGCGCCTCGGCCGGATTGGATCGGATCTTGTGGTTCTTGGTGATCGCCACCCATCCGTGAGCGGCCACCCTGGGGATCCAGTCGATGTCCAGGACACCGCGCGGCAGTTCGTCGGCGACTGGCTTGATCCCGCAGGTCACCGCGTCGGGTCGCGCTCACATCAGGGCGTAGCCGACGCCGAGGATGTCCTCGTCGACATAGAAGCGGATCTGTTCGAGCGGCCGGGGCCGCGGCTCCGGCCGCTCAGGCGGCACGTCGGCGAGTCGTCTGGTAGGTCACGGCCTGCTCGACCTCGGCGAGCGTGAGCCCGTAGGTGTCGGCGACGAACTGCATCGGCTCGCCCGCGGTCACCAGCTCGGTCAGGGTTTCGCTGCGGATGCTGTTGACTGTCGGTTGTCCCTGGCGCCGCAGCGGGTGCAGCCACACTGCGGGTGTCGCGGGATCGGCGATGATGTGCTCGGCGGGGCCTTCGAGGTCCGGGTAGTACGTCGCGTCGGTGAAACGTCTGCTGGTGGGGGTCAGCAGCACGCCCTGCTGGGAGGGCACCACCATCCACAGCTCTTCATCCAGGCCGGTGGCGATCTGTGCAGCTACCAGCAGCTCCTTACCCTCGGGGGCGAGGAACGGCCGTGCGTAGGCCAAGGGGTAGTCCCGGTCGACCCGCTCGCGCAGCCACTCCACCACTGGCCGCAGTTTGATCACCGGAACGGAACTGCGGAACTCAGAGAGCAGCCGTGTCTCGACGAACTCGCCCCAGGTCACCCACGGTGAGCCGGTACGCTCCTGCCGGACCACAGGCTCGTAGACCCGTCCAGCTCGCTCGTAACCGTCGATCCACCGCCTGGCGGTACCCGGCGTCAGGCGCAGCAGCCGGTCGATCTCGGCATAGCCATAAACAGGACGCGCAAGCATCGACACGACCTGGCCCATGGAAGCAACAATCGCACAGCGGCGTCTTGACACCAACTGAGCCGCGCCGCGCTCGCAGAGGCGTGGGGTGGCGGGCCGGGTTCCGCCGGAAGAACAGGATGGGTCTGGGCCGGCCTGAGGTCTGCTGTTGCACTCAAAGGCGTGAGATCTGCAACTGTTGTTGGTGGTATAGGCCAGATGATGGTGTCGTGACCACGCAACGGAGCGGAGGGGCAGGCGGTGAACTCACGGGAGGTCTGGGCGACGAGCCGTGCCAGCGCCGCGGATCAGGCAACATGCCACAATGGGGGCCATGGGTACGCCTCGGAGCTTCACGGCCGCAGTGCACCAGGAAGAAGACTGGTACGTGGCACAGTGTCTCGAGGTCGACGTGGCCAGCCAGGGCCAGACGATCAGCGAAGCGTTGAGCAATCTCGCCGAGGCGGTCGAGCTGTACCTCGAAGAGGTCGACGACTCTCAGCAATACGTAACCGCCACTCCCCTGGTCACCTCGTTCCAGGTGTTCGGCGCCGCGTGAGCCCTGCCCTTTCCGACTTGCCGATCCGCAAGGTCACCCGCGTTATCGAGTCTCTTGGTTTCGCCTACGTTCGCACCAAGGGCAGTCACGCGGTGTACCGGCACCCTGATGGGCGGGCCGTGGTCATCCCGCAACACGGCACCGTCAAGCGCGGCACTCTTGCTTCAATCCTGCGGCAAGCTGGGGTCAAACCTGGCGAGTTTCGCGAGTTGCTGGGCTGAGGCTGCCGCCCAAACTGTCGCTCTGGAGCGGTCGATCAGTCGCGTACTGCACGGCGCTCCACGTGCCGTTCGCCTGGCTGTACTACGCCAGCAGCTCCCGCCGCCGGCCTCGCCCGGATTGGACCGGATCTTGTGGTTCTTGGTGATCGCCACCCATCCGTGAGCGCGCTGCTACAAGCCGGTGAGGCGGCGGAGCCAGTCGTCGACGGTGGCGAGGGTGGATGCTTCGGCGGTTCCCAGGCAGCGTTGCAGCCGGCGCTGCGCGATGGACCGTAGGTATTCGGGCATCGCGAACGATGGCCGGTCCATGCCGCCTCCGGCGACCCGGATGTGGTGGGCGAACCCCCCGGTCGCGGGTGGTGATCGGTACGACCATGACCAATGCCACCGGCCAGGCGTTGAAGGCGTTAGTCGAGACCACGAGAAGAGGGCGGGTGCCGCCTTGTTCGCCCGGGGCGACTGGGTCGAGGGCCGCGAGCCAGACTTCGCCGCGGTCAGGCATCCAGCCGCTCGGTCGTTCCTGCTTCCCAGTGGCTACCTTCGGTGAGGTAGTCATCCCACGCCTCGGGGTCCGCTTCGCGCAGCTGGCGCATCTGCTGGGCGGCCTGCTCCATCAGCGCGGCGTCGGCTACTTGATGAGAGAGTTGATCGAGCAGTGCGCGCACTGTCATCCCGCGAGCCTCGGCGGCAGCGGCGAAGCGATCCCGTACCTGGATGGGTATCTTGATGGTGGTCAAATTGGGCACCCTTATTAAGGTACCCCGTCGAGGACGACTGGGCAGCGGACGAGCCAGTTCGGTGTGTTCGCCGAGCGGGTCACCCGGCGATCAACCCTCTTCGTGTCACCGCCATCCGTCGACACCTGATGCCTCCACGAGATCAGACTCCTGGCTGTCGGGGACGGGTGACATCCTTGATTCCGGAAACATCGGCGACCGGGTATGGAGTGGGGGGTCAGGAGGTGAGTTCACAGGAGGTCCTGGGTGACCCAGCGATCGAGGATGCTGCGCGCCGGACCATCGATGCCGGCCTGGGTCAGGGACGTTCGGTCATCGAGCCGGCGACATTGGCATGGACTCCGGAGGTCGCCGCCGACCTCCGGCACCGTGTCATGGACAACACCGACGCCGGTTCCGGTGGGTTCCTGACCAAGCTGCGGACTCAGCTCGCCGGGGCGCCCCGCGCCACCGTGCTCCTGGCTGCCGAGCTGCTCTTCCTCCAAGTGGTTCCACTGTGCAATGTCACCGCGAAGGCCAAGCGGGAACGGATCGGGACGGTGCTGTCCTGGCTGCAGCCGCCGGCACCGCTGCCACCCGACCTGGACGAGGCGCTGGGCGTGTCCGGTGTCTTCAACGGCGGCGTCGGGTTCAACGTCCAGGTCTGGCGGCAGATCGGGTGGCTGCTGTCCTTTGTGGAGGTCTGGTGGCGCCGACCCGAGGACGTGCGCCTGCGGGCGTTGCGTGAACCGTGGGCGTTCCGAGACGTGGTGGCTTCACTCCCGGTCGACCAGCCTGGCATCCGCAACGCACTGCTCTACCTCGCCTTCCCCCGCACGTTCCTCCCGATCGTCAGCCAGGACCACAAGCGGGCGATCCGCGACGCTTTCGCGTCCGTGATCGGCGGCGCTTCGGGGAAAGACGCCATCTCCATCGACCGCGACCTCGTTGCGATCAATGCCCGTCAGGCCGAGCAGTCCGGGCTCCCGGCCATTGACTACTACCTGCCGCCGTTTCTCGCGCAGTGGCAGAAGCAGTCCACCGAGGCAGAGCGCGCATGGCTCGTCCGACCCAGGATGGGCGGGGGCGAGCTGGTCGGACGGTGGACCACAGAGCGCTTCGTCTCGCTGGCGGCTACCCATCTGGGTGAGGTGGCTGCCGGTGCGGACCGCGACCAGGTCCGTACCGCGGTGGAGGCGGGCTACCAGCACCTGGACTACGCGCAGCGCTTGGCGCTGGCCACCGAGTACCACCATTTCCTGTCCGGCATGAGAGTCGACGACCTGGTCGTGACCGTCGTCGACGATCACGTGCGGGTCGGCGTCCTGACCGGCCAGCCGGAGTACACCACGGAGAACGCGGCCCGGCTGAGGCGCGCGGTGGTGTGGTCGGCCGCCGAGCCGGTGCCGGTATCCGGCCTGGCGGCACCGCTGCCCGAGCAGCTCGCCCAACAGGGCACCGTCGTCGACTTGACCGCCGCGCACGCCGTGATCAGCCGGCTGGCCCGCGTGGAGACCGAGCTTCTCGACAGTGCCGACGGGCCTGAGCCTGAGTTCCTGGTGCCGAGCGGCCACCTGCGCTGCGGGCGGTGACCGGCGAGCTGGCCAGCCGGCTGCACATCGACGTCAGTTGGCTGCAACGGATCATCCACCTGCTCCATGACCGGCAGCAGATCGTGCTGTACGGACCGCCCGGCACCGGCAAGACCTATGTGGCCCGCGAGCTCGCCCGCCACCTCACAGACCCCGACGCCGTCTGGCTGGTGCAGTTTCACCCCTCGTACTCCTATGAGGACTTCTTCGAGGGCTACCGCCCGCTGAAGGCCGCCGATGGCACGGTGGGGTTCGAGTCGCACCCGGGGCCACTCCGGGAGCTGGCGGCAGCGGCTCGCGACGATCGGCAACGGCCCTACCTGCTGATCATCGACGAGATCTACCGCGCCAACCTCGCGAAGGTCTTCGGCGAGCTGTACTTCCTGCTGGAGTACCGCAACGACACCATCCGGCTGCAGTACTCTCCCGGCAAGCCGTTCACCCTGCCGCCCAACGTGTTCCTCATCGGCACGATGAACACCGCTGACCGCTCCATCGCGCTGGTGGACGCGGCGATGCGGCGCCGCTTCGCGTTCGTCGAGCTGCACCCCGACGAGCCGCCGGTGCGCCACCTGTTGCCGAAGTGGTTGGCCGCCAACGGCAAGCACGCCGACGAGCGGGCGGGTCTGCTGGCCGCGCTCAACTCCGAGATCGGCGTCGAGGACCGGGACTACAAGATCGGCCCGTCGTACCTGATAACACCCGATGCGGAGCACGACGGCGGGCTGGACCGGATCTGGGAGTACTCCATCCTGCCGTTGCTCGAGGAGCACTATTACGGGCGGCTTGACCGGCGACAGGTGCACGAACGGTTCGGCTTGGCGACGATCCGGAAGACCGCTGGGCAGGCCGCACCCTCAGCCGGCTCTCCCGGACTGTGACGGAGGCAGGAGTGGTTGCGCCCCTCGCCGAGGACGACCGCGCCGGCATGGAGGTCGCGCTCTCCCCGGCGGTAGCCGCCGCGCTGGAGGCCACGGGGCTGGTCCACGTGCTACCTGTCGGGCCCGGCGCGTGGCGGCTGGTGCCCCGGGGGCGAGTGGGTGCGGTGCACGTTGACGGCGTGGACGTGGTGGTCACCCCGAAGGTCGGGATCGCCCGGCTGCTGTTCCTGCTCGGCTACGCCGCCGATCCCGGGTTCCGGCCCGAGGATGTGGAGGGTGTCCACGACGATGACCTGTGGCCGGCGATCGCCGAGACCGTGTGCCGTCACGCCGAGCGCGCTCTGGGGTTCGGCGTGCTCCAGGGATACCTGACCGTTGAGGCGGCGCTGCCGCTGGTGCGCGGACGGATCCGGGTGGCCGACCAGATCGCCCGCCGGCCCGGCATGCTGCTGCCCATCGAGGTCCGCTACGACGAATACTCAATCGACATCGCCGAGAACCGGATCCTCCGCTCCGCCGTCCGCCGGATGCTCGCCGCGCCACGCGTGCCGGCTGCGATTCGCTCCCGGCTGGCTCATCTGGACGCCCGCCTCGACGGCGTGCCAGTGCTCGTACCCGGTGCGCCGCGGCCCACGTGGCGTCCGCATCGGCTCAATGCGCGCTATCACTCGGCGCTACGGCTGGGCGAGCTCGTGCTGCGCCACCAGTCCTTTGAGGTCGGCCCGGGTGGTTTGCGGGTGGCCGCATTCGTCGTGGACATGGCGAAAGTCTTCGAGGACTTCGTGGCCACCGCGTTGGCCGAGGCGTGGGCGCCGTTGCCCGGACACACCCGGACGCAGTACCCCGCGAGGCTGGACGCGACCGGTGGCGTGCTGATGAAGGTCGATGTGGTGCACCTCGTCGATGGCGTGCCCCGAATCGTCGCCGACGCTAAGTACAAGATCGAGTCCGGCAGCGGCCGATATCCCAACGCCGACCACTACCAGATGCTCGCGTACTGCACGGCGCTCCGGGTGCCGTTCGCCTGGCTGGTGTACGCCAGCGGCTCTCGCGGCCCGGTGACCCGCCGAGTAGTCAACACGGCCATCTCGATCGTCGAGTACCCGCTCGACCTGGCGGCCTCACCGACGGCGCTGCTCGCCCAAATCAAGATGCTCGGCCACGAGGCATGGGCGGCGCGGGTCGCCGGACCTTCGGCGCCACGCCGAAGCCGGATCCTCCTGACCACCGACTAAGAGCACATGTCAACCACTGGCCCGCCCGAGCGTCTACCTGTCGGTGCTGCTGGTGCCGGGAGCGACGAGGTGACCATTCCGGATCGCATCTGAGACCTGGTCGACAGCTGTGGGGGTGGGGCGCCGCCGCGAGGCAGCAACAACCGACGAGCCGGGCCCAGGCGGATCCTCATCACGGCGCCGCCAATGCGGCTCGGCCGGCTTGTCGGCCAACTGAAGCCAGCAACAAAAATCGCGGGCCTCTACCGAGGTCACCCGATCCCACCCGATCTCGATCGCCCACACGAACCGAAACCAGCGCAGCAAATCCATGCCGTAGGAGCGCAGCGTGCTCGCCGAGCGACCACACGCCTGCAGATCACGCAAGAAGACCGCGACCGGTACGACAACGCCGCCATCGGCGTCAACGAGCTGGTACGGCTCGAACAAGTCGCCCGTCCCCACGACCGACCCGTACCGGCATACGACCAACGACGACAGATCCCGCGGTGCATCCGCTGCTGCAGTCACGGGACGGAACCGTAACGACGCGTGGCAATACGCCACGCCGCGACACAGAAGACCGACCCAGTAGTTCAGTCAAATAGGACGTCCTCCAACTCCTTCTCCAGCCGCTGGGCCTCCCGGGTGCGCTCGGCAGCCAGAGTGCTCCGATACCGGGTAAGGTCGCGCAGCTGCCGGATCGGCTCCGGGGGCACGAACGAGGCCCGCAACAACCCGCACTCACCCAGCTGACACAACCACGCAGCATCAGACACATCGGTCTTACGCCCCGGCAGGCCCTTGACGTGCGCGGCGTTGACCAGGATCACGTTCAAGCAGCCCTCCAGCAGGTAGAACGCCCCCCGCCAGTAATCCCCCGTTGCCTCCAGCACCACCAGCGTCACCTTCTGGGCAACCAGCCAATCCCGCAGCTCCAGCAGCGCATTGGTGGTCGTGGCGAAGGTGCGGATCTCCTGCCGGCGAGAGCGCTTACCGCTCGGGCTGGGAGTCCGCACACACGCCTTGAGATCCTTCTTACCGATATCCAGCCCAGCACACCGCTCATGCAACAGCTCCACAACACTTTCCCCCAGACGAACCGATAGACCCTGGCGCGCCCGTCCGGAGGGACCACAGGGCTAAAGAGTCTGACCCGCGTGCTCACGGCAACAATCGACAGTTCCTGTCAGTGGTCCCCAGCACCATCCTGAGACACGAGCTCAAGGCATCACAGTACGATCGGCGTCCCGGACGAACGCGGCCCCATTTTCCCGCCTCCACGGCGGCCCCGCGCAGCGGGCCCTGGTTCCTGAGACGATGCTGCCGGGGTGGTCGGTCTTGGTGCGGAGGTTGAGGAACACTCTTAACGCGGGCGGTAGACGTCGGCGCGGTGCTCCACGCGAAGCACAGTAACAAGATGAATGTCGTCGTCAATCTCGTAGAGAATGCGGAAGGCGCCCCGGCGGGCGGAGTAGACTCCCGTGAGCTCGCGGTGCAAAGCGTTGCCGACACGGTGCGGGTTCTCCAGCAGGGTTCCAGTGATGAACTCAACGACCGCCGCGGCGATGCCTTCGGGCAGTTTGTGCGCAATGGCCCGGCCAGCACTGGCCGTCACCCGCAGTCGATATGGCTCGATCACCGTCGGGACCGCAGTGCCCGCACCGCCTCGGTCCCCTCAATCACCTCACCGCGAGCGACTTCGTTGCGCGCCTCGCGGATCTCGGCCATGGTTTCGGGGTCGCTAAGAATCTCCAGGGTCTCTTCGAGGGCGGCAAGGTCGTCGTATCCGATCAGCACGGCGGCTGGTCGACCGTTGCGGGTGACAACGACGCGCTCGTGCTCGCGTTCGGCCCGGTCGACGAACTCGGACAGGTGATCGCGTACGGTGCGCAGCGGCTCCACAGTCATGGCCACAATTGTGCCACATGGCGCGGCGTACCGAGGGGGCTCCCGGACGCTCGCTCCAGCCGATGTTGGCGGGCGTTGGCGTGGAATCAAACATGGTGCGAACTCAAGTCCAGCGGTGCCGCTAGTGCACCCAAAAGGTGTCAGCGCTGCCACTGTTGTCGCTGGTAGATGCCATAGCCACTTGGGTGGCCCACTCGCCTGGGGTGCGGCTTGCCACTTGAGTGTGGCCACCACCTGGGCGCCAGCCGACGCCGCTCTCGCTGATTCCTTCGTCTGGTTTGGGCGATCTGTTCGACGGTGTGGTCTTAGGGCGTCAGCCCACCCACACCACGGCAATCACGTCCACCCGCCGCTGATCCTCCAGGATCAGGTAGGTGACCATGCCCGCGGCGCCGAACGGCAGTGTCCGCACGGGACCGGCCGGATTGTCCTTGTTGATCGGCTCCCCGTTCCACGGGATCAGCTTGAGCACCCCCAGTGCCTCGGCGTAGCCGGCCAGAGCATCGTCGGGCAGCGCGGCGATCTGGTCACGTGCCTCGGGATAGGTCTCAACGCGGTACACCTACCGGCCCAGTCGCGCCCGGATCAGCGCCTCGATCTCCTCGATCCCGACGCTGCCGGGTGGGCTCTGGCCGGTGCGCAGTGTTTCCTGGGCTTGGGCCATCATCCGGCGGTACCCGTCGTGCCCGTGTTCGCTGACCAGCCACGCGACCCGCCGCCAGGACTCCAGGGTGTCGTGCACCTCGTCCAAGCTCAGGGCCTCGGCTGCGACGGACAGGGCCTCACGCCATTGCCGGTCGAATTCCGGTTGGTCCTCCGCGAGCAGCGCGGCGCGGATCTCCGCTGGGGAAGCGTCGGTGAACGGCGGCTTCAGGGCGGTGGTCACGTACCAAACATAAACCACCCTGGGTGGCACTGGTCACGCTGACACGGCCTGGCCGGGGGCCAGGGTAGGTAGGTCCAGCCCACGCTGGAGGACGTCTCCTGGGACGAGGAACGGCTGGACGTAGACCAACGGGTAAAGCCAGAGGATGCGCTCGCGCAATCATTCCACCACGGGCCACAGCTTGATCATCGAAACCCCGGCGACCCGTCCCTTGTGTGCGTCTAGCCTGGCGTGAATCAAACGTGGTGCGAACTCAAGTCGACTGCTGCCGCTAGTCCGCTTCGCCGGGGTGTGCCTGGAGTAGGCCCAGACGCTCTTGGGTTCGAAGGTCTCAAGGCTGGGGCTGCCGTTGCGGACTGAGTGCTCGAGCTCGGTCACGCTGTTCCAGATCAACGGCAGCCCCATCATCTGCGAGAACGCCCGCATTGACATGGGATGGTCGGCGCGGAGCAGCCGCGACGAGGCGGTGTGCCCATAGCCGCCGTCTTGTTCCTGGAAGACGCCGTGTGCTGCGAGCAGGCACAGCACACGGTCCAGCGCATCGGCCTTTGACCGCGCAGGAAGCGGCCAGGTCGCTGACCGGTACGGGGCCGGCTCCAATGCGGTCGGCGACGCCGAGGTCGGCGACGAGATGCAGGCACCTCGCCGCGAAGCCGGCGGTGGACAGCATCCATACGATCTCGTGCGGCTGCTCGGCCATCGTCAGTCCCGCTCTGTTGTCGCTGATAGCCGCTGTAGTAGGCGGTGTGCGGTCTCCTCGTAATGAGCAGGTCCGGGGTTCGATTCCCCGAGGCGGTTCCACGGCTCTGACCTGGGCAAACAACCTGGCGTCGGAGTCTATTATGGGCGGGTCGCGTACTCGCGAGTCCTTCCCGTCGTCCTCATGGAATCAACCGTGGTGCGAGATCGGTTGCTGCTCCGCTGGGAGTGTCGCGACATGCGACTCGGGATGGCCCATGCGGTCGGGGCCTGCGTCCAGTGTCGAACTCGCGTGCGAGCGAAGGTGGCTATCGAGCACCTGCTGGAGGGCGGTCGTCTGCCGGCCGCCGCGGCGCCGCCGACGAGTTCGGGTTGCGTCCGATGGTGGCGGCGCCGGCGGTCAGAAGTTAGCCGACGCCTTGCGGGTGGATGCTGGCTCACTACGGCAGGTCGTTGCGGAACTGGACGGCGACGCCGCATATACGTAGCGAGTCGGTCGGCCTCGTCGAGAGCACGGCGCGACGGCGGGAGGCTGGGCTTCCCTCGCGCCTCGCACCCGCCGGTTCGGTCTAGTGTTGTTGCTTGCCGGTGGCGTCACCGAAAAAGCTTGAGGATCCGGGTGCCGGCGACGGGTGCGGCTGATGCGACGATGGCCGCTGCGAGGTGTATGAGATCCACCCGAGCAGGGCTCGGTCTCTGTAGGATTTCATCCATGCCAGCTGTCTCAGCGCTCGGCCGTCTTCGGCGGCTCGGGCCGGTTTTCCGGTCGAAGGACGCGGTCGAGGCCGGCGTGGCGTGGCGTGATCTCTACCGGCTCCGCGACGACGGGGAGATCCTGGAGCTGTCCCGAGGGGTGTACCAGCTGGCGGGGGCAGCCGGTAGCGGCCACGTCGACTTCGTCGCCGCCTGTGCGCGTGCTCCACAGGGCATGATCTGCCTGAACTCGGCGATCACCCACTGGGGTCTCAGCGATGAGATCCCAGTTGTGGTGCACCTCGCGGTGCCGGAGGGATCCCATCGGCCAGTCATCGACTACCCGCCCACGAAGGTTCACGTGTTCCGGGCCGGGACGTTCACACTCGGACGGCTCCGCGTCGAGGAGGAACTCGGCGAGCCGTTCTGGATCACTGATCCGGCGCGGACCGTCGTCGACGCCTACCGGCTCCGCCACCAGATCGGCGAGGACCTTGCGCATGCCGCGCTGCGCGAGTACCTGCGTTCGGGCCGGAAGCAAACGCGCCTGGCCGAGTTCGCTCAGCCACTGCGTGCGTGGGCGCCTCTGTCGGCCGCGATGCGGGTGCTAGGCGAATGACGAGACCCACCCGAGGCACCCTAGCGGGACGTGCCTATCTCGACCTACGCGCACTGGCGAGGCGAGACGGGCGCCCCACAGAGGAGGTCCTCGTGCTCTTCGTCCTGGAACGGTTTCTCTACCGGCTCTCGCTGTCGGCCTATCGCGAGCGTCTGGTGCTGAAGGGAGGCATGCTCCTTGCGGCCTTCGGCGAACGGCGCCCGACGCGCGACGTCGATCTGCTCGCTCGCGCCACCGACAACGATGTCGACACCGTCGCCGCTCTCCTTCAAGATGTCCTCGCGGTCGGTGTCGACGACGGCATCGTCTTCGACACCGCCGGGTTGACCGCTCGAGTGATCCGATCCGACGAGCGCTATGCCGGCGTCCGGATCGTGGTGCCCGCGCGCCTCGATCGGGCCCGGTGCCCGCTCCGGGTCGACGTGAGTGTGGGCGATCCGGTCACACCGGTACCTGTCGAGATCGACTTCCCGGCGCTGCTCGCCGAGCCGTTTCGGGTGGTCGCGTACCCGATCGAGACCGTGCTCGCAGAGAAGATCGTGACGATGATCGATCGGGGCGACGCCACCACGCGCGAGCGCGATTTCGCCGATGTCGTGCTGCTCACCAGGAGATCCGCGATCACGGCCGGACCGCTGGCGGCGGCGATCGCCGCAACGGCGTCGCACCGGGGCTCCGGGCTGCGTCCCCTTCGCGAGGTGCTGGTGAGTCTGGCCGCCCTGCGGCAGGGCGAGTGGGGTCGATTCGTGCGCCGCCATGATCTCGGGCCCGACCTTCCTGGCACATACGAGGCGATCGCCATCGTGGCCGAGTTCGCTGACCCGGTCGTGACCGGCGCGGTGACCTCAGGACTCCGGTCCAAAGAAAGTGGCAGAGATAGGCGACCTGGCTGAGGGATCTCCGAGGCAGGGTCCGGTCTCCTCGTAATGAGCAGGTCCGGGGTTCGATTCCCCGAGGCGGCTCCACCTCTCACCCGCGGTTTCCCGCAGCGTGGGAGGCTGATCCGCATCGCCTATTCACCGGTTTGTTCACCACTAACGTCTGGCTCGTGGCGAAGCGGCGTACTCGGGGCAGCATCCAGCAACGCGGCAGCGCATGGCTGGTCCGGGTCTCGGCAGGCATCGACCCGGTCACCGGCAAGCGCCTGTGGCTCTGCGGCACCTGCCCCAGCCAGTAGAAGGCGGCCTCGTTGGGCTGGGGCAAAGCCCCGTTAGGTCTAGCTGTCCACGACCATCGCGCGCTCAGTTCCTCCGGTCCCCTGCACGGGGCGGGTGGAGTGGCCTGGGATCCCCGGCCGGTAACGCCTCGCCACAGCGGCCGATAACACACGTCAAGCCAACCGAGGGGGGTCAGCTTCGGGAGGCTCCGGTGTCAAAGCCCTCGGTTGCTTCGCTGCGCTGGGTGTCCTGTTCGTGGTCCTCATCGCGGCCGTGGCCATCGGTGGCAGTGACACCCCAGGCACCTCCACGACGCCGGCTGAGGCAGGGCAGGAACCGCCCGCGGAGCAGCCGGCGGGACCGGTAACGAGCTTCGGGGATGGCACCTTCGTCGTCGGCAGCGACATCAGCGGGGGTCCTGTCGAACGCTGGACCGACTGATCATTCCATTCCTGAGCTCGAAATCTGCACGTGGCAGCGGCTCAAGGATACGTCCGGTGAGTTCAGCGCGATCATCGCCAGTGACATCACGAAGCGCCCGACGATGGTGACAGTGAGCGGGTCAGATGGGGCATTCTCCAGCACGGGGTGTAGAAATGAGCCAAGGTAGGCTGACTGTGCGTAGCGGACATCCACGGTGGGTATACCCCGCGCATGGCTCTCCTCACCACTCCCCGCCACGCCGCTCGCCCCCACGCCCGCCGCGTTTGGATCGGGATGTTGCTGCTCGCGCTGATAGCAGGCGCGGTCCCTGTTGCTACGGCGGTGTTGTTCGGCATCGCTGTCATCCTGATCGGCCTGCTGTTGCCGTGGTGACGCTCGAAGCCGGCGCCACGGCACCGACGGGGTGTGGACCAGTCCGACGGTGAGCCAGCCCGATGGTGCGTTCTCCAGCGCCGGATGCCGAGAATGGACCAAGACCGGCTAAGAGCCGCCTACGTTGGCCAAAATGCACCTTGAACCCGTTCAAGCCGTCCGCGCCGCCATCGCCGACATCGACCGGGCGCACAATGTAGCGACAGCAGCCGTCAACGCAGCGTCCGACGTGACCGTCGCCATGGCCGCAGAAGCTAACCGATGCAGAGGCCGAGCTGTGGAAGCAGATCGTCGCCCGCATCTCGGACGCCGAGAAGCTCTCGCTCGCCGGCCTCGCGGATAAGGTCAGCATGTCCGACCGACGCCGGGCTGAGACGCAGCCAAGGACGCCGAGTCGGGTGGAGAGTCGTCTCCCCCGTCCTGATGCCATCCCGACGTGGTATCTGCTCGGCGCAGAGGACCGACCCATTCCGCCTGCTGCTCAGCGATTCATCGCCGAGCGTGCGAATGCCCAGATCGAGGAGGCGGCGGCGTTGCACCCGTCCATGGTTTCGCAGCCGGAGGTCGCGCCGTGCGCTGGGTGCGGTGCCGCGGGTGTGGTCAGTTTTCAGTTGCCGTCGACACGACTGGGTCCGGTTCGGTGCTGACGTCGGCCCGGTCGGCTACCGCGATGAGTAGCTTGCGCCGCCGGAGTCATCTTGAACAGCGACGGCGGCAGCCCGGCGTCGCCGCGCACTATCCGCTGATCGAGGAAAGGACACCATCACCATGACGCTCCCAGGAACACCTGACGTCGGCAACCGCACCGCGGCCGTCTCCGTCATTCGTGACCTCGTACTGCTCCTGGCACGAATCGGACTCGGGACGCTGATGGTGGCACACGCCAAACTCGAGTACGACTTCGCAGGCGGCAGCATCGCGGGGGTCGGCGCGCTGTTCGAGCAGTCCGGCGTCCCGCTGGCGGCGATCACTGGGCCGCTGAACGTGCTGTTCGAGTTCGTCGGTGGTGCCGCGATGATCCTCGGCTTGGCGGTCCTCCCAGTCGGCGTCCTGATGGCGCTGAACATGGTGGGCGCCTGGATCTTCGCACACGCCAGTGGCCTCTACGCGCTCGACCACACCGGCCCTGAGCTGGTCATCGCACTCGGACTGTTGAGCCTGGTGCTCGCCGTGTCGGGTTCCGGCCGGCTGGGGCTCGACCATCTAATCGCCCGACGCGTCCGCCGTCGGGCCAGCATTACATGAGGAAGAGGGTCATATCCGCCGAGTTGCTGCGCAGGTATCGTGCCGAGGCCGCAGGTCGGTCCAGCGCTGGGCGAGCCTGGTTCGCCGGTCCGCACCCACTACGGCGGCCAGCGTGGGATCAAACGCGGTGCGAACTCGGGTCAAATGGTGCCGCTGAAGTCCCCTAAAGGCGTGACGCCTGCAACTATTGCCGCTGGTGGCCGCCATAGGAGGCAGGGTGCGGCCTCCTCGTAATGAGCAGCTCCGGGGTTCGATTTCCCGAGACGGTTCCATGGCTCTGACCTCGGCAAATAACCCGGATCAGAGCCTATTATGGGTGTGTGCTCACGGCAGGCGGCGATACACCATTCGTCCCTCACGGTCGCTGTGATGCCACGTCCACAGACAGGCTCCGCGGCACGCTGCACCCAGCCGCACAGCTACTGCCTACCGTGGGTTAAGGGTCGGCGGGAAGATGGCGGGCTATGTTTACCCTTCGCTCACGCGGGGTAATAAACGACTGAAGCCCCAACGGGCGAGTCCGTCCAGTCTTAAGGAGAAACAGACATGTAGGAGCAGAGATGTCGGCTCGAGACTTGCCGGCCGGCCAGGAGTGGCCTTTGATGCCAAAAAACTGGGAGAGTCCGGGCAGGCAGGAGTCCCCATGGGGACCAATATCCCACTAATGAACGCGATAACGATATCGAGGAAAGTGGTGGAAGTGCGGATATTGATGTTCCCGAGAAAGGGTAAGCGCTTCTGTGCTTGTACCTTTTTATTGCAACGCTATGGCGTTGTCAGCGGAGGGAGATCGTGAGCCAGGACCAGTTCACCCAGCAGGATCCTACGGAACAGCACGCCGCACCGGGCAGCGGCGATCGGACGGTGGAGTATCCGGGTCGCACCGGTGAGATGGATGTGCAGCCTGACCACGGTGAGCGCAGCTACCGGGGCACCGGGCGTCTGGTGGGTAAGAAGGCCCTCATCACCGGTGGCGACTCTGGCATCGGCCGTGCGGTGGCGATTGCGTTCGCCCGAGAAGGAGCGGACGTGTTGATCACCTGTTTGGAGTGCGAGCAGGATGACGCGCGGGAGACGGCCCGTTGGGTCTTCGAAGCCGGCCGTCGAGCCGTCACGGTGGCCGGTGACCTCCGCGACGAGCAACACTGCCGCGAGGTCATCGACCGCGCAGTGCAGGAGTTTGGGCAGATCGACGTGCTGGTCAGCAACGCGGCCTACCAGATGTCGCAGGACGGCGGGCTCGATGGCGTCACCACTGAGCAGTTCGACCGGGTAATGAAGACTAATGTCTATGCACTGTTCTGGCTGTGTAAAGCGGCCGTGCCGCACATGCCGTCCGGTTCCACCATCATTACCAGTTCTTCGGTACAGGCCTTCCAGCCTTCCCCGCACCTGATGGACTACGCGGCCTCCAAGGCCGCGATCGTCAACTTCACTAAGGCGCTCGGTCACGACCTCGTCGAGCGGGGTATCCGCGCTAACTCGGTTGCTCCTGGTCCCGTGTGGACGCCGCTGATCCCCGCCACCATGGCTGAGGACAAGCTGGAATCGTTCGGTGCGCAGGCGCCCATGGGCCGGGCGGCGCAGCCGGCCGAGCTCGCGCCGTTTTATGTGTTCCTTGCCTCCCAGGAATCGAGCTACATGACCTCGGAGGTCCTCGGGGTGACCGGTGGGTCACCGATCACGTGAGGTCGGAGCGGGACGCTGCACGCACCCCCAGCGGGGAGATAAAGAAAGCACCTCCACGCGCCGATGGCTCGAACCACCGCGCGACCCGGCGTGGAATCCACAACCCGGACGTCGTTGTGGCGCACCGTGGTCTGCTGCCAGGCTGAACCGCCCCGCGGCTGGGCCGCTGAGGCGTACGGCAGGTTGATCCAGTCGAGCTGGTCGGTGCAGCCACGGGCGGTCATGTCCAGCACCTTGCCCACTGTGGTGCCCTGCAGCTGACCGTCCTGGGTGCCGAGCGAGACGGCGGCCGCGATCGCACCGTTTTCGATCACCAGATCGGTCGGGGTGGCCTGCGCCAGCGACCCGGACAGCCGCTTGCCGGTGCCGGCCGCAACCCCGGTGATCCGGGTGAGGGCGAAGGCGACCGTGGCCGGCGCACCCTCGGCCACCCGGGCGGGAGCCGTCGCGGTCACATAGCTGCTGGCGCTGGCTACAGCTTGGTAATCACCCGGAGGCACCAGCACGCGGTAGGCACCAGCGCCGTCGGTCACCGCCGAGCCGGCCACAACCGAGCCGGACCGCACCTCGACCGTGATGCCCGCGACCGGCGACCCGGCGTCGGTGACCCGGCCGCTGACGCCGTCGGCACCGGCGATGCGCCATCATCGTCTGCTGGGCGACGACGTTCCAGCGGGCCTGCGAGCGCGCGAGGTTGGCCAGCAGCCAGCCGCTCCTGCGCGTCGCCCGTCAACGTCAGCGCCGGATCCAACACCTGCGGGTCGCGGGGCGCGATGAACGCATCGACGACCTGGTCGGCGCGGAACTGGCGGGTGTCCAGAACATTGAGCTCGAGCAGGCTGCCGAAGCCAATCCGGCGTTACAGCCGCATGCTCGCCCCGTCGGGCCTGGCCTCGATGCGTAGCGGCAGGTGGGTTCCGTTGCCTGCGCAGTCTGTCATGACCACGACCCTGGTCCGAAAATAAGCGGTGACCACGCGGGATTTTTGGTGACCAGACGGGGTCGTGAGGGCAGGCTGCATCGGCCGGGCTGGGCAGAGGTTGTGACCTGGCCGGCCTGGCTGGTGTGGTGGGTG
>JBOHFX010000083.1:0-10587 GCA_050699875.1 Pseudonocardiaceae bacterium
GCCTTATCGCCGATCGGGCCGCCCCGGTCCACTTCAGCGACCGGCGGCCGGTCGCGCAGCAGCAGCCCGGTACTCGCCCCGCCGATGAGCACCACCGCGACCACCACAAGCGCCCATCCGCGTCGAGCGACCTGCTGCGCCACCGGGGCAGACTACGCCGGCCCCGGCCGGCGATCTCAGCCGACGTGATGCAGCCAGGTCACCGGTGCGCCGTCGGCGGCGCGGCGGAAGGGTTCCAGCGCGTCGTCCCAGGCGGCGCCGAGAAGCTCGTCAAGACGGTGCGCGAACGACTCCGCATCGCGGGCAGTGGCGGCCAGCGCCCGCAGCTGATCCTCGCCGACCACGATGTCTCCGTTGGCGCTCGCGCGGGCTCGCCACAATCCGAGCCCGGGTACGAAGCAGAACCGTTCTCCATCCAGCCCGGGGCTGGGTTCCTCGGTGACCTCGAAGCGCAGCATCGGCCATGCCCGCAGCGCGTTCACCAGAACTGCTGCGGTACCCGGCTCGCCGGACCAGTTACATTCGGCCCGCAGCTGGCCAGGTGCCGCCGGCTGCGCAGCCCACCGCAAGTCCACCCTGGTCTGCAGGGCGCCCGCAACCGCCCACTCGACGTGCGGGCATACCGCAGACGGCGACGAGTGGACGTAGATCATCCCACTGGTGCTCATGTGGTGCCTCCGCTGATCGACGAGGAGCGTCTTCCCCTACGTCCTCGTGAGATCAACCGGCACACACCGTTACACATTGTGCCTGTGGGACTGCTCGTACGCCAGTGATAGGTGTGTGTCGCGACGGAAAACTTGACGAGGTCCGACCGACACAGCTAGCAGGAGTCAGGGGCCTTGGGCCCCCAATGCTTTCGCGGCAGCTACCGCGTCGACCAAGCCTGCGCCCTTATCGAATGATGTCGCGTACCCACTCACCTGCTTATAAGGAGCGCCGTCGGAATACGGTAATGCGGTCGACTTCAACACGTCCTCGATCTGGGCGGGCGTTGCGGTCGGGTTGGCTTGGAAGAGCAATGCCACGATCCCGGCGATCTGTGGTGCAGCCATCGAGGTGCCGCTGATGGTGTTGTAGCTGCCCACGTCGAGAAGCCCCGGGCCGCTCTGCGGCTTGAGTCCGCTGGAGCAGATCAACAGATAGGCGCGGCAGGCACCAACGATGTTCTCCCCTGGCGCGGAGATGTCTGGCCAGGTCGACGGCTCGGTCTTCGCGCCGCGCGAGGAGAAGGCGGAGACCGGACCACTACGGGTTCCGGTGCCTTGGTCGTTGTAAGAGGCCACCGCGATGATTCCGCCAGTCGGATCCTGGGCCGGCGGATTGGTGAGACTCTTCGAGCCGTCGCCGCCGTCATTGCCGGCAGCCCAGACGGTCACCACGCCCTCCTTCGCCAGCTGGCGTTGGAGCTTGACGGTCGTCGATTCCGGATCGAATTCGCCCCCGCCCTGCGGTCCAAAGGAGTTGTTGATCACCTTGATCGCCGGGCATTGCGCAATCGGCACTGCCGATCCGCAGGGTGCTCTGTGGTTCTCCAGCACCCAGTTCATCGACGAGTCGGCACTGATGACCACCACGGCGGCGGCGGTGGACAATGAAACGATCTTGGCTCCGGGGGCCGCACCGGAGACTGTGCTGCCGTCGCTGAGAGTGACGCTGCGGCCGGCGGCGATGCTGGACACGTGAGTCCCGTGGCCGCCAAGGGACAACGTGTCGGTGTCAACGGCCGTGGGCACGTCCACGACACAGCTGGTGTCCGGGCTGGACTCGTCGAGGCACACGCTCTTCAGGCTGCGAACGACCTTGCCCTCAGCGAATGCTGGGTGGGTGGGGTCGATCCCGGAATCGATCACGGCGATGCTGACGCCGGTGCCTTCCAGCGCTGCACCGTTGGCCCCCACCAGGGTCTGATGCGCTTCCAGGCCACGAGTAGCCAGTTGAGAGCTGGCGGCGTGCACCGTGATGGGCTGGTTGCCCTCGAGGTAGGTCACGCCGGGTTGCGTGCGGGCGGCTTTCACCTGCTGCTCGGTTCCCCGGGCGACCACAACCCCGATCTTGCGGTAGGTCGTGACCCGTTGCATTCCGGTGGCGGCGACGGCCCGCTCGGCGTCTGCAAGCGTCGCTCCGTGCACCATCACGGGAATGTGACCAGGCGTCGCTGAAGCAAGCCGCTTCACCAGCGAGGGCGACAACGGAACGGGCCCCGGTTGCGCAGCCGCCGGCATGGCGACCAGCGAACCCCCAGCCATCAGTCCGCTGACCAGCAGACCGGTCAGCAAACCCCGTCGACTCATGAACCCTCCCCTATCCGCCTACCTCGGGACGCACCCATGAGTGAACACGCAGCGCGCACGATCGTCAACGCTACGCGACTATCGGACCACAACGCCGGAGCCACAGCACTGAACGAGACGCCTCAGCGCCGGATCGGTTGCGCCGTCGGCACCGCCTGCGCTCAGCTCTGCATCGATCGAGCGGCCACCAGGTGGCAGCTGACAGCACCGCCGCACCGAGCCACGATCACGCGCAGCAGGGCGGCCGCGGTGTCGACCGCCGTCATGGGAGTTCCCTGCCCACGTCGCAGAGTGGGATGGCGGTCCGCAGTACGGCGTCGATCTGGTCCGCCGTGCCGGGTAGGCCGAACAATGATCCCTGACCTGCGTCACACCCCAGCGCTCGGAATCGCTCGCCCTGGATCGGGGTCTCAATGCCCTCCGCGGTGACTGTCAGCCCCAAGGCGTGCGCCAGATCCACCAGCGCCGCCACGATCCGCTGATCCACGGAGTCGGAAGACGATTGCAGACCTTCCGCGAACGAGCCCGCCAATTTGAGCTCATGCATCGGCAGGCGGCGCAGGTCGGGGAGGTTCCAGTAGCCCGTGCCGAAGTCATCCAGGGCTATCCGCACCCCCATGTCATACAGCTTGCCCAGCACTTTGAGTGCGCCGGTCTCGTCGCCCATCAGGGCCTGCTCGGTCAGTTCCAGTTGCAGGCCGGCAGGGTCGAGTCCGTTGTAGGCCAGGATCTTCGCGATGTCGGCCACCAGGGTGAGCTCATGGAGCTGCCGGGGCGCGAGATTGACGCTGACGAACGGCGCGGCGTCACCGAACACATCCCGCCAGGTCCGGGCCTGCTCGCAGGCATCGGCGAGCACCCGCTGCCCGAGTTGCACGATCGATCCGCTCTCCTCGGCGAGATCGATGAATTTGTCGGGCCCGAGCAGGCCGAATGTCGGGTGATGCCACCGCACCAGCGCCTCCACACCGAGCAGCGAGCGGTCGCGCAAGCTGACCAGCGGCTGGTACTCGACGAAGAACTCGCCGCGCTCCATCGCTGTCCGCATCGTTGCGGACAGCGTGAAACGGGCCACCTGGCGGTCGTTGCGGTGCCGGTCGAAAATCGCGTAACGGGCCTTGCCGTCGGCTTTCGCCCGGTACATCGTGATGTCGGCGGCCTGGAGGAGATCCTCCGGGTTGGTATCGGCCACTGGCCGCTCAACGACACCGATGCTCGTCGTCACGTTCAGCTCATGATCGCCGACTCGAATCGGCTCGGCCATAGCATCCAGGACCTTGTCCGCCAGCGCGGCCACGTCCACCTCTCCGGCGGTGTCCTCAACGATGATCACAAATTCATCGCCGCCCATCCGGGCTACCAGCTGCCCCGGTCCGCGGCAGCAGATCAACCGGGAGGCGACGGTTTTCAGCAACTGATCACCGATGTCGTGGCCAAGGCTGTCATTGACCACTTTGAACCCGTCCAGGTCGAGAAAGCACAGCCCCACCCGACGCTGACCGGCCGGCTCAGCGAACACCCGTGCCAAGCGCTCATTGACCATCGCCCGGTTGGCCAGCCCGGTCAGATGGTCGTGATAGGCCTGGTAACGCAACTTGGCTTGCAGGTTTCGCCGTTCGGACACGTCTTCCAGCAGCGCCACCTGGTAAGCGGGCGCTCCGGCCTCGTCGCGCACCAGCGACACCGTCAGGTCAGTCCAGATCTCACCGCCGTCAGCCCGGTAGAACCGCTTCTCCATCCGGAAGTGATCCCGCTCACCGCGGACCAGCTCCGCATAGACCTGCCACACGCTGGCGGCATCGTCCGGGTGGACCATCGCACTGACGTTGAGCCGGGTGAACTCCTCACGGGTGTAACCGAACATCTGCTGCAGCGCCGGATTGGCGTCGGTGATGTTGCCCTCCAGATCACCGATCCCGATGCCCATCTTCGCCTCGGTGAACATCGCGCGGAACTTGGCCTCGCTGGCCGCCAGAGCCTGTTCGGCCTGTCTGCGGGCCCGCAATCCAGCGCGATAGATCGCGTCCTGTTCATCAAGGCTGCGCTCGCGCAACGCGCCGGCATAGCCGGCGGCCAGGCTGGCGACCAGCTGAGCGACTCGACCGGCGACGTCGCCGTCGCTCGGAGCCGAGTTCACCAAGCCCGGCAAGCCTTCGGCGATCAGGGCGAGGGTCTCTCTGAGCGTCTCCGTACCGGTGAAATGTGCCGTGACCATGTCGACGCCGACCCGGCGCCCGACCGATGGGTCGAACTCGGCCGCCAGCACCGCATCGACCAACCGTTCGGTGAGCCCGAGCAGGTGTTTGGCAAGCACCCGGCGACCCATCGATACGTAGCTGGTACCGACGATCGCCTGGGCCCACCGCCGGGCGAACGCCTCTTGATCTGGATGGGTCATTCTCGCCGGCCCACTGCCGCATAGCCGGTGAACCGCTCGGGATGGTCATCGACGTCGGCGGGCGAGTCCGGACGCCACAGCGGCATGTACACCACTCCGGGTGGCACCAAGTCGAACCCGTCGAGCAACGCTTCGATTTCTCGCCGCGAGCGCATGGTCAATGGTGCACCCGCACGCCGGTAGAGCTCGGTGTGCGACCCCGCCTGATCAGGCCGCCCCTCGTGAGTGGCGTGCGAGACAACAAGATAGCTGCCAGGCAGCATCCTCTTGTGGTACTGAGCGACGATGTTCGCCGGATCGGCCTGATCAGGCACGAAGTGCAGCATCGCGACCATGAGCACACCAAGCGGTTGGGTCGGGTCGATCAGCCGCCTGGCGCGCGGATCATCGAGGATCGTCTCCACGTCGCGGAGGTCAGCCTGGACGATGTCGGCGTGCGGGTTCTCGGACAGGATGGCCCGGCTGTGTGCGACAGCCACCGGATCGATGTCGACGTACACAACTCGGGATAGGGGCGAGGCGACCTGGGCGACCTGGTGCACGTTTCCCTCGGTGGGGATGCCGGAGCCGATGTCAAGGAATTGGGTAATACCCTGCCCGACGAGGTAGCGCACCGAGCGACGCAGGAACGCCCGGTTGGCCTGCATGATCAAGGGTAGTTCCGGCCAAAGCTCCATCGCCTGGCGGGCCATGTTCCGGTCCACGGCGAAGTTGTGTGAGCCACCGAGGTAGTAGTCGTAGACTCGGGCCGGGCTGGCATTCTCGATGTCCACGTCGTCCGACGTCCAGCTCGGCCGTTCCATCGGTCAACCTCCCAGTGGTATCCACGACTTTGGATGCCGAACAGCTCGAACCGCAGACCTGACTTGCCCGTGAGCTCTCAATAACAGATCGGAAACGCCCCGTGCAAGAGCGAAGGCACGTGCTGTTGGCTGTTCCTTTGATACGGCCTTCGTGGTGAACAACGGATGTACAAGGCAGGAAGATCGGTCAGTGGTAGCCAGCGAGTCGACGAAGCGACGATCGGGGGTGCTGGGATCCCCGATCCGGCATTCCCTGTCACCCGCGCTGCACAACGCTGCCTATGCAGCACTGAGCCTGACCGGTTGGCGTTATGACGCGTTCGAATGCGACAAGCGGGGCTTGCCCGGCTTCGTCGAGCGGCTTGGTCCGGAGTGGGCCGGGTTGTCACTGACGATGCCCCTCAAACGAGTGGCGATGACCGTGGCTGACGAGGTCTCGCCGCTGGCCAGCGCGGTCGGTGCGGCGAACACCCTGGTGCTCGGGCAGCCTGGTGCTGCTCGTCGGGCCGAGAACACCGACGTGGCGGGTATCCTCGCCGCGCTGCGCGAAACGGGTATCGATCGGGTCAACGCCGCAGTGATCCTCGGGGCCGGCGGCACCGCCCAAGCCGCGCTGGCGGCACTGCGCGAGCTCGGGGAGACCACGCCGATGGTTCTCGTGCGGGACCCATCCCGGACGGCCGACCTGCGCACGGCAGCCGAGCGGCTCGATGTTCAGCCGATGATCTCGAGCGGGCTACTCGACGGTGCTCTGCCCGGGGCCCTGTTCGAAGCCGACATCGTCATCTCCACCCTGCCGCCCGGCGCCGCCGACACCCTGAGCCACCAGCGGTGGAAGGCCCATCCGGTGGTGCTCGACGTCGTCTACACGCCGTGGCCCACACCGCTGGCCGCATCCGCTCGCGCCGCGGGTTGCAGGACCGTCAGCGGTCTGGCGGTCCTGCTGCATCAGGCCGTCGCGCAGGTGGAGTTGATGACCGGCCGTCGTCCGCCGGTCGCCCAGATGCGCGCTGCCCTAGACGCCGCATACCGGTCCCGTTCGTCTACCTGACCCTCGCCCGGTCAGCAGTCCCGGCACGTACCGGTTGGAGTCTGCGACATACCCGTGCGGCCGGGCCGGGGCGTCGGAATGAAAGCGACGTCGACGCCCTGATCGCTGGCGTCTTACACGACCTGCGATGAGTTTCGGCAAGGGAAGTTCAAAGCCTTGTTCGAAGCTATCGAGCAGGCTCGCCGCGGAAATCTGTAGCCCAGCCGTCTGGAACCATCGCCTTAAACACAGTGTGCTGACACTTGATGCCACTCACGAGGTATGTTCACGCCCCAGGTCGGTACACGGCAGTCGTCCGTCTGCACGAAGGAGACCTATGGCCTACCCCAGCCCGTGGCCGGGTGCCGCCTACCCGCTGGGTGCGACCTACGACGGTGCAGGCACCAACTTCGCCCTGTTTTCCGAAGTTGCAGACAAGGTAGAGCTGTGCCTGTTCGACGGCGGCAACAGCGATGACGTCACCCCGACCGAGTCCCGGATACCGTTACCCGAGGTCGATGGGTTCGTGTGGCACGGGTACCTACCAGGCGTGGGACCCGGCCAGCACTATGGATACCGGGTATATGGCCCATACGATCCCGCCGCTGGGCAACGGTGCAATCCGGCCAAGCTGCTCATCGACCCGTATGCCAAGGCGTTGGCCAGCAACAAGGTAAGTTCCGCAGTGGACCGGGACGAATCAGCATTCGGTTACTACTTCGCCGATCCGGAACGGCGCAACGATGACGACTCCGCCCGCCATACGCCGAAGTCGGTGGTGATCAACCCATTCTTTGACTGGGCCAACGACCGCCAGCCGCGTGCCCCCTACCACCAGACGGTGATCTATGAGGCGCATGTCCGGGGCCTGACCATCGGCCACCCCGAGATCCCTCAGGACATGCGCGGTACCTACGCCGGCCTCGCCCATCCGGTGATGATCAACTATCTCACCGCCCTTGGTGTCACAGCGGTGGAGCTGATGCCGGTGCACCAGTTCATTACTGACCGCAACCTCACTGAACGGGGCCTGACCAACTACTGGGGTTACAACACCATCGCTTTCCTCGCGCCGCACAACGGCTACGCCTCGGCGGGCACAGTCGGGTTGCGGGCACACGAAGTGGTTTCGCAGTTCAAGGCGATGGTCCGGGAGATGCACGCCGCAAACATCGAAGTAATCCGCGGTGTGGTTTACAACCACACCGCGGAGGGCAACCACCTGGGGCCGACGCTGTCGATGCGCGGCGTCGACAACTCCACCTATTGCCGCCTCGTCGACAACGACTCACGCTACTACATGGACTACACCGGCACCGGCAACTCACTCAACGTGCGTCAGCCGCACACCGTTCAGTTGATCATGGATTCACTGCGGTACTGGGTCACTGAGATGCATGTCGACGGCTTCCGCTTCGGCCTTGCCTCCACGCTGGCCCGCGAGTTTTACGATGTCGAGGGGCTGTCCACATTCTTCGAGCTGGTTCAACAGGATCCGGTGATCAGCCAGGTGAAGCTGATCGCCGAGCCTTGGGACCTCGGGCCAGGCGGTTACCAAGTGGGCAACTTTCCTCCCCTGTGGACCGAGTGGAACGGTAGGTACCGCGACACAGTGCGGGATCCGGGACGCCAAGATCACCCTGACCGGCCGGTCGCTGATGGTGCTGGAGCGCACCGGATGACGCCATGGTGAACTCAACCTACCGGCTGCAGTTGGGTCCCGACCTGACGTTCGGTGATGCCGCTGCCGTGGTTCCCTACCTGGCGTTGCTGGGTGTCGGCGCGGTGTACACCTCGCCGCTGCTGGCTGCGATGCCGGGATCCACGCACGGGTACGACGTGGCCGACCCGAGCCGGGTGTCTGAGGTGCTGGGCGGCGAACCCGGCCGGCGCACGCTGGTGGCCGCCGTTCGGCGGCACGGGTTAGCGCTGGTGGTTGACATCGTGCCCAACCATCTCGGGGTGGCGGACCCGCAGGCCAACCCGGCTTGGTGGGATCTGCTGCGGCACGGACCGTCATCGCGCTACGCCCAGTGGTTCGACATCACCGGCTGGCCGCTGCGGCTGCCCGTCCTGGCCGATTCTGCCGAGGCGTTGGCCGACCTTCGGCTGGACGGTGACCTGCTGCGCTACCACGAACACACCTTTCCGTTGGCGCCCGGCACGGCCGGCGGTAGGGCGCAGCAGGTGCACGAGGCCCAGCATTACCGGCTGGTGTCGTGGCGGGCCGACGTTGGCTACCGGCGGTTCTTCGCGATCAGCGACCTCGCGGCGGTCCGCGTCGAGGACCCCGATGTGTTCGCCGCCACCCACGGTGAGGTGCTGCGCTGGGTTGCCGAAGGCGACGTTGACGGCCTACGCGTCGATCATCCCGACGGACTCACCGATCCCGGAGGCTACCTGTACCAGCTGCGCAAACACGCTGCCGACGCCTGGATCGTGGTGGAGAAGATCCTCGAACCCGGGGAGGAGCTGCCCAGCTCGTGGCCGGTCGCGGGCACCACCGGCTACGACGCGCTCGCCGAAGTCGACAGCGTGCTGGTCGATCCAGCCGGCGAGGCGCCACTGACCGCGCTGGATACCGAACTGACCGGAATCCGGACTGACTGGGCGCAGCTCGTGCACGACTGCAAGTACGACGTAATCACCGGCATGCTCGGCTCGGAGCTTCGTCGCCTGGTTGCACTGGCCCCCGGAGTCTCCGGCGCAGCCGACGTGCTGGCTGAGGTAATGGCCGGCTTCTCGGTTTATCGCAGCTACCTGCCCGCCCATGGGGTCGAGCACCTGGAACAGGCCCTGGCCGCAGCCCTGCGTCGGCGTCCCGAGTTGGCGACCGCTCTGGAGGCGCTCGCGCCACGGCTGCGCGCTCCGAACGACGAACTCGCGGTCCGTTTCCAGCAGACCTCCGGCGCGGTCATGGCCAAGAGCGTTGAGGACACCGCCTACTACCGCTGGACCCGGTTCGTCGCGCTCAATGAGGTCGGTGGTGATCCGGCCCGCTTCGGGTGTGACGTCGAGACCTTCCACGCCGCCGCCGCGCGCCGCGCGGAGATCGCGCCGCAGGGGATGACCACGCTGTCGACCCACGACACCAAGCGCTCCGCCGATGTGCGGGCCCGCCTCGCGGTGCTCGCCGAACTGCCCGAGGTGTGGGCCGAGGCGGTGCGGGAATTCACCGGACTGGCCGAGGCCGCCGGGGCTACGGTGCCCGATCCGGCGCTGGGGCACCTGCTGTGGCAGACCCTGGTCGGCGCGTGGCCGTTGCCTGCCGACCGGCTGCACGGCTACCTGGAGAAAGCCATCCGGGAAGCCCGGACCCGGACCACCTGGAGCGACCCGGACGAGGCCTTCGAAACCGCCATGCACGCCGTCGCCGATGCCGCGCTGGACGACCCCGCGCTGCGTACCGCGTTAGCCCGGCTGGCCGGGCTCATCACCCCACCCGGCCGGTCGAACTCACTGTCGGCGGTACTGCTGCAACTGGCGATGCCCGGCGTGCCCGACGTCTACCAGGGCAACGAGCTATGGGACCTGTCCCTGGTGGATCCGGACAACCGCCGCCCGGTGGATTTCCCCGCACGAGCCGACCTGCTCCGGCGACTCGACCAGGGGTGGCTGCCCGATCTGGACTCCTCCGGTGCCGCCAAGCTGCTGGTGATCTCCCGCGCACTGCGCGCCCGCCGGGACCATCCCGACCGGTTCACCGGCTACACCCCGCTGGGCGCGCAGGGTCCGGTTGCCCACCACGCCGTCGCATTCGCTCGCAGTGGTGTCATCGCAGTCGCCACCCGGCTTCCGGTGGGGCTGGCCGCCCGCGGTGGATGGGGCGACACCACGCTGCCCCTGCCCCGCGGCTCCTGGACCGACGCGCTCACCGGTCGCCCGGCATCAGGTTCCGTCCCGCTGGCCACCCTCCTCGCCCGTTACCCGGTGGCCCTGCTCCTCACCGGCTGACCCCACCCCGGCGCGTCCACTTCCCGGAGGGCGCCCGGTCAGCTGCCACCTCGGGATTTCCGAATACCTATCCCACCCGGTGCGGGTGAGGTGCATCAGGCCTGCGAT
>JBOHFX010000084.1:0-23462 GCA_050699875.1 Pseudonocardiaceae bacterium
ACCCCCGCCAGCACGTTGGCGGGGGTCGGCTGCCGTTCAGGACACGGCGACCGCGACGGTGAACAGGCCGGGGCCGTCGGCGGTCACGGCCTGTTCACCGTCGCCGGATCGGTGCAGTGCACGGACGGTCCACTGACCGGGCGCGGCGAAGAAGCGGAACTGGCCGGACGCCGACGACACCACCTCGGCGGTGAACTCTCCGGTGCCGTCGAGCAGCCGCACGAAGGCACCGCCGATGGGCTCGCCGGCCGTTCGCACCGTCCCGGTGAGCACGGTGTGCTTGCTCAGATCCGTGCCCGGCGGCAGGTTTTGGGTCTGTTCCGGTGCTCCGCACATGGCGATCAGCCCCTGCTGCCGAGTTCGATCGGCGCGCCGACCAACGAGCCGTACTCCGTCCAGGAACCGTCGTAGTTCTTGACGTCAGACTGTCCCAGCAACTCGTGCAGCACGAACCAGGTGTGGCTGGAGCGTTCGCCGATCCGGCAGTAGGCGATAGTCGGGCGGCTCTCATCGAGTCCGGCCGCCTCGTAAAGCGCCCGCAGCTCGTCGTCGGACTTGAAGGTGCCGTCCTCGTTGGCGGCCTTGGACCACGGCACGTTCAGCGCGGTGGGGATGTGGCCCGGGCGCTGTGCTGACTCCTGCGGCAGATGTGCCGGAGCCAGGATCTTGCCGGCGAACTCGTCGGGCGAGCGGACGTCGACCAGGTTCTTGTTGCCAATGGCGTCGACCGTCTCCTGGCGGAACGCCCGGATGCTGGTGTCCTGCTCGTGGGCGGCGGTGTAGCTGGTGGCCGGCCGGCTCACCTCGTCGGTGGTCAAGGTGCGATTGTCGAGCTCCCACTTCTTGCGCCCGCCGTCGAGCAGCCGGACGTCCCGGTGCCCGTAGAGCTTGAAGTACCAGTAGGCGTAAGCGGCGAACCAGTTGTTGTTACCGCCGTAGAGCACCACGGTGTCGTCGTTGCTGATGCCCTTGTCCGACAGCAGCTTCTCGAAGGCACCCTTGTCCACGAAGTCGCGGATCACCGGGTCCTGCAGCTCGGTCTTCCAGTTGATCTTCACGGCGCCAGGGATGTGCCCCGCGTCGTAGGCCGTGGTGTCTTCGTCGACCTCGACGAAGACGATGCCATCGGTGTCCAGGTTCTGCTCTGCCCAGTCCGGCGTGACCAGGACATCTTCGCGGCTCATGCGACAGCTCCTCGTTCGGTGTTGGCGTTGCTCATCTTCAAAGCTTCTCCCGGCCTGCTAAACGGCTGCTGCAGCGCCAAAAGGTTGCGATTGGCGACCTGGAACCGTGCCGCATCGCCAAAAGGTTCCAATTGGCGACCTTGGCGTCGCCATGCCGGTGACAGTGACGTCCAGTGGGGTTGGGATCATGGCTGCTCCTGACCATGGGGAATGGGGTTATCCGCAGGTCAGGGCGGCGGCCCGGCTCGCGTGCTACGCCCGCGATCGTGCGCGAGTCACCGCCCGGTCAGGGCATCCAACAAAGACTGCTGCGGAGACGGCAGAAATCGACCGCCCGACGCTTGGTCAGCAGCGAGTACATGTAGCCGACACTACCGGAGGAGCCCGGCCTGCGGGACTGTCCTTCCGAAGCCGCACGAGTTGGCCCAAGGCCTTGGGGTGCGAGTCAGCCGGCGCCGGTCCCTGGCTGGCTGATCGTGACATTGCTCGCGGTGCCCTCAACGATTACCGCCCCGGTCTGCACCCATACGCTGGTGGCGGTGACGTCGAATGGGAGCCCGCCGGGTTTAACGTCGGCGCTCAGCGTCTTGAGCAGGGTCTGGCGGATCGCCCGCGGCAGGCCTACCTCCCCCACACCGTCGCGGGCCAGCCGCACGTCCCTGGCAGCGATCCGCACCAGGTCATCAGTGAGTTCGATCACTCCTGTCCCGACGATCTCGGTGCGCTGGCCGAGCAGGTCGGTGGTCGCCACCATGCGGATCGGCGCCCGGGCCCCCGGGGCGGGATTGCCGGTCGGCACCGCCGGCACCAGTTCTGAGATCTCTCGGTCGGATGGCTGTTGGATCCGAAGGTCTTCGATCCCGATCGTGCGTCCGAGGTCGCTGTCCTTGATCCGGACCCGGCCGTCTACCCGGGCCGCTTGCACCGACTGCAGCTCGCCGGAGATCGCCGCAGCCAGCGGTACCTCGACGTCGTGCAGCGTCGCCTCCACATCCAGGTCACGCAGCGGGTCAGCAGGCACTCCGGTCGCCCGCACGTCGATGCTGGAGTACCGGCCGGCCAGCGCTTGGGTCAGGAACGGGAAGCCGTTGATCCGCACGGACGGGTCGTTGGCCAGCCCGAGCTGCTGGCGCAGCTGCGTGGCGACGGCGTACTCGGCAGCTGCCGCAGCACCGAAGTCGGCTGCCACGGCCAAGGCTATGACGACCAACACCGCGATGATCAACTTTCGCACAAAGCCCTACCTACCTGTCTGTTTCGTCATGGCCGTGCAATGGCACGGTATTCTCCGCAGAACATGCGGTAGGGCAAGGCCCCCATCATGGGGTTCCGGACTGGGCCACACTGGGGTTCGACCCGGCGGTCACACCGCCGCCTGCGACGGCAGGAGGGAGCAGGCCATGGAGCTGCTGGTGCTCACCTCGGACCCCGGCCCGCATTCGGTGCTACCTGCACTGGCCTTGCTGGGGCACGGCGTGCGGGCGGCCGCCCCGGAGGTCGCTGCCCTGCTCGACGCCGGGCCGTACGACGCGGTGCTCGTCGATGCCCGCTCAGACCTGGCCGGGTCGCGCAGCCTGTGCAGGTTGCTGGGGTCCACCGGGTTGGATGTTCCGGTGGTGGTCGTGATCAGCGAGGGTGGCCTGGTAGCGCTGTCCGCCGAGTGGGGTTCCGACGAGATCCTGCTGCCCAGCGCGGGCCCGGCCGAGGTCGACGCCAGGCTTCGGTTGCTGGTCGCGCGGCGCGCCACCGAGTCCGGTGCGGGGCGCAGCGGTGCCTTGGTACTCGGCGAGCTGGTGATCGACGAGGCCACGTACACGGCCCGGCTCAAGGGCCGGCCGCTGGACCTCACCTACAAGGAGTTCGAGCTGCTCAAATATCTCGCGCAGCATGCCGGCCGGGTATTCACCCGGGCGCAGTTGCTGCAGGAGGTGTGGGGCTATGACTTCTTCGGCGGTACCCGCACCGTCGACGTCCATGTGCGGCGGCTGCGGGCCAAGCTCGGCCCGGAGCATGAGCAGCTCATCGGCACGGTGCGCAACGTGGGCTACAAGTTCGTCCGGCCGGTCCGCAACATGAGTTCCCGGGAGCGAGCCCAACAGGAACGTGCCGCGGAGCAGGAAGCCGAGTCCGCGGACGCTGATGCGGATTGGGCCGACTCGGCCCGGACCGATCGAGCTCGGGCACACCCCCTAGCAGCGGTGTCACGGTCGCTGCCCGTGCAACGGGGTTGACCACGGAGTGAGCCCGGCGCTGACCTGGGTCGTCAAGCTGTCCGACGGGCAGATCGCCGCCGCGGTGGGGCTGCTCGCCGCCGCCGCGGCCGCCGACGGCGTCGACCCCGTTTCCGAAGCGGCGGTGCTGCGGCTGGTTCATCCGACCTCGGACCAGACCGGCATGCACCTGCTGGCCCATGACGCCACCGGCACCCTGGTGGGCTACGCGAGCTTGGACGAACACGTCGCCCGTCGTACTGCCGAATTGGCGGTGCATCCCGCGCATCGTCGCCGCGGCGTTGGCGGCGCGTTACTCGCGGCGCTGCTCGATCGGGTTGACGGGCGGCTGTGGGTGTGGGCCCATGGTGAGCACCCGGCGGCGCTGCGGCTGGCACACCGGACCGGCCTGGTCCGCAAGCGCGAACTGTTCCAGTTGCGTCGCGGCTTGGCCGATCCGATTCCGGCACGTCACCTCCCCGACGGGGTGGCGATGCGCGCTTTCGAGCCAGGTGCGGACGAGGCCGCGGTGGTCCGCGTGAACGACCGCGCGTTCGGCTGGCATCCCGAGCAGAGCCGGTGGGATGTCAACGAACTCGTCGTGCGCCAGTCACAACCATGGTTCGATCCCAAGGGTTTCCTGCTGGCGGTGGACCGGTCCGACCGGCTGCTCGGTTTCCACTGGACCAAGGTGCACCCCGATGGTCTCGGCGAGGTCTATGTGATCGCGGTCGACCCCGGCGCTCAGGGAACTGGCGTGGGTGGCGCGCTGATCACGGCAGGTCTTGCGCATCTGCGCGATCGCGGGCTGGCCCAAGCGATGCTCTACGTCGAGTCCGACAACGACGCCGCCCTGCGCACGTACCAGAAGCTGGGCTTCATTCGCCACCACACCGACGTAGCGTTCCTACGGCCTTGATCAGCTACCCGCCGTCCGAAGGTACCGGGGGCGCCAGTGCCGGGGCGGGATCTGATCCAGCCGCCACCATGAGCAGCCCGAAAGTCAGAATTATGGCCAATGTCCCGACGCCCACCCAACCGAGCATGATCCCGGCGGTGGCCAGGCCGGCGCCGCGCTCGCCGCGTTTCCTGATCTGGTTGCGTGCGGTGTACCCGAAGACCAGCGCCAGGATGCTGCCGATCCAGAAGAACCAGATGGTCCCCACAACGAGTGACGCGACCGCGAACCCGTTGATTCGGTGCTGCACCGTGGCAACCGCGGCCCGAGCCTGCGGAAGGTCGGCGGTGAGGGCCTTGAGCTCACCGTAGGTCCGCGCCGCCCAGGCCTGTTGGACGCGCTCGTCGTACTCGGCGAGGTCCAACCGACCCTCAGAGTGTGCGGAGCGCAATTGTTCCGCGACCTGTTCTCGATCGGTGTCCGCGGCTCGCATCTCGCTTCGCGGGGTCCTGGTGCCCACACCGCCAACTGTAACCCCGGCAGGTCCATGTTCAGGGTGAATCATCGCGTGGGTGGCAGGCCGGTTACGAGGAAGCTGACTTGACGCGCGATCGCCACCGCGTGGTCGGCGAAGCGCTCGTAATAGCGGCCGATCAGCGCGGCGTCCACCGCCGGTTCCACGCCGTGCGACCAGTTCTCGGCCAGCAGGATCCGGAAGATCTGCCGGCGCAGCGCGTCCACCTCGTCGTCGGCTTGCGTCAGCTGGGCTCCGGACAGTGGGTCCCGGCGCTCGATCGCTGCCGCGGCGTCGTCGGCCAGGCCGGTGGCGAGCACACCCATCCGGGCGAACACCGGGCGGACGTCGTCGGGGATCGGGACCGTCGGGTGCCGCATTCGGGCGATCTTGGCGATGTGCTGGGCCAGGCTGCACATCCGCTCCAGGTCGCTGACCGCATGCATGGCCGCGACCACTACTCGTAGGTCGGTGGCCACCGGCGCCTGCAGGGCGAGCAGGTTGAGGCAGCGCTGGTCCATGTCCTCGCACAGCGTCTTCATCTCGTTCTTGTCGGAGATGACCATCTCGGCGAGCGCCAAGTCGGCATGATGCAGGGCAGTCGAGGCGTTGGTCATCATCTGGCCGGCGAGCCGAGCGGTCCTGGCCAGGTCGGCGACCAATGTGTCCAGCTCGGCGTGGAAGGTCTCCCGCATTGCCCGAGGGTACGGCGGCAGCCCGGTGGAGTCGCGGCGGTCAGGGTGAACCGGGGATGAACGGGTGGCCACAGCGCTGAACGGCCAGCTCACCCCCCGGAGTGGGGCAGTTCGGCGCCGGCCGGGACCGCGAGGTCCATCGGGTCGTCCAGCCAGCCATGCGGCAGCACCACCCGGCCGGGTGAGCCCTGGCGGCCCCGGGGGCCCTCGGCGTCGGGTGGGAACGGGGCGTCGGGATCCAGCCGCGCCAGCGCCTCGTCCAGCTCGACGAAGCTGGACACCATGCCCAGCACGCGCCGCACGTCCCCGCCGACCGGGAAGCCGTGCAGGTACCAGGAGATGTGCTTGCGCAGGTCACGCAGGGCTTTGTCGGCGCCGAGGTGATCGGCGAGCAGCTCGGCGTGGCGGCGCAGGATTGCCGCGACCTGCCCCAGCGCCGGCGGCATCGGAGCCGCGGTGCCGGTGAAGGCGGCCTCCAGTTCGGCGAACAGCCACGGGCGCCCGAGGCAGCCGCGGCCCACCACGACCCCGTCACAGCCGGTGTGCTGCACCATCCGGATCGCGTCCGCGGCGGCGAAGATGTCGCCGTTGCCCAGCACCGGGATCGCCGTGACGGCCTGCTTGAGTGCGGCGATGGCGTCCCAGTCGGCGGTGCCCGAGTAGCGCTGCGCGGCGGTGCGCGCGTGCAGGGCCACCGCGGCCGCGCCGGCGTCCTGCGCGATCCGCCCGGCGTCGAGGAACGTGCGGTGCTCGTCGTCGATCCCGATTCGGAACTTCACCGTGACGGGGATCGGCCCGGCGGCTTCGACTGCGCAGCGGACGATCTCGCCGAACAGGGCCCGCTTGTAGGGCAGTGCGGCGCCACCCCCTCGGCGGGTGACCTTCGGGACCGGGCAGCCGAAGTTGAGGTCGACGTGATCAGCGAGATTCTCAATGCGCACAATCTCCACGGCCTTGCGCACGGTCGCCGGATCGACCCCGTAGAGCTGCAGCGAGCGGGGCCGTTCTGCCGCATCGAAACTGATCATCTGAAGGGTGCCCGGGTGCCGTTCCACCAGAGCGCGACTAGTGATCATCTCACAGACGTACAACCCGGCGCCGTGCTCGCGGCACAGCTTCCGGAACGCCACGTTGGTGATCCCGGCCATCGGCGCGAGCACGACCGGCGGATCGACCCGGTAGGGGCCGATCCGCAGTGCGGTTCGCATCTCAGGCACGCCCCTCATCATCCCCTGTGCCTGGTGTGTCCGCGTCAGACGCATAAACATCGCTCCAGACCGCCGGCTCGAACGGGGTGGATTGGTTGAGCTGAGCCGTCGACGGGCCTAGCGTCGGACGTGGTGTAGTGACATCGACCCGCGAGGTGATCCATCATGCGAGCGAGCATCGGTGACCGGCTGTGCGTGCACGGTCGCACCGTCGACCGACCCGACCGCATGGGCGACGTGGTGGAGGTGCGGGGCCCGGACGGTCAGCCTCCCTACCTCGTCCGGTTCGACGACGGCCGCGAGCGACTGGTATTTCCTGGTCCCGACTGTGAAGTGCAGCCGGCCAAGAGCGGGTAGTCACCGCGAGGATGGTCTGCGCCAGGTCGATCCGCTCGACACTGATGCGATCAGTGCGCTCGTCGGTGGCTGATCTGCGCGTCGCTCCATGAGGTTGGCCGCCAGGAGTTCGTCACGATGCCGCGGTCGGACCCGCCGCCGATAGACGACCCGCGGGTGCAGCGTTGGCGCGGATCAACTTCTTGGGGGAGATTCCGTCGGGGAGCCTTTTGAGGCGGGTGGTCGAGGTGGACGGCGTGGTCAGCAAGGCGGACGTGCAGCGCTGGCGGCGCAACTTCCGCGATGAGGTGGATGGTGCGGTGATCTACCGTGCGATGGCCGACGGAGAACCCAACGCGGAGCTGGCGGAGGTGTACGACCGCCTGGGCGCGGCTGAGGCGCAGCACGCGAAGTTCTGGGCCGACCGGCTGCGGCGCCACGGCACGACGGTCCCGCCCGAGCGGCCCACGGTGCGGGCCCGCGTGCTCGGCCTGCTGGCCCGGCGATTCGGCGCCGCCGTGGTGGTCCCGACCGTCGCGCGCGCCGAGCGGCTGGGTCAAACCATGTACGACGACCAAACGGAGGTGGCCGGCACGTCGCTGCCAGCCGACGAGCGCTCGCACGCATTCCTGCTCGGCCAGATCCGCGGCGGGGTCCCCGGCTCCTCGTTGAACAGGTTGGAGGGCCGGCACCGGACGCCGGGCGGCAATGCCGTGCGAGCCGCGGTGCTCGGGGCCAACGACGGGCTGCTGTCGAACCTCAGCCTGGTCACCGGAGTGGCCGGCAGCGGACTAGCCGGTTCTGTTGTGCTGGTCGTCGGTTTGGCGGGTCTGCTGGCCGGGGCGTTCTCGATGGCGCTCGGGGAATGGGTCTCCGTGCAGAGCTCCCGTGAGCTCGTCGAGCGGCAGCTCGCGATCGAGGCCGACGAGATCGCGGCGCTCCCAGACGAGGAGGTCGAGGAGCTGCGGTTGATTTACCAGGCGCGCGGCCTGCCTGAGGAGCAGGCGAGGGAGGTTGCCAAGCGGCTGCTGGACGACCCGGACAACGCGCTGGACGTGATGGCCCGCGAAGAGCTGGGCCTTGATCCGGACGAGCGCGGTGGCAACCCCTGGGCCGCGGCGTTGGCGTCGTTCGGGCTCTTCGCTGTCGGCGCGCTGGTGCCCGTGCTGCCATTCTTCTGGCTGGACGGCCGGACCGGAGCGGTGGTCGCGGCCGCCGCGGGTGGCCTGGGCCTGTTCGCCCTGGGTGCGGCAATCACCCTGTTCACCGGTCGCAGTCCGCTAGGGTCGGGTCTGCGGCAGATGCTGCTGGGGCTGGCAGCCGCCGCGGTGACCTACGGGGTGGGCGCGCTGCTGGGCGTGGCGGTCGGCTGAGTCGCCTCCCGCTCACCGCGCGGACCGGGTCTGTCGCCGGGAGGGAGGCCCTGTGAACATCGAGCTGCTCGCCGCCGCTACCGCGGCTGATCTGGCTGCCGCCCGGATGCAGATGGCCCTGTCGCTGGGCTGGCACATCGTGGTGGCGTGCCTCGGCGTGGGGATGCCGGCGATCACGCTCATTGCGGAGTGGCGCGGGCATCGCACCGGTGATCCGGCCTACCGGTTACTGGCCCGGCGATGGGCTCGAGCGATGGGCGTGCTGTTCGCCGTCGGCGCGGTGTCCGGGACGATCCTGTCGTTCGAGATGGGGGTGCTCTGGCCGGGGCTCATGGGCATTTACGGTGAGGTGATCGGCCTGCCGTTCGCCCTGGAGGGCATCGCCTTCTTCATCGAGGCGATCTTCCTGGGCATCTACCTCTACGCTTGGGACCGCTTGCCGCCGGTACAGCACATGCTGTCCGGGATCCCGATCGTCATCGCCGGCGTGGCCAGCGCGTTCTTCGTGGTCACCGCGAACGCGTGGATGCAGCAACCCACGGGTTTCGACGAGGTGAATGGCCGGATCATCGCGGTGGATCCGTGGGCGGCGATGTTCAACCCCGCCACGCCGCCGCAGACCACGCACATGATCCTCGCCGCATTCATGGTCGCCGGCTTCCTGATGGCCAGCGTGTATGCGGTGGCGATGCTGCGCGGTCGCCGCGACCGCTACCACCGGCTGGGCTTCCTCATCCCGTTCACGGTCGCTGCCGTCCTCACCCCGGTGCAGATCGGGGTCGGCGATTGGATGGCCCACTTCGTGGCCGGCTACCAGCCGGTGAAGCTGGCCGCGATGGAGGGCATCTTCGAGACGGTGCGGGGCGCGCCGTTGCACGTGGGCGGCATCGCCGTCAACGGGGAAATGCGCTACGCGCTGGAGATCCCGTACGGATTGTCGCTGCTGGCGCACTGGGACCCGAACGCCGTCATCGTTGGGCTCAACGAGGTGGCTCCAGCCGACCGGCCGCCGGTCAACGTGGTGCACCTGGCCTTCCAGCTGATGGTCGCGATGGGGTTCGCGCTGCTGGCCCTCGTCATCTGGCAGGCGGTAGCCTGGTGGCGGTACCGGGACCTACCCCGCTCGCGCTGGTTCCTGCGGGCCGCGGCGGTGTCCGGGATCGCGGCGGTGCTGGCGCTCGAGGCCGGCTGGACCGTCACCGAGGTGGGCCGCCAGCCCTGGGTGGTGTTCGGGGTGCTGCGCACCGCCGACGCGGTCAACCCGGCGCCCGGCCTCGTCTGGGGGTTCCTGCTGGTGGCAGCCGTGTACCTGTTTCTGACCGTCGCCACGGTGTACGTGCTGCGCCGGATGACCCGCAGCACGCCGGTGCCGTCCGCCCCGCAGGAGGCCGACGTCGCCGCGTACCGGGTGGTGTAGCCGATGACGCTCGCCGATGCCACCCTGGCCGTTCTGGGGCTCGGCCTGACCGCCTACATCCTGTTCGGCGGAGCCGACTTCGGCGGCGGGCTCTGGGATCTACTCGCCGGCGGCTCGCGCCGGGGTGCCCGCCAGCGGGAGCTGGTGGAGCACTCGATCGGCCCGGTGTGGGAGGCCAACCACGTCTGGTTGATCTTCGTCATCGTGATCCTGTGGACCGGTTTCCCATCGGTGTTCGCCGCCGTGGCCTCCACGCTGTACATCCCGCTCACCCTGGTGGCGCTGGGGATCATCGCCCGGGGCTCGGCGTTCGCGTTCCGGAAGGTGAGCACGGAGCTGTGGCAGCGCCGGCTGTTCGGCGCGGCCTTCGCGTTCTCCTCAGTGGTCACCCCGTTCTTCCTCGGCACCATCGCCGGTGGGATCGCCAGCGGGCGGGTACCCCCCGGCATCGCCGCCGGTGACCTGATCACCAGTTGGTGGAACCCGACGTCTCTGCTCACCGGTGCGCTCGCGGTCGGGATCACCGGCTACCTCGCGGCGGTGTACCTGACCCGCGACGCCCAGCGGTCCGGTGCACACGACCTCGCCGAGGCGTTCCGCCGCCGGGCCCTGGGCGCGGGTGTGGTGGTCGGTGCGCTGTCGGTCGCCGGGCTGGTGGTGCTGCGCTCCGATGCCCCGGAGATCTTCTCCGAGCTGACGACGTGGCCGGCGGCGGGGCTCGTGGCGCTGTCCATCGCCTCCGGCCTGGCGTCCCTGGTCCTGCTGTGGCGGCGCGCCTACGTCATCGTGCGGCTCACCGCATCGCTGGCGGTGGTGGGACTGCTCTGGGGATGGGGCCTTGGCCAATACCCTGAGCTGCTCCCTGGCGCCACCGTCCACGCTGCGGCCGCCACTGACGCCGTGCTGGGTGCAACTCTCCTCGCGTTGGCGGTCGGGGCGCTGCTGCTGGCGCCCTCGCTGTGGTGGCTTTACCGGACCTTCCAGCGATCGGACCCAAGCCAGGAAACCGTGTCGACGAGGTGACGCCTGGTTATCCTTCGCGTTTGTGTCGCGACGGCGATGGGAACCGCGCGAGGATTCCGGCAGTAGAATTTCGACAGCCGCATGGCCGGGTGGAGTGACCGAAGTTGCATTCACTGGCTAACGTGCGGCGATGGATCGGTGCGAGGAGTGCGGCTTCGAGTACGACCTTGGTGACGCGATGCAGGCTGGCCAGTCGATCATCGAGGGAATCGCTGAGTTCGTTGCCGTCTTGAAGTCTCCCGATGTCGACGTGCGAGCGCGGCCACAGGCCAGCACGTGGTCGCCCCTTGAGTACGGCTGCCTTCTGAGGGACGTGCTGCTCATCCAGCGTGAGCGGGTGCTCACCGCCCGGCGTGCCGATCGGCCCTCGTTCCACTCGATGGGCCGCGATGAGCGAGTGGAACATGACGGCTACGCCGAACAGCACCCATGTGACGTCGCCCGCCAACTCAGCGACGCTGCGTCGATGTTCGCCAATGTGCTCAACCGGCTCGGCCCTGATGAATGGGACCGGAGCGTCATGTACCGCTATCCCATCCGGTCCGAGCGCTCGCTGCGATGGGTAGCGGTCCACACCGTCCACGAGGTCCGCCACCATCTCCGCGACGTCCGCCCGCAGCGGGAGTAGGATTCCACACCCGACGCCACGGCGACGCCACCGAAACTGTCAGACCTACTCTATAGCATTCGGGTTGTGATGGTGCGGCAGCTGATTCCGGAGGGCCTGGCCGAGATGGCCCCGGGCCCGGAGTTGGGTGTACTGCTGGCTGGTATCGACATTCATGCATTGACCGGTACAGACGCGGTAGAGATACTGCGTGCCAGGGCCCGGCAGTTATCCCATGAACAGGCTCGGTTGCTGGCCAAAATGGTGGAAGTCGGATTGTGCGATCCGGACGCCGGTGTCGCTGAAGTGGCTCGATTGGCGGAGTCACCGCCCTATGCCGCGGATGAAAATCCGCGCCGCGTTGGCGTGGACACGCGGCGCTGCAGACCGCGAACATGACTTCGCTGAAACCCTGGTGCTGCGCATACCTGCCGTGTTCGCTGCGCTGGACACGGGCCGGATCTGCCGGAGCAAGGCATGGGTGTTCGCGGATTTGTGCATTGATCTGACCGCTGACCAGGCTGAGGTGGTGTACACGGCTGCTGCCCCGGGCCGCCGGACTCACGACGGGGGAGCTGGCGGCGCGGATCAAGAAGCTGGCGATCTCATTAGATCCTGAGTGGGCCGCCCGGCGATACGCGACGGCGGCAAAGGATGACAGTGTCTCCCAAGTACATAGGAGTTATCATGATCTCGACACTTGCCGACCGCGTCGCCCTCGCGGTGTTCACCCTGCGCGGCGGCATCCAGGAACACGACTTCATCATGGGTGGTGACACGGCGCTGTGCCGTCACTGCCTGACGGTCGTAGACGTCGCGCCTTACAACGCTGAGGGCGATTGGGTCGCTAGCACGGTGTTCTGCCCGCGAAAGTCAACGGGGGTGATCGCTACCATCTCCGGCAGGATCACCGGCGGCTCTCGCCGGTCCAACCGCGCTAAGGAACGAACCATGATCACTCGCACTCTTGCCGTGCTCGCCCTCGCCCTCGCTGCCCTCACCGCGTGCGGCACCGTAGGTGCCCAACAGTCTTCGATGACCGCAGAGCAGATCGTGACCGAGCTAGCCCAGCGCGTCCCCACGGCTAAGCCGGGCATCGTGATCACCGCCGAGAGCGACCCGAACAAACTCCTGGGCCGTCCCAACGGCTACGTGAGCAAGGCGTCATTCACCGATAGTCGCGTCAACCCGGAAGACATCATCGACACCTGGGAGGGCGCCGTTGACCCTGGCGGGTCCGTGGAAGTCTTCACAGACGAGCAGGCAGCGCAGAACCGTTTGAAGTTCATTCAGGCCGTCACCGCCGGGATACCGGCGTTCACCGAGTACGGCTACGTCTCCGGCGCGACGCTCGTGCGGGTATCCAAGTCCCTCACCCCAGAGCAGGCAGCCGAGTACGAGAGGGTACTAGCAGAGATCAACTAATTTCAGCAGGAGACGACGAAACCCCCTCCCCGGTGTCCTCACCCTAGGGAGGGGTTTCAGTGAGACCGTCCACAGTCTGGGTAGCATGGACGGTTTTAACCACTGGCGCATGGACGGTTTTAACCGTTCGAGGTGGCTGGTCGGTGGCGGCCTTGCGGCCCCTCGGCCGGAGGTCACGGAGCCTGTACTCCGACTGTTCACCGGCCGCAAGGTGCGCTCGGCGCCGGGCGCTGTCCCGTTCCCCGGGCGTCACGTCTTTCAACTCCCCGGCGTCCATCAGGACGCGCAGAGTCTCCCGGACGGTTTGCCTACGGCGGATTCCCGTCGCCTCGCTAAGGCTACGTTCCCCGCCGGGAACGGTGTCCGTTCCTTCGGCCCTGGCACGCTGGTACAGGGCACGGATGACCTTCCGGCAGCTCGGCTTGCGTCGCGGCGAGATCTTCGGGATTGCCGGTGATGGACTCTAGCGCTAGCCGTTCCATCTCGGCGAGAGCTTCCGGTTTGCGGCTGCGGTACTGGTTTGCGCTCATGGATGACCCTTAGTCGGAATGTCAAGGATCTGTCGGAATAGGCGGGGAATGCCCCCTGGCCCGGTTCCGACTCCAGGCCAGGGGGCGGGATCAGTTAGCCGGTCAGGATCGGATCACAACACAGTGACCGGGATGCCGCGCTCTCATGAGCGCCGACCGGCGAGGAACGCACCGAGGCTCTCCAGGATCACAACCGCCATGAAGCCCGTGAACACCCATCGCGGATCTTCGAACCACACGGCAAGCACGAGGCCGATAATCGGCGGGATGACGTCGAGCTGGCGGAGCGGATTCGCCCTCATGCCGCTGTCCTCTGCTCTGCGGCCGGGCTTCCCGGCCCCATGATTCGGCGCAGCGTTGCGATCTGTTCGGGTGTCAGCGGGGGCGCCATCGCCACTGCCCGCTCGACATGATCTTCGAACATGAGAGATGTGTACTCGCGTTTGGCTTCGAGCAGCTCCGGGTCATCGGCTGGACGGTGACGGCTGAGAATAGCCATACGCGCTTGGACCTTGCGGATCTGTTCGTCTTTGTTGGGCATAGCGCAGCCCTTCGAACGTACGGATAGGACCGGCTGCCAACCCCGTTCATTCGGGGGATTTCGCCCAGCCAAGCCAATTTGGCGTCAAGTAGAACTATACTACACGGCAGTAAATTTTTCCAGGAGGCAGAACGTCCAGCTAGAACGCGCTTTGCCGGCTGGACAGGCGTGTTATTATTTAACAGCACTACGCACAAGAAACGGCCCCCACTCAAGCGAGCAGGGGCCGTACTGGTATTGCTAGTCAGTCGCCGGAGGGTAGGTCACGAAGGAATGCCTGCCACTCGGCACGGGTGAGGATCAGCATCGGTCCGGCCGGGTCCTTCGAGTCACGGACCGCTAGGTCACCGTTGGGGAGGTCGGCAACCTCGACACAGTTGCCTGAGTTGCCGCTGTAGGTGCTCACCCGCCAGACCGCGCGGGCCAGTTCGGGACGTTGGGTGATCATGTTGCGCTCTCTTCCACGAGTGCGGCGATCATACTCCGAGACCCGTCTGGGCCAAGTGCCAGCGCGCGTAGCCGATCGTGTGCAAGTTGGTAGGCGCCCACCTCGCGGAGCCCGTCCAGGTAGAAGCTCGTGGTCAGCACGTCCAGATACACGATGTGCGGGTCCTCCGGGTCCGGGAACTCCAGCACGGTAAACGGGCCGTTCATGCCGGGATGCTCACCGGCAGTGAAGAGTAGAACGCGAACCTTGATGTTCGGCAGCTCCGACATCGTGACAAGGTGCGCAAGCTGCTCGCGCATCACGTCGGGACCGCCCACGACACGGCGCAAGGCGCCTTCGTTGATCACCACATCCAGGTCTAGCGGGTCATCGCCGGTCAGCCGGGATTGACGGGCGCGGCGGAGCTGGGCAGAGCGCTCAACCTCGTACGGCATCACCGTTAGCGGGTGTAAACCTAGTACCCGCTTGGCATAGTCCCCGGTCTGTAGCAGGCCCGGAATCACGTCGGGCTCATACGAGAGGATGCGTGCCGCTTCACTCTCCAAGCCGAGGAAGCCCTCGAACTCGGGAGGCAGTACCTCGCTGTATTGGCGCCACCAGCCGGGCTGCTTGTCTTCCCGGGCCAGCGTGACTAGCTGCTCGACTTCGTCGGTGAGCACGTCGTACAGCCGCAGCAGTGCACGCACGTCGTCAGGGGTGACTGTGACCGCTGCGGTCTCGATCCGGCTTACTTTCGACTTGGACCAGCCGAGGTTTGTCGCTACGTCATCTGTGCTCTGGTTTGCCTGCTCACGCAAGCGACGTAGGGCAGCGCCGAGACGGCGCCGCTTGATCGAAGGAACGTAAGCCACGAGTGGTGACGGTTCCACGGAGCGTGCCGAGAACGCAACATGAATCGCGCTCAGCTTGACGCCGCGCAACATGCATGGACACAATCGCCGCATGCCGCCGGGGACGCTCAACTCCCGTCCCTTGCAACGGCGGCGTAGCCGCCCGGCCTGTGACGCCCCGAAATCCGGGCCGGGTGGCACTAAACGACTAACGGGAGGGCGGGGAACCCGTGACAGACGAACCCGAGACGGAGCGCCGGTCCATCGGCAACCGCCGCGTGATCCATGTGCAGTGCTCAACTCACGGCGGGCCGATCGGCTACACGAACCTCGTGGTCCGCAAGGTGGACGGCACGATTGAGCTAGACCCGCACGTCACCGGGGCTTGTGTGATCTTGATCGATGAGAGCGGAGCTACGGAGCTCCGCGACGCGCTCACCGAGTGGTTGGGATCAACACGCCCGTGATGCGATGGGCTCCGCACCCCGCTAGCGGGCACTGGCACGCTATCGCTCCCGGTGACCTGGATAGGTCCGCGATGCTCGGCTACGCCGAAGGGCTGTGCGGTGTGCCGCTTCCGCACGCCGGGCTGTCCCACTGGGAGCGGCCGTGGGGTGTGTCGTGCGTGCCCTGCCTGATCGGTGCAACGGCGGACCTGCGTCTGCTCGACTGGGTAGCCCCGTAATGCCCCGGCCGGTCGGTCCCAAACGTCCGGGTCAGCGCCAAGTGATCTCCACCGAGTCCGTCCACGCCGTGACCGCATCCCAGTCAACGGCACCGGCCGTGGCCGGGGGACGGACGCCCTTGCCGATCACAAGCACCCGCACCCGCACCAGCGCGCGCACGACCTCCCTGCGCTGCTGAATGCTGTACGAATCCCACAACCGCCGCCGCTCCGTGCCACTGCCGGAGCTGGCCAACTCGTCCACCAGCGGACTGCCGATGTTGACCGTGGCTCGGCGCTTGGCGTCCTCGATCAGCGGCTGTAGGCGTGCCTCGACCTTCGCCAGCGTGGCAGGGGACAGCGTCGCGGCCTGGTCGATGTAGCTGTCAAGTTGCGCCTGTAAGGCCTCCGCTTCTCTCGCCGCTTCAGCGGCCTTGCCATCGTCCCCGGCAGCTCGCGCGGCCCGTGCGTCAGGCTCGTCTAGACGCCCCAGTATGTACTCGGTCACGTAGGCGTCCACCCAGAACTCGGACCGGCTCACACACCGTCGCGCTTTAGTCACCCCGTCACCGACGCAGGAGTAAGACTCGTGCCCGCTGTTCATCTTGGCGCGCACGGGCGAACCGCACACGCCGCACTCAGCGATCCCGGACAGCAGGTGACTAACGCCGCCGTCCCGCGACGTCTTACGGATCGGATCGGTCAGCTTCGCCTTGAGAATGTGGTGATCCTGCACTGAAATCAGGGGTTCCCATGTCGCCGTGACCACGCTGTCCTTGTGCTCCCGTAGCCCCGCGTTGTTCGCCGAGATTGCCACTCGCTTGACCTGCGTCGGCTCCCAGTCTCCGCCGCGCGGCGCGGGAACACCGCGACGGTTCAGGTCTAGGGCGATCGAGTAGAGCGCTTCAGCGGACAGCAGTCGCTTAGCGATCTCACGGACGATCGGCGCCTGCTCCGGGTGCGGCTCCTGGCGCAGCAGCTTTCGCGTGTCGTTCTCGTACACGCGCCGGTAGCCGAAGGGGATCTTGCCGTATGGCAAGCCCATTGCCGCGTCACGCCGTACCGTCCGCCGTATCCGCTTGGAGGTGACTGCCGACTCGCGCACTGCTAACGCGGCCATCAGGTCCATCATGAACCCGTCGTCTGGGTCGGAGGGATCATGCACCCGGCCGCCGGTCGCGATCCGAACATCGCGTTCCGCGCACGCAGCCAGCAGTGCTGACCACACGGCGCGGTCGCGGGTGGCGCGGCTGATCTCCCACACCACTAGAAGATCAACCTCACCAGTGGTGATCAGTTCCATGGTGGAAACCCAGCCGTCGCGCACCTTGCCATTCGCGTACTTCGACGCGGAGATCCCGTCGTCGCGGTGCTCGGCAACGATCGTCCAGTCCTCACGCTGCGCCCACTCGCGCAACTCCGCTAGCTGGCCGTCTACCGACTTGCCCTCGACTGTGGTCTTGCTGACCCGGCGGTAGATCACAACCCGCTGACTGCTCATGTACCCACTGTAACAGAACTATGTGCGTGAGCGACAGTACCAGAGCGCAACGTCATCGGCTACCTGAACGAGGACGGCACCGCCACCGTCACTGGGTCAGCGTTACCCGTGGATGAGGCCGCCGCCGCGTGCGCCCACGTCGAGGAACTCGCCCGGGCGGCGAAACGGGCTGGGCATCCCGCTCGAATCGGTCCGCTGCGAGCAGATATCTACCTCAGCCTGCTGGACGGCCGCTGGCAGCACCTGAACCGTGATCAGATCATCGCCGATCTGCTCACCCGCACCACCACGGACACCCACGACGATGCTGACCCCGACAACCCCGCCGACCCATCAGCCAGCGGCGATATCCCGGCCGACGACGCTCCCGCGAGCGCGGGAGCCCCCAGCGACACGGCGTCCGCCGCGGCCGGACCCGACACGGTGTCCGAGGGCGCAGCGCTGCCGGCGCAGCGGGTGGGGGTGGAGGTGCGGGTGGGGCTGTCGACCCTACTCGGGCGGGACCGGCACCCTGGTGAGGTCGCATGTCGGTCGGTGGCGGCTGCACCAGCCCAAACCTGGCCATTTCACCTGGATCAGCCCGCTGGGCCGGACCTACCACACCCGGCCTCCACCGATTACCAGCGACCTGCCCGACCCCTCGACCCAGGACTGACCGCCCCGGCTATCCGACGTTCGCCACCCCTGACGACGCCGAGCCCATCATGGAACGACCACCACCCCAGCCGGACCCCCCGCCACCAGTCCGTACGTCCGATCCGGACGAGCCGCCCTTCTAACGCTCGTTGCGGGCACCGAACTCACGCAGCGCGTGAGCCGAACGCGCGCGGCAGCAACTCCACGGGCCCGATCGGCACGTCGATCAGCACTGCCGTACCGCAGGTCAGGCATAACCATTCGGGGCAGTCCGCGCCGTGCCCGTCGGTGCACGGTGGCTGTTCGAACGCCTCGTGCTGGGCGCATTCCGGGCAGTATGCCTCGATCATCGCGAACTCCTGGATCAACGGCATCCCACGACGGTGCCACCAGCGGCACCGGATGTGGTGCAGGCGAGCCGGCGTGTCTCAAGCCGGCCTAACCGAGCCCGCCCAATTGACCAGGGCGGCGCCGGGTCTCGTGATCATCGAATGTGTGTTTCTGGCGACACTTTGGTCGTCTGCGGCACGTAAACGACGATCATGTGTAATGCCCGCACTGGTCAACGGCTCAGAACGGCTGTGACAGGCATCGAGCAGACGGACGTGGTGGTGATCAGGCTCGGGCCCGGCGGCGAGGAAGTGGCCTCGGTTACCACGCTGCGTCAGATGGGCACCCGTTCCCGATGTTCCACCGCGGGGTCCTCGACGCCCTCGCGGACCGGCCCTCCTGACTGAAGCGAGGTGGCTCGCGATGCATTTCACCAATCTGCTGATCATCATGGCGGTGGCGTTCCTCGCGCCGCTGGTGGTCAACGCGCTGCCCGGGCTGCGGGTGCCTCGCCCGTGCTGGAGATCGTGGCCGGGATCGTGATCGGCCCCTCGGTGTTGGGCTGGGTGGGCGTCGACGCACCGGTCGAAGTGCTCGCCCTGATCGGCCTGGCGTTCCTGCTGTTCCTGGCCGGTCTGGAGATCGATGTGCGCCGGCTGCGCGGTCGGCCGCTGATCCTGGCGCTGACCGGGTTCGTGCTGTCCTTCGCGATCGCGGTCGGGGTGGCGCTGCTGCTGGCGGCCGGTGGGTTCACCTCGGCGCCGCTGCTGGTCGCGATCATCCTGTGCGCCACCTCGCTGGGGTTGGTGGTGCCGGTGCTCAAGGACTCCGGCCAGGTCGCCGGCGCCACCGGGCAGCTGATCATCGCCGCGGCGTCCATCGCCGACTTCGGTGCGGTGATCCTGCTATCGCTGTTCTTCTCTGAGGAGTCCACCGGTCTGGGCGCCCGGCTGCTGTTGCTGACCGGTCTGGCGCTGGTCGTAGTGCTGCTGGCGGTCGCGTTGATCCGGGCCGGGCGCAGCGCCCGGGTCGACCGGGTCTTCCAGAAGCTGATGAACACCACTGCGCAGATCCGGATCCGGTTCGCGACGCTGCTGCTCATCGCGTTCGTGGCGCTGGCCCAGGGGCTGGGCTTCGAGGCGATCCTCGGTGCGTTCCTGGCCGGCGCGGTCCTGCGGCTGATAGACGCCGACGCCGCCACGGTGCACCCGCACACCGAGCTCAAGCTGGACGCGATCGGCTACGGCTTCCTGATCCCGGTGTTCTTCATCACCAGCGGAGTGATGTTCGACGCCAAGGCGCTGTTCGCCTCGCCCTCGACGTTGCTGCAGGTGCCGCTGTTCCTGGCGGCGCTGTTCGCGGTACGGGCGCTGCCGGCGCTGCTCTACCGGAAACAGTTGGGCATGCGGTACACCATGGCGGCCGGGTTCCTGCAGGCCACCTCGCTGCCCTTCATCGTGGCCGCGGTGCAGATCGGCCAACGGCTCGGCGCGCTGCCGCCCGCCACCGGCGCGCTGCCGCCCGCCACCGGCGCGGCCCTGATCGCCGCCGGCTTGGCGTCGGTGCTTCAGTTCCCCGCGATCGCCCTAGCCATGATGCGCACCGCCCCACCCGACGACCCCACCACCACCCCGGACGCCGCCACACCGCGCACCCAAGCCCCTGCCTAGCGTCGAGCAGCCGTGGTGTCGAACTCGGCGCACTCAGGGCAGCTCGGGCAGGTGGGATTGAGCCCGGCCCGGCTGTGGATGGAGCTTTGAGTGTGGATAACTTGGGGGTCTGGGCGGGCGGCAGGTAGCTGACAGGCGATGCCGGGGGCAAGCTGCGCGGTATGGGGGAACTGACGCTGCCGTTCCGGGGATCGCTCGCGATGGGCTGCCGGGGAGGTGACCTGGGGTCAGCTGCGCGGTCCTGGGTTTCGCAGGCTGTTCCCGGACATCTACCTTCCGGCGCAGCTTGCCCCGACGCTGGCCATGCGATCGCGCGGCGCCTCCCTTTTCGTCGCCGGGCGCGGTGCCCTGGCGGGATACTCCGCCGCGGAGCTGCTTGGCGCCCGGATTGCGCCTCGTGACGCGGACGCCGAGGTGGTAGCGCGCGGCGACGTGCGCGAGTGCCGCGGGTTGCGAGTGCACCGTGACCAGCTCGCCGACGACGAGGTCGAGATCGTGGACGGGCTGGTGGTGACCACCGCCCTGCGCACCGCCTACGACCTGGCTCGCTGGTCGACCCTCGTAGAGGGTGTGGTGGCAGCCGACGCGCTGGGCCGCATCGGGCGGTGTGGACCGTCAGCGCTGGTAGGAATGGCGGCTCGGTACCCAGGAGTGCGGTGGCGCAAGAGGATTCCGCTGGTTGCTGAGCTGATGGATCCGCGCGCGGAGTCGGCGATGGAGACTCGATGCCGGTTATCGCTTGTCCTGCGTGGGCTGCCGCGCCCCGAGCTGCAGTACCGGGTGTGTGACGAGCTCGGAGATCACGTGGCCTGGTTGGACATGGCCTACCCAAGCGCCCGGGCGGGCGTGGAGTTCGACGGGGAGCACCACCAGAACATGCCGACCTTCCGGGCCGACCTGGCCAGGCACAACCGGCTCGCTGCGCTGGGCTGGACGGTGCTGCGTGCCAGCGCCGCTGACGTGCTGCGCAACCCGGATCGATTCGCGGCCCAAGTCCGTGCCGTCCTCCGCCAGCGCGCCGCCTGACCGTCCAGCCTCACCGCTCTAGCAGCGAACTGCGCCCTGTGTACGCCGAGTTCGACCACATGGCTGCTCACCCGCGGCGGCACAGCCATGTGGTCGAACTCGGCGGCAGGCAGTGGCGGCAGGCAGTGGCGGCAGGCAGTGGCGGCAGGCGCAGTGGAGTGGCGGTGCGGTGGCGGCAGGATTGGTTACCAGATTTTGACGCGCTGGTCGGGTGGGCGGAACAGCTTGTCGCCTTGCTTGATGTCGAAGACCGCGTAGTAGTCGGTCAGGTTGCTGACGACGCCGTTGGCGCGGAATTCATTCGGGCTGTGGGGATCGCTCAGCAGTTGCGCGCGCAGCGCTTTGTCCCGGGCCTTGCCGCGCCACGCCTGCGCCCATCCCAGGAAGAAGCGTTGCTCGCCGGTGAATCCGTCCATCACGGCTGCCGGTCGACCGTCGAGCGACAGCCGGTAGGCACGCATCGCGACGGTGAGGCCCACCAGGTCGGCGATGTTCTCGCCCAGCGTCAGTTCGCCGTTGATGTGCTCGCCGGGCAACGGTTCGTAGGCCGAATACTGCGCCGTCAGGGCAGCGGTCCGTTCGGTGAACCGGCGCACGTCGTCCGGTGTCCACCAGTCGCGCAGATTGCCGGTTCCATCGAACTTGCGGCCCTGGTCGTCGAACGCGTGGCTGATCTCGTGACCGATCACGCCGCCGATGCCGCCGTAGTTGACCGCGTCGTCGGCTTTCGCGTCGAAGAACGGCGGCTGCAGGATCCCGGCGGGGAACACGATCTCGTTGAGTGTCGAGTCGTAGAAGGCGTTGACCGTCTGCGGTGTGGTGAACCACTCGTCGCGGTCCACCGGCTTGCCGAGCCTGTCGAGCGCCCGCTGGTGTTCGATCTGGGCTGAGCGCAGCAGGTTGCCCACCAGGTCGTCGCGGGCGACCGTCAGCTTCGAGTAGTCCCTCCACTTGGACGGATAACCGATCTTCACGGCGAGCTTGCTGAGCTTGTCCCTGGCCTCGGCCTTGGTCGCGTCGCCCATCCAGTCCAAACCGTCGATTGACGATCGGAAGGCGGCAATCAGCTTGCCGACCAGCGCGTCGATCTGCTGTTTGGCATCTGACGGGAAGTGCCGTTGCACGTATCGCTGGCCGAGCAGATCACCCAATGCGCCGTCAACGGCGGTGACACCCCGTTTCCAGCGTGGGCGTATTTCCTGCTGCCCGGCCACATCGCGATTGCGGAATTCGAAGCGTGCTGTGACGAAGTCGTCGCTGAGGTAGGGGGCGAAGTCGTCGATGAGTCTGAACTTCAAATAGGACTTCCAGTCAGCCAGCGGCACCGTGGTCAGCGTGGCGCCCACCGCGGTGAAGTAGCTGGGCTCGGCGACGATGAAGTCGGGGGTGCCCACGCCGGCTGCGTCGAGGTAGCTCTTCCAGTCCACCCCTGGCGTGCGCGCAGTGGCGTCGGCGACGGTGAACTTGTTGTAGGTCAACGTCGCATCCCGCTCCTGTTCAGCACTCCACTGGATCTCGGCGAGGCGGTTCTCCAGCGCGAGGACCTGGCCGGCCGCGATGTCGGGATCGGCGACGCCGGCCAAGCCCAGCACGCGTGCCGCGTAGGCGCGCAACTGGTCCCGTAGTGTCACGAACTGCGGCTCGGATTTCAGATAATAGTCCCGGTTGGGCAGGGTGAGGCCGCTCTGCGAGACGTACGGGATGTATGCCGACGCGTTGCGGGCGTCCTGGCTGATGGACAGCGCAACGGGGCTGGGGATGCTGGTCACCGCACTCTCGCCGAGGTACCGGACGACGTCCGCGGGGCTGGTGAGTGCCTCGATGCGGTCCAGCGGCGCCTTGAGCGGGCCGGCCCCGAGCGCATCCAGCCGAGCGGTGTCCATGAAGCTGTCGTAGAAGTCGCCGATCTGCTGGTCTGCCGAACCGGCGGCACCGTCGCGGGCGGCGCTGTCCTCGATGATCGCGCGCAGGTTCTGCTCGGACTGTTCGGTCAGCACGTCGAACGCCCCGTAACGGGTCCGATCGGCTGGGATCTCGGTGCTGCTCAGCCACTGACCGTTGGCGAACCGGAACAGGTCGTCCTGCACTCGTGCCTGGCGATCGTATCCGGGTAACAGCAGCCCCGATCCCAGCGGCGGTGGGGCAGCGGTGCCGGTGCAGGCCGTCACGGCCGACAACAGCGCCACCGCGAGCACGCCAACGCGTAACCGAGATCGATTCACCGGATCCCCTCATGACAGGACCACCAACCCACGTGAACGGCACAGACCATAGACGTAATGCGGCACTGGCGTGGCGGCACTGCGCCGGGCAGCACCGCCGGAACCGGATCACCACCCTGGCGCAGGCGGGCCTCATTTACGGCAGTCTGGATCCAGACTGCCGTGCCGCGGCGG
>JBOHFX010000085.1:0-58249 GCA_050699875.1 Pseudonocardiaceae bacterium
CTGCCCACCTATGCTGTGCTGAAGTTTACTGTGGACGATCGTCGGGGCCCCGTTGGGCGAGCGGGCCGGTCAGTTCGGACTGATACGCCCCGATCCAGTGGTCATCCCAGGCCTTGTCGTACTTCACCTCGTTGCAGTGCGGGTTGTAGATGGCTGCAAGTTCCTGGGTGATCTCTTCGCGATGAGCTCGCGCCCATCCTTGCACCTCGTAGGTGCAGATATGTAGTTTCCAGCGCGAGCCGGCACGGTTTATCCAGCAGTTTGCTCGCGGATGCTTAAACGGGAAGCCGGCCTCAGCCATGTTGTCGGCATGGCCGACGTAGATCACGGCATACTTGTCGGGCTTGTTGTCGGGATCCGGCTTGTACATGATGGCGAAAACCGCCGGCCTTGCCGGTGCCGTCCAGCCGCCGAGGATCCGCGGCCCCTCGAACGAGTAACCGGCGAGCGATCCGAGGCGAATCATGTACCGCTCTGCGCATTCATCTGAGATCCTTGTGTGTTGGTTATGAGACCGTCGGTGTCTGAGTACATGGCAGCGCGGCGTCCACTTCGGCTCCTACAGGTCGTCGGGGTTTGCCGCGTCGTCGTCTTCGCTGACCGCCTCGACGCGAACGATCGGGTAGACCGGTAACCCCGCCTTCTGCACTGCGTTAGCGAAGTGCTCTTTACCCTTGGCGATCGCATCCTCCCGGTTATCGGCGAACACGACCACCTGGGCGCCATAGCGGTTGGTGCCGATACCGGTGGCGATGCCGCTGATGGGTGCAACGGCGTCGGCCAGCTCGACAACTTCCTCGACTTTCATGATGCGGTCGCCCTCGGCCTCGATACCGACGCTCCACCTCATAAACATTGGTCTGGCGTCCTCCTAGCCCAGCTTGGGAAGCAGCGCGGCAAGTTCTTCCAGGCTGCTCAGGTCGTGGCCGGACAAGAGTACGTCGATGTGTGGCTCCGCTGCCATCATGCCGACCGTTTGTGGTTGATAGTCCGCGTTGTTGCCCTTATGCGGATTCATCCACACAATGTTGTGACACAGCCGGGACAGCCGCTCCATGGCGTCGGAGAGCAATTCAGGATCGCCTCGATCGAGGCCATCGGAGCAGATCACCACGACCCCGCCGCGGCACATCCCTCGGCGGCCCCACTTGCGCACGAACTTGTCGACCGAGTCGCCGATTCGCGTGCCGCCTTCCCAGTCGACCACGAGCTTCGCAGCGCGATCAAGCGCTTCGTTCGGTTTGCGGCTCTGCAGCGGCTTGGTCACCTGGCTCAGCCGGGTTCCGAAGCAGAACACCTCGACCTTCCCGGAGGCGCGCTTGGCGGAGTACGCAAACTGCAGCAACGCTCGAGAGTAGTCCGACATCGACCCGGACACGTCGAGAATCAGGATCAGCGGACGCAGCCGCACGCGCCGCCGCCGCCAGTATAGGTCGACCATCTCGCCGTTGGTGCGCAGTGACTCGCGGATCGTCCGGCGCATATCCGGTTTCCGGCCGTCGGTCGCCGTTCTCGTTCGACGGGTGCGACGTTTGGGCGGCGTGAGTTTGATGCGGGCCATGATGCGTCGTATAGCGGCAAGCTCTTCCTCGGTGCACTCGCCGAAGGACCGGTGCTTGAGGGTCTCGACGTTCGAGGCCATCAGGCCGAGGAGGGTCTCCTCCTGCTGATCCTTGCCTGAGGGTTCGGTGGCTGGGATCTCGAAAGGTGCCTCCGCGTTGGCCTCGGCTTGCGCCTTGATTTTCAGCATCTTCTGGACTGGGCTGTCAGACGCGAGGAAAAATGCCTTGAACACCTCGTCGTAGACGGGAATGTCCTCGCGCCGCACGATCATCGTGGTCCGCCCGGCCCAATACAGGTCAACCAGGTCTGTTGGATCCAGTGGAGCCATTGCCGCACAGTACGTGAGAATGTCACCCGAGCCGACGGCCAATCCCTTCGAGCGCAGCGCGCGGCCGAACTCGACGAGGACCGTCGTGAAGCCATTGTGATTACGCGACATCGGCGTCAGAGAGATCCGTGTGGCGTCTCAGGCATTGGACGTCACTTCCTTGAGGTTGTCCCTTACCAGCTCCAGGTCGTCGCGATCCTTGATGATCGACCCGAGCGTGACATCAGCGGTGCTGGCGCTCAGGCCGCTCTCTCCGAGGAAGGACAGGGTGCGGGCCCAGTCGATGGTTTCGGCGACACCCGGCGGCTTGGCAAGATCCATTTCCCGGAGCCGGTTGACCGCTGCCACCACCTTGCGAGCGAGAGCTTCGGATACGTCAGGTGCCTGAACGGTAACGATCTCGACCTCACGGTCGGGGTCTGGGTAGCCGATCCAGTGGTACATGCAGCGCCGCTTCAGCGCGTCGTGAAGGTCTCGGGTGCGGTTCGAGGTCAAGATCACCAGAGGTGGATGTTCCGCCTTGATGGTCCCCACTTCTGGGATGCTGATCTGGAAGTCGGACAGCACCTCCAGCAGGAACGCCTCGAACTCGTCGTCGGCGCGATCGACCTCGTCGATCAGCAACACGGCCTGGTCACCTGCCTGGATGGCCTGCATCAGAGGACGTTCAAGCAGGAATCTCGGACCGAACAACTTCTCGACGGCTTCCTCGCCGGCGATGTCCCGGTCGGACAAGGCCCGGATGTAGAGCAGCTGACGCGCATAGTCCCACTCGTAGAGTGCTTGGTTGGTGTCGATGCCCTCGTAACACTGCAACCGGATCAGCTGGCGACCGAACACCTGCGCCAGCACTTTGGCGATCTCGGTCTTGCCGACGCCCACCTCCCCTTCGAGGAGGATGGGTCGCTGCAGGGACATCGCCACGAACACCGCCGTTGCCAATCCCCGGTCCGCCAGGTAGTCGCCCCGGCGCAACGTTTCGGTAAGTTCTTCGACGGTATTCGGCAGGTTCATCGAGTGGTCTCCTTGACAACGCTGGCGGTCGCTGGGCGGCGAGCCGATCCTGACGGCGGCCGCCACCACCGGTCCTCATGGGGATCCAGCCGTCCAAGGCGAGATCTCCATCTGGCCTCAGTTGATCGTTTCGTACCCGCGGCCGTTCTGCTGCATAGCGTTGACGTAGGACGTCGTTTTCGGTATGCCGGTGGTGGCCGGCGCGGCATCCTGATCCACCCGGTATGACGTGGTGCGGGTCGAGTCAGTGGTCTTCTTATCCGGTGTCTCGTCAATCGTCGGTCTCTTGCGTCCGAACATGAGCTCAGTCCTCTCTGGTATCCGCCCACCGCCCGAACGAGCGGCGGTTCGCTACTCTTTCTTGTCAGACGAGCCGAAGACGAGATCTCGCACGCTGACGCTTTCGGAGCTCAGCTTGCCCTCGCGCTCGAGCTTGGTCTTCCAGGCGGCGCGCAGGTTGTTACCCACCGACGGGCTAGCCTTGGCCGCGGTCTCGTCATCGTCGGCCAGCCCTTGGAAGCCGACGGATTCCATACTCTTGCATGGTTTCGTGTTGCCACAGGCCTCGTCGAGATCAGCACTGGTCTGGCCCTGGGCCTGCCAGATGCCACGCAGCGCGGACAGCGCCTGCGCGCCCTCGCCAGGCAAGGAATCTGCCGGGTTTGCGTTCTCGTGTCCGTCACTCATGTTCACGCACCCTCTCCGATGCAACTGGTCAAGGGAACAGACGTGGAAACCGTACCTGCCCCGAGGCGCTCAAGGGAACGCCAGATACTCATCGGCAGCGATCCAACTGGGCTAAGATCGGGTTGCCCCCTCGAATCGGCGGTTAACCTCTTCCCAGTTCACGATGTTCCAGAAGGCCTCGAGGTAGTCGTCACGTGCGGCCGGGTACCGCAGGTAGTACGCGTGCTCCCACAGGTCGAGGCCGAGGATGGGTGTCTCATCCGCGGTCAGCGGGGAGTCCTCGTTGGGGAGGCTGTAAACCACGAGACGGTTGCGGGCCCGCACCAGCCATGCCCAGCCGCTGCCGAAGTGAGCAGCCGCGACCGCCGAGAATCGATCCCGAAATGCGGTGAACGAACCGAACTCCTCCGTGAGGGCTTCGGCGAGGTGGCCAGCGGGTTTACCCCCGCCATCCTTGCTCAGGATCGTCCAGAACAGGGAGTGATTCGCGTGCCCGCCGCCGTAATTGCGCACTGCATTACGGGAGTCATCGGGAACCTTCCCAATGTTCCTCAGCAAGTCTTCGACTGACTGTTCGCCCACTGAGCGCAAGCCTGCGGTGGTGGTCAGCGCTGCATTCAGACGATCAACGTAGCGACGGTGGTGCTGGAGGTGGTGTAACTCCATTGTCCGAGCGTCGAAGAACGGTTCGAGCGCGTCGTAACCATACGACAGGTCGGGAAGGTTGTAGGCGCTCATAAGCCCCTTCCTGAACTGGGCACTTCGCTGGTCCGTAGCCGCCCATCGTACACGGAATATCAGCGCGGGCGCGCGGCGAGTGACGCCACCGAACACCCAACTCGATCATCAACGGCGGATCGGCAAGCGGCGTCAGCCGCGTGCACGAGTACAGCAGAATCCCGTACGTATGCGGGCCTGGCTCGGTTCGGCAGCGGTCCGGCGGGTAGCCGACCGGGTGACATCGATGACGCCGTGATCCCGCAGCCGCTGGCAAGATGCGACCTATACAGGTGGGACGGCGTACAGGTGGGATGGCGATGGGCGCGAATCTCAACCTCGGCGGCGCGCGGTCGGCGCTGCTGCTGACCAGCCGACTACTCGGGGCAGCCCTGACCGGCGCTATGGGATGGATTCATCTGTGGCTGTGGGTGGACGGCTTCCGTGAGGTGCCGGTGATCGGAACGTTGTTTTTGATCAATGCGATCGGCGCCGGTTTACTGGTTGCGGCGTTGCTGGTTGTGCCGGTCCGCCTGCGCAGCGCCGTCGCCGCGGTCACTGCAGTGTTCACCGCCGGAACCTTGCTGGGGTTGATCCTCAGCCTCACCGTCGGTCTGTTCGGGTCACAGGAAACCCTGCAGACTCCGCTCGTGCCCACCACGCTGATCGTCGAATCCGCCGGGGTACTGGTGCTGGTGTTCACCGCGATACTCGGCGGCAGGGCCGAGCGAATGAGCCCGACGGACAGGATCTGATATTCAGACCGACGGGGCAGTCCCAGCATCAACGCCGGTAATCGGCTAGACCCTGAATCCCGTCCCACGTCTGTCGGAGAATATCGCCGAGCTTGTCAGCGGCCGGCTCGACCGAGTCCGCGATGAAAGGTCCTAGCAAGTTCAAGAGAAGGAGGATCAGAATCAGAACTACGAAGAAAGTCAATACCTTCTCTATCGACTTTACCATCGTATTGCCTTCCTCTGCCGGCGGTGCGATCGGATAGTCAGTTGTCGCGGGGGTCTGGGGTCGGCCGGCTCGACTCCCGGGTCAAGGTCGATAGCACCAGCACACCCAGCACTCATCTAAGCACCTCCTGCCGAAACGACCGTGCAGATACACCGGCGTGAGCTGTTGTGCGCGCTTCACACCCGGCCGTGCTGCCTGCCAAGCCGGCGTTCATCGACACGCTCCATCGCCGAGTCCGGGGTATCCTTGCTCTGGTCAACCTGGCGCAAGGCTTGAGCGCCGCGACGCGGCGCTGATCCGGATCGCTGTGCGTGATCACAGCACCAGGGTACGGTGTGCGTCTAGATCCCCACACACTGCAACCGGGTCCGTCCCCCGGACGAGTCGAAGACGGACCCGCCCGGCGGCCCACTCGGGCCCTACCGTGTGGTGCTGGCCCCGGTGTCGCGGACGTCCACGGGGAGGTCAGACCGGGTGTACTCGGATGGGGTGTAGAGGTGTGCGTGAATCAGGCTCAGGAGTAGATCGGTGTCGACGGGTTTGGTGACATAGTCGTTCGCCCCTGAGGCCAGGCTCTTCGCCCGGTCCTCCTTCATCGCTTTGGCGGTCACCGCGATGATGGGCAGGTCGGCATAGCGACTCAGGTTCCGGATCGCGGCCATCGTCGCATTGCCGTCGAGCTCGGGCATCATCACATCCATCAGGACCAGCGCGATGTCCTCGTGGCGCTCCAGCGCGCGGACTCCGGCCACTCCGTTGTCGGCGAAGACGACTTGCAACTCATGAGCCTCCAGCAGGCTGCTCAGCGCGAAGACGTTACGCAGGTCGTCGTCGACGATCAGAATTTTCTCCCCATGGAAGCGCGGCGACGCATCGCTGGACGCCGAGCGCAGCCGCGGCAGCGACCGGGCTGCCGACACCAGATCCGGCGAAGCGGGCTTCTCAATCAGGATGTGCTGTTTCGGGCCATCGGGAATCGCCTGCGGTCGCGCCTCGACGGCTTCGGGCAGGTAGAGGGTGAACACGCTGCCTACTCCGGGCTCGCTGCGGACCGTCAGCTCGCCGCCGAGCATCTGGGTCAGCTGGCGGCTGATCGACAATCCCAGCCCGGTACCGCCGTAACGCCGGCTGGTCGTACCGTCGGCCTGCTGGAACGCTTCGAAGATCACTGACAGCTTGTCGGCGGGGATCCCGATGCCGGTGTCCTCCACCTCGAACGCCACCCGGGCCGGTGCCGCGCGCAGCGCGTCGAGTTCCACTTCCTCAGCAGACGCCGGCCGGATCCGCAGCGTCACCCCGCCCTCGGCGGTGAACTTCACAGCGTTGGACATCAAGTTGCGCAACACCTGTTGCAGGCGCTGCTCGTCGGTGCGCAGGATCTCCGGCAGCGCCGGATCGAGCTGCACGGTGAAGTGCAGCGCCTTCTCGGCAGCCAGCGGCTCGCACAGCGTCTTGACGTAGTTCACCACCGCGGGCATTGCCACGTCGGACAGCGACGGCTCCATCCGCCCGGCCTCGACCTTGGCCAGGTCCAGGATGTCGTTGATCAGCTGCAGCAGGTCGCTGCCGGCGGAGTGGATGGTCCTGGCGAACTCCACCTGCTTACCGGTCAGGTTGCCGTCCAGGTTGTCCGACAGCAGCTTGGCCAGCACGAGTGCACTGTTGAGTGGGGTGCGCAGCTCGTGGGACATGTTCGCCATGAAGTCCGACTTGTAGCGCGATGCGGCGGCCAGCTGAGCCGCGCGGTCCTCGAGCTCCTGGCGGGCGAGCTCGATCTCGGCGTTCTTGATCTCGATGGCGCGATTCTGGGTCGCCAGCAGGGCCGCCTTCTCGGCCAGCTCCGTGTTGGACTTCTGCAGCTCGTGTTGCTGGGCCTGCAACCGCTCTGAACCCAGGGTCAACTCCTGGGCCAGCCGCTGCGACTCGGTCAGCAGCGCTTCGGTGCGGGAGTTGGCCAGGATGGTGTTGACGTTCACACCGATCGTCTCGCGAAGCAGCTCGAGCAGGTCCCGGTGCACCGTGGTGAACTCGTTGACCGAAGCCAGTTCGATCACACCCAACGCCTGGTCCTCGAACAACAACGGCACCACGAGCACGTTGGTCGGTGCGGCGGAGCCGAGGCCGGAGCTGATCGCGGCATAGTCCGGCGGCGCCTCGGTGATCAGGATCGTGCGTTTGTCCAACGCCGCCTGCCCGACCAGTGATTCACCGAAGGCGAACCGGCGGACCGCCGCGGGGTCTTGGATGCCGTAACCGGCCGTGAGCTCCACGACGGTCGTACCGTCGTATTCCGTGCGGACCAGGAAGAAGGCCCCTTGCTGGGCCGACAGCAGCGGCGCGAGTTCGCTGAGTACCACCGCGGCGACGGTGGCCAGATCGCGGTGGCCCTGCATGAGACCTGACAGCCGGGCCAGGTTGGTCTTGAGCCAGTCCTGTTCCTGGTTGGTCCGGGTGGCCTCCTTGAGGTTGGCGACCATCTGGTTGATGTTGTCCTTGAGTTCGGCGACCTCCCCGGAGGCGTCGACGGTGATCTGACGGGTCAGGTCGCCTGCGGTCACTGCGGTGGCCACCGCCGCGATCGCCCGCACCTGGGTGGTGAGGTTGCCCGCCAGGCGGTTGACGTTCTCGGTCAGCCGCTCCCAGGTGCCGGAGACGCCGATCACCTCGGCCTGCCCGCCGAGCTTGCCCTCGGTGCCGACCTCGCGGGCCACCCGGGTGACCTCGGAGGCGAACGCGGACAGCCGGTCCACCATGGTATTGATCGTGGTCTTGAGCTCGAGGATCTCGCCGCGGGCGTCCACGTCGATCTTCCTGGACAGGTCACCGCGGGCCACGGCGGTGGTCACCTGGGCGATGTTGCGCACCTGGCTGGTCAGGTTCTGGGCCATGAAGTTGACGTTGTCGGTGAGGTCCTTCCAGGTGCCTGCGACGTTGGGCACCCGGGCCTGGCCACCGAGAGTGCCCTCGGTGCCGACCTCGCGAGCCACCCGGGTGACCTCGTCGGCGAAGGCGCCCAAGGTGTCGACCATCCTGTTGATCGTCTCGGCCAGCGCGGCGACCTCACCGCGAGCCTCGACGGTGATCTTCTTCGACAGGTCTCCGCCGGCCACTGCGGTGGCCACCGTGGCGATGCTGCGCACCTGGCTGGTCAGGTTCTCCGCCATGCCGTTGACGTTGTCGGTGAGCGCCTTCCAGGTACCGCCCACGCCGCGCACCCGGGCCTGGCCGCCGAGTTTGCCCTCGCTGCCCACCTCGTGCGCCACCCGGGTGACCTCGTCGGCGAAGGCGGACAGCTGGTCGACCATGGTGTTGAGGGTGTTCTTCAGCTCCAGGATCTCGCCGCGGGCGTCCACAGTTATCTTGCGGCCGAGGTCGCCCCGGGCCACCGCGGTGGCCACCGTGGCGATGCTGCGCACCTGGCTGGTGAGGTTTCCGGCCATGACGTTGACCGAGTCGGTGAGGTCGCGCCAGGTTCCGGCCACCCCGGGGACTTGCGCCTGGCCGCCCAGCCTGCCCTCGCTGCCGACCTCGCGGGCCACCCGAGTGACCTCGGCGGCGAATGCGGAGAGTTGATCGACCATGGTGTTGAGGGTCTCCTTGAGTTCCAGCAGCTCGCCGGACACCTCGACAGTGATCTTGCGGCTGAGGTCGCCACGGGCGACCGCGGTGGCCACCTGCGCGATGTCGCGCACCTGGGCGGTGAGGTTTCCGGCCATGACGTTGACCGAGTCGGTGAGGTCGCGCCAGGTTCCGGCCACCCCGGGAACGTGAGCCTGACCGCCCAGCCGACCCTCGGTACCGACCTCGCGGGCCACCCGGGTCACTTCAGCGGCGAACAGCGACAACTGATCGAGCAATCTGTTGACGGTGTGTCCCAACCGGGCGAAGTCGCCCTGCAGCAGCTGGTCAGACACCCGTGACGACAGGTCACCGTCGGATACCGCGGCCAGCACCCTCGCCAGCTCGGTGGTCGGCCGGGTCAGGTCATCGATCAGGCCGTTGATCGCCGTGGCGCCCATCGACCAACCGCCGCCGCCCTCATCGGCGAGCCGCTCGCCGGTCCGACCCTGCTGACCGACCGCCTCGCGCACCCGGACCAGCTCACCGACCAGCGACTGGTTGCGCTGTGCGATCTGGTTGATCACCGTTGCGATCCGTCCGGGAAGGCTGGTGTCGGTCACCACCAGGCGGCGCCGGAAGTTGCCGTCGCGCAGTTCTTCCAAGGCCAGCAGGATCCGGTCCAGCGCGGCGGGATCGAGCGATTCCGGGGCGGACACGGGTTGCACGCTCACGATGAGCCTCCCAGAACATCACGGTTTTTATGCCCGCAGCGTGCCACGATCGGTCTTGTGTTTCGACCGTTCCTCGAAACGTGTCAGAACGTCTCATGGAGCCGCCACCTCGCGGGGGCGGCGTTGACTCATGATCTGAGTCTTCCCGTGGCGGTACCCGTTGCCGCCGATGGCGGTCTGACGTGGGTTTCCAGCGGGCCGTTTCACGTCAGGGCGCAACTCGCCCAAGACGGTCTGGTCCACGAGCGCGGCCAGGTTCATCGCGGCGTTGAAGTCCCGGTCGCGCCGGATGCCGCAGGTTTCACACACGAACGCCCGCTGGGCAAGGGTGAGGGGTCGCTGCCGTCCCGCCGGGTGTGCTGGCGAGCGACCGGGCGGGCGGGTGCTTACCAGGTACTCCGGGTGCGGTATCGGCATCCCTGGCCGGAGGCTGCGGCGGCGGGTCGGCGGCGAAAGGGTCGACAACCCTGCGCAGTGGCGTGCGAGGGCTACTCTCGTCGCCGACGTGCTCGGACCGGGGAGGAGATGCGATGGCATCTGACGTAGACCCCGGTGCCGATCTGCGGATTCCGGGTTTGCCTTGGTTGCTCGACAGCATGGACCAAGGAGTGATCGCGCAGGATCCATCGGGTCGCATCCGGCTACTCAACGAGGCAGCCCGCCGGCTGCTTCCCGACCTGCACCTCGGCGATGAATTCGAGCGCAGCGGCGAGTCGTTCGTGGCCGAAACCCGCGGGCGCCGGATCAGCGGGCGGCGCCGGCGGCTCCCCGACGGCTGGCACGCCTGGGTGGTCAGTGACATCAGCAGGGACACCAGCACGAAGACCAGCACGAAGACCAGCGTGGCCGACGTCGACGCCGTAGCCGAGTCCGCGGATCAACAAGACTTCATGCTGGCGGCCAGCAGGGAGTTGAGGGCCGGTTTGAGTCACGATGCGACCGCTGCCGCCCTGGTTCGGCTGGCCGTCCCGGCGGTGGCCGAGCAAGTCGCGGTGCTGCTGCCGGCACCGCGGGCCAGGGTGTATTGGTGGCGTTTTGCCGACGGTGCGGCTGAGCCGACGCAGGGCATGGCCAGGGCGCCGGCGCCGCGCACGGCCCCGGTGCTGGCCAGCGCGTTACGCGGAGCCACCCAGGACACGATCACAGTTCCCACCGGCGAGCTGGCCGCGCTGGCAGCGGTGCTCGGGCCGGACATCGCTGAGCGGACACCGATCGTGGCGGCGCCCCTGCCCGGCCCGGACCGGACCGAAGGACTGCTGGTCGCTGTTCGACCCAACGCGACCGAGTTGTTCGCACAGCTCGCGGTGCTGGCCGGACCGACGATCGAGGTCAGCCGCCGGCGGCGGGACGAGGCCAGCGCGCTTGCGCTGCTGCAGGCGCCGCTGCTACCACCGCGGCCCGACGAGCTGCCCCAGCTGTCCGGGGTGCAGCTCGGGGTGGCGTACCGCGCCGCCGGCGAGCTGGCGGTAGGCGGGGATTTTTACCTGATCCGGCCTACCCTTGACGGCGGCGCGTTGCTCGCGCTGGGCGACGTGTGCGGCAAGGGCGCCGAAGCTCTCGCCGAAAGCGCCCGGGTGCAGCACTCGCTGGCCGCCCTGATGCTCACCGAGCAGGATCCGGCCCGGTTGCTCTACCTGCTCAACCGAGCACTGCTGGCCGGCGGGCGGACGGTGTTCACCACACTCGTGCTCGGCGCGTTGCGGCCCGCCGGCACGGGGTGCCGGCTCACGCTCGCCACCGGCGGCCATCCCGCACCCATGGTGCTGCGCGGCGGCGGCGTCGTGGAGGAGGTCGGGATACCCGGAACAGTGGTTGGCATCCTGCCCGATGCCCGTTTCGGCCGGACCACGATCACGTTGGAACCGGGGGAGACCTGCGTGCTTTACAGCGACGGCGTCACCGAGGCCGGCCGTCGCACCGGAGAAAACGAGGAGCAATTCGGGCCGGCCCGGCTGACCGCCTGCCTGCGCAACTGCGGGGGGATGACCGCGCAGGCGGTAGCGAACTGCATCGACCGCACGGTCGCCGGTTGGTTGGGGCGTAACGACGGCGACGACCTTGCCGTGCTCGCCATACGCGCCATCGAACGCGACGCGTAGCCGAGCACACCGATCGGGTATCCGACCGGTATTGGGCCCGCTGAGACGCGGCCTATATGGTGAGCAGCGTGGACAGCGACTTCCCCGCCGACATCATCGGACTGCAGGTGGCCGAGCATGGCCACGACGCCCGCGTGGTCACCGTAACAGGGGAGATCGACACGCTGACCGCGCCGAAGCTGGCCAGCTTTCTGAACACCCAGCTGTCGGCCGCCCGGGTCGTGGTGGTGGATCTCGACGGGGTGGAGTTCCTGGGATCTGCCGGGCTCTCCGCGCTGTTCGAAGCGAACGAGCTCGCCGGCCGCGAAGACCGCGTTCTGCGGTTGGTGTGCCATTCCCGGATCGCCAACCGGGCCTTGGAGGCGACCGAACTGCGCGAGCAATTCGCCTTCGCCGACACGGTGCCGGATGCACTGAAGCAGTCGCTGTAGACGGGTGGCCTGCCCAAGACTTGCGCACCGAGGAGAATTAAGGAGACGACGATGGCCGCTGGAGCCGGGAGCGTCGCATCAACCGCCGTCACCAGTGATGGGGCACAATCACAGTGACGTATGTGGACAGAGACTTTCTGAATCCCGACGACGGTGTCCTGCCCCCGGATCCCTCCCGCGAGGAGTCGGTGTTGTTCGTCGAGCTTCGTACCACAGCCAGCACTGCCGTGATCCCCACCATTCGCATGATCGCCGCCGACCTCGCCGCCCGCGCCGACTTCGACCTCGACTCGATCGACGACCTGCGGATGGCCGTGGATGATGCCTGCGCCATGCTGGTTCGGATCGCCGCCCACAGCGCGGCCCTGAGCTGCCGATTCACCGTCCGATCCGAGCGTATCGAGGTAACTGCCGAGGTCGACGTCGACGAGGCGGCGGATCCGCTGCCCACCGGTTCGTTCAGCTGGCGGGTCCTGGATTGTCTGGCAGATGAGGTCAACGCCGTCTGGCTGCCCGCCTCCGAGCCTGGTCAGCGCGGCAGGGCGTGCATCACGTTGGTCAAAGACGGCGCGACGGCGCAGCAGTCGTGACCCCATCCGTGTCGTCGGTCGGAACCGAACACGGCGAGTATGCACATCTGGTTCCGCTGCAACATCGCTATGCCGAGCTTGCGCCCCATGACCCAGAGCGGCGGCGGTTGCGCGAACAGTTAATCAGCGGCTACCTCCCGGTAGCGGAACACATCGCGCGCCGGTTCGCCGGTCGTGGCGAGCCGCTGGACGACTTGGTCCAGGTCGCGACCCTGGGGCTGATCAATGCCGTGGACCGGTTCGAACCGGACCGTGGCTCAGATTTCTTCTCGTTCGCGGTGCCTACGATCACCGGAGAGGTGCGCCGGTACTTCCGCGACCACGGCTGGTCGACCCGGGTGCCACGGCGGCTGAAAGACCTGCACATCACGATCAGGGGCACGCTGGCGGAACTGTCCCAACAGCTGGGTCGAGCGCCCCGGCCCAGCGAGATCGCTGAGCGGCTGGGCATACCGGTGTCAGAGGTCATCGAAGGGCTGCAGGCCGGGGAGGCGTACCGGAGCTCATCGCTGGATGAGATGCTCGGTTCCGGGGACGGCAAAGCGACCCTCGGGGAGTTCATCGGGGGCCTGGATGCCGATATGGCCCTGATCGACGACCGCGAGGCGCTGCGCCCGCTACTGGCAGAACTTGCGCCCAGAGAACGCACGATCCTCGCCCTGCGATTCTTTCGCCAACTGACGCAGACCCAGATCGCCGAGCAGGTCGGCATCTCGCAGATGCACGTCTCGAGGGTGCTCCGTCAGACGCTGACGCTGTTGCAGGAGCGGATGTCCAGCTCTGAGTGACCGCGTTTCGCGGCCCGGGCGCTGGGTACTCACAGCCCATGAGTACGTCGACGGTCGACTCGTTGCGACCGTTGGTCCGGCCACCGCCACTAGCTGAGCTCGATGACGAGCGCTATCTGTCCCGTGAGTGGGGCAGCCTCAACTAGCGGAATCCTGAGCACCGGCCGGTCAGCGGACTTCGCGCCGGCCGGTGCTCATTATCGGACCGGTCAGGGGAGATCACGTGCGCGACGATGAGTTCATCAGCGAGGTGCAATCACGGGCTGGGCTGGCCGCTCGGGGCGACGCTGAACGCGCCGTCTGCGCGACACTCGCGATACTGGGTGAGCAACTTCCCGACAGTGTGGCTGGCCCGGCTGCGGCCGCCCTCCCGGAGCAGTTGGGTGACCAGCTATGGGGCCAACGAGCCCGGCCCCGCGCTACCGCAGCCCAAGCAGGCCGGCTGAGCCGGGGGATAGCGCGAGGTGAGGGTAGTTGGCCCGGCGACAACACCGTGGCCGACGCCGATATCGACAGCCATCTTCTTGACAGGAAATAAGCTGCTCGCAGCAGACCCCGACGAGAGCCCGGCCTGAACCGCCAGTGATCAACGGGCGGAGAGGCTAGACCTCGAGCTGGTCTGCTTCGAACCCCGCCCGGCTGAGCCCCCTGTGGGGGTCGACTTACCGGCGGCAGTCGACCCCTCAGCCGAGGGCGAAGTCTGGCGGGCGCCGGAAGTGTGGTTTGAGGGCGCGGGCTTGCCTGCGGTCATATTGCCGGAGTTGTCCCGTATGCCGGCATCGCTTGCGCCGGGAGAACCGATCGATTTGCCGGTGGACTTCGGTTCCTGCTGGCCGCCACCCCCCGCGCCGGCTGGATACTGTGACGCACCGACTGTGCCGGGATTACCCGGATTGCTCAAGCGCGGAACCTTGCGGGACTCGGTCGGCTTGCTCAAGACGATCGGCTTGTCGGCGTCGCCTGCAGCGCCTGGACTCACCGGCGGACCGCTAATCGCCGGCCCGGGAGTACGACCGGGTGCCTCAGGCTCTCCCGGTTCACCGGTCTCGCCCGGCGGGCCTGAACTCGCTGGCGTGCCGGTACCGGCCGATGCGCCAGTACCACTGGGCTTCGCCGTATCGGGCTTAACCGAATCGGGCTTCACGTTGTCGGGCTTAGCCGTATCGGTCGGCTTACCGGGGTTGTCGGATCTAGCGGCGGTGCGACGCGGCGAGATCGTGCGATCCCCGTTCGCGCCGGGAACCGCGCTGGCCTGAGGCGTTTGACGGTTTACGATCATGGGCTCGATTGCGACCGGCGCCGGAGAGTCCAACAGACCTGGACCGCCTTGCTCCAGAGGTACCGAAGACGTTTCCGGACCGATCCCCCCAACGGGGCTTTGGCCGAGCACGGCCGGTGGTCGGCTCTGGCGCGGCCCGAGCGGCACGACTTGCCCGTCGTTGATCGCCGATGTGATGCCGAGGACAACCCCACAGGCCAGCACGAAGCAGACTGCGACGGCCGCCTTGGCCGTGCGGGCGTTGGCCGGCAGCGGTGGGTCCGTGTCCCGTCGATGGCTTGCCGCGGCCGTGGCGCTGCGCAGGTGGGGATCAGTTCCAATCCATGCGATCAACGCAATAGCGGGAGGTCCGGAACCAGCCTTACGCCGATGGCGGGGAATCAGTCCGTGCACTTCAGGTCTCCAAGTGCGTCAACCCCGCCTCTGTTACTTGGATACGCTGCTTCGGCTTCGAACCGGCAGCGCAACCCTGTCCGCAAGGTGAACTCTGGGTAATAGTCATAACGATCATCACCATGATGATGCGTCTAAATTTCAGTCTTTAGTGTCGATCGCGTTACTTTCAGCGAGTGATATCCCCCGATCGAGTGTAGAGCAGGCTAGTTTCGGCCGGTGCAGATCCACGGTGTATCGGAGAGAGTCCTTGCGTGATCGGCGTCCGCGCCGCGGTCGGCACCGTCGAGCGGCGGCTGCTGATCGAGTCGTCGGCGGGAAGGTTTGACAAAGTCGCACGCGGGTACTTGGCCGCTACGCAGGGGACGCACAGAGGGAAGGAGTGCCTCCGATGAGTTTGCAAGACAAGATCGTGAACAAGGGCCAGGTGCTGAAGGGCAAGGCCAAGGAGGCGGTCGGCAAGGTCACCAACGATCCCCAGCTGGAAGTCGACGGAAAGCTGGACCAGGGAAAGGGCCGCCTCAAGCAGGCCGGTGAGAATGCCAAGGATGCTGTCAAGAACATCCTCGGCAAATAGCAGTTACCAGGGAAGTCGGCGGGGCTGCACTGGTATCGTGCTATTAGATCAGGCGGTGGGAGCCGGCACGCTGCGCCATCGCGTAGGCCGGGGTCAGGAGGGGTGCTTACGTGGATGCGAACAGCTATGTGACGTTTCTCCTGCTTGGAGTGCTGCTGGTTCTGGTTGACGGGCAAGTCGTCTACCGGAGCGGGCTGGGATATCTACAGAAGGTGTATCAACCTGACGCCGCCCGCTCGGTGATGCAGCTGGTAGCTGTACTTTTCCATCTTGTGGTGTTGGGGCTGCTGGCCTTGATTTCGACAATCGACGTCGTCAGCGGGATGCCGCTGCGCGATCTGGTCACCAAGCTGGGGATCGCTCTGCTGGCCGTTGCCGCCGCGCATGGCCTGACGATGGCGATTTTGGTCCGGATCAGGAACCGGCGCCGGCAGGAGCAGCTTGAGGAAGAGATCGTTGCAGAGCGCACCGGGAATGCCTCTGCACGTAACGCCACCGTTCGCCCGGTGAGCCAACACGACTCAGCTACCTACAGGCCGGCCGGCGGTTCTGGTTCCTCATAAGCCACCAGGTCATAGGGCGGCGATATCGGCCGGGGTCCAGTATCCGCGTGCTCCCGGCAGGTTGGCGAGGTAGCACGCCGCCTGGAGAGTGTTCCATCCATGCGCCTCCCGCAGTCCGGTCGCAAGGACGCGCAGGTAAGCCGCCGAGGGAGCTGTCCATGGTACGTCAGCCGCGTGCCAGGGAGCGGTGATCGTCAGCAGCGGGTGCCCTTCGAGGTCACCAAGATGCAGCAGAGTCTCGTAGCGTCCCGGACCGAGTTCGAGGCGGCCGGTCGCCAAGACCGGGCCTAGATCGATGTCGTTCCCGGGGCGCCGGTACATCTCCTGCGCAGCGATGTCGGCGAATTGGGCAGAGGTGATCAGGTAGGCGCGAGCCGCTGCGGTGCCGGGGAGTGCCGGGTCGTAAAAGGCGCGGCCTCCGTACCAGATCGCGGACTTCGTCGCGAAGTAGACACCACCGTCAATCTCGTGGCCAATCGCGCGGAGCGGTGGACGAGCGTTGCGACAGCCCGACTGACTGCGGAGAGCTCCCGTTGGCGTTCCGCCTGCGAGGTAGCACGTCAAGCGGTAGGCGCACATGTTGGATCCGTAGCTGACGTACCAAACACTGTCCGGTTGCTCGGCGACGGTCGACGTCCTCGTAGCGGATAGTAACGCTATGGATTCGTTTCTTGGGTCCCTGATTCGCAGACGTACACATCCGATGGCTACCTTGCGCGAACCAGAGCCTTAAGTTTATCCTCCTTTAGGTTAAGCTTACCTAAGTAAGAGGGTGATCTCATGGCCGCTGAACTGCACCTACGGACGGAGGGGCCGTTATCCAGCTACTCAACCGGGTGATGGCCCTTCCTGCTGTGCGGACCGATCGATCATGCGGCGAGGTTACGCAACGCAGTGCAGTGAATCCGCTGGCCGGCCCGTTCACGCCCGCTTGGAGAGCTCAGTGCGCGGTCTCATTGCATACAGTGCCCGGGAACTATCTCTCAGTGACTATGCCCGAAATGTTCTGCACATTGTACCTGGGCGAGACTCCGTATGTGTCGGATATCAAGTGGATAACTTCCGCGTGTGCGGAGATGCCCGCTTGCGGTGCTGGAGTGACAGATGTTGAGATATGAGGGCTATGTGACGAAGAAGCTGAGGTGAGGTTCATGCGGGCCGCGTTCCACGACAAGCTGGATGCGCTGACTATCGACCTCGGGAGGGCCGCCGGGCTGGCCGGTCGAATGATGACCAATGCGACGATAGCGCTCCATCAAGCCGATCTCGCGCTCGCAGGACTGACCATCGCCCACCGTCACCAAATGACCGCGATGCTCGATCAGATGGAACAGCGCTGCATTACTCTGCTGGCACTGCAGGTCCCGGTGGCTGGGGATCTCCGAGTGGTGGTCGCGGCTTTGCACGCGGTAGGCCACTTGAGGCGGATGGCCAACCTCGCATGGCACATCGCTGTGATAGCCCGGCGCAAGCATCCCGAACCGACTTTTTCCGGGCAAGCCCGTCCAGTGCTTGCCCGGATGAGCCTGCTCGCCAGCCAGCTCGCCGAGGACGCCGCGGCCGCGATCCAGTATCACGATCCATTGTCTGCCCAGCGGCTGGCTGAAGCCGACGAAGAGGTGGACGCGCTGCGCCGGCACCTCTTTGACGTGTTGTTCGCCGAGGATTGGTCAGACGGCGTCGAACAGGCAGTGGATGCCGCTCTTATCGGCCGCTACTACGAGCGGTTCGCCGATCACGCGGTGGCCATCGCCAGGGAAGTCTGTTGCCTCGGCACCGGTCGGAGATCCCAGCCCGACCCCTTGGGGACGGTCAGCGGCTCAGCGTGCAGGTGACGGAGTTCCAGGACCGCAGCCGCAACCGTATGTCCACTCGGACTGGCTGCCCGGCTGAGGCGAACGAGCCTGAGTTCCACCGCAATCCCAGGGACGCGAACGACAAACACCAGGCCGCAACCCCGTCTGCGGCGGGCCTCGTGGCGAGGACTCGACGGGCTGGATCCCACCGCTCCACGGAGAACACGTCCTGATGCTATTCGCGGTTGCGTACTGACAACGTGTAGCAACGATCGCTCATTGGAGAGATAAATCCAGCCTTAAGTGTGATGACAAGACTGGCATGTAGCGATAGGTAGCTGTCCCCTGTGGGGTATGTCGCAATCCTCCCGTCTACTGGCTGACCTGTTCCGTTCACCTTCGGGAGGGAGCGTTCCCCCGTCCAATCGGTGTGAGCGGGAGGCGTCGTGGCGGCTGCGCGGTTTCAGGTGGTGTCGGTGGCGCGCTCTGCGCACGTGCCGGTGCCACGTGAGCCGGACGCCGGCGCCGGATCCTGGGCGGAGATCCCGCACCCCCGGGAGCGGGGATTCACCTGGCGGTTCATGTCCGCCAACAACCGCAGCCTGGCGAGATCGGCATACACCTCTCCTGACGTGGAGACGTGCCTGGCCTCGATCCGCAGCCTGCAGCAAGGCCTTGCCGACGCGATCGGAGAGACCTCGCGCAACGGGCACGGGCAGTGGGTGTGGCGGGTCCGCATGGCCGACGATGTCGTCGCCACCGCGGCCCGCAGCTACCCACGCCAGGTCCGCGCCCGGATGACGTGTGACGCGTTCTTACAGCTCGTCAAGGAGACGGCGAGCTCGGCCCCCGTGCAGGTGATGTACCGGTGACGCCCGTCACGACCGTGTCGACTGGGCCCCAGGGCCCACCAGAGTCGGCGCGGAAGGTGAACTCTGCCGCCGATGGCGGAGACCGGATCTTCGTGCTCTCCCTGCGCGGCGCCGGGGTGACGGTGCTGCTCATTATGGGCGCGATCGGGTTGTTCTTGTTCTTCCGGGGCTCCCAGGCGCTTGCCGACGCCGGTCTGTCGTTCTTGACCACGCAAGCGTGGGAGCCCGACGCGAGCAACTTCGGGATCGCGGCGGTGCTCACCATGGGTCTGCTCATCGCCGGGGTGGCCGTCATCCTCGCCGTGCCGATGGCCACCGGGGTGGCCCTCTACGTCTCGGAGTACGCGCCACGCAAGCTACGCCGTGGTCTGATCAATCTCGTCGATCTGATGGCCGCGGTGCCCAGCGTGGTGTACGGGCTGTGGGGTTTCTTCTTTCTCCAGGAGCAGCTCATCCCGGTGGTCAGGTTCATTGCCCAGCACCTCGGTTGGGTGCCGTTGCTGGGTGTTAGCGACGCGGACTTCACCAATCCGTTCGAGGATTTGACCCCCTACAAGTCCTCGACGTTCGTCGCAGGGGTCGTTGTCGCGCTGATGATCATGCCGATCATCTCTTCGGTGATGCGGGAGGCTTTCTCGCAGGCCCCGGTAGGGGAACGGGAGGGTGCCTATGCGCTCGGCGCCACTCGATGGGGCATGATCCGCAGCGTCGTGCTTCCGTTCGGCCGCGGCGGGATGATCGGCGGCACGATGCTCGGGCTGGGCCGGGCGATGGGCGAGACGATCGCTGTGTACATCATCATCGCTCCGGTCTTCGTGATCAATTGGGAAGTCCTGCGCAGCGGCTCGAACTCGGTGGCGTCGCTGATCGCGCTTCGATTCGGCGCATCCAGCCCATTCGGATTGTCCGCCCTGATGGCTGCCGGGCTGGCGTTGTTCGCGCTGACGCTTGTAGTCAACTTCGCCGCGTCGGCGGCCATTGCCCGCTCCCGCTCCGGCCAGCTGAGCGACGCCTGATGACGACGACGATCCCCCCGCACACTGCCGGTCGCCTGGATGCCGACGCAACCGAGGGTCCAAAGGCTCTGGATGCACCCGAGGTCCGCCGCTCCACGTCGGCCCGTAGCCGCGCCGACGTCATCGTGCTCGCCGGCGCGGGTGCGGCCGCGTTCAGCCTGGCGGCCCTGCTGAGCACCCGGATCATCCCCGCGGTCAACCTGTGGGGCTTCGTGGTGATCGCCTACCTCCTATTCCTCGTGTTGTACGGGGTGCTGGTGTCGCTCCAGGACGATGGCCGCGTCGTCCGCGATCGGCTCGCCTCGGTGGCGGCGCACAGCCTGGCCGGGCTCGCGGTGCTCGCGCTGGTGTTCATCGTCACTTTCACGTTCTGGCGGGGGCGCGAGGCGTTGCCACACCTGAACTTCTTCACCACCGACATGAGCCGGACCGGCCCGCTGGAACCACTCACCAGCGGCGGCATCCTGCACGCCGCGGCCGGAACGCTCATCGAGATCACGATCGCGTTGCTGATCGTCGTGCCGCTGGGACTGGGCTGTGCGGTGTATCTGAATGAAGCCAGAGGGGCGCTGCCGCGTTTCGTGCGTACGGTCGTCGAGGCGATGACCGCGCTACCCTCCATCGTGGCGGGGCTGTTCATCCTCGCGTCGGTCATCCTCACCCTCGGTATGGCCAGGTCTGGCCTGGCCGCCGCACTGGCGATCAGCGTGATGATGCTGCCGATCGTTATCCGGGCCGCCGACGTGGTGATCAGGCTGGTGCCCGGGTCGCTGCGGGAAGCATCGCTCGCGATGGGCGCGTCGCAGTGGCGCACGGTATGGCATGTCGTGTTGCCGACCGCGCGATCCGGACTGACCACTGCGGTGCTGCTGGGGACCGCGCGGGGGATCGGCGAGACCTCACCGGTGCTGCTTACCGCCGGGTTCGGCTCTGCGCTCAATCTCAACCCGCTCGAGGGACCGATGGTCTCGCTGCCGCTGGCCACTTTCGAGTTCTCCAAGTCACCAGAACTCACCATGATTTCACGCGCGTTCGGCGCTGCGGCCACCCTGCTGGCGATGGTGCTGGTGCTGTTCGCGCTGGCACGGACGCTCGGGGGCCGCGCGCCCGGCGAGCTGTCCGCTCGTGCGCAACGTCGCCGCGCGCAGCAGTCGCTGTATGACCTCGCCCGCTTCTCGGACCGAGACCATTCCGCACAGATGGAGAGCAACCATGCTACGTAGGGTGCCGCGCGGGCAGCGGTTCGTCGCGCTGTTCGCGGTGCTGGCCGTCGTGCTCCCCATGCAGGCTCTGCTCGCGCCCAGCGCCGGCGGCGCCGAGCAAGGCTTCGTCCCGATCAGTGGTTCGGGCTCGACGTGGAGCCAGAACGCGCTGGATCAGTGGCGGCGCAATGTCAACAACCTCTATGGCATCACGGTCAACTTCGCGGGGACCGGTTCGACCGCCGGGCGCAACGACTTCAAGTTCGGTCAGGTCGACTTCGCCGTGTCCGAGATCCCGTATGGCCTCAGCGACGGGGGAGTCCGGGAAGCGCCGCCGGACCGAGCCTTCGGGTACATGCCGATCGTCGCGGGTGGTACCGCGTTCATGTACAACCTCAAGCTCGGCAACAGGCGGGTGACGAACCTGCGGCTGTCCGGCGAGACCATCGCCAAGATCTTCACCCAGCAGATCACCAGCTGGGACGACCCGGCGATCAAGGCCGACAACCCCAACCTCGCGTTGCCCGGACGCAAGATCGTGCCGGTGGTGCGCTCGGACGGCTCGGGCACCACCGCACAGTTCACCACCTGGTTGGCCGGCCAGCACGGCGGGCTCTGGGACGACTACTGCCGCCGCGCCGGACGCAACGTCACGCCCTGCGGGTTCACGTCCTTCTTCCCGACAACCGGCAGCGCAAAGGGCCAGTCCGGTTCGAATGGCGTGGCCTCGTTCGTGGCTTCCGATTCCAGCGAGGGCGCCATCACCTATGTCGAGTACTCCTACGCCCGCAACGCGGCGTTCCCCGTGGTGAAGGTGCTCAATAAGGCGAACTACTACATCGAGCCCAAGGCGACCAGCGTCGCGGTGGCGCTGCTCAAGGCGAAGATCAACACTGACCTCACTCAGGACCTCAGCCAGGTCTACAACGACCCCGACCCTCGCGCCTATCCATTGTCCAGCTACAGCTACATGATCATTCCCAAGGCCACCGGTGGTAGTTTCACTAACGAGAAGGGCCGGACGCTGTCCGAGTTCGCCTATTACTTCCTGTGCGAGGGTCAGCAGCAGGCCGACGCCCTGGGCTATTCGCCACTACCGATCAACCTCGTGCAGGCCGGCATCGACCAGGTCAACCAGATCCCCGGTGCGACCAAGGAGCTCAGCGCCAACGACCTGCGCAGGTGCAACAACCCCACGTTCTCCCCCGACGGCACCAACACGCTGGCCAAGAACGCACCGCAGCCAGATCCGTGCGACCTCAAGGGGGCGCCGACGCAATGCGCCACCGGCACCGGGGGCGCGCAGCAGCAGACGCCGACCACCGGCGGCGGCGGTGGTGGCGGCGCCGGTAACGCCGGTGGTGGTGGCGGCGGTGGTAGTGGCGCAGGTAACGCGGGTGGTGGCAGTGGTGGCAGTGACACCTCCGGCGGTGGTGACACGGCGGCCGGTGACGGTGACACGGCCGGAACGGACCAAGGCGGTGGGCTGACAACCGAGATCGACCCGGACACCGGGCTACCGGTCGATGGCGAAGCGCTGTCGAGCGGTTCCCAATCCTCCAGCGTCTCGGCGGTGCCGGTGTCTGTCGATGTCGCCAGCAACCGCCAGCGGACGGTGCTGGCGCTGCTCGCCGCTGTCTTGCTGCTCGGGCTGGTGATCGGCCCACCGCTGGTGGCGCACAGGATGCGCAGCCGGGAGGGGCCACAGACATGATTGCGAACCGTTTGGTGGCCGCGGTGCTGGCGGTGATGCTGGGCGCGGCGCTGATCAACGTCCTACCCGGTACCCCGGCGGCCTCCGCCGCTCAAGGAGATACCCCGCCGTCCGATTCGGCCATGACCCTGTCGGGCGAGGACGAGTTCGCGGATCTCAAGGTGACCGTCAGCCAGACCAAGGACCTCATCAATCAGGTGGTCACTGTCGCATGGGAGGGCGGCGAGCCTACGCTGCCGACGGGCGGCGGAGGGTTTTTCGCCCACTACCTGCAGATCATGCAGTGCTGGGGCGACGACCCGGGGCCCGACCGTACCCAGTGCCAGTTTGGCGCGGCCGGGTCAGCCGCCACACTCTCAGCGGGCGACTGGGTGCGGGGCCGGCAGCTCACCTACCCCTTCACCGACCCCAAGGAGAAGCTGGAACTGCCAGCGGGCAGCCCCGGAGGTATCGCGACCGTGCCGTTCTGGCCGGTCGGCAGGCCCAAGCCGGAGGGCGCGGTCCCGCCCACCATCAGCGACTTCTTCGACCGCCAGACCACGAACGAGGTCTCGCTGGCCCCTACCTATGAGAACGGCAGCGGGGAGGCGTTCTTCGAGATCCAGACTACCCGCCAGGCCGCTGGTCTCGGCTGTGGTGATCCGGTCATCACCGAGGGGACTACCACGGGACGGAAGTGTTGGTTGGTGGTCGTGCCCCGGGGCAGCACCGAGGTGGACGGCACACCCCGCAGCGGTATCACAGTCAGCAAGGTGGACTCCTCACCGCTGAGCCAGTCCAATTGGGACAACCGTATCGTTTTCCCGCTGGAGTTCGTGCCGGTGCGCCAGGCCTGCCCGCTCGGGGCGCCGGAGCGTCGGGTGGTTGGCCACGAGCTCGCAGTGGATGCGGTCAGCCGCTGGCAGCCGGCCCTGTGCGAAGGCGGCGGCGCGTTGTACAGCTACACCCAGGTGCCGGACGACATCGCGCGCAACCAGGTGGTAGAGGGCGCCTCACCCGGCTTAGCGCTCATGACCGGTCCGATCCTGCCTGACCAGGCGCCGCCGGACCGCCCGCTGGTTTATGCGCCGGTAGCGCTGTCCGGGCTGGCCATCGCGTTCAACATCGAGCGGCAGACGAATTCCCTGTCATCTCCTGAGCAGCAGCTGCTCAACGGCCAGCGGTTCGTGTCGATGAAGCTGACGCCGCGGCTGGTGGCCAAGTTGCTCACCCAGTCGTACCAGGGTGCCGTGGCTGGCTTCGGGACCGGCCGAGTCGTGCCCGAATACCTGAGGAACAACCCCACCGGTCTCACCCGAGATCCCGAGTTTCTGGAGCTCAACCCCGACTACGAGGGCTTCGCGACAATCAACCAGCCGCCGGATGCGCTGGTTCAGCTCGGTGGCTCGGACCTGACATCGCTGCTGTGGAGCTGGGTGAAGGCTGACCCGGACGCGAGCGCGTTCCTCACTGGCACCCCCGATCCGCACGGCATGGTAGTCAACCCCGAAAACCGAGGGCTCACGCTGCCCCAGTCGGTTTTCCCCCGCAACGACCAAAGCTGTGTTGAGGTCAGCCTCCTAGGCGCCACGGGGACGAGCTGCACCTTGGATGTTCATCCCTTCTTCACCGACATGCACGAGGCGGCTCTTTCGGCCAGCCGCGGTGACAGCGGGGCTCGCAACCCCGCACCAGACGGGGCAACCGTGGTCCTGAAGAAGAACGACCGTCAGTCACCCGGCCAGCGGGCGCTGCTCGCGGTGGTCGACGCGGCGACCGCCGACCGGTACAGCCTGCCGACCGCGAACCTGCTTAACACCGCCGGCGAGTTCGTCACTCCCAGCGCCGCGAGCCTATTGGCCGGTACGGCAGCCATGAAGCCCAGCTCGGTGCCGGATGTGCTGTCCGCCGACCCCGTCTCCACTGACCCGGCAGCCTATCCGCTGACCGCGCTGAGCTACGCGGTTGCCTCGCCGACCACCCTGGATGCAGCGGCCGGCAAGGACTACGCGGCGTTCCTGCGCTACGCGGCCGGCCCCGGCCAGCAGCTTGGTGCGGCACCCGGCCAGCTTCCGTTCGGCATGGCGCCGCTGCCCGAGCCACTTCGGGCACAGGCCCTCGCCGCCGCGGCGACCATCGAGGCACAGGCGACCAAGACGCCCAGCAGCACGCCCGCGGGACAGCCTGCGGGCGCTGGGAACGTTCCCAGGTCATCCACGAGCGGGGGCGCAGAAACTCCGTCTGGCGACCCTGGTGCGGCGCCAGGCACGGATGACACCACGACGAACTCTGGTGGCGCGGCCAACCCCTCGCCCGGAGGCGTCGCGGCTCAGCCAAATGGTGCCCCGGCCGCCAAGGTGCCGAGTGTGGTCCAGCAACCGGTCGCCGCGATGCGGCGCACACCGGCGCTGCCCACACCTGCGGTTGGCGCGTTGCTTGTGACGATCCTGATCTGCGGCGTGCTGGCGGCGGCGTCCGCGCCTGTCCTCCAGTCGCCGGCGTTACGCCGGCTCGGCGTCGCAGTACGGCGTCGCATGCCGAGGGGGGTGATGCCGCCCGGGCAGTGACCAGGAGTGTCCGCTCCCGGCCACCGACCGGCGACCTGCGATCTGCAAGGCGTCAGTGACGACCTGATGTTCAGCCACTGACCTGTGCCCGGACAACAGTCCGTGCATACCTGCGTTGCAAAGGATAGCAGCACAATGCGTAAGCGAAGCTTTTTCCTGGTGGGCGGCGCCTGCCTGGCGACCCTGTCTCTCACCATGAGCACGGCCCTCGCCGATCCCGCGAATCCCGCGGGGCCCCGGCTTCTTCCTGGCGTCGGCTCGGACACCACCCAAGCAGTCATGAACTCGTACGCCAACGGCACGACTGCTAGCGATCCCGACTTCGGCGGCGTCGTGGCCGCCGACAACGTCACCAAGATCGTGGCCTCCTACGACGCTGTCGGTTCTGCGACGATCACCACCAAGAACGAGGCGGCGTGCACGAACATCCCCCGCCCCAATGGTTCAACTGCCGGCGTCAACGCACTGGCGGGACTCCTCGCGGGGTTCCCTGCTGACTGCGCTGAGTGGGCTCGGTCCTCGAACAACGACTCCGCGAACCGGGCCGGGCAGAACCTGACCTACATCCCGTTCGCTCTTGACGGGCTCACCTACGCGACCCTTCCGTCATCCGATGTCCCCAGGAACCTGTCCCTGTCGACCTTGCAAACCATCTACCGCGCCAACGTCGGCGATGCGACCTGCAACGATGCGAATGATTTCCAGCCGCTCATTCCGCAGGCCGGCTCGGGCACTCGGGCTTTCTGGAACACTTTGGTCGGGCCCTTTGGGACTTGTCCCAAGGACGTCGTCGGTGGCACGCCGGTCCAGGAGCATGACGGTCGTTTGCTGACCAACGCGAAGCAGCTCATGCCTTTCGGGGTCGGCCCGTGGATCACACAGGCCACCACTACTACCGGAGCGGTCCGTAACGGCCCCGCCGTGCTCCGAGGGATCGGCGGCCAGTCGCCTTACGACTTGGCAGACTTCCCCGGCGCGCGTCCGCTCTTCAACGTCGTCCGCACTGCCGATGTCGCCGATCCCAACTTCGTCAGAGCGTTCGGTACCGCAGCGCAGGGCGGACAGATCTGCGCGCATCCCGAGGTGCTCGAGGCACACTCTCTCGCGCCGCATCCGAACTGCGGTTCGACCGCCATCGTTACTCCGCCCAACTAGCTAGCGGCCTACCTTCTTCGAAAGCGAAAGCGAGTTGAATCGTGTATTCTCATGGATTTTTTCGCCGGCTCACGGCGGGCGCAGTCGTCCTAGCCGTAAGCGGGGCGGCGGCGGGGGTCACCACTCTGGTGGCCAACGCCCAGCAACCAGGTGACGGCACCCTGACTTTGACCCCGACAGAGGGAACAAATCTGACCGTCGCCCAGCTGATGACTTCAGGGCCCTGCCCAGAAGGGGATTCAGACAGCTTCAACGTCGTCGTAGACGGGCCGGGTAATTTCGACGGCACGATCACGGAAAACAATGCCGCCACTATCTCCTTCACCGACCCGTTCGAAGCCGAGTTCGGTCAAACCATGCAGGCCCTGTCTAACCAGCTTGGCTTACCGATCGTGGCCGGCAGATACGACATAATTTTGCGGTGCACCGACACCTTCAACGATGAGGCTCGTCGCTTCACAACCGCGATCTACTTCACCGACGCGACCACCTACCAGAGCACCGACCCCAACGCGACGCCGACACCGACGCCGACTGCGACGCCAACGGCAACGCCGACTGCGACGCCAACGGCAACGCCGACTGCGACGCCGACTGCGACGCCGACTGCGACGCCGACCGCGACGCCAACGGCGACGCCGACCGCGACGCCAACGGCAACGCCGACCGCGACGCCAACGGCAACGCCGACCGCGACGCCAACGCCGACGCCTGGGGCGACAGCCACGACGACCAGACTCACGGTGGTCGCGGTCGACCTGCCCTTCTCGGGAGGCATCGCGATCCTCACCGCGAACGTGACGCCCACTAACGCGGCCGGAACCGTCCAGTTCCGGGACGGCAACACCGTCATCGCCACCGCGGGTGTGATCCCGTTCACCGGCCTGGCCGGTCCGCAGATCGTGTTCCTGCCTCCGGGCCCGCACTCGATCACCGCGACGTTCGTGCCGGCCAACCCGGCGGCCTTCCAGCCGTCCACGTCAAGCCCCCCACGGACCTTCACGTTCTAAGGGCTGTGCTGCGCCTGAGTGATCCACACCCAGGCGCAGCAACCCACCTTGTCCACCCTCGGCGGAAAGCACCATCCACCGCCCTCTGAGAACCCGTGAGCGGGAACCGGTGCCTGTTACACCGGTTCCCGCTCACGGCTGGTGATCCGATGAACCGACTGTCCCGCCTTGCCCTTCTGCTCACGGCCTGCTCGAGGCCGGGGTGGTGATCGTCGTGGTGACCCGGCTCCGCGGGCGAGATCTCTCGTGACTACCCAATGGGTCACGCCTGAGGGAATCCGACGCGAGTCCCCAGGCAGCTCTCCTCCACAACTCGGCGTCGCCAGCGTCGATCGCCGCAGTGCCGTTATGCCGGAGCGAAGGAACCCCGTGGATGCGCGGCCGGCGCAGCGCGTGGTACCAGCTCAGCGGTCGGCCGCCACCCCGGCGCGGCGCAGCAGACTCGACTACCGGCTGTCAGGTCAGGTGCTGGCGATCGTCGCGGTGCTAGCCCTCTCCTTTTTGATTGAGCTGACCTTGCTGGGCAACCTGCGGCACGACCGGGATCAGGCCGGTCTTGCCGAGCAGTTCCGCGGCCAGCTGGCCAATGCGATTGCCGCGGTCGGACCCCTCGATGAGGCGGGCAAGCCATTGGCCGGGGGAACGCCAGTGGCTCTGCTGGAGATCCCGAAGTTGGGCGTGCAGGAGGTCGTCGTTGAGGGCACGTCATCGGGCACGCTGATGTCGGGTCCGGGCCACCGGCGTGACACCCCGCTACCGGGCCAGGTTGGCACGAGTGTGATCGCTGGGCGGCGGGCGACCTACGGCGGACCGTTCCGATCCCTCGACCAACTGCGCGCAGGCGATCAGATCACGGTCACCACCGGTCAGGGGAAGCACTCCTTCGAAGTGATCGGCGTGCGACACGCGGGCGACCCCCTACCACCCACTCTGCCCCGCGGTCAGAGCCGACTCACCCTGGTGACCACCAACGGACCGGCGTTGTCACCCACCGATGTACTGCGCGTCGACGCTTCGCTGGTCGGCGAAGCCCAGCCCAGACCCGCCCAGATTCCCTCACAATCCCTGCCGGCCGCCGACGCGATGCTGGCCGGTGACACCTCGGCATTGTGGGCAGTGGTCGGGTGGGCGGTGTTGCTCCTCGGGGCGGCGATCGCCACCGTATGGGTCCGCTACCGCACCGGGCCGTGGCAGGCCTGGCTGATCGGTGTGCCGGTCTTGGTCACGCTGGGTTTGACCGTGTCCGATGAGATCGCCGCTTTACTACCCAACCTGCTGTGACGACCTAGAACCCAGGAATGACGACATCATGACCACAATTGCGCCACTACATTTCGGGAAGTACGCCGCGGAGCAGCAGATCAAATTGTGGCCCGACCGTCGTCGAAACGTGGGCAACCTAATTCACAGTCTACTGTCCCCAAAATGAGAGTGAGTTGAATCGTGCATTCTAGTGGACTCTTTCGTCGGCTCACGGCAGGTGCGGTCGTCCTCGCAGTAGGCGGTGCGGCGGCGGTGGTCACCAGTGTCACGGCCAGTGCCCAGCAGGCAGGCGACGGCACCTTAACATTAACCCCGGCAACCGGGACGAATCTGACCATCGCGGAATTCATGACCTCAGGACCGTGCCCAGCAGACGTCTCAACCAGCTTCAACGTCCTAGTAGATGGGCCAGGTGACTTCGACGGCACGATCACGGAAAACAATGCTGCCACTATCTCCTTCACCGACCCGTTCCCAGCTGCGTTCGGCATGACTATGGAGGGGCTAGCCTCACAGCTTGGCCTACCGATCGTGCCCGGCAGGTATGACCTCATTTTGCGGTGCGTCGACGACCTCAACAGTGAGTCCCGTCGCTTCACGACCGCGATAACCTTCACCAGCGCGACGGCTTACATCACTGAATCCGGCGGCGGCACGCCCACTCCCACGGCGACTCCAGGCGGCACGCCCACTCCCACGCCGACTCCAGGCGGCACGCCCACTCCCACGCCGACTCCAGACGGCACCCCCACGCCCACACCGACTTCGACTAGCACCCCCACGCCCACACCAACTTCAACCAGCACCCCTACCCCCACACCAACTTCGGCCACGCCGACACCTCCACCCGGTGGCGTGCGGACTACCTCGACCACGCTGAGCGTGTTCCCGCGCACAGCCTTTCAGGGCCTTCCAGTGATCCTCATCGCGAGGGTTACGCCCGGTAACGCGGCGGGAACTGTCGAATTCAAGGACGGGGACACCAACATCGGCAATCCGGTACCGGTGTTCGGCGGCTTTGCCTTGCGACTCACGTTCGGTCTGGAGCAAGGCCCGCACGAATTGACGGCAGTGTTCACTCCCGCTAACTCAGCTGCATTCGCTGGATCGACGTCGGACCCCGTGCCCGTGACGGTTACGTCGCTCTTCGGCGGGCTCTTCGGCGGGCTCTTCGGCTTCGTGCAGTGACCGCCATCTGATAACGGGTGAGTTTGGAATCGGTGCATGCCGCACGGGTTCCAAACTCACCCACTGTGGCGCGTTTGCTGTGCGGCCCGCAGGTGCACTAGCGGTGCGATGGCCGGCATCACCGTCGGAACCGCGATCTGAGGTCGGCGACCGTGCTGATCGGGCAACCCAGTGGGCGGAGCGGAGTACCAGGGACAGGGCCGGGAATCCGCGCGACTCCAACTACGTCAATGGCCGTACGTTTGCCCTCTGCCGAGCAAGATTGGGGTGACCACGAGCCTAGGGTGGCGGGTCGAGGCGCGAGCCTATTCGACGTCGCCGATGACGGCTTGTGAAAGCGTCGGAACGCCGCCATCCGCCGCACTTACCGCTTTGGCCACTCCGCGTGGGTTAAACATCACTCAGTGCGGAAACGGTGTGATGAACGGCCGACGAGTCCTGAGCGTGAATTTTTGGCGTTGATCGTACGTAAACGGCGTTTAATGAGCACGCCTTGGTGCTGTAAATCGCTGCTCTATCAATGTTCACGTCCGTCTAGGAGAGTTCCCCGCACGGGTCGGCCGCCGCCGGGCAGGGCTCTTCCGGCGGCTGGTGTGGTGAGACCGCGGCAGTGGAGTCGAGATGCCGTCCCGGCTACCGCGAAGGTAACCAAGTCCACCTACCGAGGTGTATGAAATGAAGTGTCGCGTGGCAGGATGGTCCGCTGTCGGCTGCTCGATCGCTCGATGAAGAGCGCTACAGGCGGTGCCGCCCAGAATGTGAACGCGCCTGACAACCGCCTAGTGGCGATCACTCACACACCCGCGCGCGATCGTCTTCGACGAAGTGTATTTCCGGGAGTACCGTCCGCGACGGCTGTGATCAAACCCATCGGAGCCACCAAACCTTCCGCGACGGACTTTAATCCGTCAACCTGCACGGCGTGGAACCCACTGCGACTCCAGCCGAGACGACAGCAGCTGCGCCGAGCTTTACCTTTCTGCGTGGCAATGATCAGTTCCTCCGAGTGGCACAGCGTAACTAATGGCATGGGATGTCTAGCTAAATGAGCAAAACCTCCCGACGCCACCCTGTACGGCCCGTATTATCGCGGCCCAGCGCAGAGGATTCGTTGACGCTATTCGCGTCTCTATGGGCAGCTGCCGCGCTGTTTCATGTTCTGGCGAGCGGCCGCACAGTAGATATCTTCAGCAACCCCACGACGCTGGGGTTCAGCCTCGTCATCCTGGCGATTTGCGCGATGTGGCTCCTGGTCAGGCCGGCACAGAACCTTCCACTGATGCTGGTGGCGGTTCTCGGGTTGATCACCACCTGGCTGGAAGCGCCGATACTTGGAAATCACTGGCTCTTGGTGGCCTTTGTGGACCTTGGCTTGCTCCTGTCAGCTGCGTCCACGATGCGGGATGGGAGAATCAACAGAAACAAGACCGCTGAAGTATTCTTGCCGCTCGCGCGATGGTGCTTAGTCCTGTTCTACTCTTTCGCCGCTTTCGCGAAGCTGAACTCCGCTTTCTTTGACACTGCAGTTAGTTGCAGTACCTACTACTTCGATGAGACCGCTCGATCGTTGGGAGTCAACGCCCCGCTGGTAGTAGTAGGCGACCTCGCGAGCCTTCTTCCCTACGCAGTGGCAATGATCGAGCTCTCGATTCCGATACTGCTCTTCAACAGGCGCACTCGAATCTTCGCAGTTGTGCTGGGTCTGGTTTTTCACAGCCTAATCGCCCTGGACCGTATACATTTGTTCGTCGACTTCTCATCCGTCCTGGTCGCTTTGTTCGTTTTGTTTCTTCCGAATCAATTTGCGGCGAGCGCTCTTGGTTTTCTCAAGGCGCGAGGTGCTTGGCTCCCGGCCCTTTGGGCTGCTGGTGCCGGCTTGGTGTTGGCCGCTCCATGGGTGGGAAGCAACAGCTTTACACTACATGCTTTTCTTGAAGGCCGTTTGTCCCTCTGGTACATCTTTGACGCCGCCATACTGATGGGAGTAGTGATCTGGCTGGTTCGGCACCGGGAGCATGACCTCGAGCACCCGTTCACGGTCCGGGGCAAGGGGGCGGTTTGGCTGGCGGTGGTTCCCGTGCTGTTGGTCTTGAATGGTTTGCTGCCTTACTTTGAGCTGAGGACTGCTTACGCTTATAACATGTACTCGAATCTCAGAATGGTCGATGGAGAGAGCAATCACTTCATTATCAGATCTTCACTTCCGCTCGCGAATCGCCAGGCAGATCTGGTCAAGGTGGTATATTCAGACGACCCGGGATTAGCCGCGTACGCTGCAAACAACTACCTGTTGCCATGGGACTCATTCAGGGCATACCTGGCCAGACATCCTGAGATCACCGTCGTATACGAGCGCGGAGATAAAGGATACGTGATTGATCGGGTTTCCAATTATCCAGAGCTGTCGACTTCACCGCCCCTGCTTGCCCGAAAGCTCTTCGCGCTGAGGGCAGTCGACGGCAGTGACAAGCCCAGATGCCAGGATGTCTTCTTGCCGGCTCTCTAGGCTTCGCATGTATCTGACCGCGCATCACAGCGCCCCGGATCTCCGCCAGCTAGCCTTGATCATTCGCCTTGATCGGTGGCTGGTCTGGGACGGGCGCTGAGCCTCGTTAAGAATCTTGATTTAGGGTCCGGGGTGTGACAGTGACCCGGCAGGCGGGCCGGTGGCCGGGGGGTCCACAGGCCCCTGGGGTGCTCCTGTCCCGGTCGTGGGGGTGGGTCGTGCTGGTCAGGGGGCTTGTGGCAGGGCGTTGAGGCGGGTCCATGCGGTGGCTATCGCTCTGGCCCAAGGCCAGGTTCTGGAGATTTTCAGCCGGTGCCGCCGGCCGCTGTGGGTCAACCGGGCTGCGGCGTGCAAGATCTTGTAGCGCAGGGTCTTGGGTTCGGCGCGGGCCAGCTCGGCGTCCAGGGCCAGCAGCCGCAGCCAGGCCAGCAGGGTGGCCGCGATCAACGAGGCGGCCAGCCAGGCGGAATTGATCGCGAAGTCGTGCGAGGGAAACCGGCCGATTCCGCAGTCCTTGCCGGTGCGGATACCGTCGTCGACCCGGGCATGCACCCGGTGGGCGGCGTCGATGTAGGCGGGATCGGCGCGCCAGTCCGGCTGGCTGGCAGGCTGGCAGCGGCACCATCGCACGTCACCATCAGCTGGCGCCGGTGCTCCGGTGGCAGCGCGGCGATCGAGTCCTCCAGCACCCTGAGGTGATCGGCCACCGTGTTCGAGCCCGCCCTGCCCCGGCGCATCATCCCGGCCAGCGCCCTTGAAGTTCGGCTCCGCTAGCTCCTTGTCCGAGTGCGCCGCAGTGACCGTGGCGTCCAGCCGGATACAGGTCACTCCCTCCAGGACTTTATCCGCGATTTGCACGCCGGGCAGCCCACCGTGGCGGGCCGCGACCGCCGCCCAGGCGCGGCACCGGGCCTGGACCCCTGCCATGCTGATCCGGCCCAGCGTCTCCGGTCCTCCCGCGGCGATCTCGCTGAGCGTCCGCCAAGTGGTGGGCACCGACGCCACCTGGCCAAAGAGCTCCTTCTGATCAGCCAGTACCCGGAAATCACTGATCACCTCACTGCCATCGGCGATCGCGCACGCCAGATCGGCCAGCACCCGGCCCCGGTCATGGATCGACAGCCGTTCCGAGGCCAGAGCCTCCGACAGCCCCTGCTCAGCCCGCTCTGATCAGCCAGCCGCCGCAGCAGGACCAACCCGCATGCGACACGAGGCCCTCACCATCAGCACTGACATTCAAACCCTTCGACCAACCGGTAACGTTCACTCTCAAGGCGCTCCTCGAACTGGCATCGATAAGGGTTTCAGCACTCTCATCGTCCCAGCTCAGGAGCACCTTCTACGATCAACGCGCCGATCAGCCGCACACCCGGACGAACAGCCAGGGCTAGCCAGGTAAAGCCTAGGCGACCTACTAACCCCCGGAATCTGAATCAACAGTACTTCGACAGCTTCGGCTGACGATTCCGACCGGTCACACGGCTGATCCGCCGGCACCTGCGTCCTGGTTGCCAGGGTGCTACACCGCGAGCGCCCATGCGAGGTTGCTGTCAGAACGTCCATTCACCGACCGAATACCGCCACATCAGCCACCCCTGGAGCGCCGTACCGGCGATGACGGGCGGCACAAACGCCGGAAGTGGGCGGCTGAGCCGCGCACCGACCGTGAATGAGCGGCAACAGCACAGCACCCCTGATAGCCCCTTGATGACCGGATGAGCCAGGGACTGACACATCGTGGGCCTAGGCGTCGACGGTGAAATCGCTACGAGCAGATCACGCGATACCCACCACCGTGGTAGCGGTGGCTGTCGCCAAAGCTCCGGCCACGTCGGCACCCGCTACCACGGTATTTGGAGGCCAGCGCCAGCCCGCTCCGCATCGTGCTCCTGCACGGGTCCCGCATCGTCAGGGTCGAGGCCGCTCAGCACGTAGCCGGTGGGGGCGGCTTGTCAGATGTGCGGTCACTTCTGCCAAGTATGGAGTGGATGGGTTGTGGTGCTGGTGGCGATCATCTAGATCCTCTAGAACGTAAACGTCACGGGGGGGCTCGACGTTGACGGCTGGAAGGCTGCCGGGTTGCCCGGGATGAAAACCGCGGTCAGTGAGTGCGCACCCGTAGGCAGGAACCTCACGCCGCCGAAGGCAACGCCGCCGCGCACTGGTACCGGGGAGCCGATGTTGACGTCGTGATCCCTGAACTGGACAGTTCCGGCCGCACTAGCGGGCGCCACGTTCGCGGTGAGCACCGCGATGCCCCCCGAGAAGGGAAGGTCGATCGGGATCACGTTCAGCGTGGTCGTCGTAGCGGTCGCCCCCGGTGCTGGCGTCGGGGTTGGTGTGGCGGGGGTTGGCGTGGGTGTGGCGGGGGTCGGGGTTGGTGTGGCGGGGGTTGGCGTGGGTGTGGCCGGCGTTGGCGTGGGTGTCGGTGTCGGTCCTGTTGGGGTGACCTTAAGAATGACGTCATTGGTGCCGTTGGAGGTGGTCAGGTACAGCGAGCCGTCGGTGCCGAGCTGGGCAGTGCGCAGGCGCCCGTAGGTACCAGTGAACTCGGGGATGAGTTCGTCGCTGGTCTGCTGCAGACCATCGGAGCTGAATGTCAACCGGCGCAGCGACTGTCCCGCGAGCTGTGCGACGACGAGCGAGCCGCTCCAGCTTTGCCACTGCGGGCCGACAAGGAACGTGGCACCGGATGTCGCGACGGTCGGGACCCCCGAGCTCCACGAGGCAGGCTGGGCATCCGGGAACTTTTGCAGGTCGGTCATCGGTACCGACTCGTCGTAACTGCCGCCGGCACCGTTGGGGTCCCATCCGTAGTTGCGGTCACTCAGGACGAGGTTGACTTCATCGTCTCGGCCCGGGCCGTGCTCGACATTGAACATCTGCCCGTTGGGTCGCAATGCCAGGCCCTGCGGGTTGCGATGCCCGTAGTTCCAAATAAGCCGCGTGCTCCGATTGGCGTCGTTGATGCCAGGGTTGCCGGCGGCCGGATCCCCGTTCTCCGGGTTGATCCGCAGGATCTTGCCGCCCAGCGAGGTCAGGTCCTGGGGCACGCTTCCGGTGGCGGCGTCGCCGGTGCTGACCATCAATGCGCCGGTGTTGTCGAATCGCAGCCGGCAGCCGCCGTGGCGGCCACTGGCCGTGTTCGCCGGGATTCCACCGAGCAGCGGGTCGTTCACCCGAGTGGCCGCGGTGTAGCCGGGGTCCACGGTCCAGGCGATGACCTGGATCTCCCGGGCGGTGCCGGCCTGGTGGCCCTGGCAGGTGTAGAAGCGCCGATTCGTCGCGAAACCGGGATCAAGGACCAAACCCATCAGGCCGGTCTCGCCGTTGGTGTAGAGATCGCTGAAGTCGGCGCTGAGGCTGGATACGGTGCCGTTGGGTCGGCGTACCGACAGTCCGCCGGAACGCTGGTCGAAGATCAGCGTTCCGTCCGGCGTCTCCGCCACGTCCCAAGGAATCGCTAGTCCGGAGGCCACCGGCGTAATGGTGAACGTCGGCCGGGCCTGTTGGGCCGACGCCGCGGTGGCTGGCACGGCCGCCACGAGCGCCATCACAATGCCAATTGCTCCGATCAGAGCCGCGATGACGGTGCGCATTTGTCGCACAACGCCTTCCTTTCTTCGAATACGAAGGGATGATTCTGCACGGCGTGACCGGAAAAAATAGCACTGACGGCCTGTGCAGAGCGTTCGAGGGAACTGGAGGAACGCGGACGGAGAATTGCGAGCATGGTGCCGGTTGGCAATACGACACTTCGCCTCCTCAGTCTCGCTGATCCGGATGTGACCACCGGTCTCGGAAGTGCCGGAAATCAAATTAACTATTGAATCCCGGCTATCTGCCGAGGGAGACTGCCGCCCAGAGGTGAACGTAAGGGTTCAAGCAGTCGAGGAGGAGATTTCGGCAAACCCCACAAGGGACGGCCACCTTGAGTGACGGGTGGAGAAGGTCTCGCACGCCACGGCGAAAAACTGGATTTGATCGCACTGCCTGTTGATGTTGTTATCAAGGTGTGGTCAGGTTGTTGGCCCGACTGCCGCGTCGAGTAAGCACCGGGTTCCACGGTCCGGGTGGTCTTTTCGGGTCGGCGACCGATCAGCACCGCGGTATCGGCCAGTACCCGGCCCCGATCGTGGACGGGCACAAACTCGCGAGGAGCCAGCGCCCGCGACAGGCCGCCGGTCAGGGCCCGTGCGGTGGGCGCGCAGCCGCTCCAGCGTGATTGATCACGTCGCGACCACCGATGTCAAACCGCAAGATCCTTCGACCATGAGGTAACAGCCAACACCTAAAGCGCTCCTCGACGTTACTGGATGGAAGTCTTCGACAATCTCATTTTCTTAGGACTGGAGCATTTTTCTCTGTCAACACGTGCCCAACTAAAAGTCGTGGCGATTACTTAGGATTAGTTGTTACAGTGCTGCGTGCAGGCCGTCGCCGCACTCAGAACCTCCATTGGCCGACTGAGCACCGCCACATCAGCAACCTCTGGAGCGCAGCACCGGCGATGACGAGCGGGATGAATACTCGCAGTGGGCATCTGAGCCGCGCACCCGACCATGAAGAGCGGACACAGAACCGCAGGTCAAGTGGTACGCAGTGGAAGGAGACAGCAGGAGCACCGCCCGCCATGGGATTCCAATAGTGGTTCGAAGTCTCGTGTTCAGGTTTTGCGGAAGACCCAGCGGCGTAGGAGGAGGAATCGCATGAGGGTGGCTATGGCGTTGGCGGTGACGAGTAGGGCGACTTCGACTGTGGTGGGTGGGGTGCTGTTGATGGTGTGGGCTATGGCTAGTGTGCCGCTGGTGAGGGTGAGGGCGAGTCCGAAGACGATGAGGCCTTGGAGTTGGTGGCGGGTCCTGCGGTGTGGGCCGGTGATTCCGAAGGTGAAGCGTCGGTTGAGTGCGGTGTTGGCGATTGTGGTGGTCAGCAGGGCGATGAGGTTGGCGGTTTGTGAGCCGGCCGGGTCTCGCAGCAGCAGGAACAGGGCTAGGTAGGCCAGGGTGCTGAGTACTCCGACGGCGGCGAAGCGCACCAGTTGGCGGGTTAGTCCTGGGGGTACGCCTGGTGTTGGGGGTTCTAGTGGGGCGCGACCTAGTAGGGCGCGCAGGTCGTGGATGGGCAGTGTGCCGGTGGCGAATGCGCGGGCTAGTCGGGCGATGCCGCGGAGGTCGGTCATCGCGGTGCTGGTGATGGGGACTCGGCTGTCGGGGTCGTCGATCCAGTCGACGGGGACCTCGTGGATGCGTAGCCCGCTGCGCTCGGCCAGCACGAGCAGTTCGGTGTCGAAGAACCACCCGTTGTCTTCGACGTGTGGTAGCAGGTGTTCGGCGACTTCACGTCGGATGGCTTTGAATCCGCAGGTGGCGTCGGAGAAGCGGGTGGACAGGGTGTGCCGGAGCATCAGGTTGTAGCTGCGGGAGATGAATTCTCGCTTGGCGCCGCGGATGACGCGTGATCCTCGGTGTAGCCGGGTTCCGATGGCCAGGTCTGAGTGCCCTGAGACCAGGGGCGCGATCAGCGGTAGCAGCGCGGCGAGGTCGGTGGACAGGTCGACGTCCATGTAGGCCAGCACGGTCGCGTCTGAGGTTGACCAGACCGCGCGCAGCGCGCGCCCTTTGCCCTTCTCTGGCACGTGCACGACCCGTACTGACGGGAACTCCGCGGCTAGCCGGTTCGCGACTTCTAGGGTGGTGTCGGTGCTGGCGTTGTCGGCGACTGTGATCTGGAATGAATAGGGTATCCCGGCGTTCAGATGAGCATGTAGGTGGCGCACGCAGGGTTCGAGATCGTTTTCTTCGTTGTAGACCGGAATGACGATGTCGACGACCGGTGAGAGCGCAGGCGGCTGCGTAGCGCCGGAGGTGTCGGCCGGGGCGAGGTCGCCGAAGGTCACCCCGAAACGGTAAATGCATCGTCAACTCCACTATTGGTCGCGCTGCGTGGGTTGTCCGTCACTCAGCCCAGAAAGCCGCAGGTAACACATCATCATTAGGAGGATCTATGGTCGTGACGATGCCGGGGTTTTCCTTAGCGTTGATCCCTTCTTAACCCGCAGCATCATGACGGGGCCGTGCTGGCCATCAATAATCGCGTTTCGATCCCACGGAATGGAGTGTTGCGTGGCAGGTTCGGTCCGCTCTCGGCTCCTCGAACGCTCGGCAAAACGCGACACCGCCGATACCGGCCACAACGCGACAACCCCGGACCAGCCGGAGGTCCAGACGGCCGCGCCGCATGGTGCCAGGCCCACCTGGCGGCGGCTGAACGTGCCCACTGAGCTCCTCGTCCTCACGTTCCTCGCCGCGGTGACCCGGCTGGTGGCGTTCACCCACCCACGCGCGATCGTCTTCGACGAGGTGCACTTCCGGGGCTTTGCATTGGGCTACCTGGACGGCTCGTACTTCTTCGACATCCACCCACCGCTTGGGAAGCTCCTGCTGGCCGGTTGGGCGAAGCTGTGGGGAGTCTCGGCCACGGTGCAGTCCGCCGATCCCGCGGTGGTCCTTCGCCTTCTGCCAGCGCTGGCCGGCACGGCGCTCGTGACGGTGTTCTACCTGTTGCTGCGCGAGTTAACCGCCAGCCGGAAGGTGGCGACATTTGGGGCGGTGCTGCTGCTGCTGGACAACGCCATCCTCGTCGAGTCCCGGTTCATCCTCATCGACAGCATGCTGCTGCTGTTCGGTATCAGTGCCATCACCTGCTACCTCGCATCCCGTCGCTACACCGGACGGGCTCACTGGATCCTGCTGGCCTCGAGCGCGGTCCTGGCCGGCATGGCCGCCAGCACCAAGTGGACCGGCCTCACGGCCCTCGGTGTGATCGGGCTGATGTGGTTGGCTCAGACACTGCGCCATCGAGTCAGCCTGCGGCTCGCGCTGCCCAGAGCGGCCATCCTCGTCCTCGTCCCGGCCTTCGTCTACGTCACGGTCTTCGCCATCCATTTCCAGCTGCTGCCCAACAGCGGCCCGGGCGACGCGTTCATGTCCCAGCGCTTCCAATCCACGCTGATCGGTAACGCCAGCTACGATCCGGCGGCACGCATGTCGTTTCCCGACCGCTTCATCGAGCTCAACGACGCGATCCGCCGGGCCGACATCTCACTCACCAACAGCACGCACCCGTACAGCTCCAGTTGGGTGAGCTGGCCGGTCATGAAGCGCCCGGTCTACTACTGGAACGGCGCGACCAGGGCCAACGGTAACGAGATGTACATCTATCTTCAGGGCAATCCGGTGATCTGGTGGGGCCTACTAGCGGGTGTGGTCGCGGTTGCGCTGGGCTGGATGCGTCGTCCGGAGCTTTTCGAACGGCATCGCGGCGTGATGGCGCTGCTCGCCGTCGGGTGGGCAGCCAATTTCTTACCGTTTGCCACCATCGAACGGCCGATGTTTCTCTATCACTACTTCTTCTCGTTCATGTTCTGCCTCGCTGCGGTCAGCATCGGCCTGGGACTGTTGGCGGGATGGATGACCGACGGTGAGAGGGTATCGCAATTCCGTTCCTGGCATTCGGCGACTCTCTACTGGGGCATCCTCGTGGTCGCGCTGGTGAGTTTCGTGTTCTTCGCACCGATCTCGTACGGGCTTCCACTCAGCGAGGGGGCCCTCTACGACCGAATCTGGTTGGGTTCATGGCGCTGATCCTGTTCGTCTCCGCACTGCTGCTCGGTGCGGCCATTGTCTGGTGGCTGCGACTGCAGCTCTACCCTTTTGAAGCCGCGGCACTCGCCATCGTGCTTGGCCTCTTCGCTTGGACCTGGTTGGCGTTCCTCGCCGCGCTGGTGCTGCCGTATTACCTCGCCGTTCCGCTCACCGTCGGCATCAGCGTCGTGGCCAGCGCCGCGTTGTGGTACCCGCACCGGCGCGCATGGCCCGGATGGCGTCCGCTCGAGGGCGGGCGGCCCAGTTGGGTCCTCTGGGGCGCCGCCAGCGCGATCATCACTGCACTGCTCGGCCGGCTCTTCTGGACGCACAGCCTTCTGCCAGATACGACTGGGGTGTATTCCGCCGGTTCAACCTGGGCCGACTTCGGGTTGCACGCGGCCATAATCAGCCACCTCGCGGAGTTCGAGCGGATGCGGATGGAGCTGCCGGTGGCGAACGGGGTGAACTTGACGTACCCATTTCTCGTCGACCTCCTGACAGCCCTGTACCTCCGCGGCGGCTGGACTCTTCACCTCAGTCTTTTCCTGCCCGGTGTTCTGTTGGCGCTGGCCTTCTGCCAGCTCCTGCTGTCCTTCAGCCTGCGGCTGTTCGGCCACGTCGGCACTGCTGTCGCCGGTCTTGCGTTGGTGCTGCTGATGGGGTCGGCCGCCGGCCTGCCCCTCGCCTATGCTGACTGGCGAGACGGCGGCCGGAGCCTGCAGGATTTTCTCGCCGACCTACCACGTGACTACACCGCGATCAGTGCGGAGAACGGCCACGTCACCAACCTCGTCGCACATGCCCTGCTGCCACAGCGCACGATCCTGTTCGGCCTTGGTGTCGGACTCGCCGTGTTGATTTTGCTCCACGCCGCCCGACACGCCGGCGACCGACGGTACCTGCTCGTTAGCGGGGTGCTGATCGGTCTGCTACCGATGGCCCACCCGCACACGTTTATCGTCTGCGGGGCCGTGTTGATCGCCCTCGCTGCTGAGGCCGCTTTCCGTCACCGCCGGTGGCCGTGGGGCCATCTCACCGCAGGTTGCATCGCTCTCGTCTTGGCCGCTCCGCAGCTGGCATGGCAGCAGCTGGCGAACGGCCGTGGCAGCGGGGGACGATTCCGGTTTGGGTGGTTGCAGGCCGAGGGTGAGTCGATCTGGGCTTTCTGGTCGATCAACTTCGGTCTGATGGGCATATTCTTTGTCGTCCTGCCATTCCTGTTGCTGCGTCGGGATTGGCGACACCACCTGGTGTGGTACCTGCCCGTCCTGGCGATCCTCGCCGTCACACAGGTGTATGCGTTCCAGCCATTCGAGTACGACAATCTCAAGCTGATCAACTACGTTTACCTCATGGCCGGCCTGTTCGCCGGCTTCCTGGCCGTCCAGGCGTACCGGGTGACCAGATGGAACCTCGTGGTGGTACTGCCGGTCGCGCTCATCGTGTCGATCCCGGGTCTGCTCTCCGTCATCCGCGAGTTCCAGCAGCGTGATCAGTTCGCCAGCAGCGCCGACGTGGCGCTCGCCGGCTGGGTCCGCGCCAATACTGCACCCGGCGATGTGTTCATCGGCACTGACAAGCCCAACCAGCCTGTGGCGACACTGGCCGGGCGGGCGCTCGTCATGGGCTATCGAGGTTGGTTGTACTCCTACAACCTGCCTTACGCGGAGCGAGAGGCCGCCGTCGTTGCGGCGCTTCAGGGGCGGATCACCGACCCGGCGGTCCGCAAGTTCGACCCTGAATACCTCATGGTCGCTGCCTACGAGGACAAGTACTGGACGATCGACCGCAACGCGCTCGCGAGCCTGCCGATCGCGTACCAGAACGCGGAATGGACGGTCTACCGGCTGCCTGACGTTGGGACCTCCGACGGCGTTGAGGTGAGTCACAGGTCCCGGTAGCCGTCTGAAAGCGTTGAAACTCAAGGAGAATTAGTCGTTCCTGTCGTGACCATTGTCAGTGGGACGCTGCCGCCGGAGCTCAACATAAGGATTCTTGAGGTCGAGGGCTCAGGGTCCGCTGGTTGCCGTAATCGTGCCGGTTGGGCAGGAGGCCCTGACGTCGTAGTAGGCGAAATGGGCATCCGAGTAGACGCGGACGAAATCTCCGGGGAACAGGTCAGGGTTGCGATGGGGGAAGCGATCGGCTTTCTTCTCGCCGTCACCAACTTGGATGTAGTCGACGCCGGTCCCGCGCATACGCTCACAGGCCGTGGCCCGATCCGGTGCGGCGTAGATGCTCGCGATCGTCCGTTCCCGCGACATGGTGTGGTATCCCATGGCCTCAGACCAGCCCGAGAACCCGCCGAAGTAGACCGACCGGCCAGCGAGCGTGGGAAGCGTATAGACGTCGCCGTACGCGGTGAGGAACACCGAGTCACGGCTCGTGTTGTCCTTGATCCAGCTGACGGCGGGTTCCCAGAACACCGCGAAGTGGGTGTCGTTTTTCAGCGTCATGAAGTCGAGGAGGCCCGAAAACACCAAGACGACACCGGCCACCGGGGTCACAGCGATGGCGGTGGCGCGTCCCGCGAGTGTGCCTAGCCGGCCGCTCCTCGCCGGAAGATCGCGCCAGAGTACGCGGACTCCGACTACTAGGGCGTAGGCGGCGAAGAGGTTGACCAGGGTCTCCCACAAGTTGAATACCTTGTGGTTGACACCGAGATCGGGGCTGAATGCCACGATGTTGCCGAAGGCGAAGATTGCCATAATTGCTATCAGCAGCTTGCGGTCGGCTCTGCGCCCGATGATGGCCGCCAGGATGACGAGTGGCGCGACGAGACCGAGGTTGAGCCACCAGTAGTTGGTGAAATCTAGGTAGGACCCGGGGTCCTGGAAGCGGAAGCTCTCGACGAGATAGCCGTTGTGGAAGCGTAGTGCATTTTCCGTTCCGAGACCGCCGGTGAGCGAAATCATTTGGGGGAGGGCGACCACACCTGCGATGGCGAACAACGGCAGCGACTCACGGACGGGTCCCAGCAGCACGAAACCTCCGATCAGCAACACAAGTGCCACCTTGCGGATCCCGTCACTCTGCAAAAAAGCGCCCGCGATGAACAGGGTCGCCGACGTGCTGGCCAGCACCGCGCTGGGCACGGCCACCCTCCGCAAGTGGCCGCTGTAGAGATAGAGGAGTACGCAGAAGAAAATCATGGACCCTAGGAACACGAGCCCATTGAGACAGAAGGCTGCTCCCGACAATAAGCCGAGAGCCACCGCGCGCTGCCTCGGCAGGCGCCGGCGGTGATTCTCCTGCGCATACGCGTCCAAGGGATCCCCGGCGATGCCGCCGGGCCCGCGTAGATGTTGTAGCAGGGCGTAGCCGACAAACAGGAACAGGGCCATCGACACGATGAGGTGTGTCTGGTTGACGTAAGGGTTCAGCGTCCAGAAGATCGATATCTGCTCGCCACCACCCTGGTACGGGGCGGTCGCCAAGTACTGGCCGTGATTCCACCAGCTCGAGGGCTTTAGCGCCTCTGTCACCGAGGGGTATTCATCGAAGTAGCGAAGAAAAGCAAGCGAACTATTGGTAACGAATAGGACTGCGGCGATGACGCCGATGGAAACGCGCCGCCAGAGATAATGGGCGAACTCGACGATGAGCACCATGATTGCGGCGAACCCCAGCACGCCGGGCAAATTGAAGGCCCACTCCAGCGGGAGCCCCATCCGCTCCAGCGCACCGGCGTAAAAGTCGAGTCCGAAGTGGTAGCGAAGCTTCTCCCCGCTGAGGACCGGGAGTGTGGGCGGGAAGTTGTCGCCTTCGGAGAAGGACCGCGCGATGCCGATGTGCAGTGCAGTATCACCCCACGTGTTGTTCGAGACGGTCAGTGGGTCCCCGGACAGCCGTGTATGCATCACCCAGCCGGACAACGCCACGGCGGCACTGACTCCGAGAACCGCGGGCGCGCGTACGCGGAACGCGCCAGGCTGGAGCTGCCGCCAGCCCAGACCGATGAACAGTGCATTGACGCCCATGGCGACGAAGGCGCCGTAGAAGGTCGCGTCACTACGGCCGAGGCTGTGGATCAGCCATCCCGCGATGAAGTTCAGCCAGCCAGTGAGCACGATGCTGACTACAAAGGCCCCGACAAGCCGTATGAACACAGGAAACTCGCGAAAGACCCGTTGGACGATGACAAGTGCCGCCAGGAAGGACAGCAGGAGATACGGGATCGCCAGCATCGGCGGAATCACACTTTCGGTCGAGAGCCACGGTCGGGGGGATGGTGAGCTTTCCACCATGCCGGTCGACGGCGCGGCGGTGGCAATGTGAACCGGTCAGTTTCAGGTGAAGAACCTTTAATCGCATCGGAGTCGACGGTTGAGCTTCATGTCGAAGCTGGCGTACTTGATCGGCGCGTGTCGGTGCAGGTCTAGAGCTCGACGGACACTGCGCCTTCAGCGGTGAAAGACTCTCTCCCAAAGGTGAACAGAAGAGGTCCAGCAATCCACAGGAAGATTGCGATAAACCCCACAAGGGACAGCGGCAGTTAGTTAGCGTTAAAAGGCTACCGACTAGCGGATTAGACCCGCAAGATCGATGTGCTGCGCGAAAACGCAGGAAGCGGACATGCGCTATGCGGTGCACTATCCGTGACTGAGAACGATCATTCGACCGTAGGAGCATCGATGGACCAGACCCCGTGCTGCCCGACGAACGCGCTGAAACCTGCATCCGTCGCACGGGTCCTTACCCACCGGACTGCACACCGGCCAGCGTGCAGCCCAGGACGCGCTGGCGTTGATCCTCCAGCGCGTTCCGTTGTGGTGCCGTTGCCGGATGAGTTCGAGCGGCGTGTGCTGGTGAGCGTGCGCTGGTTGCGGGATCAGCTCGCGGCGTGAGCTCGGCTGGGGGTATGCAGGCAGCTATTCCTAGCCGATCTCAGTGAGCGCCGTCTGGTACTCGGCCGCCTGATCCGGTGTGAGGTGTTGGGAGACCCGTAGGAGTACCGGCCCGGAGACCCAGCTGTACTCCATGGCGAGCTGGTTGCTTGAGACGCCGTCGAGGTAGTCCTTGCGCCTTTGCGCGAGGTAGTTATCGGGGAACACTTCCACGGAGCCGCCATACTCTGCCGCGCCCTTGATGGCCCCGGTGGTCTTTTCTGCTGGGATGCGGGTGTCGGTGAAGGATGCCTTTGAGGTGTAGCCACCAGGACGTCCGAGGATCGCATAGGGGTCGTTTTCTGCGGTGAATACCAGGCCGGGCTCAGCGGTTGGTATGCGCTGAGCGAGTTCGGCGACCATCTGCTCCGCGGTGAGGGTTTGTTGATCAGTGCTGCACGCGGTAAGCAGGACCAGGCTAACGATCAGGGGCAAGGTGCGGAGGATCATCGGCGGCACTTCCACTCTCCCCTCGTAGGACCAATCGCCCGGGGCGACCCCAGGGTTACGGCGGTGTGGTCAATAGCGTGAAAGAGTTCAGGGACCCGCAGCGTGTAGTAGGGCTCGAACTCGCTGCGCGACGACTGGCGTTAGACGTGGGGCTTTTGGGCAATTACATGCATGATGTCGGTCGCCCACGTGCTGTTGAGTAGTGGCGTCGCCACCCACGCGGCCGCCACCCCTGCGACGCTGGAAACCGACGGCCGCCGATCCAGATGGGCCCGCTGCCACAGACCTGCTCGTGTAAGGGTGGGTAGTTGGCCTGTGAACACGGTCGGTAGCCCCTGAGTGGCGCATAGGGTCGACAGGCCCGCCTCATCGAAGTACCAGACGTGCGGGGAGGGAAATGACACCTGCCATAGCCGGTCGTAAAGACCCGCCGCGCCCATCCGCTTGGCCAGTACCGCAGTTCGGTAGAGGAGCCCACGGCTGTTCGGGATATTGATGCTCAGCAGGCCGCCGGGTCTCAGATGCCGGTTGCAAGCGGCCACAGCCGCGCGGACATCAACGATGTGCTCGAGCACGTCGTTGAAGCAGATGGCATCAAAGCTCTCGTCCGCGTCGAGAGCATCCGGAAAATAGCCACGCCGGGTGTTGGCCCCCTTCGCATCGGCGCGCTCGGCCATGTGGACGTCTGGGTCGATGCCAGTCGCCTTGAGTCCACGATCTTGGGCGGCCAGCACGAACCAACCGTGGGCGGCACCGACGTCGAGTAATGACCCGCCGTCGGCGAGGCCCAGCATGCGGAGCCGATCCAGGATGATCTCGTTGTTCTGCTTGCGGAGTCGGGACAAGCCAGTTTCGCGGAGGTCCTCGTCTAATCTGTGATGCTCCGGACCATTGATGTCGATGTGCAGTGACGAGCCCCATGTTCCACATTGTGGACAGCGGAAACTCCACGACGACAGCAACGGCTGCATAGCGGCATCGCACACGCAACACACAGTCGTTCTCATGGCCGTATCGTAGCTGCTGCGCCCTTACTTCATGTGACTGTTCACGGAGGGAGCGAGGAGCCAGAATAAGCCAATATCGATTAGTAGCCGTCCCCTGTAGGGTTCTCCGCCGTCTGCTCGTCGACTTATGCGCTCCTCCCGTTCACCTTCCAGGGGTACGAATCCTCAGTATCTGTGATCGACACCTTAGAGCCAATAACGACGCGAGAGGCGACTACATGCTGTTATCGGTCGTCGTACCATGCTATGACGAGCAGGATGTGTTGCCCGACCTGGTCGTTCAAGTGTTCTCGACGCTAGAGCCAGCCGACGTCGACGTCGAGATCGTGCTCGTCGATGACGGCAGTCGCGACGGCACGCGCCAGGCGATACAGGAGCTCAGCGAACAGGATCCACGGATCACCTACGTCTCGTTCAGCCGTAACTTCGGCAAAGAATCCGCGATGCTGGCCGGTTTGGTCTACGCACGCGGCGACGCAGTGGTCGTCATGGACGCCGATCTCCAGCACCCGCCGCACCTCGTGCTTGAGATGCTGGCGCTGTACCGGCAAGGTTACGATCAGGTAGTCGCGCGCCGGACACGCGAGGGCGAGCGGTTGAGCCGGACCTTGCTGGCACGGCTGTACTACCGGATTGTGAATTCCCTGGTTGACGTGAGCATGGAAGACGGTATCGGCGATTTCCGGCTGCTCAGCCGCCGCGCTGTGGACGCGCTGCTTCAGATGGGCGAATACAACCGCTTCTCGAAGGGTTTGTTCTCCTGGATCGGATTCGAGGTCGCCACCGTTGATTACCGTAACGTGGCACGGCAAGGGGGAGGGGCGAGCAAGTGGTCGCTGCGCAGGTTGCTCAACTACGGCATCGACGGGATCATGTCGTTCAACGCCGCTCCACTACGCCTGTCCATATATCTGGGCGGGGTCGTGACGGCGTTGTCGTTCGCATACTTGATCTTCCTCATCGTGGCCGCCTTAGTGCAGGGAGTCACGGTCCCTGGTTACATCACCATTGTCGCGGCGATCCTCGGCATTGGTGGTCTCCAGATGCTGTTCCTCGGTGTGATCGGCGAGTATGTCGGTCGAATATATTACGAAGCTAAACAGCGGCCGCACTTCATCGTGGCCGAGACCAGCTGTGTGACCGGACCACCGAGTGTGGTGACTCGCAACCGTGCGTGCGGTCTTGAGAAGCTCGTCACCAACGGCAGGGCTCCGCACGCAAACATGCCCAAAGTGGTTGGAGATCTCACCTCGTGAGGTAAATATTATTCATTTCAGGCCGGGAGAGCCGTAGCCAGCCTCGTCGTTCAGATAACCAAATCGCGAACGGTTCGCGGATTGCCCAGCGAAGAGGGCCCCGCGTCCATGACTGACTAGATTTGCTATCCCAGATTGGCCTCACCCCAGCGCAGGTCACGGTATGAATTCCGAGAGTGGAAAATACTGCTTGGGCACGTGGGAGGTGATGTGGGTGTGCTATGAGTACGGCAGTCTTCCAGCCGTAGCGGTTCATGATGGCGTGAACCTGAACTGCCAATTCGTACGTATCGAGATATCGCTTGGGGTCTCGGGCCGAGCCAATTACGTGGTCCGCGCCTATACTCGGCCGAACCGAGCGGATTGCCTGATCGATTTCAGCTTGAGCGACAATAGGTCGCCCGTTGCTTGTGGTTAATGCGCGTGCGGCGAGATACTCATTACACGGCCCGGGCTCTCGAACTCCCGCCCGGATAAGGCGATATCCAAAAGCCAGAGCCACGACACATTGGGCCGTATCAGTATTTCCATCTATGCGGTAGCGACCACTCACGGCTCGCATCATCAATCCGAACATCTCTACCGCTCGAATGCGCGTTGAGTTCATCCTCGCCAAAGCCATGGGCGGGAGGATAGCTGCCGCAGTGTCGTCGGACGCCAGCTGCCCTATGAGCGCTTGCAGGCATGCGCACTGTGAGGATTTCGTCTCCTGGCGGTGCCGAGGTCGGCCAGCAGATCACGGTGAGGCTGCACCCGAGATGACCGTGGGGCTTGCTAGCGCGACGAACTTGGTGCGCCGCACCGTGTGGCACCCGAACGGATGCTCCCTACCGCTCCTAAAAAGCGCAAACTTCGCAATACGGACAACCCCCACGAGAGCGTCCACGCCATGCGGACGGAGCTGCGGTCGCCAGGGGCCGAGCGTCCGTGGACAAGTGTCGTCCGCCTTTCTGGAGGTCTGTCATGACCCGCGTCCCCGACCGGCCCGTCCGGGCCGGCCACCGCATCGTCGCGGCCCGTTCGATCACCGGTATATCACGTAGGGCCAGTGTGCTCGTCGTCGCGCTCGCCACACTGATCGTGATGTCGGCTTCACTTCCCGCGGCTGCGGTCGCTCGCGCCAACAATCCAATCACCTTACCGGGCACCGCAGCGGCGTCGAGCGCAGTGCAGGGTGCCACTCCTGTCTCGAACCTGCTGGCAAATGGCGACGCCGAAGACGGCGATATCAGTCCAGCGGGGTGGACCCCCGCAGGCTGGCAACCACAGCGCGCCACTTTCACCTGGGACACCACTACCCGACACGCTGGCACGCGGAGCCTCCAGGTCGACGCCGACACCGAGGCCAACGACGTTCGGTGGACGCAGGGTTTCACTGTTCCGGCTCCACCCGCTGGATCCACTGTCCGCCGGTACCGGCTCTCCGGTTGGATCAAGACCGAAGGGGTCACCGGCGGCTACGGAGCATCGCTCGGCGACGAGTTCACCTACAACCGTACCGCTGGAATAACCGGCACGACCGACTGGACCTACGTGTCCACGGTGCTACAGGCGAGTGAAGGGTCTCAACTGCGCATCGCTGCCCGCCTTGGCCACTTCGGGGCAATCAGCACAGGCCGCGCCTGGTTCGACGACATCCAGCTGGTCGAGCTCGCCCGCCCGACATCCGGACAGCCACCCGCGTGGAAGATCCTTGTGCTCGTCTACCCCGCGACAGACTTCATCGGTGAGGGCCATCACTTCATGGGAACGATGAACAACGCTGACCGAGACCGTGCGATCGCAACCGCGACCCGTTTCGTCAACCAGGACATCCCGGCGCTCGACAGCGGGCACATGGTGCCTGAACTCACGGTCCGCGTCGTCCCACGGGCACTGCAGCTGTCGTTCCGCGGGAGGGATTCTGAGCATCCGGAGCGCACATTCTGGACGCCCTACCCGGATGACACGGCGCCCGAGCGTGATCCGGCCTTCGACTCGGTGCTCGTCGTCTGGAATGCACATGTGGCCGACGAATCGAGTCAAGGGACAGTCCAAAGGCACATCAACGCAGATTGTGGATTGACTTCTCACGTCGGCACCAATCAGACCTACGCCGCGATACCCGTCTCATGCGTAAGCGCGGATAACACCAATGTCTTCAAGCACGAGTGGGGTCATTCGATTCTCTTCTACCATGAAGCTCTCGGTGTCTCTCCAATTCCGGCGGTAAACAACCATATCGACCCGGCTCGGCCGGACACGCACTACGTGCACTGCCCCACCGGAGCCGAATACATATTCATAGACGAAACTGATGGCAACCCGATACCCAACTCGATCTACAACAACCAGTCCGGGTTCACTCACGACTACTACTCCGGGACCACCGCATTGGCGGCGAATCCGACTCAGTGTCTGGGCATCCCGCGCAGCGCCTGGGCCCACGGTGGCCCGGCCACCCTCGCCGAGGACCTGACCCCACCGTCGATCTCGGTGGCTGACGCCACTGTGCTGGAGGGTGACACCGGCACCAGGCAGCTCCGTTACACGGTCACGCTGTCCGACGCGACGACCCAACCGGTCAGCGTGAACTACCAGACGGCTCCGGGCACGGCCACCTCGCCAGACGATTTCACGCCCGCATCCGGTGTGCTCACCTTCGCGCCCGGCCAGACCACCCAAACGATGGCCGTGACGGTTCAAGGCGACAGTGCTGTCGAGAACGACGAGTCCTTGACCCTGCAGCTCGATAATGCGGTCAACGCGTTCCTTACTGACGGCACCGCTACCGGCACCATCGTCACCGACGACGTCCTGTGCGGCGGCAGAGTCGCGACGATCAAGGGCACCGTGGGCGCCGACACCCTCAACGGCACCCTGCAGGCCGATGTGATCGTTTCCCTCGGCGGCGACGATCGCGTCGATGGCAGGGGCGGCAACGACGTCATCTGCGGTGAGGATGGCAATGACACCCTTCTTGGCGGCAGCGGCAACGACACCTTGTACGGCGGCAGCGGCAACGACACCCTTCAGGGTGGAACCGGCTTCGACGACAGGTGCATCGACGCAGGCAGCACCACTATCCGCCGATCCTGTGAACGCTCTAGCTGACACCACCACGCAACAGTAGGCGGCGGTGGGGCTTCCGACACCAGAGCCGGAAGCCCCACTGCATCCATTCCGAGTTGTGCGGCGCGCCGCCCGGGGGCCAACGTCCGAGTGACGCTGAGGACCGCATGCACCCGGCTGTTGTTGTAGGTGCTCAATCGGGGTTCGCCAATCGAACGTTACCGATTATTGCCAGTCGTTCATTCACAGCAAGTAGCTGTCTCTTGTGGGGTTTGTAGTAAGCCTCCTGTCGATTGCTCGCCCTCTCTTGGTCATCTTAACGAGGCAGCGTCGCCCCGGGCGGGTGCGCCACAGGTGGCCGAGCGGCCGGCGCAACGCGTCGAGCGACCAGCCCGCTTCTGGCAGCGGACGCGGCGCCGCCGGAAGGCAGTACGACCTGAAATCGAGGAGCACCGAAGTTATGACCACGAGCACGCCCACCACACAACTGCAGGCCATTCCGAGTAACGGCGAATTGGCCGCGTTGGAGGCGCGGGCGATTTCGGCGTGGTTCGGCGATCGCAAGGTGCTCGATCGGGTGTCGCTGTTCATGCCGGCGGGATCGGTGAGCGCGCTGATCGGGCCGTCGGGCTGCGGCAAGTCGACTTTCCTGCGGATCCTCAACCGGATGCACGAACTGATCCCGTCCGCGACGCTGGCCGGTGAAGTGCTGCTGTCCGGTTCGGACATCTACGACGCGCGTTGGAAGCTCACCGATGCCCGGCGGGCGATCGGGATGGTCTTCCAGAAGCCCAACCCGTTTCCGGCGATGTCCATCTGCGACAACGTGACCGCGGGGCTGAAGCTCACCGGGATCAAGGTCTCCCGGGATGAGAAAGATGACCTTATCGAGGAGTGCCTGACCAAGGCCGGGCTGTGGAATGAGGTCAAGGACCGGTTGCGCCAGCCTGGGGGCGCGCTGTCGGGTGGCCAGCAGCAGCGGTTGTGCATCGCGCGGTCGTTGGCGGTACGCCCCCGGGTGCTGCTCATGGACGAGCCCTGTTCGGCACTGGACCCCACGTCCACCCGGCGCATTGAGCAGACGATCGCCGAGCTCGCCAGCGAGGTGACCATCGTGATCGTCACCCACAACATGCAGCAGGCCGCCCGGGTTTCCCAGCAGAGCGCGTTCTTCCTCGCCGAGCAGGGCACGCCGGGAGTGATCGTCGAGGCCGGGCCCACCTCAAAGATCTTCGGCTCTCCGGAGGATAAACGCACCTCCGACTACGTCAACGGCCGCTTCGGCTGACGCGTCAGCAACATGGATCAGGAGGCCGACGACATGGCCCATCGGGACCCGCAGAATCATCGGCGCAGACTGCGACTGCCGGTGATCGGGCAGCGCACCCGCGTCGTTGCGGCCCTGTTCGCCTGCCTGCTCAGTGTGGGGGCGCCGGTCGTGCTCCTGGGAAACCCCAGACCGACTGTTGATGGGCAGCCGGTGGGGCGTTATCCCGACGACCCGGCCGGACTCGGCATCACCGGGGCGCTGCCCGGTGACCCGTTGGCCGGCGACGCCCCGCTTGGTGATGTCCTATTTGACGAAGGCCTGCTCGCTGACGGCCTGCTTGGTGACGCCGTGGCTGACAGGCTGCCGGCCGATCTTGCCGACATTGGTCCACCTGGAGTCTTCGATGCACAGAACCTGCTCGATGGGCCACTGGGGATTCCGGGCGTCATGCTCGGGGCGTACGAGCGTGCCGCTCGGATGTTGGCGACCAGCCAGCCAAGCTGCCACCTGTCGTGGTCGGTGCTGGCCGGGATCGGACGCATCGAGTCCGGCCATGCCAGCGATGGGCGGGTGGACGCGGTAGGTAACACCCTCGGACCCATCCTGGGTCCGCAGTTGGACGGATCGCCGGGCATCGCCGCAATCGTGGACACCGACGACGGGGCACTGGATCAGGACCCGGTCTGGGATCGCGCGATGGGTCCGATGCAGTTCATCCCGTCCAGCTGGCGCAGCTACGGCGTCGATGGCAACGGCGACGGTGTCGCGAGCCCACACAACATCTACGACGCCACCCTTTCGGCCGGTCGCTACCTGTGCGCCGGGGGGGTTGACCTGTTCGATCCGGCGCAACTGCTTGCGGCCGTTTTCCGGTACAACCACTCGGCGACCTACGTGACGGTCGTGTTGCGGTGGGCGGTGGCGTACCTGACAGGTGTGGTCCCCACGCCGCCAGCGCCGGGGCCGGTGCCGCCAGGTGTCACCGGCAACGGCGGCCTACCGTTCGTGATCGACAGTCCCTCGCTGCAAGCGGACCCCCCAACGGTCGTCGCACTACCCGACCCGCTGCCAACCCCGGCCCCCGCGGATCCGACGAGCACACCTGCGCCATCCCCGGCGCCGACACCGGAGCCATCGGCCACGCCGGCACCGTCGCCGGAGCCCACGACCTCTCCAACGCCGGCGCCCTCGCCGGAGCCCACGACAACGCCCGCTCCGACGCCGGCGCCCTCGCCGGAGCCCACGACAACGCCCCCCGCCGAGCCGACGACCGATCCTTCAATTGCGTCGCCAGCCGCCACTGCATCGAGTCCGCCTCCGCCGGCACCGGCGGCCAGCCCGTCGCCTCCGCATTCGTGAGGCTCGGGGACACGTAGTTTCGCGGATTGCCCTGCAGGCGCACGCAACCTACCTGCGTGCTGGCCAGCCGCCCGTCTCGTAGGTGACATCCTTGGGAATCGGCCGAATCTTACTTAGAGCGATATGTAGATAGCCTGATTGGGGGTGGTGGGCCCTTTGTTGTACTCTGTGATGCCCAAGGTTAGGCTACGGTAAGTAGCCATCCCCTGTGGGCGCTATCGCAATCTCCTCGTCGGCGGCTCGACTCCTTCTGTTCATCTCGACGGCGCAGCGTCGCCCGTTAAGTCGATGTTTACGGAGGTGTCATGGTTGTGACTCGGTTGCGGGTGGCGCGCCATGTGCGCCTACCGGTGTGCCGAGCGCTGCTGGTCATGGCACTCGGTGCGGCGGCCGTGATCGGTGTTCTGCCTGGCTCCCTACCAGCATCGGCCGCTCCCGGCGATATCGCGTTGACCGACTCGGCCGACACGAAGTCCGGTACCGGCGAGTTCGCGAACCTGGAGGTGACGGTCAGCCAGACCAAGAACCTCATCAACCAGACAGTCACCGTGTCCTGGACAGGTGGCGTCCCGACGGTCCCGAGCTTCACCAGCCTTGGGATCCACTACTTGCAGATCATGCAGTGCTGGGGCGACGACCCGAACGGCCCCGACCGCACCCAGTGCCAGTACGGCGCATTAACCCAGAACTCACCACCTGCTGGTGACTGGGTGCGGTCCCGGCAGGCCACCACCACCGTGGTTGACCCGAAGGAGACGCTGAAACGGTCGGACCACCAGAACGTCCATGTGCCGTTCTGGGCGGTGGGTACAGCTCGGCCGACCGACCCAGATTTACGTGGTGCCAGCGACTACTTCGGACGGCTGAGCACCAATGAGATTCCGGTGGCCCGCACTGGTGGCGACGGTACTGGCCTCGAGTTCTTCGAGGTCCAGACGTTGCGTCAGGCCCCCGGTCTCGGCTGCGGTGCACCGGTCACCACGGGCGGCGTCACGGAGGGCCGCTCCTGTTGGTTGGTGATCGTCCCACGGGGGAACACCGAGGTCGACGGTACGGCCCGCACTGGTGAGAACTCTTCCACCAACCTGGACTCCTCGCCGTTGAGCCAGACCAACTGGGACAACCGGATCGTTTTCCCGCTGGAGTTCCTGCCGGTGGGTCAGGCCTGCCCGCTCGGCGCACCCGAGCGCCGCGTGATCGGCCACGAGCTCGCGGTCGACGCGGTCAGCCGGTGGCAACCGGCGCTGTGTGCCGAAGACGACACGCTGTACAGCTATACCCAGCTCAGCGACGACGTGACCCGCAACCTGCTATTGGAGGGAAGCTCACCCGGCCTGGCGCTGATGACCGACCCGATCCCGACCGCCCGGGCGCCACCGGACCGCTCGCTGGTCTACGCGCCGGTAGCACTATCGGGGCTGGCCATCGCCTTCAATATCGAGCACCAGCCACCGTTCAGTGCACCTGAAGCTGACCAGCTGCTCAACGGCGTGCGGTTTGCGTCCATGAAGCTCACCCCGCGGCTTGTGGCCAAGCTGCTCACCCAGTCCTACCGGCACGCAGTGGCGGGCGCGCCCGATTACCTGAAGAACAACCCTGAAGGCCTGACCGTCGACCCCGAATTCCTCGACCTCAACCCAGAGTACCGGGGGTTCGCGACCTTCCACCGGCCGACCGACGCGCTGGTACAGCTCGGCGGCGCGGACGTGACGTCGCTGTTATGGAGCTGGGTAAAGGCCGACCCGGACGCGAGCGCCTTCCTCGCCGGCACGCCCGACCAGTCCGGCATGATGATCAACCCCCACAACAAGGACCTCGCCCTGCCGACGTCGACCTTCCCCCGCAACGACCAGACCTGTGACAACGCAGGGCTTTGCACCCTGGATTTCCACCCCTACGCCAACGACATGCACGACGCCGGACGTTCGGCCAGCCGCGGCGACACCCAGGCGCAGGAGCCAGAGGTCGTGAACGGGATTCCCGGCAGGAGAAGGGCCGACCTGCAGGCCCCTGGTCGGCGAGCGGTGCTGGCTGTGGTGGACACGGCGACGGCCAGCCGGTACAGCCTGCCGACCGCGGCGCTGCGCAATGCCGTCGGGCAGTTCGTCACGCCCACTACGGTGAGCCTGCTGGCAGGTGCAGCGGCCATGAAGCCAAGCGCCGTGGCGGGCGTACTGGAGTCCGATGTGTCAGCCACGGATCCAGCGGCGTACCCGCTCACCGCGCTGAGCTATGCGGTCACGTCGCCGTCCACCTTGGACGCTGCGGCCGGCAAGGATTACGCGGCGCTGGTGCTTTATGCGGCCGGCCCCGGCCAGCAGCCAGGCGCGGAACCTGGCCGGCTTCCCGCCGGCATGGCGCCGCTGCCCGACGCTCTCAGAGCGCAGGCCGCCGCTGCCGCGGCGACCATCGAGGCACAGGCGGGCACGACCAGCCCCGGAGCACCGGCGCAACGACCGGCCAGTGCTGGACCTTCCCTCCGAACCGGTAGCGGGGGAGCGGCGGGCTCACCCGGCGGCCCCAGCACGGCGGCAACGGGCGGAAGCGGGACGACCTCGGGTGGCGGGGTTGGCGCGCCACCCGCGGGCGGGTCGAGTGTTGCGCCTCGGGGCGCTGGCGGCGGGGCTGCTGAGACGCCGAGCGCGAGCCAGCAACCCGTCGCCAGCCTGCGGCGCACCCCGGCCACAGCGATCGCTGCGATGGGCGGCCTGCTGCTGGCATTGCTCATCAGCGGGGTGCTGGCGGCCGGCCTGGCTCCGCTGGCGCACCAACTCGGAGCGCCGAAACGCGCGACCCGGAAAAAGGAGGTGGTGCCGACCGAGCCGTGACCGGGAGTCTGCGTTCCCGGTTGCCGGCTCGGCCGACTTTCTGCAAGCCGTCAGTGGTGTGACCACCTGGTTTGAAGGGCCACTGGTTCGCACGCCACTGACGTGTGCCCGGACAACCGTCCGTGCATCCCTGCGTGGCAAAGGATATCAACGAAAATGCGAAAGAGAAGTTTGCTCCTGGCCGCCGGCGCATGCCTGGCGACTCTCACCCTGGCCGTGGGCTCGGCCGTGGCCGACCCCACCGGCGCTCCGACGTTCCGGGCTCTGGCCGGCGGAGGCGCGGACGGGCCCGAAAACCTGATGAACGAGCTCTCCAACATCATCACGGTCAATGGGACCAAGGTCATCGGGTCGTACAACGTCTCCGGTAGTGCGCAAATCACCACCAAGGCGCCGCCCGCGAACTGCACCATCAACCGGCCCGGCAACGGTGGTGCCGGCATCGCTGCCTTGGTCACGTCGCAGACGAATGGTGACGGGTGTCTGCAGTTCGCCCGCCAGGTCACCAATGACTCCGCCAGCCGCCCCGGGACGAACCTGACCTATATCCCGTACGCGTCTGACGCCCTGTCCTTCGTTATCCGCGACGACAGCCCCCTGACCCGCAGCCTGACCGTCGCGGACCTGTTCAAGATCTATGACTGTGACCCCGAGTTCGCGGGCATCAACCCGCTGCTGGGATCGTTCGGTGCCGGGACCCGACGGCTGTTCCTGACGTCAATCGGGCACACCGATACGTCCAACTTCACGACGCTAAACCCGTGCGTCACGGACGGCGTGCCGGAGAATAGGGGTATCCAGCTCACTCAACCGGGACACATTGCGCCGCACTCGGTTGCCCAGTTCCAGTCCCAGAAAAACGGTGTGACGCCAGACTCCACCGGCCGGACCATTCTCGGGTCGATCAACGGTATCAGCGCAACGGTGGTGAACAACTCGTCAACGATCCCGCGGGAAATCTTCACCGTCGTTCCGAACAGTTTGGTCGGCACCCAGCCCACGAACACGGTGTTCGTCGGATCGGGCTCCCAGGTTTGCCAGAATTCGGCAACGATCCAGAAGTATGGTTTCGGGACGCATCCGAACTGTGGCTCCACATCCATTCAGACCCCTCCCAATTAGTTAGAGATTCTCTATCTGATAAGGGACTCTCTATCTAATAAGGAAAGAGCCATATCGTGCATAAAAGCAGATTCTTGACCCGGCTAGCGGCGGGAGCTGTGGCGGTCGCTGTCGCGGCTGGGGGAGGGCTACTCACCGTTAGCGCGGCGCAGGCGCAGGCGCAGGATCCGCTGCCGAACCTCGGCACGCTGACCTTCAGTCCCGCCATGGGCACCGACACAACCGCCATCGTGGCAACGACATCCGGCGGATGTTCGGATCCCAATTCCAACGCCTATAGCGTTCGGGTCGTCGGACCGAACAACCTCAACTTTCAGATCACGTCACCGACCACGGCCGGGTTCAGCAAGACCGACCCGTTCACGGCGACCTTCGGCCAGACCATGCGGGACGCCGCCGCGTTGAATAATCCGCCCACGACAATCGTGGCAGGTACCTACGACGTCACGCTGTTCTGCCGGAGACTCCTGGTTGAGCATGCCACGTACACCGGACGGCTGATCTTCACCAGCCCGACGACGTACACCGCCGACAACCCGGCCACGCCGACGCCGACTGCGACGCCGACGGCCACGCCAACAGCGACGCCAACAGCGACGCCAACAGCGACGCCAACAGCCACGCCAACAGCGACGCCAACAGCGACGCCAACAGCCACGCCAACAGCCACGCCAACAGCCACGCCAACAGCCACGCCAACAGCCACCCCGACTGCGACGCCGACGGCCACGCCGACCGCGACGCCAACGGCAACGCCGACCGCGACGCCGACGGCCACGCCGACCGCGACGCCAACGGCAACGCCGACCGCGACGCCGA
>JBOHFX010000086.1:0-17207 GCA_050699875.1 Pseudonocardiaceae bacterium
ACCAACGCCACCGTCGAGCCATACCCCACCGTCGCGGCCACACCCCGGGAATCGATCTCGGCGACCACCGACAACATCTGCGCCCAGGTGGCATGCAACCGGGTCTCCAACCCGCCCAGCTCGGCCAGCAGCTCGGCATCACTGCCCTGCCACACCGGCACCGTCGACATACCCCGAATACTAGGAAGGCACCCTGACAAAACCGGGACCTCAACCGCGAGCGGGCGCCAAGCAGCACGGCGCTCGACAACCACCGCGGCAGATGCGCTGAAGCGCGTCAGCGCACGGTGTAGGGGCCGGTCGTGACGTCTGGTAGCCCTTGGCGCCGACGGCTCGCGCGAGCGGGCTGGCGTCGGCGTAGGCGGTACATCGGACCCATCACATCGGACCCATCACATCGGACGGAGCGCGTCGGCGAGCTTGACCCGCGAGCCGGTACGCAAAACGGCGCCGACGTAGACGCGCCCGGCAAGCGCGATCACCGCGATGATCGCGACGATGGTCACCGCCGCCGACACGCCGATCTGCCACAGGGGGACCACGTCGAGTGTGATCCGGGCCGGCATCAGGATCGGCGAGAACGGGGGAACCAAAGACAGCGCGGTCACCAGCGTCGACTCCGGGTCGTCGCCGAGCAGGAATACGCTCAGCACGAAGGGCACGACGAGCACGGTGAGCGCTGGGTTCATCACCGACTGCAACTCCTCCTGCCGCGACACCGTCGCCCCGGCCGCGGCGAGCAGACCGGCGAACAGGAAGTAGCCCAGCAGGAACCAGATCAGCATCCAGGCCAGACTGCTGAGCGCAGGCACGGTGAGCAGCCCCGTGATCGACGCTCCGGCGACGAGGGCCCCGGACAGCAGCCCGAGCTGCAGCAACCCGAACAGGCCGACGCCGATCAGCTTGCCGGACATCAGCTGCCACGGCCGCACCGTGCACAGCAGCAGTTCCACCACCCGGCTGGACTTCTCCTCGACCACGCCCTGCGCGACGTAGGTGCCGTAGAGCACCAGCGAGAGGTAGAGCAGGAACGACACGGCGAAGCTGAGCACCAGCCGCTGCCCGCGCTGCGGGTCGACCGGTTCCAGGCTCGTCACCTGCACCCCGGCCGCCGCGGCCTGTTGCTGCACCTGCTGCGGATCCAGTCCTGCCTGGGCGAGCTGCTGGTTGACCACTTGTGCCGCGGCGACGGAGTCCAGCGCGGTGCGCAGGCCGCTGTCGAGATCCTCGCGGACCAGCACCTGCATTGCGTCCGGGGAACCGGTCACCCATGCGTCGAGCTCGTTGTCGCGCAGCTGCGTTTCCGCGGCGTCGCGGCCAGGCACGTCGCGGATCTCGATCTGCTGGCCGAGCTCGGCCGCCGCTGCGGTCAGCGGCTCGGCCAGCGCGGCGTGCTGCGGGGCAAGCCCGACAGTGCTGGGGTCGTCTTTGGTGAAGTACGCCGTCAGCCCCATGTAGCCGGCGACCGCGATCAACATCGCCAGGGTGCTGAGGACGAACCCGCGGGTGCGGACCCGGGTGCGCAGCTCGCGGCGGGCGACCAGGTAGACGGCGCGGGAGCTGCTGATGTCGGGACTGGTCATCGGTTCGGCTCCCCTACGACGCTGCGGAATGTCTCGGTTAGCGACGGATGCCGGTGATGGAACTCACGGACCGGCCCGGTGGCCAGGGCAGCGCGCAGCACGGCCTGGTCGTCGGCGCCCGCACCGAGCTCCAGGACCGTGGTGGAGCCCTCGACGCGCAACACCGACACATCCGCGAGCGCATCAGCCCACCCGGCCGCGGCGCCGGGCGCGTCGACGATCAGCTGGGATGTACCGCAGGTCTGCAACTCTGCGGTGGCGCCGCAGGCCACCATCCGCCCACCGGCGATGATGCCGACCCGGTCGCAGAGCCTTTCCACCAGTTCCAGCTGGTGGCTGGAGAACAGCACCGGCACCCCCCGGTCGGCGCTTTCCCGCAGCACCTGCGCCATCAGGTCGACCGCGACCGGGTCCAGGCCGGAGAACGGCTCGTCGAGGACCAGCACCTCCGGGTCGCACACCAGCGCCGCGGCCAGCTGCACCCGTTGCTGGTTGCCCAGGCTCAGCTTCTGCACCTCGTCACGGCGACGATCACCCAGCCCGAGCCGATCGATCCAGTGCCCAGCCGCCTGGCGGGCCGCGCGCGTGCTCATCCCGTGCAGCTCGGCCAGGTATTCGAGCTGCTCGCCGACCCGCATCTTCGGGTACAACCCGCGTTCCTCGGGTAGGTAGCCGATCCGCCGCCGGGTCTCGAAGGTGATGGGCCTGCCCCGCCAGCGCACCTGCCCGGAATCGGCGGCGAGCACGCCCAGGACAATGCGCATCGCGGTGGTCTTCCCGGCCCCGTTGCTGCCGACGAAACCGAACAGCTCGCCCCCACGAACCTGGAAGCTCAGCTCCTGCAGCGCGATGACGTCGCCGTAGCGCTTGGATACCCGGTCGATCTCCAGCACGGAAACGGCTCGCGTTGGCCCGGTTGTTTCCGGGTCACTTACGGCCAGTTCGCTCATGGGAACCACGCTACGGCGACGAGCCAGTCGTCGCGTCCTCGCTCAGAACGATTCCTCGGGGTAGCGAGTGTCCTCCTCAAGGAGGACACGACCACTACGATGCGGTCCGTCGACGGCCAACCCTGCTGGCGGATCGGCCCCTACCGGCGGATCGGCGCGGGCTGCCACCAGCTCAGGCAGCGCCAGAGCCACTCCGTTGGTCCGTACCGGAAATGGCGTAGCCACACCCAGCTCCACACCACCTGGACCAAGATGATCCCGACGGTACCGAGGGCGTGTCGACGAAGCCGGGACAGACTGCGTTGGCCCGGATGCCGTGTGGCGCCCCTTCCAGCGCCAGGCATTGAGTCAGCATTACCAGTGCGGCCTTGGACGTGCAGTAGCCGATGCGATCGGTCATCGCTCGGATGCCGGCACCGGAGGCCGTCGTGACAATGGCGCCGCCGCCGTCTTTCAGATGCGGCCAGGGGGCTCGCGCGCTGGTGAACGCTCCGTCGACGTTGATCCGCATCGCGTCGATCCACTCGGCGAAGTCGAGATCCTCGATCCCGCCGGCGGGGACCACGCCGGTGTTGTAGACGAGCGTGTCGAGCCCACCGAGCCGGTCGACGACCGTGTCAACCGCACTCGCGACCAGCGATGGATCGCGCACATCGACCTCGACGTCGCCGCCCCGCAGATCCGCCACCAGCACGTCCGCGCCTTCCTCGCGGAAGCGCTCGGCGATCGTCGAACCGATTCCCGGGCTGCCACCCACAACCAGCGCTCGCTTTCCCATCATCCGTCCCTGCGCCATCCGACTACTCCTCACGCCGTCTCGTGATCGTCGTCGAGGCAGCCATGGTGCCGCGATCAATCGGCGGGGCGCAGGTGCTCGATCGAGACGGCATGGCGCTGGGCCAGCCGCTCGGCGATCAGTGAGCGGTGGCAGGCCTCGGGGTCACGCTCGACACAGAGCAGCGCCGCGATCCCACTCGGCGCCGGGACGATCGGGGCGAGGTCGGCCCGGTCGAGGATCTCGGCGGTGTAGCGGCGGGTGTACTCGGGGGCGAGCTCGCGGCGCGAGCGTTTGCCGACCCCGCGGCGGTCATCCTCGAGGTACTGGAGCTGGCGCAGCTCGGTGGTGGGGGCGAGCTCAGGATGGTGCTCGTAGGCGATGCCAGCGTCGGCCAGCGCCGCCTGCAGCCGGCGTGAGTTCGCCCACGCATAGTCGGATCCGCGGACGCCACGGCGCTGGCGCACGTCGAGCACCAGGCGGACGTCCGCGCGCCGCAGTCGCTCGAGGAAGGCCTCACCGTCGAAACCGTAGACGCCGATCGTCGCCATCCTGGGCACTAAGTCATCGTGTCACGGTGGTCAGCGAGGTGGGCGGGGTAGCCGGGCCTGCACCTGCCAGCCCCGCTCGCCGTGGTGGCCGGCGGCCAGCGAACCGCCGAGCAGCTCGGCCCGTTCCCGCATGCCGACCAGGCCGTGCCCACCACCGTCGGGCGCGGGCTGGTGGCCGGCCACCGGCCCGGCATCGGCCACCTCGATCGTCACCGCGTCGGCCTGCTGGTCGAGCCGGACGTGGGTCGGGCTTGGGCCGGCGTGGCGCAGCACGTTGGTCAGCGCCTCCATGAGGATCCGCTGGGCGAACAGCTCCACCTCATCGCCGCCCTGCCCGGCGGCACCCTGAACCGCGACGGTCACCGGCAGGCCGGCCGACCGCAACGGCGCAACCAGCTGCTCGACGCCCTCGACATCGAGCCGGACCGGCGTGACCATCTCCGGCTGCAGCTGAAGCAGGGTCGGCAGCGCGTCCAGAGTCCGGCGGCCGGACTCCTCGATGTGCCCGATCGCCTCGCGCACCACGTTGGGCTCGGTGCCGGCCACACTGCGGGCGGCGCCGGCCTGCACCACGATCGCGGAGACGTAGTGGGCCAGCACGTCGTGCAGCTCGCGCGCGATCCGGTTGCGCTCTCGGGACACCGCGGCGCGCACGTCGCCGGCCGCACGGTCGTCGGCGATTTGCCGGGTGCGTCGGGTGGATCGCCGGTGCAGCGCTCCCACCAGCCACAGGCAGGGCACCAACAGGTAGGAGAACACCATCTCACCGGTCGAGAGGAAGTAGCGCGGCGCCTGCGCCTCACCCAGCAGGAACACGGCCAGGTAGGCGAGCGTCGTGCCCGACATGACAAGGGCAGACGCCACCGGCGCAGCCCCGGCTCCGGCCGCATACACCAGCAGCATCCAGCTGAACGCGGCCAGGAAGTGGTCCGCCTGCAGCAGGAACGCGACGCTCGCCGCGACGGTGCCCACTGCCAGCGCGGACAGCGGGGCGCTGCGCCACCAGCCCAGCACCGCGAACTGCACGAACAGCAGCAGCAGGCTCCATGGACGGTCCTGTTGCAAAAACAGCGACGGCCAGATCACGGCGAACTGCTCGTTGGGGGGCGGCCGAGCCGGTAGCACGGTGTCCAGCAACAGCGCCGCGGCGGCGAACGCGGCCCCCAGCGCGATCCCGCTGAGCGTTGGCGCCGGCAGCGCCCAGCGGCGCGCGGTTGGCTCAGTACCTGCGGCATCCGGTACCGACCGGTCCGAGCGCAAGAACCCAAGCGTGCGCCGCATCGCCGCCAACGCCTGCCGCGCCTCGTCATGTACCTCGGACAGCAGCTGGTGCGCGCAGCTCGGCGCCTCGTCAAGGCGCTGGCGCAGCTGCTCGGTGCGGGCCACTACGCGGTGCAGCCGTGCCGCGACGACGCTGTTGAGCTCGAGAGCGATGCGTTCCCGCTCCTGACCGATCGCGGCGGTCATCCGGGCCTGGTCGGCGAGTTCGCGCTCTCGCTTCGCCCGGCCTCGGGCCGCCCGTACCGCCCAGCCCACTGCCGCGACGACGACCATTTGTGCCGTGACGACGAGCGCGAACCCGGCCAGCACGCCCCGGAAGCCCGCATCCTGAGCTGCCGCTATGGCGACCGCGCTGGACGGGTACACCGCCAGCAACGTCAGCGCCAGGACCGGCGCGGCCACCCGCAGTGGACGGTGGACGAACAGCGAATAGACCAGCACCAGCCAGGTCCACTCGCTCACTGGCAGCAGTGCGGCGTATTCGACCGGCTTGGTCGCCGAGTAGGCCGCCAGCCCGATGACCGGGTGGCTGCGGCGCCACAGCACCGGCAGCGTCTGTAGCACCCCGACGACCAAGCCCGCCGATCGTTGCCCGGGCGAGACGCCGGGGGCGGTGAGCGTCACGAACACCGACAGCGCCGTTAACAGGACCACCAGCGCCACATCCGCCATGGACGGGCGGGGCAGCCTTTCCCGGGGTGCGCGTTCAACCCGGCGCGGACGGGCGTCGACTGCCACCGCTCACCCAGACTCGGACGCGGCGAGCCCGGTCTCGAACGCGAAGACCACCAGCTGCACGCGGTCACGCAGGTCGAGCTTGCGCAGCATGTGTCCCACGTGGGTTTTCACAGTGGTCTCCGCGACGTACATCTGCTCGGCGATCTCACCGTTCGACATCCCGCGGGCCACCAGCGTGAGCACCTCCCGCTCCCGTTGCGTGAGCAGCTGGCCGGCGCTCGGTTCGCCGGCCGCCGGAGTGCAGCTGTGGCCCGGCCGTTGAGCAGCCTGGATGAACTTCTGAATCAACCGCCCGGTGACCGCGGGTGCCAGCAACGCGTGCCCGGTGTGGATGGTGCGTACCCCGGTGACCAGGTCATCGGGTTCGATGTCCTTGAGCACGAACCCGCTGGCCCCGGCCCGCAGCGCCTCGTAGACGTACTCGTCGAGGTCGAAGGTGGTCACCACCAGTACCCGCACCGGTTGCCCTTCGAGCGCGGCGATGCGCCGGGTCGCCTCGATGCCGTCGCAGCCCGGCATCTGGATGTCCATCAGCACGACATCGGGCCGCAGCGTCGCGGCCCGCTGGGTGGCGGCCAGCCCGTCGGCGGCCTCCCCGACGACCTCGATGTCGGTAGCCGCGCCGAGAATAACCCGGAAGCCGGCCCGTACCACCGCCTGATCGTCGGCGATCAACACCCGGATCGTCACGTCCGAATAATCCCAGAGTCCCCATATCATCGTCGCTTGCCTGCGCACGTCAATGCCGTGAACTCGACGCCGTCATTGTCTCGCTGCTACTCACGCCCTGAACCCTGGAGGGATCTCTGGAACGGGCTGGTCAGTCGCCGCTTCCACTCGAGATCGGGGTCACTTCGAAGGCGGCGGCGTAGCGAGTTCTCAGCCGGGTTCCGGCAGCTCTTCCAAGGGCAGACAGGAACTCGTCCGGCTCACTCATCTGGCCCACGAGTGCATCGAGGTATGCAGCGTGAGCCTGCAGTGAGGCAACACCCAGGTCGAAGGTATCGGTGGTATCGACGGCGTGTGCGGCTAATGGCGAGGCCGCGGCTCGCGAACCGGACGGGCCTGGTCCGGCGGCATGGTATCGATCCCGGCCTCACCGCTGGTCACCATGCAGTATCGGATGTCCTTGCCCTGGCGGGTCCAGCGCGCGACCGCGGCCGCGGCGCCGAACTCCATATCATCGGGGTGGGCGACGATCGCCAAGGCACGCTGCCAGTCCTCACGCAGCGGTGCAAACGGGTGCAACGCAGAGTCAGTCATCGTTGCCGATACTAAGATCTCAAGTCCACTCGAGGTCAAGGCGGTGGTGCGGAGATAGTCTGCCGTGTCCGGAGCAGCCACCACAGGCCCATGAAGGGCAGCACGAGGGGCAGATACCCGTAGCCCTGACCGAAGTGTGACCACACGGTCCGGTCCGGGAACAATTCCGGTACCAGATAACTCGCGGCTCCGACCACGACGACCCCGACGGCCTCGACGGCGCAGGCCACGATCGCAACGGCGCGGGCCCGGTTGCCTATCAGAAAGCATGTCGTGGCGAGGATGTAGACCGCGGCCGCCACCGCGGACAGGCCGTAGGCCAGCGGTGCGCGGTCGCCGTACAGCAGCAGCTGTACGGCCGACCGGCCGCTCGCCGCCAGCGCGAACAGCGCGTACAGCGCAGTAAGGAGCCGCCCGGGGCCGGCGCCTATTCCGAGGTCATCCCGGCCCGCCGGGTTGCCTTGGTCGCGAGTCCTCCTACTGTCAGACACCGTGCGAGCCGGCCCAGATGTCGTTGAGCCGGGCGAGCATGGCCAGCACGGCCAGGCAAGCCACGATGATCACCGCGGTGCCGGATCGGCTCCGCTCGGCCAGCGCCCACACGATCCCGGCCGGGACGAGTAGCAAGACGCCCAACAGGTAACCGACGAAGGTGGCGACCTCGACGTCGCGCTCGGTGATGACCAGCTGCGCGATTGCCACGGCCGCCTGCGTCAGCAGGGCGAGCTCCAGGACGCCGAGTACTCCCAGGAGCCACCAGCCGGGAAGCCGGTCCCGGACAATATCGACAACGGCAGTCAGCGCCGCGACACCGGAGATTCCCACGATGCCGGCCTGCAACCACCCAATCATCGGTACCCCGGCACACCAGGCAAGTCGGGCCTCAGGTGGTCGGTCATCATGCCGGTGAGGTGTCCTCAAATCGTTCGGTCGTGGCCGCAGCTTCGGGATCGTCATCGCCCGGCCCGGCCGCTAGCTTGCCGGGTTCGACGAGGCCGCGCACGTAGTTGATCGCGGTAGCGACAGTACCGCCGGCGACGGCGTCGCCGAATCCGGCGCCGCGCAGCACCGCATGGTCGCCGAACCATGGGCCGGGAATCGAGTCAAACTGGGTGGCATGACATTGACACTCGGCGGTGGCCCGCTGGCTTCCCGCCCGCGCACTACCGTGAACTACCGCATCGACGGTCCTGCGCACCGGCTGCTTTTTGAGCCCTTTCCCCGACGGGTGCGGGCGGTCTTCGGCGGCGAGACGGTGCTGGACACCACCAGTGGCATGCTGCTCCATGAGAGCAATCTGCTGCCGCAGCTCTACCTGCCCCGCGAGGACGTCCGCGCCGACCTGCTCATTCGCACCGATCACCGCACGCACTGCCCATTCAAAGGAGACGCCAGCTACTGGTCGGTCGCAGCGAATGGTCACACCGCGGACAACGCCGTCTGGTCCTACCTCGACCCACTGCCCGATGCGGGCTGGCTACGCGATCACGTGGCGTTGTACTGGGGCTCGATGGACACCTGGTTCGACGAGGATGAGGAGGTCGCCGGCTTGCGCGATCCCTACCACCGGGTCGACGCCCGGTCCACCAGCCGGCACGTGCGGGTGATGGCCGGTGACGAACTGGTCGCCGAGTCCCGGCGTGCAGTGGTGCTGTCCGAGACCGGCCTGCCCAACCGCTTCTACCTGCCGGCCGACGATGTACGCGGCGACCTGTTGGAGTCGTCCGGCACGCACAAGGTGTGCCCCTACAAGGGCACTGCGTCCTACCGCAGCCTGCGCACCCCGTCGGGCCTTCGCACCGACGCGGCCTGGAACTACCCGGAGCCGTTGGAGGGCGTGCGGGCGATCCGGAACCATCTGTGCTTCGCCGGAAAGGGGATCGAGACGTGGGTGGACGGCGTGCGTCTGCAGGACTAACGCCACGTCACCAGTTAGCGCGGAATCTCGGCTTCGATCAGGTCCGCGGCACGGGCGGCTCCGCCGGACGCGCGCACCTCCTCGCGCAGCGCCGCTGAGCGGGATGCCACTTCGGAAGACCCGACGAGCGAGTCGAAGGCGGCCCGCAGGGTGGGCGGACGCACCTGCTCCGGCGGTAGGTGCACGCCGACCCCGAGCTTCTCGAGCATCGCGGCATTGGCGAATTGATCTACCGCCTGCGGCACGGCGATCATGGGAACTCCTTGGTAGAGGCCTTCCGAGCAGCCGCCCATCCCGGCGTGCGTCACGAACGCCGAGGCGTGGCCGAGCACCGCAAGCTGCGGCACCCAGCGGTGCAGCTCGGTGTTGGCTGGGACCAGCGGCACCCCCTCGGCGTCGAGCCACGCGGCGAACCGGGCGAGGTAGGCCTGCCCGGGCGGATTCTTGTAGACGGGGGAGTACGCCTCGGCCATGTCCTGCTCGTAGCCCTCCCAGGCGACGGTCGCCGGCGAGAGCTGGATGAGTGGTACACCCCAGTGGTGGGCCAGTACCCGGGCCGGGTAGACCGCGATGTCGTACAGCACGAGGTCGGGCCGGTCGGCGGCGAAGGCCGAACGCAGCTGGGGTAGCACCCGTATCGCCTCATCCAGGAACAGGGCGACCGCCTCGACGATCTCCGACGGCCACTGTTCGCCCTTGAGCTCATCAGGCAGGGCGGATTCGTACAGCTGCGGGATCGCACCTGACGAGGCGACGATCGGGGCGAAGGACTGCGGGATCGCGTAGCTGACCCGATGCCCACGGGCGACCAGTTCGGCGATCACCGGCAGGCTAGGGTTGACGTGGCCGTGGCGCCGATACTGAAAATGGCGATGTGGGACATGGTTTTACGGTCCCATCTCCAGTGACGTGGACTGTGAGGGCGGCACCGGTAACGGTCCGGCATACGTGCCGTCCCGGTCCAATCCGGTTAGGTGTCGCACCGTGCGGTGACTTCAGGTCAAGAAGGTGCTCATGCGCGCTGAGACGATGCACGCCGACGAGGTGGCCATCGACGTGCCTGTCGTGCGCCGGTTGCTCGCCGCGCAATTTCCGCAGTGGGCGGACCAACCCGGTGATCGTGGCCGACGCCAGCCACACAATCGATGAAGTCCTCGCCGATCACCAGCACACCGCGTGACACTCCCCATCCACAGTGCGCCACACGTCGACGTGCGTCCCTTAGATCACATACAGCATGTATCTGACTGAGAACCGGTTGTATGTCAACAAGGGGGAGCGAGCCGGTGAGCGATGCCTCAACGTGGACTGGACGCGACGAGTTGCTCGGAGAGGCGGCACGCCGGGCACACCGGTACGTCGACAATGTCGATCACCGGCCGGTGGCGCCAACACCCGACGCGTTGGCGGACCTGGATCGCTTCAAGGAGCCACTACCTGAGCAATCCATTAACGACACTGTCCTTGTTGGACGAGGCCGGCTCAGCGGCGACGGTGGCTACCACCGGTGCACGAGTCGCGATGCGCATCAGCGTCTCCGGTTGGAATACCACAGACTCCGACGCCGATCGCAGTACCGAAGCGATACTGCACTGCGCACAACAGATCGGAGCATTATCAGCACCGGCATGCCGCTAGACCCAGGGCCTGCTGCGCGCGGACCACGCGAACCCGAGTCTTGCCCTGGCAAGGTAGGCGTCTGGGACTACTCGCGGATTCGGATCAGGTCGGGGGCGGAGTGGAGTGGGTTTCGGCGTGGAGGTCCCCCAAACCAGGGTGGTGGGTGGAACTGTGGAATGCCTTCGGACATCTCGATCCGCCAGTGGGAATGGTGCACGAGGCGATGGTGCCGACCGCACAGCGCAACGCAGTTTCCGACGCTAGTCGGTCCTCCGTCGGCCCAAAAAACGATGTGATGAATTTCGCACCAGCGGGCCGGCACAGTACAGCCCGGAAAGGCACACCCGCGATCTCGGACGATCACCGCGCGGCGGATCGCCGCTGGCACCGACTGGCTGGCACGTCCGACGTCCAGCGGCTCACCCCGAGTGCCCAGCACCACCGGGATCACCCGCGCGTCACAGGCGATGCGGCGGGCCACGTCGGCGTTGATCGGGCCGCCCAGGGCCAGCGACGCTGAGCCGATCCGGCCCTGCAGCACGGCCAGGCTCACCGTCACCACCACCTGCGGACGTTCCCCGCCCTCGGTGGGTAGGTCACCGCCTTCCAGCGCCCGTTGGGCGAGGTCGACCAGAGCGTCGGCGTCGCGCTGCGCGGCATCCCGCAGGTCGACCTCGGTGTCGGTGGCCGGGCGGGGTGCGGCCAGCGGGCTCAACGCTGATCGGACGATCTCGGCGGCCTCCGATCAAGCCATCCCCGCAGTTCAAAGCCGCCGTCCCGGTCGTGGAAACGCAGCCGCCGGCGGGACTCGGGAGAGTCTTTGGGTGGACGACCGTCTTGATCAAGGTAGGTCAGGATCCGCTTGCCCAGCACCGCCAGCTGCCCGGCGTCCAAGGTGCGGGCGTGGCGGGCCAACTCCGCCTCCACCTCGGCCCGCTTCTCATCACCCAGGTGCGGGGGGATACGGGCCAGCACCGAGCGGATCACCGCGACGTCAGCGGCCCCGATCGCGTGCTCGGCCACCGCCGCGGCGGTCTGAGCGAGCCGTGGCGGCACCGGAGCGCCACCCAGCCCTCGCCCGGGCAGCACATCAGCTGCCGCCGCGACCCGGGAGCGCGCTTCACCCCGCGAGACCCGCGCGACCGCGCGCACCAGTTCGACGGTCGTGCCATACCCAGTTGTTACAGCTGTGCCCCGAGAATCGATTTCGGTGATTACCGACAACATCCGTGTCCACGTCGAATGCAATCGGGTCTCCAACGTGCAGAGCTCGGCGAGCAACTCGGCATCACTGCCCTGCCACACCGGCACCGTCGACATGACCCGATGCTAAACCGGCACCCTGACAAGACCTGGCCGTCAGCCGCCGAGGTAGAGGTAGAGGACATCGTTCAGGACATGTGGTTGGACTACGACCCGGCCGCTTCCGGATCGAGAGTAACCAGGTGCTGATGTCTCGGAACGGCACAAGCGGTATCTCCGGCGGCAGACCTCGCCGTGGCACTCATCGACGAGGCCGCGGTTCCCCGTCACATCCAGCGCCGATCCGCCGTCGGCTAATCGACGGTCACGGCGCCACGTCGAAGCCAGCCTCGGCAGCCTTAGCCGCACTGAGCACGAAAAGTTCGAATTGGATGCCGTCTGGATGTCGGAAAGTCAAGACGTCACCGTAGTCCCGGCTCACGATCGGAGTGTAGTCAACGCCCAGTCGCGCGAAGTGCGCCTGCCATTCTTCGAGCTCGGCTCGGTCGGCTGCGGCGAACGCCAAGTGGTCGATGCCGGTACGGCACCTCCCGTTGCAAGTGCATACAGCCGCAAGAGTCACGCGCCGGGCCAGCCAGTCACGCCTTCACGAGTCCGACCACGCTGACCCAGCAAGTTTAGGATCTGTGAGAGCGTGCTTCAGGAGTGGAGGTGTGGTGGGCGCTGAAATCCAGGAGGAACAGCCGTGGCGGGTCGTCGTCGTGGGGGCGAGCGTGGCGGGGTTGTTTGCGGCTGCCGCCGCAGCGGGCAGGGGTAACTCGGTAACGGTGCTCGAGCGCGACACTCTGCCCGACGGCCCGCGGCCTCGGGCTGGGGTGCCTCAGGGGGAGCAGCCACACGTGTTCCTCTTCCGTGGCCTGCTTGCGCTGGAGGAGTTGCTGCCCGGGTCGCGGCAGGAGCTGCTCGGTCTTGGTGCGGTGCCACTTGACACCGGTGACCTGCCGTGGCTTGCCGAGCAGGGGTGGTTGCCGATCGGTCAACCCGCGTTCGAGGTGTTGTCGCTGACCCGACCGCTGTTTGAGCACGTGGTGCGGCGCAAGGTGCAGGGGCTGCCCGGGGTGCAGATCCGCGCCGGTTCCAAAGTGGTAGGCCTCCAGCGTTGCGCTCAGTGGTGGGAGGTGGGTCTGGCGGATGGATCCACCGTGCTGGCCGATCTCGTGGTCGATGCTTCTGGCCGCAGCTCGCGGCTACCGGTATGGCTGGCCGACGCGGGTGTGGGGCCGGCACCGGTGTCTACCGTCGATGCAGCTGTGGGTTACGCCACCCGGATGTACGCCGCTGCCCCATCTCAGGTCGGTGCAGCGGGCGTCGTCATCCAGCAGACGCCGGCAAGGTTGACCGGTGGTATGGCGTTGCCGGTAGAGGACAGCCGCTGGGTAGTGACTGCGGTCGGCTGCGCGGAGCACCGGCCCCCGCGCGACGCTGCGGGATTCGTGTCGTTTCTCCAGCGGTTGCCGGATCCGGCACTGGCGGAGTTGGTGCACCACGCCGAGCCGATCAGCGACGTCGCCGTGCATCGCCAAACCGCCAACCGCCGTCACCACTACGAGCAGGTCCCCGACTGGCCCGATGGACTGCTCGTTGTCGGGGACGCATTCTGTGCATTCAATCCGATTTATGGGCAAGGCATCACGGTCGCGGCCTGCGAAGCCCTGCTCTTACGCCGGGCGTTCGTTACCGGTCTGGCGCCGGGCTATGCCCGTCGACTGCTCCAGAAGTTCGCCACCGTCGTGTTCCTGCCATGGGCCATCGCCGCCAGTGAGGATCTGCGCTATCCGACCAGCACTGGCAGTCAGAATCTCCCGCAGGCGCTGCTGGGCCGGTGGACTCGACAGCTCAGTCGCCTGGCCATTCACGGAAACCTGCGCGCACACGCTGTGCTGGCGCGTGTTTACCACCTCATGGGTTCGCCCGCACTGTTGTTTCACCCGGCCCTGGTTGCCGCAGCACTCCGGGCCCGGTTGACCGGCTACGGATCCCCCGCCCCGCGCCCCGCTGCCCTTGACGCCCTGACCCCTTCACCTGGTACCGCCGCCGGATAACCGTCACAACGGAGCGATTCAGGCGCGGGCGACGGCTCGTTCCACCAGTTCGGCGAACACCGCGCCCAGCTCCGCGCCGTCGGACTCGATCGCCATCGGTAGCAGCGACGTCTCGGTCAATCCCGGAGCGACATTGACCTCGAGGAAGTGCGCCACGCCGTCGGGATCCACCACCGCGTCGGTTCGGGACACGTCGCGCAACCCGAGCACCCGGTGCGCACTCAGGGCCAGATCGGCCGCCGCGGCGGCTGCGGCGGGGTCGAGCCGGGCCGGCGCGTGGAAGGTGGCCAACCCAGCGGTGTAGCGGGCCGCGTAGTCGTAGAAGCCGGACACGGGGTTGATCTCCACCGCCGGCAGCGCCCGGGGTCCGTCCGGCTCGTCGAGCACCGTGACCGCGACCTCGACGCCCTCGACGAAGCGCTCGGCCAGGACGGTATCCCCGTAGGCCAGGCAGCCGACCATGGCGCCCGGTAGCTCGGTGTACTCGCGCACCACATGGACACCCAGCGCGGACCCACCCTGGGGTGGTTTGAGGATCAGCGGCAGACCGAGCCGGTCGACCAGCGCGTCGAGCACCTCGTGGGCGCCGAGGTCGCGGAAAGTGGCGTGCGGCAGTGCGACCCAATCCGGCGTGGTCAGCCCGGCGCGAACCAGTTCGTCCTTGGCGGTCGGCTTGTCCCAGGCCCGGCGGCAGGCCCGCGGGTCGGCGCCCACGAACGGCACCCGCAACAACTCCAGCACCGACTGCACGGCGCCGTTCTCACCCACCCCACCGTGCAGCGCCACCACGACGGCGTCCGGCAGGCTGACACTGAGCCGGCCGACCAGCGTGCCGTCGATGTCCCACTCCTCGACGTGCAGCCCGACGTCGCGCAGCGCGCTGGACAGCCTGCGCCCGGAGCGCAACGACACGTCGCGCTCGTGCGACAGCCCACCGGCCAGGACAGCGACCGTGCGATCAGTCACCGGGGACTCCCTGAAGTGGACGGACCTTACGCGGTGTCCGGGGACGGGGACTGCGGACCGAACATCGTGCGTGGACGCACGCTACCGAACGTATGAAGCAGTTCGAGCTCACCGCCCAGCACAGCGGCCAACCGGCGCACCCCTTCGGTGATCCGCGCAGGTGTCGGGTAGCAGAATGACAGCCGCATCTGGCGGCTGCCGAGCCCGTCGGCGTAGAAGGCAGTGCCCGGGACGTAGGCCACCCGCTGCGTCACCGCCCGGGGCAGCATCGCTTTGGTGTCCAAGCCCTCGGGCACCGTGAGCCAGACGTAGAACCCGCCGGCGGGATGGGTCCACCGGCATCCCGGCGGCAGGTGTTGCGCCAACCCCACGAGCATGGCGTCCCGGCGGTCCCGGTAGGCCTCCCGGTAGGTCTTGATCTGACCCTTCCAGTCATGCTGGGCCAGGTAGCAGGACACCACGTACTGGGTGAACGCCGGTGGGCACAGGGTGGCCGACTCCGCGGCCAACACCAGTTTCTCCCGCACTGCGTGGGGCGCCAGCACCCACCCGACCCGCAACCCGGGCGCGAAGGTCTTGGAGAACGAGCCCAGGTAGACGACGTTGTCCGGGTCAGTGGCGCGCATCGCCGGATAGATCTGGCCGTCAAAGCCCAGCAACCCGTACGGGTTGTCCTCCACGACCAGCACCCGGTGTTCGGCGCACAGCCGCAGTACCTCGGCACGGCGGGCCACGGCCAGCGTGACGCCTGCCGGGTTGTGGAAGTTCGGGATCGTGTACAGGAACTTGGGGGTCCGGCCCTGGGCGCGCAGCGACCGCAGTGCCGCATCCAGCTCCTCGGGGACCAGTCCGTCGTCGTCCATCGACACCTGCACCACCTGCGCCTGGTAGGAGGCGAAAGTCGTGAGTGCCCCGACGTAGGACGGTGCCTCGGCGAGCACTACGTCGCCGGGGTCGCAGAAGATCCGGGTGACCATGTCCAGCGCCATCTGGGAACCGACGGTGACCGTGACGTCGTCGGCGTGCGCCCGGATTCCTTCCAGCGCCATGATTTCGCAGATCCGTTCCCGCAGCTCCGGGATGCCTTGCGCTGAGCCGTACTGCAGTGCCGCCATCCCGTCGGTGGCGATCATCTGGGCGACGTCGCCGGCCAGCGAGTCCAGCGGTAGCGCGGGAAGGTAGGGCATGCCGCCGGCCAGCGACACCACCTCGGGGCGGCTGGCCACCGCGAACAATGCGCGGATCTCGGAGGCGGTCATGCCTGCGGTGCGCTGCGCGTAGCGGTGCAGGTGTGGATCGAGATCGCGTTGCCTGGACCGGGTCAGCCGGCCGGCTGAGCCGGCAACCGGAATCTGGCCGGCTGAGCCGGCAAGCGACTGCTGGTCGCCGGTTGCTTCGGGCTTCATGGCGCCGCCTTTGCTGCGCTTGGAGGTCCCCTGGCAGTGTAGAGGCCGTGCCAGGGTGCCCCAGCGCCTTCTACTGCTGGGCCTTCACTACGGCTGGCCAGCGGCATATGCTGCGCGCGGCGATAAGCGCTCGTGGAGTTCAGGGAGGCGCGGTGTCACGTCGAGTGGTCGGCGTAACCCTGGACAATCTCGATCTACTGCCCAAGAAGTGCCGGCGTTGCGTGTTCTGGGAGCTTGCCCCGCATATCCGGGAGCAGGCCGAGGACTTCGGGCAGACCGAACTGGAGAAGGAGGCCTGGGTCTCCAGCGTCCTGCTGGAGTGGGGCTCCTGCGGTCGGATCGTGATGTCCGGCGACGTGCCGGCCGGCTATGTGCTGTACTCCCCGCCGGCAGCGGTGCCGCGAGCGTTGGCGTTTCCCACCTCGCCGGTCAGCGCCGATGCCGTGTTGCTCACCGCGCTGAAGGTGCTTCCGGAGTTCGGCGGCGGCGGCTTGGGCCGGATGCTGGTGCAGGCGGTCGCCAAGGATCTCACCCGGCGCGGTGTGAAGGCCGTCGAGGCCTTCGGTGACGCCAAACCCGACCAGGAGTCCAGCTGCGTGGTGCCGGCCGAATTCCTGCAGCAGGTCGGGTTCAAAACGGTGCACGCACATCCCCGCTGGCCTCGGCTGCGGCTGGAGCTGCGTACCGCGCTGACGTGGAAAGAAGACGTCGAGGCCGCCTTGGAGCGGTTGCTGGGCTCCGTAACGATCCACAACGTCGAGCCCAGCCTCCGACCCGCCTGACGTGCCCATCGCAGCCGTCCCGCGCGGCCGTGAACTCGACGTGACGCACGTTTGAGCCCAGCCCACACG
>JBOHFX010000087.1:0-24696 GCA_050699875.1 Pseudonocardiaceae bacterium
GTCACGCCGGGGGCAACCGCTTCGGCGACGGCGTCGCCCACTCGCCCAGCCTGCGGACGGCCTCGTCCGCGGCGGTTTCGCCCACTCGGTCGCCCAATAGCCGCTCGGGCACCGAGAGCGCGGCGACGCGCAGGCCGCGCAGCAGGCCGGTGGCGACCGTTTCCGGATAGCCCCGCTCGCCCCAGATCCGACGCGCCCACGCCGGTTGCATCGAATAGGCCAACCGAGCGATCGCGACCTGGTATAGGGGTACACCCATCGCGAGCGCGCCTTTCACCGGCGGGCGGTGCAGGAAATCGCCGATCACGGCCGCGTCGGGCGTGTGCCGCAGAGTCGGGTACATCCCGGTGAAGTACTCCCGCAGCTCCTCGACCGTGCTGGGCACGGTGTCCTCGTCGATGCCGACGAGCCCGGCGCTGGTGCGCTGTTCGTGCAGGTAGCGATCGGCGTGGGACTTGCCGATGGGGTAGCCCGCGCGGTTGGCGACGGACAGGAACGAGCCGACCTCGGTGCAGTGCACCCACAGCAGCAGCTCCGGGTCGTCGATGCCGTAGCGCTCGCCGGTCTCGGCGTCGGTGGCCGAGAGCGCCCGGTGCACGCGCCGGATGCGCTGCCCGGCGGCCTGCGCCTCGGCGACGGTGCCGTAGGTGATCCGGCCGATGAAGTCCGCGGTGCGCATGAGCCTGCCGAGCGGGTCCTCGCGGAAGTCGGAGTTCTGCACCACGCCCGTGACCGCCCTGGGGTGCAGGGCCTGCAGGAACAGGCTGCGCACGCCCGCCACCAGCATCGCCGGGTCCGCGTGCAGCTGCCAGGTCACCGAGTCGGGGCCGAAGAGGCCCAGTTCGGCGCTGTCGATGACCGCGGGCTGGCTCATGGGCCCAGTCTTCCCCCACCGGCCCGGACTATCCAGCCCGGTACCTCAGATGCCCTTGAGCTCCTCGGCCAGCTCGCCCACCGACGCCTTGGCGTCGCCGAAGAGCATCGCGGTCTTGGGGTCGAAGTAGAGGGCGTTGTCGACGCCCGCGAAGCCCGCCGCCATGCCGCGCTTGAGCACGATGATCGAGCGGCTCTCGTCGACGTTGAGGATCGGCATGCCGTAGATCGGCGAGTCGGCCTTCAGGCGCGCGTCGGGGTTCGTGACGTCGTTGGCGCCGATCACGATCGAGACGTCCGTGCGGCCGAACTCGTCGTTGATCTCGTCCATCTCCTTGAGTTGCTCGTAGGGCACGTCGGCCTCGGCGAGCAGCACGTTCATGTGCCCGGGCATCCGGCCCGCCACCGGGTGAATGGCGTACTTGACCTCGACGCCCTTGTCCTCGAGCAGGCGGGCCATGTCCTTCACGGCGTGCTGGGCCTGCGCCACCGCCATCCCGTAACCAGGCACCACGACGACCTGGTTGGCGTAAGCCATCTGGACCGCTGCGTCGGCCGCGCTGGTCTCCCGGTAAGTCTTGTCGCCGAGCTCACGACCGGCCGCCGCGACGCCGCCACCGCCGAACCCGCCGGCGACTATCGCCGGGATGGATCGGTTCATCGCCTTGGCCATCAGGTTGGTGAGGATCGAACCCGAAGCACCGACGATCATGCCGGCAACGATCATCGCGGTGTTGTTCAGCGCCAATCCGGCCGCCGCGGCTGACAGCCCGGTCGCCGCGTTGAGCAGCGAGATCACCACCGGCATGTCGGCGCCGCCAATCGGCAGCACGACCAACAGCCCCAACGCCGCGGCGAACACCAGCGTGCCGATGATCAGCAGTTGGGAGTCGTTACCGAAGCCGATCGCGACCGCGCAGGCCAGTGCCGTCAGCAGCGCCAGTACGTTGACCAGCTGCTGTGGCTTGCCCAGGCTGATCGGCCGGCCGGGGATGAGCTCCTGCAGCTTGCCGAAGGCCACCAGCGACCCCCAGAACGACACCGAGCCGACGATCGCGCCGAACAGGGACGCGATCATCACGTACGCGGGCTCCTCGGTGAACCCGGCGGTGGTGTTGAACTCCACCCAGGCGATCAGCGCGACCGCTCCGCCGCCGACGCCGTTGAACAGCGCCACCATCTGTGGCATCGCGGTCATCTTCACCTGCCTGGCGGCCGGCACCCCGAGCACGGTGCCGATCACCACCCCCAGCACGATGAGCACCCAGTTGCTCACTCCCGGGATGAGCACGGTCGCTGCCACCGCGATCGCCATTCCCGCCGCCGCGATCAGGTTGCCGCGCACGGCGGTGCGCGGCCCGGTCAGCCCCATCAGGCCGTAGATGAACAGCGCGAAGGCGACGATGTAAAGGACGTAGACCAGAGTCGTCATCGCTGCTCAGCGTCTTCCGCGCCCTTTGCGGCCCCTTGTCGGACCCCAGCGCGGGCCGGCTGTTTGCCCTTGAACATCCCGAGCATCCGGTCGGTGACCAGGAAGCCACCGACCACGTTGATGGTGCCGAACGCGATCGCCACCACCGCCAGCAGCTTGTCGAAGACGCTGAGGTCGTGGCCCAAGCCGAGCACCACGATGCCGCCCAGCAGCACGATGCCGTGAATGGCGTTCGTGCCGGACATCAACGGCGTGTGCAGGGTGTTGGGCACCTTCGAGATCACCGCGAAGCCGACGAAACCGGCCAGCACCAGGATCGCCAGGTTGGCGAGCAGCATCAGCAGTCGTCCCCTTCCCGGGTGATGCAGGAGCGCACCAGCACCTCGTCATCGGAGTCCGGTGTCAGCCGACCCGCATCGTCAACCATAAGCTCCAGCAGAGACGTCACGTTGCGGGCGTACAACTCGCTGGCGTGCTCGGGCATCGTGGCGGGCAGGTTCAGCGGCGAGGCGATCGTCACGTCGTGGCGCACCACGACCTCACCCGGTTCGGTCAGCTCGCAGTTGCCGCCGGTCTCCCCGGCCAGGTCGACGATCACGCTGCCGGGCCGCATCCCTTTCACCGCCTCGGCGGTGACCAGGATGGGAGCCTTGCGTCCAGGTACCAACGCAGTGGTGATCACGATGTCGAAACCGCTGATCGCATCGGTCAGCCGCTGCTTCTGCTCGGCTCGCTCGTCCTCGGTCAGCTCGCGGGCGTACCCGCCCTCACCGGCCGCCTCAATGCCCAGGTCGAGCCATTTCGCGCCCAGCGAACGCACCTGGTCGGCAACCTCGGGCCGCACGTCGTAGCCGGTGGTTCTGGCTCCAAGGCGCCTGGCCGTGGCCAGCGCCTGCAGCCCGGCCACCCCCACGCCGAGCACCAGCGCAGTAGCCGGCTTGACGGTGCCGGCGGCGGTGGTGAGCATCGGGAAGAACCGGGTGGACAGGTCAGCAGCTTGTAGCACCGCCTTGTACCCGGCCACGTTGGCTTGCGAGGACAGCGCGTCCATCGACTGCGCGCGCGAGATCCGCGGGATCGATTCCATGGCGAACGCGGTCACGCCGGCCTCACGTAGCTTCGTGGCGATCTCTGGGTCGGAGCGTGGGGCGAGAAACCCGATCAGTACCGACCCACGGTGCAGCCGCCCGATCTCCTCGGCGGTCGGCGGCGCCACCTTGACCACTACATCGGCGTCCCAGGGGTCGTCGATGGTCGCGCCGGCCTCGATGAACAGCTCGTCGGGCATCAACGCGCCCACCCCGGCACCGGGCTCGACGGTGACCTGCATGCCTCGGCTGGTCAGCTTCTCGACCATCTTGGGTACCAGGGCGACGCGACGCTCACCGTCTCGCGATTCTCGGAGGACGCCGACCCGGACACCGTGGCGCTCTTGTGCGGAAGTCACGCCGTGAGCATTGAACATGATCGGGTGCGACGTCCAGTCGGGGCGAGTAAACGTTGCCCGTCACACAGCCGTTGCTCGACAACGGCCAGGTTCTCGGTCACCCATGGGTGGTCGGTGAGCTGGCTCTCGGTCACCTTGCTGCTCGCGGCGACGCGACTGACGGCCGATGCCAGACTGTGGAACGCCGACCGGTGTCTGCTGGCTGCCGCCTCACGACTGGGCTGCGCCGTCCAGAATCGGCACCGCCGACCTCGGAGAGACTTCCGGGATCGGGCAGGGGCCGTAGCGATGAGCTTTCGTTCGCCGCCGCGTCATACCGGAGAAGGCTTGAAAATCGTGCAGCGCCGGAACGCCGGCGCCGGAAAGGAGACACCATGGGACAGCCGGTTGTGCACTTCGAGGTCTTGGGTAAGGACATCGCTGCGCTGCGGTCCTTCTACTCCGACCTTTTCGAGTGGGAGATCAACACTGACAACCCGCTGAACTACGGCACCGTTGCGCCCGCCGGCGGCGGAATCGGTGGCGGCATCGGAGTCGCCCCGGAGGGCTATCCCGGTCACGTGACCTTCTACGTCGGGATCCCCGACGTAGAAGCGGCGCTCGCCAAGGCCGAGAGCCTCGGCGGGTCGCGCATGATGGGCCCGGAGAAGGTGATGGAGGACATCGAGATCGGCCTTTTCCACGATCCCGAGGGGCACCTGATCGGCGTCGTCAAGACCCCACCCGAGAGTTGACCCTCACTGCTGGGGGCCTCCCCGCCGTTCGACGTCGTGAACTCGACGCTACCGACGTCCCCAGTGGGATAGGACGTCCGCGGTGTCGAGTTCTCGGGCCCCCCGGCCGCGGGTGCCTCTGATGGGAGGTGGGTTAGTGCGCGAGCGTAGGACCGCCCGGTCCACCACCACTGGCTATCGCCACCAGCGCTCCGAGCACGACAGGACCTTCACAGACTTCGACTTCCGATGGGTTGGCCGTAAGGGCAAGCCGCCCTCGCGTCCCGGAGGGCGTGCGCCCACCATGCCAGCTGGTCCAGAAGTACGCCGGCGGCCGCGTTGACCACATCGGTTTCCCGCGGTGCCCCATGCTCGTCGAACCGTCCGCGTGCCCCGTGGAAGCTCACCGTATCCCGGATGGTAACCGTATGGAGTTCGGCGAACACGCTCCGCAGTTGCTCGATCGCGCGAAGCCCGCCGGACAGACCGCCGTAGGAGACGAACCCGACCGGCTTGGCCTGCCACTCCCGGCCTACCGAGTCGATCGCGGTCTTCAGCGGTCCGGGGTAGCCGTGGTTGTACTCGGGGGTGACGATGACGAAGGCGTCGGCGGCGCCGATCCGGGAGGTGAAGTTGATGCCGGGGATCGGGATATCGGCGAGGTCGATGACGTCGACGCTCACGTCGTCGCGTTGCTTGGCCTGGCTGGCGAGCCAGCCGGCCACGACTGGACCGAACCGGCCTTCTCGCACGCTGCCCACGACCATTGCGAGCGCGAACATGCCTGCAGTGGGGGCCATGGCCGGGACGTTATCGCCTCAACTATTGTTTAGGTCAAGCGAAATGTGAGGGTGGCGATGGCGGAACCAACGCAGCTGCAGGCTGAGCTCACCGTCGGGCAACTCGCCGCGCGCAGCGGTGTGGCGGTCTCGGCGCTGCACTTCTACGAGCGCCAGGGCCTGATCAGTAGCCGGCGTACGTCCGGCAACCAGCGCCGCTACAAGCGGGACGTGCTCCGGCGGGTGGCGCTGATCCGTATCGCCCAGCGAGTCGGGATTCCCCTGGCTGACATTGCCGCCGTGCTGGAGCTGTTACCGGATGGCCGCACTCCCACCCGGCAAGACTGGCAACGGATATCCCAAAGCTGGCGGGCCGAGCTCGATGCGCGGATACGCCATCTCCAGCAGCTTCGGGACGACTTTTCCGAGTGCGTAGGCTGCGGGTGTCTCTCCATCGACCGTTGCCGGTTGGCCAACCCCTACGACCAGCTCGCCAAGCACGGTCCCGGCCCTCGGCGGTTGCTCGAGACGCCTTGTGTCAACGGCTCGTGCCCGTAGCGTCTGACGACTCCAGTCCCAGGCGGTTGCTGCCATGAAGCCGCCGCGCACAGCGCGTGTTCGGTCATGATCGATATTTGGGAAGAATCAGCCGCGCTGAGCGCGGTTCCTTCTTCCCAAACGGCGATCATCGTGCTGGACGGTGTTGCCGGGCTCGGCCAAGGAGCTGGTCGGGCCAGCGAGCGGGGCTGCTACGTGGGCTCAGCACGTCCAGCGGGCAGCGAAGATGGGCGAATGAGCGCAGCAGAAACCGTCGATCTGTACCGGCGTTGGGCGCAGATCGAGGCACACGGGTCGTCCGCGATCTACGAGCGGCTTGCGCTGGCCGTCGCCGAGGATCCCGCCGCTGTTGCGTTCCTCGAGACCATGGAGCCAGCCAAGCGTCAGCCGAACCTGCTTTTCGGTGCCTTGCGCTGGCACGACGTTGACGTTGGCGATCAAGCCGCGGCATTGTCCTGGCTGCACCAGCATCCCGAGGCAGTGCGGGAGGTCATGCGGACCCGCCGGACGCAGACCAACGAGGCCGCCCGCTGCGCCACGCTGCTGCCGGCGCTGGCCCAGTTGCGCGGACCGCTCGCGCTCATCGAGGTCGGCGCCAGCGCCGGGTTGTGCCTGCTCTACGACGTCTGGCGGTACCACTACACCGGTCCCGGAGTCGACCACTGGGTCGGCCCAGCAGACGGCCCGGTCACCGTGTCCTGCAGCGTCGATGGCCTCGTGCCGCTACCCGACGCGGTGCCGGACATCGTCTGGCGAGCCGGGCTGGACCTCAGCCCGATCGATGCCAGCGACCCGGACGCCCGGCGGTGGCTGCAGTGCCTGGTGTGGCCCGAGCACGACGACCGCGCTCGGACCCTGCGCGCCGCTCTGGACGTCGCCGCCGATATGGCTCCGCGCATCGACAGCGGCGACCTCGTCCTCGATCTACCAGAGCTGCTGGCGCAGGCTCCCAGCGACGCCACTGTCGTCGTCGTGCACAGCGCCACGCTGTCTCAGGTCGAGCCGCATCAGCGGGATGCCTTCGTCGGCATGCCGGCCCGCCATGGCGCGCACCGCCTGGGCGCCGAAGGCTCCAAGGTCTTGCCCCGCCTCGTCCACCAGATTCCCGAGGGCGTCGAGGTCGACGGACGTCACGTGGTGTCGCTGGACGAAGACGTGCTCGGCGTGGCCCATCCACATGGCCGCACCCTGACCTGGCTGTAGATCTGCGATGATCGCCAAGTCAGCCGGATCCGGGGGGCGGAATGGGTGAACTGGTGCTGGTCAGGCATGGCGAGACCGAGTGGAGCGCGACGGGACAGCACACCGGAGTGACCGACATTCCGCTGACGCCTGACGGGGAGATCCAGGTTGTGCAGCTCCGACCGCTGCTCGACGGCCACCGGTTCGGGTTGGTGTTGACCAGCCCGCGGCTGCGCGCCCGGCGCACCGCCGAGCTGCTGAGTTGGCCGGGCCCGGAAGTGGAGCCTGACCTCGCCGAATGGGATTACGGCGGTTACGAGGGGCGGACGACAGCCGAGATCAGCGCCGAGCTGGGCCGGTCCTGGCGGATCTGGACGGATCCGGTACCGGCCGGAGCGACCCCGGGCGAGACGCCTGAGCAGGTCGCGCAGCGAGCTGACCGGGTGCTGGCCCGGGTCCGGCCCACGTTGCAGGCAGGCCAGGACGTCGCGCTCGTCGGGCACGGGCATGACCTGCGGGTGTTGGCCGCCCGCTGGCTCGGGTTGCAGCCGCAGGCCGGTGCGCTGCTGGCGCTGTCCGCGGGATCGGTATCCGGGCTGGGCTATGAGCACGACCGCCCGGTGATCGTTTACTGGAACCTCTCCGCGACCACCCTGCCACCACCGGCCTGATCTCAGCCCGCGCGCTCCAGCAGGGCGGCTGCTGCGGCCCTGGCCCGGGCGGCCGCGAGCCCGTCACCTTCGACATGAGCGGTGACGATCGCGCCCTCGACCAGCAACATGAGCCGGTCGGCAAGGGTCTCGGGGTCGTCCACCGCGGCGTCGCGCGCAGCCCGATGCAGCAGCGCGCGAAGGCCGAGACTGTGCTCGCGCGCGATCGCCCGGGCAGTAGAACTTGTGTGCAGCTCTCCGGCCACGTTGATGAAGGCACAACCGTTGAAGCCCGGCTCGGCGAACCAGTCACCGAGAGCGTCGAACACGGCGAACACCCGGTTGCGTCCGGTGGCCTGCTCGATCCGCGCCCGGAGCCAGTCCAACCAGCGCTGGTTGCGGCGGCGCAGGTACGCCTCGACGAGCCGGTCCTTGGAACCGAAGTGAGCGTAAAGGGTCTTCACGCCGACTCCGGCCTCGGCAACGACCGCGTCGATCCCCACCGCCTGCACACCGCAGGCGTAGAACAGCCGCTCGGCGGCGTCCAGGATCCGCTGCGCCGCGGTCGAGTCAGGCGTCTCTGGAAGCAGGACAGTCATCGACGGCCAGCATAGTTGGCTGGGTCTGCTTGACGGAGAACGGTCGTTATCTACACTCGAGAGAACGACCGTTTTCCATCAGGCATAGGAGCGTCCGTATGGCGACCAGTGGTTTCCGGTTGCGAATCTACGTCTGCGAGGACGCAGAGATCGTCGATTTCGCGGCACCGCACGGGGTATTCGCGGTCGCCCGCCGTTTCGACCCGGAGCTGGATGCGTTCCTCGTCGCCGACGCGCAGCGCCCGGTACAGGTACAGGCGGGTTCACGGTGTGCTACCGAATTACAGCTTCGCCGATCGACCCGCGATGGACGCCTTCCTCATCCCCGGCGGGTTCGGGCTGCGCCAGGAGATCCGCAACGCCCGGCTGCAGGAGTTCATCCGATCGCTTCCCGAGCAGACAATGCTCACCAGCGTCTGTACCGGCTCGTGGATCTACGGGCAGATGGGGGCTGCTCGACAGACTGCCGGCCACCAGTCGCAAGGAGCCGGATCGGGCCGAGTCGGCGGCAGCGGGCAAGGTGCCGATTGACCGGCTTGCCGACACCGCCCCGGCCTGCCGGATCAGCCGGGCCCGGATCGTCGACGCCGGTCGTGTGATCACTGCCGGCGGGATGACGTCAGGCATGGAGATGGGGTTTCACCTGCTGCGCTGTGCCGGCTATGGCGAGGACTTCATCGAGGAGGTGGCCCGGGTGATGGAGTACTCCGTGGCCTACCGGCTCTACCGGGATGACGTCGAGGTACTCCAACCGGTGGTGACCGGTTGACCGCGTCGCACGGTCGGATCGTGTCGGTCAACGTAGGCGCGCCGAAGCTGGTGCGGTGGCGCGACCGGGACGTGCTGACATCGATCTTCAAGAACCCCGTCGAGGGGCCTGTCGCGGTGCAGGGGGTGAACATCACCGGCGACGACCAGGCCGATCGCACGGTGCACGGCGGCCCGGACAAGGCCGTCTACGCCTATGCCCGCGAGGATCTCGGCTGGTGGTCCGACGGGCTCGGTGCTCCGCTGCAGTCTGGCGTGTTCGGGGAGAACCTCACCCTTGCCGGGGTGCAGGTGACCGAGGCGGTGATCGGGGAACGCTGGCGGATCAACGACGTGTTGCTCGAGGTCTGCGGTCCGCGGGTGCCGTGCTACAAGTTGGGGATCCGGATAGGCCAGGACGGCTTCCCCCGGCTGTTCGCCGCCGTCGGCCGGCCCGGTGCTTATCTACGCATCCTCGAAGCGGGCACCCTTGCTGCCGGGGATGACCTACTACTCGAGCACCGGCCAACCCACGGCGTCACCGTCCACGCGGTCGACGAGGCCTACCACCGCGACCGCTCGCGGACCGCTGAGATACTGGCCGCGCCGGAACTGGCTGAGGTGTGGCAACGCTGGGCACGGTCACTGATCGATCGTGGCCGCACGCCTAAAACCTGACCTCACTGACCAAACGGCAGGAACTCATCGATGGCTCCCGTACGACCAGTCAGCGGCGCTCGCTATCGGTATCACCGTTGATCACGTGACCATCTACCGCTGGGTGCAACGGTTCACGCCGCGCCCGCGCCACCGGTCGACACCGGTCGACACCGGTCGACACCAGCGTGCCGTCGAAATGTCGAAGAGCAGAATCCGGTACACGGAGACCATTTCGCGAGGCTTCTCGGCGCGGCCAGCGGGGCGATTCGATCGATCCGCCAGATCCGGCTGTTGAGCCGTTCGGCTAAAGCCCAGTCGACCAGGAAGAGGGCATGACCGGGGAGACGCACTTCGGGCTGCTTGGACCCGCCGGCTCGGCCGACATGCGCGACGTGCTCGCCGCCGAGCAGGCAGGCCGCACCAACGCCGTGCTGGCCATCGAGTGGCTGTAGCGGCTGCGCGGTAGCATCACCGCCATGACCGCGGCGCTCGGCGGGCGGTATGTGCTGGCGTTCAGCGGCGGTGTCAGAGAGCACACAGCCGGGCTGCGCCGGCGAACCGGGGATGCGCTTGGCGCGTTCAACGCCGCCGTGGTGCCGGACCCCCACACTGACATCAGTGCCGCCGGCGCCGCTGCCCGGACTACGGTCATGCACAGTCGGAAAGAAGCGGTCATCGCCGGCCAGGTACGTGCCACCCTCGGTGTCGAGCCGGGCTGAGCCGTGGGTCGAAGGCCGCTCGTGCGGGACATGAGGTGTTAACCGAACTCGCGGAAGTGGCGTCACCACCCGGCATGCCCTGCCTGCCGCCGCGGCCCCATGAGCCAGTGAACACAGCGCAATCGCCCCGGCACGGCCAGGGCCCACTGATAGGGAGATGCCCGAATGGCAGACATGTCTGAGTCCTCTGGGACCACGGGACGGGGCCAAGGGGAGGGGCAAGTCACTGCGACACGTCAAGGCGAGCCTCATGGCATCGCGCTCGTCGTGGCCGGATATGACGGCTCGGATGAAGCCGCAACAGCCGTTCGCTGGGCGGCCCAGATCGCGCGGCAGAACTCCGGTGCGTTACGGGTGGTGTGGGTGTGGCAGTTTCGGGACGTGTGGGACGAGGCGATAGCTGCTCGCCACAACGTCGAGGTCCCTCAGCTGACCGAGCTCGAGGACATCGCGCGTCGCCGCTTCACCGAGATCGTCCACCGGCTGGTCGCCGGGGCCGTATCTGACGTCGACATCCGCATGGACCGCGGACCCGACGAGGCCGGCCTACTCCTCCACGCCAGCTCCGACGCCGACCTTCTCGTGGTGGGCTCGCGTGGTCGGGGCCGCGTCGCCACCGCATTGCTCGGTTCGGTAAGCGCGCGCTGTATCCGGAAAGCGACCTGCCCCGTACTGGTGATCCCACATCAGATGGTGGTTCCCCCAGCGGAAAGCATCGATCCGCGGACAGTCCCGGCCGAGATCATGGCGCGTCGATCGGCGCCTCGAAAGTAGGGCCTATCCCCGCAAGCCGGTACGGGGGTAGACCATGGTGGTGCACAGGCGGGAATAAGTGATCATCACCGTCCAGGTGCGCGCCACCCTCATGTCGAGCGGGCTGAGCCACGGGGTTGAGTAGCAGCGGTACAGCCGTTGGCGCTGAGATCGATCATAGTGCGCGAGGTCGAGGTCAGGAGTAAGCAAGTGATCGCGGTCACTACGGTCCGTGAGGTTCCTGACTGATGAGCAGGCCGCTGCGTACGGGCCGTTCCAGCAGATGCCGACCCGGCCGGAGCTGGAGCGGTTCTTGTCCATGGCGCGTTGCTGGGCGGTGGCGATGGCGGCAAGCTCGTCGGGTCCGAACGCTCGCTGGTAAATGCGGCGTGCAGGCATCTGGGGTCAGTCTCGTTGGGATAGGGATTGTCCGTGACCACCTGTGACAGCTCGTCGCGGGACAGCACCACCACTCTGGGTCGCACACCGAGGGACTCGGCGATGGCGCGCTCGAGATCTGCGGCGATCGCTGCGGTGTCAGTCTATGCGTTGGTGAACACCACGTTGCCGCTCTGGATATAGGTCGCCACGTCGGTGTGCGCAAGGGAGGTGACGACCGCGCGCAGGTCGGTCATGGCGACCCGGTTGCGGCCCCCGACGTTGATACCGCGTAGCAGCGCTACGTGAGTAGGCACATCGGGATTCTGCCCGTTTCCTTCCCCGGCGAGGGCAGATGCTGCTCGTCACCGAGACCGTCGAGGCCTACCGGCAAGTCGATAGGTTTGCGTGGGGCTGGGCGGCCAGCGCGGTCACCGTGGCCCGTGCCGCTGCCAGCGAGCTCGCCGCCAGCGGCTGGAAACGAGCCAGCTCCGGCACATCTGCGGCCCGGGTCATCTCGGCGTGTACAAAGGACAGGTCCTCCTGGGCCACGCCAAGGTTGCCGAAGTACGCCCGTAGATAGGGTGCTTGGAAGTCGAAGGCCTCCCGGGGAGTGCCCTGGCCGTAGCCGCCGCCTCGCGCAGTGACCACCACCATCCTCGTACCGTGCAGCAGGCTGTTCCCGGTGTCTGGGTCGATGAACGCCCCGGGGAAGGTCACCCGGTCGATCCAAGCCTTCAGCGAGGCGGGTACCGAGAAGTTGTACATCGGGACACCGACCAGCACGGTGTCCGCAGCCAGCAGTTCCTTGATCAGCGGCAGGGTCAGCGCCCACTCCCGCCTCTCGGCCGTACTCTCGACCAGCGCGGTCACCCCGGTCGACGGGACGACCCCGTGTGACTCCACCCGCTGGCCGAGTGCGACAAAGGCAGGGCCCACCAGCGGAACCGGATCAGCGGCCAGGTCCCGGTACCGGTAGCTCGCCGAGTCGTGCAGCCCCCGCCAGGTGTCCGCGAACGACGCGGTCAGCTGCCTACTGACTGATTCACTGAAATGGCTGGAACTGGAATCCAAGTGCAGCAAGGATGTCACCGATTCTCTCCCTGTCACGTCGGCTTGGTGTGCTCACGACATTGACGAAGCACGACGAGCAAAGGGGACCGATGGACGAGCATGAGGGGCTGGCGAAACGATTCGAGACCCACCGCAGCCACCTGCGAGCGGTCGCCTACCGGATGCTCGGTTCGCCGAGCGAGGCCGACGACGCTGTCCAGGAAGCCTGGCTACGCCTGTCCCGCGTTGACGTCAGCGGTGTCGAGAACCTGGCTGGATGGCTGCGGACGGTCGTTTCTCGCGTGTGCCTCGACATGCTGCGCTCCCGCAAGTCACGACGGGAGGAACCGGTTGGGCAGCAGGTGCTCGATCAGATCACGGACGCTGGTCACGGGAGTGACCCGGAACACGAGGTGTTGCTGGTCGACTCGGTTGGCCGCGCATTGCTCGTGGTGCTGGACACGCTGGCTCCCGCCGAGCGGATCGCATTCGTGCTCCACGACATGTTCGCCGTGCCCTTCGACCAGATCGCACCCATCCTGGGACGCTCACCGATCGCCACGAAGAAGCTCGCCAGCCGCGCGCGCCACAGGGTACACGGCACACCCGCGGTTGCCGGCGCCGAACTGGCTCGGCACCGGCACATCGTCGATGCCTTCCTCGCCGCCGCACGCGGCGGTGACATCAACGCGCTGCTCGCGGTGCTGGCCCCCGACGTCGTGCGCCGGGCTGACCGCGCTGCGCTGCCATCGGGCGTAGCGACAGAGGTCCGCGGTGCACAAGCCGTGGCAGAGGAAACCGTTGTCTTCGGGCGGAGGTCACAGTTCGCGCAACCGGCGCTCGTGAATGGAGCCGTGGGAGTTGTCGTGGCTCCGCGGGGACGGCTGCTCCTGGCCCTCACCGTCACAATCGAGGGCGACAAGATCGCCGAGTTCGACGTGATCGCCGATGCTGCGCGCCTTCAGCAGCTCGACCTGGCTGTCCTTGATCTCCACTAATGCCGGCGGTACGGTACGGCTCATTCCTCGCCGAGTACAGCGAGGAATGAGCGCGCCCAACGCTGCACGTCGTGGGTCATCACCTGCCTGCGTAGCGCACGCATCCGCCTGCGGCCTTCCTCCGGCTCGATGGTGATGGCCTGTCGGATCGTATTCTTGATGCCGTCAAGGTCATGAGGATTGACCAGGAAGGCGCTGGTCAGCTCCGCCGCCGCGCCGGCGAATTCAGACAGAACCAGGGCGCCGCTCAGGTCGTATTTGCAAGCCACGTACTCCTTGGCCACGAGGTTCATGCCGTCCCGCACCGGGGTGACGAGCATGACATCAGCGGCGAGGAACAGAGCGACTAACTCGTTGCGGGGAACCGACTGGTGCAGGTAATGCACGGCGGGGCGGCCCACATGGCCGAACTCACCGTTGATCCGGCTGACGGCTTGCTCGATGTCGACGCGCATACGCTGGTAATGCGCGACTTGTTCGCGCGACGGCGTGGCCAGCTGCACCATGACGACGTTGTCGGCTGAAATCCTGTTCTCGGCATAAAGCTCTCCCAGCGCGCGGAGCCGTACGTCGATGCCCTTGGTGTAATCCAAGCGGTCCACGCCGAGCACGACGGTTGCCGGGTTGCCCAGCTCATGACGGATTTCTGCGGCGCGCTGGCGGATCGATGGGTCGCGAGCGAGCGTGTCCAACGCCTTGGAGTCGATGGAGATGGGAAAGGCGCCGACCTTGACGGTACGGTCACCGGCCTCGACCAGGCCCGGTTTGGTGCCCATGCGGACCGCGCTCTTAGTCGCCGACGCCCCGGCCAGCTTGCGCGCCAGAAACAGGAAGTTCTGCGCGCCACCGGGCAGCTGAAATCCGACCAGGTCAGCGCCGAGCAAGCCGCGGATCAGCTCAGAACGCCAGGGCAGTTGCATGAAAAGCTCCACTGGCGGAAACGGGATGTGTAAAAAGAACCCAATCCGCAGCTCTGGTCGAAGTTCCCGGAGCATCTGGGGCACCAGCTGCAACTGGTAGTCTTGCACCCAGACGGTGGCGCCATCGGCTGCGACCTTGGCGGTGGCCGCGGCGAATCGCTCGTTGACGTCTACGTAGGCGTTCCACCAGTGCCGGTGGAATACCGGTGGAGCCACCACATCGTGGTAAAGCGGCCAGAGCGTTGCGTTGGAGAAGCCTTCGTAGTAAGCGGTGATCTCCGCTTCTGACAGCATCACCGGATGTAAGACGATGTCACCATCAGTGACCGGCTCCATCTCGACATCGGGAACACCCGGCCAGCCAACCCAGGCACCGCAGCGTGAGCGCAGGAACGGTTCCAGCGCGGTGACCAGTCCGCCCGGGCTGTGCTTCCACCGCTTCGTACCATCGGGCAGGAGTTCCAAGTCCATGGGCAGCCGGTTGGCTACCACCACGAAATTCGCCTCAGCGGACACCCGATTCGTGGCGTCGGCCACGGATTGCCTCCCTAGTCTGCTCCGTCGCTTACCCAGACTAGCGGCGTGCGTGCTGCCTGCCGACTGTCGCGGAGGTGATCATCGTTTCAGGCGGCTGCGTCTCTGCTGGGATGCGGTGCAAGCCGGTGCGCCCACCATGACTGTCGCACCCGCCGGCGAAGCTTGACCACAGAGGTCAATATGGACGCCTTTCCATCGATCGCCAGCTCGGGCCTGTCTATCGGTGTGGGGAACGACACGATCGTTGATGAGGTCTTCAAGCGGCGGAGTATTTGTCGAGTCGCCCGAGGTTCTCCTTGATCTCTTGAGTTTGGCGCTCGACGCGCTCGTTAACCCTGCGGCGCCATTAGGCGTAGGCGAGGAATATGGCTGCGGCACCTCGACCGCCGGCGGTCGACATGCTGCGCGACTGGCGCAGGCTGGAGCGGTGCTACCGGCTCGAGGATCTCGGCGTCGTCCTCGCCATCGAGCTGAGCAACGAGGCCATGCGAGGCGTCCGGTCCCGCGGGTGGCCGGTACTCGCCTGACGGCTGAGGAGCTCGCCTACGATGGCTCCGCACGCCGGTGTAGCTCAGTTGGTAGAGCAACCGCCTTGTAAGCGGTAGGTCGTCGGTTCGAGTCCGACCACCGGCTCCATGTTTAACTGGGGGAAATGCATCCCCTCGGTGATCATGTATCGTCCACGTGACACCATTCATGACACGAATCGTGTTAGCCTGCGTCCCTGACCCGATCATCTGGGGCTGCGGCGGGTCGTACTCGCGGCAGCATCGACGAGCTACCGAGTGGGGCGCTGCGGGTCCGCGTCTACGTCGGTCTCGACCCGGTGACCAAGCGCCGGCACGACTTGATCGAAATCATTCCTCCCGGGCCCGGGGCCGATAAACAGGCGCGCCGGGTCCGGGACCGGCTGATCAGCCAGGTGGAGGAGCGGCGGAACCCGCGAACCAAGGCCACGGTGGATCAGCTACTGGCGCGCTATCTCGACCAGTTCGACGGTGCCGCCAGCACGTTGACGCTCTACCGGGGCTATGTCCGCAATCACATCTCGCCGTTTTTGGGCAAGATCAAGGTCGGCGCGCTGGACGCTGACACTCTCGATGCGTTCTACGCGGAGCTGCGCCGATGCCGGAACCACTGCTCCGGGCGCACGTCCATCCAGCACCGCACCACCGTCGAGCACGATTGTGACGACCGCTGCGCGCCGCATCGCTGCCGGCCGCTGGGCGCGACCACCATCCGGCACATGCACTTCATGCTGTCCGGTGCCTACAAGCGCGCGGTGCGCTGGAAGTGGGTCGTGGTCAACCCGCTACCTGAAGCAGAGCCTCCTGCTGCGCCCGTGCCGAACCCGCACCCGCCGAGCGCGGCGGAGGCAGCCCGGATCGTCAACGAAGCGTGGAAGGACCCGGACTGGGGCACGTTGATCTGGCTGGCGATGACCACGGGAGCGCGCCGCGGTGAACTGTGTGCGCTGCGCTGGTCCCGGATCGACGTGACCCCCGGCCGGGCTGTGATGTGGCTGCGGCGCGCGATCAACAGGGGTGCGGACGGCTGGGCTGAGGGAGACCTCAAGACGCACCAGCAGCGCCGGATTGCCCTTGACCCGGAGACGGTCGAGGTCCTCACCGAGCATCAGGCCCGTTGCCGGGCCCGTGCCGAGGACCTCGGTATCAAGCTCGCTGCCGACGCCTTCGTGTTCTCGGGTGCTCCAGATGGCAGTACCTGCCTGACACCCGGGGCGCTCACGCAGCGCTACAACCGCTTGGCCGAGCGCCTCGAGATCGAAACTAACCTGCACAGCTCCGGCACTACTCGGCAACGGAGCTGGTCGCGGCGGGTGTCGACGTCCGGACCGTCGCGGGTCGGCTCGGGCACTCCGGTGGCGGCACGACCACCCTGCGGACTTACGCCGCGTGGGTCTCCGAAGCTGACCAGCGCGCGGCCGGCGGCATTGCCACCAGGATGCCGAGCCGACCGGCGCCGATGGCAGCTACCGAGCGCGCCAAGAGCGAACCGCAGAACCCGTACGAGAAGATCGCTGCGGAGTTACGTCGCAGCATCCTGTTGGGGGCTGTCGCTGAGGGTGATTTCGCGCCGACCGAAAAGCAGCTCGCCGGCGAGCACCAGGTGGCAATCGGGACCGCGCATCGCGCCATGGAACTGCTCAAGGCCTGGGGATTCATCACCTCAAGCCGTGGTCGCCGGGCAATCGTTGTCCGACCTCCCGAGCCGTTGGAGAGTCCGAGTGCCGATACCGGCGAGGCGGCGGTGGCGGCATCGCAGTTGTGGGTGATCACTGTTCGCGGGCTCGGCGGGCGCCGCTACCCGGCTCGGCATGTGTGTGAGGACGCTCGCCAGCCCGAGTCATTCCGGGCGCACCTGCTCGCGATCGCCAGGATGGAGCGGCCCACGGAGACCGATCGTGGCGAGAGCTGGATCGGTGACTACGAACTAGAGATCCGTGAACCTGGGAAAGAGCACGAGGATCCGAAGTTCACACTGCGCTGGCAGCCCGCGCGCGGTGATCGCTAATTTTGACGGTCTGTAACGGTCGCGGCAACTCCCTCCCTGCCTACGGCGGAGATCTTGCGCAGCATTCCCATGCTGGGAAATGTGTTTTGTTGACCACTTTTCTCTGTTGCTTGGGCTTGCGCCGAAGAAGTTTGGAGGTGTTTAGTCACAAGACAGGACCTCGCCTTCGATGACGTCTATGGCCGTCTCCTTGGCTCGCTTCTGTAACCGCTCGCCGACAGCAACCATGCGCTGCCCGTAGTTCTGTTGCTCTGCGTCGCTGGCGCTGCCGTCCATCATCCGCATGGCCAGTGATGCCATAGCACTGTTGAGCCGTGCCATCTCGGCGAAGAGTTCGCGATCTTCCCGGATCACCGGGGCGTCACCCCTCGTGAACCCGGGCGGTCTCCGACACTTGGTCACCTTTCTCATGGGGGCAGCAGGGGACGCACCCGGCGCCGGGTTGAGACGGAAGCGCGGGAACCGCTGCGGCACGGGTGTCTCCCGCTGCGGCTTGCGCTATACCCAGCGCCGGGTGCTTGGCTCCACTCAAGCGGACAGGTCCGTGCCCACACAGAGCGCGAACGTCGGCGTTGCGTGGTGCGAATGCGGCCATCCGGCCACTGACGTGCAGGAATCGGTGGTGATCCTGATACGGTGATCACGAGTGCGAGCTGGGAGGAGGTAGCGGAGTGGCTGGTGTGCGCCGCCGCGTGGCGCTGGCAGGTACGCGCAAGGCGGCTGGCCATACACAGGAAAGCTTGGCTGAAGCGCTGCACGTCGACCGGACCACAGTGATCCGGTGGGAGGCCGGCGATCAGGCTCCGTTGCCTTACCTTCGACTGAAGCTAGCTCGGCTGCTGAACCAGTCGCCTGAGCAGCTTCGGGAGCTGATCGAGAACGATTCTGACATCCAATCCTCCCAGGATGGCACGGATCCCGACGTCGAAGCGGCCTTTGACTGGCTGGACCGGCGTGCCGGATGGTCTCCGGGGACGAGTCGGCGGAAAGTGATGTCCCGCCCTGGGAGTCGCGATCGGGACGGTCAGCGCGTCAGATTGGCCCGGGGCGATGTGGCGCAAGCGTTATGGAATTATTACGGAGATCCTGGTATCGAGGGCTGTGGTGCGTACCGGGCGCGTGTCGGCGGCCGAGATGTCTTGACCAGTATTGTCACCCGGCCGGAATGGCTAGATTTGGCGTGTCCGCTGACGCCTGTGCACGACCGCTTGATGCTGGCAGCGGGATCTCCGGCTAGTTGGCCGGTGGAAGTAGATGATTTCGCTGCGAAGTACGCCCTGCGTCGCCTTCGAGAGGTTGTCGCTTTGGGTGTGCGACTGACTAATGCGCCGATCTACCGGTTACTGAACCTTGACATTCAGCCCGGTACGATCGGTGGCGAGGTGGGGCTGGCGCGGTTCGTGGAATATGCGCTGACTATGGACCTTCTCGAAGGCGAACTGCTCGACGCGATCGTCTCCGATGGCGTGCCGAGAGCAGCATCCCTGCCGTTGCGCGACCGGTATCTTCCGGATCTTGGCTCGGTGCTGGAGATGTCTGGTCGTTTGTGCGCGGGCGGTGTGGTGGCATTATCTGCGATCGCGCGGCCTGCTGATACGTATCGTGGCGCAGCGGACTACGTTCTGCTGACGCGCCACCTTGCGCGCTTCGCTGACGGCGTCGCGGCCTTCGTCGCGCAGATGCTCCGGCAGCGCGTCGGCTTGCTGCTGCTGCGCGGCGAGCCAGGATTGGTAGCCCGCGACGATGGGGCCAACCCGGCGCGGAGCTCGTCCGGGCTCGCCGTTCCCAGGGCCGTCATGTCGAGCAGTGCCGTGCTGATCTCCTCGGCCGTTGTCTGCGGCGTCTGGCAGGTCGGCAGCCACGTCGTGTAGACCTCGGTGGCCCGGCGCGCGTCCTTGGCGACCTTCCAGTCGACCGAGCAGGTGCGTCCGATGGCGAACTCCAGCCGGTCGCGGTACTGGAGCTTGAGCCGCCGCAACTCGTCGTCGCGCTCCGAGCGGGTGTCCTCCAGCGCGTCGGCGACCGGCAGGAACACTGCCGCGCCGTCGGCGCTGACTGCGAGTTTGGTTTGGTAGAGCCACGCGTTCACCGGGATCTTGCGGGGTGTCACCCGGTCGTTGCACAGCGCCAGCTCGATCAGCCGGCACCCGCGCCCGCTGTCGTTATACCGGTCGATCCGGAGGATCACCGTGTCCTTGAGGTGGACCGTCGTGGTGTTTCCCGGGTCGAGTTCGGCGACGGTGATCGTCGTGATGATCTCGATGGGGGTGCGCTTGTACCGGCGGAAGGTCTGCTTCTCGTCCTTCTCCGTCACCGGTTCGTACTGCCCCCATGACGCGGTCACGGTGAACGAGTCGAGGTCGTCGGGGATCTGGCAGCGCAGACCCATTGACGCGGGGATCATCATGCCACGCTTGGGCGGCTCGTCCTCGGCGGTGTCCTCGTCGGCGCCCGCGCCGCTGTCGTCCACGGCGGTGACCGGCACGCCCCGGCACGCCGCGGCGTCGACCGCGTCACCGACATCGGTCGCGGCTTCCTCGGAGTCCGCTTCGGTCGGGTCGTCGTGGCCGGCGGTCAGCTGCACCGGCGCGATCCGGCCGATCAGATAAGCAGTGTCGGGTACCCCGTCCAGGACCTCTTCAGGGCCGTTCGCCGGGCCGAGCAGCTCGCGTTCGAGGATGTCAACCAGGTTCTCCCGCGCCGTCCACGGCCGCCCGTCCGGCTCATGTACCAGCCGGTACTCCGGCCGCTTGTCCTGGGGGTGGCTCACGTGCTTCCAGTCTCTCCCGTCTAGACACCCACAATGCGGGTTCGGCGACGAGCACTTGGCCGAGGGTGTGGACCATAGTAGGCCGTATGGGTGGCGTCCAGCTTCGTTGTGGGCTGGGCTCCGCCGAGCACGGCGGCCTGTTCGGGCCGGGGCCGGTTGGTAGACGTTCGGTGTACCGGCACAATGGACATATGGACAGCGTCGGTGCGGCTGAGCCCGGAGGCAGGCACCTCCGGTATGTCGACGTGCGCCCGTACGCCCGTCCCGCCGCGCTGGACGAGCTGACCGGTCCGGTCCGTGGTGATGTGACGCTGCCGAGGGCCTTGGCATGGGGACCGCGACGCACCTTCGATGTCGGCGACTCTGATCAGCGTCGGCTGCTGTACGAAATGGTGGTCCAGGAGGCGAACTCCGCAACCGACCTTGCCGAGTACCTGAATCGCGGGTTGCTGGCCGAACTCTGGCCGCGACTGACGTTGCCGCAACGATGCCGCCGTGCGTGGGAAGACCGGTTCTCCGAGCTTGCCGGCCGCGCGATCGCCTGATCACCGGTGGACCAACGGCATGCCGAACTGGCCCGGATCGGACTCGCGGCGGTGGGGCGGTACGGGTTCGCCCTCGCCGGGGGGTATGCGCTGTCAGCCCATGGTTTGATCGACAGAGCCAGCGAGGACGTCGACCTGTTCACCAACCGTCTCGAACCCGACGAGTTCACCGGGGCTGTTGAGGCGATCACCGAGGCATATGCCCAAGCTGGGTATGCAGTCGATGTCGTACGCCGGGCCGAACTGTTCGCACGGCTGCTCGTGGGCGGCGACGACCCGGTCCGAGTCGAACTCGCCTACGACTGGCGAGGCAATCGGCCGGCGCTGCTCGGCATCGGCCCAGTCTTGGATCGCGACGACGCGGTGGCAGGGAAGATGCTCGCCTTGTGGGGGCGGGGGGACAGACCCGCGACTACATCGACGTCCACTCCCCTGCTGCTGCGTTCTCGTGGACGCGTTGAGGCTGACCGATCACTTCGGACTCGCCGTGCGCCTGGCCACGACGGCGACGATGACGCTGCTAAACTCTGATCCCGCCACGGCGGCACCCAGGCTCATGCACCAGCCGGTACTCCGGCCGCTTGTCGGGGGGCGGCTCACGTGTTTTTCCAGTACGCTCCCGCGTAGACCCCAGGTCTGGGGCAGCACAACCACACCCGTAGGACGCTGCCCCCGATTACCGCACGGTGTACATTAAGTACATGAGTGCAGCTCCGGACTACCCGGCCTCCATGCCCCACGAACTCCCCGCGATCGAGGTGCGCCGCACCCTGTCCGAGGTCGTGGGGCGCGCGCAGCATGGCGGCCACACCACGTACATCACCCACCACGGGCGCCGAGTCGCGGCGATCGTGCCAGCCGATGCCGCGGAACGACTGGAGCAGCTCGAAGACGAGGCCCTCGCGAGGATGGCTCAGGAGGCCCTAGACGAGGGCGGCGAGCCGATCCCGTGGGAGCAGGTTCGCGCGGAGATGGCTACCTAAGCGCGCGTGCCACCTCGCTACCGCGTCGAGGTGCTGCCGACCGCGAGCAAGGTCCTGCGCAAGCTCGACCCGCCTACGGCTCGACGCATCCGGCCCGCGATTGACCGGCTCGCGCTCGACCCGCGCCCCCACGGGGCCAGTGCCCTGACCGGGAGGCCAGGGCTATTGCGTGTCCGTGTGGGTAATTACCGGATCGTCTACCGCGTCGAGGACGCGCGCCTCGTGGTGCTGGTCGTGTCGGTCGATCATCGGCGCGAGGTCTACGAGCGGCTCTAAGCGCGGGCACCTGCCGGGCGCTGAGCGGGGGCCCCCCAACCGGCGCCCCCCGGGATCCGCCAGCGGTCCACTCAACGCCCGGCAGGGCCACCCGGTGAGGCATGCCGACCTCGACCAGCCCGTCCGTATGTCCGTTGCCAGGTGCCGGTACCGGCAATCTGACCAGCTCGGACGGGGCGACCTGCAAGGCGTCGGCCAGCGCGAGAATCTCCGATCGGCGATCCAGGGCGCATTCCCCGCGCTCGATCTGTGACATGCGGGACTTGCTCATCCCAGCCAGCCCGGCGACCACCCGCAGCGACCTACGCCGGGCATTGCGGATCTGGTGCGGCCGGGCACCGATCGTCCGCGCTTCCTCAACGTCCACCGAAAACGACCCTCTCCTTGCCGGGACCCTGCCGACGCCCCGGGGAGCTGCCCCGGGGAGTGAACCTCGGCAACGAGGTAGCGACAGGTTAGCGCTGCGCCGGCAACCTGCCGGGTGATCACGGCGGCGATGTTGCGCACCGTGTGAGTCCTCGAAGCTCAGTGACGTCTAGCGAGTTCGACTACTGATTGATTCAGGCAACAACCGAACGGTCACTTGCCGATCAGGTAGCCCAGCACCGCGGCGTCGTTGTCCGGGTAGATCCCTCAGCCAAGTGAATTCGCCCCGACCTGCGCTCATTCGTCGGCTGCTTCGTCGTCGGTGTCGACCGGGGGCGGTGCCTCGCCGTGCGTCGCGGCCCGGCGGTGGTTCTCCTCCAACAGGCGGTCCAGGATCTCGACGCGTGCTGTCGTGCTGACCGTCCACCGCAACATCTGCCGGTAGGTGTGGCAGCCGTGTTCCAGCGGCACATCGCCCCAGCCGTAGGCGTCCATGACCGCCTGGTCAAGCTCGACATGGATCTCCCGCATCCGCGTCGGCGTCAGCGGAGTCGGCGATACCCGGGTCGTTGACCAGGTTGTACAGCTTGGTCAGCCCGAGATCCCGTTTCACCATGATCTCCCGCCGCTCGACGTCCAGCAACCTGCCAATCTCGGCTACCCGCTCGGTCGGCTCCGGTCGTGGGAAGGTCGAGAAGACATCGGACGGTGTGTAGCGGGGGTCGTTTCGCATCCCGGACCCGTACTTGATCGCCCACATCTGGTGAAGACTCGACGACAACACCGCCTGATCAGCGAACGAGTCGGTGGCGAAAACCCCCAGCATGTGACTGAACACCTGGCCGGTCGGCACCCGAATCGGCATCACGGTTTTGCTCACAAGAGCAATGACCAGCACTCGACCAAGCCCATCAATAGCATTGTACAATTCGGGACGATGTCGCTCGAACTGCCACCAGCGCTCACGGGCCGTCTTGCTGAACTTGTTTCGGAGCCGTTCTGGCTTTACCCGCTCGTGAACTCGTTCATAGGGAAGCTGGTAACGCTGAGCCGTGACCTCGGAGCGGTTGTTGAAGTCGATGACCCAGCGGGAGGGCGAGGCGTCCGGCCGGGAGTTGAGGTCTTCGCCGTTGAGATAAGGGAATAGGACTTCCGCGTTCCTCGGGTCGGCCTCGATCCAAGCGGCGGCTTCTTCGGACTCCAGCACGAAGCCCATGCCCAAGACGAAGCATCCGATGAATGCGGTCCCGGCATTCTCTGCGAGCCGGGTCGGCGCGCCTCCGACGTGTCCGGCAGGCTCCAGTAGCGTCGAGATCCGTTCCACGACGACCTCATCAGCCACCCGTGCCACGGCTGCGGGGATCGCTCGGCGGCTGCCCCAGACCGCCGCGTATTCGAGGTTGGCGCTCGCAGCAGGCCACGACCTGCTCTGGATCGCCCGGACAATGGTGAAGCCGTCGGCGACCATCTGGTCGAGGCCGACTTCGCGGGTGTCGCCTTGCGCGACCGTGTTCGTCGCGATCAGCCCGAGGTTTCCCTGACCGGTCAGCAGGGACATGGCGCGGAGGAAGAAGTAACCAACCAGGTCGGCGCTGCCTTTCTTGCCGTCGGCTAATGCGTGCACGAACCAGTCGCGTGCGTTGGTGCCCAATGTTCCGGTGAGTTTCTTGCCGCCTAGGAACGGCGGGTTGCCGACGACGGCGTCGAAGCCGCCGCGCTCCATCACGTCGGGCACGGCGAGGATCCAGTGCAGCGGCTTCCAGCGCTCGTAGTCCGTGTCGACGGTTGGGGTGAGACCGGCGTTGAGAACAGCGTCGAGCATGGAGCGGTCAGGCACGGCGTCGGGACCGGGGTACGCGTGTTCGATGGCGATGCGGAGGTTCTCGTACGCCTCGCGCAGTGCTTTCCCCGGTTTACCACCCAGCCGCAGGCCCGCTGCGACCACGCCGTCCGCGACATCCGTCAACTGCTTGGTCAACTCCTGGTAGGCCCGCCACTGGCGGCGCTTTGTCGTCGCCGAGCGCTGGGGATCTTTGTCGTCGACCTCGGTGGCGAGTTGCCGGCGCAGCCGAGCCGCCTGGGCGAGCACCCCGTCCACGTCCAGCTCGAACAGGCTCGGCTGTCCCGTCGCCAGGTCCGGGTTGATGTGCTTGAGCTTGAGCTGCCGGGCGTCGGTCAGGCCGAGCAGCGAGTTGCCGTGCAGGACCTTGTCGTCGACGAAGG
>JBOHFX010000088.1:0-50527 GCA_050699875.1 Pseudonocardiaceae bacterium
GTGTAGGTGAGCCTTGCCAGGCCCGGGTTCAGCGGGTTCATGGACGTCTCGTACGTCACCCGAAGGTCCTCGACGGCGAGCCCGGCGGTGATCTCTCCCGGAACCCGAAGGTAAAGGCGGGCGCCGACGCGCTGCTCGAACCGCACGACCTGGTCGTTGATGGACCGGCGCTGGTCCACGATCGCGGCCACGATGCCGCCCGCGTGGTCGCCCGGCCGGGCGTCGGCCGGGACCTCGATGACGAACGGGACGTCGATCCGGGACCGGGCCGGTACCGTCACCGACCTGGCGCCGATCCGCACCCAGGTGCCGAGGTCGCTGGCTGCCTGGTCGCCGGAGAGCAGGTCGAACCCGCCATCACGGGTGGTCAGCCCGTCCTGGGCGTAGACCTGCAGGCCCAAGGCGGTGTTCGCAAAGTTGGTGATCCGCACGGCGTCGGGGATCCGCCAACCCGGCTCGACCGCGTACGTGAACGCGGTGCGGGCCGGGGTGCTCTCGGCGTGAGCCGGGCTGACACCCCACGTCAGCTGCCCGGCCGCTGTGCTGCCGGCCGGGCCGGTTCCGATCGCGATCGGCTCGCTCGCAGGGCCGGGCGCCGGCGGGTCCGGTGCTGGAGCGGCCGCGACGGCCGACGGCGTCGCCGCCAGGAGTGCCGCCCAGCTCAACGCCACGCCGGTGGCAACGACCGCAGTGGCCGCACGGGCAGCGCGTGCACTCAACGTCAGATCGCCGTCAAGGTCAACGTCGCGCTGTATGAGCCGGCGGGGGTGCCGCTCGGGACCCGCAGAGCCAAATCCGCGCCGAGCCGGGTGGTGCCCGCACCGGCACCTACCGGAGCCTGCCCGAGCACCGACGACGCGGCGAGTCCCACGCCCTGCGTCAGCCCTGGGGCGACCGCCGGACCAGGCACGATCGCACCCCCCGACGGCTGGGTCACCACCTTGGGTGTCCAGCCGAGGTACTTACCCTCCATGATCCCCGCCAACCCAGTGAATGACCCGACCCGACCCACCACATTCCAGCCCGGGGTGGCAGTGCGGGTGTCGGTCACCGACACGGTCTGGATCGAGCCGCCAGTGGCCCAGTGGTCACCGGAGGCCGCCAGGACGGCGGGCGGGAGCGCGACCCGCGGCGTCCCGTCCACGGTGAGGATCAGCGCACCCTGGTCGGCCGGGATGACGGCGACGATCTCCTGAATCACCTCCAAGCCACCAGGGGGCGGAGTAGAGGTTGGCGTGGGCGGCGGTGTGGGGCTCGGCGCCGGAGTCGACGTCGGTGGCGACGGGGTCGGGGTCGGTGAGGGGTCGGGAAGCGGCCCCACCAGGAACCGGTAGGTGGCGTTGCCCTGCATCGGAGTGCCGTCGGCGCGCGCGGCGGAGGCAGCGAACCCGATCTCGTAGACACCCGGGACGCGAAACGCCCAGTTGCCGTGCACATGCGAGTTGACGGGCACGATGGCATCCCGCTGCCCGGTGTCGGGATCCCACACGAATGTCGGCCCGCCGAATGCGTTGGTCTGGAACACCGTCACCGGGCCGGGCCCGGAGACCGAGTCCATCCGCAGGGTGAGGCTGTCGCCCTGCAGCTGGCCAGGTTCGATCTCCTCGGTGTCCCAGCCGGCCCAGATGACGTCCTGATCCTGTACCTCGGGGATCAGCCAAATAGTGTCGCCCGCAGCACCGAGGAACTCCAAGCCCGGATCACCGGGCACCACCACCTGCGCGGCGTCGGTGACGTGGAAGACCACTGTGCTGGCGTCGCGGACCACCCTGGTCCCGTTGATGTCCTCGCGCACCCGCAGTGACAGCCGGTCACCGTCGAGCTCCACGTGCACCGCGTCGGTGTGGCCTTTGTCGAGGATGAGGCGACCGTCGAGCTCCGCCGCGACGGCGAGGCCGCCGCCCGTCAAGCCCGCCACGAGGGCGACCACTGCCGCGACGACGGCATAGACATGAGCCCTGTTCAGGTGAGGCGCCTGCATCAACGTGACAACCCTTCGATGAGCGAGTCAAACCACCCAATCGCGGTATAAACCACCCAATCGTGATAAAAACGAAATTCGTTGTCAAGTCATCGCTCACAGATCGGCCTTCGGCGCTGTGCCCTCGACCTCCGCTTCTGCCCCAGGACGGTTATGTCGGATCGCCGGAAGGTGTGCGGTCGCGCTCACGAGGATGGCGACGTGGGTGGCGGTGCTGTGCCTGCTCTACGCGGGCTACCAGTACTGGGTGACCGACCTGCTGGCCGGCCGGTCCCAAGAGCAGCTACGAGCGTCCGTGCCCTCACCGGTCGCCGAGGTATCCGCAACGGACTGGGACTCTCGTGCCCCGAACACCAGCGCGGGGGCTGCCGGCAACCTCCCCGGGCACGACCAGCTCATTCTGCAGATCCCGCGCATCAGGCTGGATCTCGTGGTGCTCGGCGGGGTGGGCCGGGACGAGCTGCGCAGGGGGCCGGGGCTCCTGCCGGGGACGCCCGCCCCCGGCCTGCCAGGCAACAGCGTGATCGCCGGCCACCGGACGACGTGGGGCTCCCCGTTCGGCCGTCTCGACGAACTCCGCCCCGGTGACCGGATCCACGCTGGACCAGCCAGGAATCTGATTACCTACACGGTGGTGCCGCCGGTCGGGGGCGCAGCCACCGACGGGCACCGCATCGTCAGGCCCAGCGACCGGTCCGTGGCATATCAGCAGACCGGGACACGCCAGCTCACGCTGGTCACCTGCCATCCCCGATTCAGCGCCGCCCGCCGCCTGGTCGTCATCGCACAGCGCACCGAGCCTGAGGTCACCACGCCGCCACCCACCCCCCCGCCGCCTGCGTGGGACGTTCCCGACCTTGGCCAGCTCGACTTCGGCAGCGCGAGCTCCCCGAACTGGCCGGAGCTGCTGCCTCCGGGCGCAACGGCTCTGCTGCTCTGGGCCATGGCCAGCAGTCTCGGCACGAGCCCTCGACCACGGCCACGCTGGCGCCGGGTACTCCGCTGGATCGGTTGGCGGACGCTGGGTAGCGCCGCAGCCGCCGCCCCCTTACTCGTAGCATTCGACCGACTGGCCGAGGTCTGGCCGGCGGGGTGATTGGCTCAGTCGCCGGGATGGTGATTCCTCCCGACGATCCTCCGTTACGCGCGGGCATACACTCTCATCGGCATTAGGAGCACGCGGTCAGCGGCCCATGCGGATGTCTCCAGCTGGCGTGGGTCTCAGCTGCTGGCACTCGCGACGCCGCCGCTACAGGCTGAAGGCGATTGAGCGCAGGATCAGCGCGAAGACGAACACGGCTGTGAACGCCAGGTCGATCGACAGTCCGCCGGCTTGCAGCGGCGGCAGCAACCGCCGCACCGGCGAGATCACCGGCTCGGTCCCGGCATGAGTCAGCCAGGTCAGCCCAGCGCGGGCACTTTGGGCAGCAGCGGCTGACAGCCGGGCCGATGTTCGTCGACCGCACCGCGGCCGAAGAGAACGTCGCAGCCGTGTCACTCACCCTCAATGACTATGCGCAGCTAGTGCTTGACGCACCGGCCGGTTCGGGAGCATCCTCAACGTATTCAACATATGATGAAAATGAGGATGGTCGAGATGACCGAGCACACGAACTGCGTGGTCGTCGGTGGCGGCCCAGCCGGCATGGTGGCAGGGCTCCTGCTGGCCAGGGCCGGGGTCGTGGTGACAGTGCTGGAGAAGCACCCCGACTTCCTGCGGGACTTCCGCGGCGACACAGTGCACCCCTCGACGCTGACCCTGCTCGACGAACTGGGGCTGGGCGAGAAGTTCGACGCCGTGCCGCACAGCGAGCTCACCACGGCCGGGTTCCCCACCGACGACGGCGGCATGATGAAGCTGGCCGACTTCACCCGGCTGAAGGTGCCGCACCCCTACATCGCGATGGTGCCACAGTGGGACTTCCTCAACCTGCTCGCCGACAGCGCCGCCAAAGAAAACACGTTCACGCTGCGGATGCAGACCGAGATGACCGGCCTGATCCGCGAAGGCGGCAGGATCACCGGAATCTACTACAAGACGGCCCCGGGCGTCCGGGGCGAGCTTCGCGCGGACCTGATCATCGCCGCCGACGGCCGCTGGTCGCTGGCGCGGCGCGAGGCGGGCCTAAAGCCCACCGAGTACAACTGCCCGTTCGACGTATGGTGGTTCCGCCTTTCTCGCCACGACGACGAAGGCGGGAACACGCTCACCCCGCGGATGCGTAACCGCCGATTCGCCGTGCCGCTACCGCGCACCGGCTACTTCCAGGTCGCCTACCTCGCGCCGAAGGGCGCCGACCTGCGTAAGGAAGGCATCGAGGCGTTTCGCGCCAACGTCACCGAAGTCTGTCCGGAGTTCGCCGACCGGGTGCACGAGCTGGAGACGATGGATGACCTCAAGTTCCTTGACGTGCGCCTGAACCTGCTACGCGAGTGGCACATCGACGGCCTGCTCTGCATCGGCGACGCGGCGCACGCCATGTCGCCGGTCGGCGGGGTGGGCATCAACCTGGCTGTGCAGGACGCCGTCGCCGCTGCGACGCTGCTGGCGAAGCCGCTTCTCCGTGGCCGGCCGACCCCGGCCGAGCTGGCGACGATTCGGGCGCGCCGCCTGCTGCCCACGATGCTGGTGCAGGGCCTGCAGCGGATACTGCATCGGGCCGTGATGCGGCCGGTAATGGAGGGCAAGCGTAGCAGCCCGCCCGCGCCGATGATCAAGCTGTTCGCGCGGTTCCCGCGCCTGTCGTACATCCCGGCCCGGCTACTCGGCCTCGGCTTCCGGCCCGAGCACGTCCCGGCCTTCGCGCGCCGTGCAATGGAGCGCGTCGAGTCCTAAAACCGCCGGCAGGTGCTGCTCGAGCTGAATTGCCGCCAGATTGACGCCCCCGCCGCGAATCCCATCAAACCTGACCGATGGCGCACTTGCCCGCTTTACGCTGCAGTTGCGACCCAGGACTCCCGACGTTACGGCCAGATCAACTGACCTACCGCGCCTTCACCGTGCGGGAGGTGCTGGCGCTGATGGTGCTGCCAGGCGGGGTGAAGTTCGGCCAGGGCGGTGCGCAGGATGGCGATGTTGGTGGCGTGCCAGTGCTGCACGGCGTGGTCGCCGGCGTCGGTGAGGGTGAGTGAGATGGTGCGTCGGTCGCTGGTGCTGCCTGAGCGGGTGATCAGGTTTCGGGTTTGGAGCCCGTTGACCAGGGTGCTGACGGAGTTGGGAGCCAGGCGCAGCAGGCGTGCGAGCTGGCTGGGGCGGGCGCCGGGGTTTTCGGCCAGGCAGGACAGCAGCTCCAGTTGCGCGACGGACAGCGCGTTGTCCGGGTCGCTGGCGCGGGCAGCGCGGCGCATGGCCCGGCGGAGCCGGGCGATCACGTCGGCCAGCGCCACCTCGTCGCGTGATGGTGATGCCGCGGTCGACGCGGGCTGCGGTGGAGCGGGTACGGTCATGTTGTCCTTATTCTGCGCTGGAGCCGCTGCCACGGTCGCTGCCGCAGTCATGGTCGCGCCAAGCGCGAACACGGCCAACGCGGCAACGGCGAGCCGGGACCCTGTGGCGGGTGAGCCCCACGCATCGGCGACATGCAGGCATGGGGTAACGACCGCAACACCGAGTGCAGTGCCAAGACCGCGGCTCGTATTCACCAGGCCGCCTCCGCTGGCGGACATCCGGGCCGGGATCGCGGCCATGATGGTGCTGTTGTTGACCGGAATGAACACCCCCAGCCCCGACCCAGCAGGAGCAACGACGCGGCCACCCAGACCGGCGCAGCCGGTGCGACAACCAGAATCCCGGTCGCGACCACGCACGTCAGCGCGCCGATGAGGCCGCGGGTGCGGGCGTCCCACCGGTTGGGCAAGAGCCGTTCGGCGGACACTGCGGCGACGGCGAATCCGGCGGGCAGGGAGGTCAGGATGAGCCCGGTGGTCACCCCGTGGGTCCCGAGTACCTGCGGGAACAGCGTCAGCGGCCCGAAGAGCACCAGGTAGGCGCACAGCGCTCCGATCAGCCCGACCGACACAGCCATGGGGCGCAGCACCGACATGGTTACCAGGGGGCTCGGTGAGCGGCGTTCCCGGATCATGAATCCAATGAACGCCATCCCGGACACGGCGACGAGCAGTGCGGAGGTCCACAGCGGCAGCGGCAGACCCGAGAACCCCGACAGCGCCAGCAGCAGGGCCGTCGTGGCGATGCCCAGCAGCAGCAGCCCTGACCAGTCGAATCGGCTCAAGCGGGTGCGGTGCCGGGGCCGGGCCACCTCCGTGGCTACCGGAGAAAGTTTCGGGAGCAGCATTTGTGGAAGTCCATGACACCCAGAGTGATATCGCCACGGCCACGTGTCGTCAGGGCAACGCCCATCCGCGCTCCCAGCCGACTGGACATTGTGCCTACCCGCCAGCTGCAACACGCCTGCGTGCCGCTACCACGGCGAAGGCCTATGCGCCAGGTCCGACGCCGATACGCCGAGCGAGATGATACGGGGATCAGTGCGGAGTAGCGTCTCACTCATTGCAGCTAGCAGGAACGACGGCTTGCAGCCAACGGTAAGCGCAGATGAGGGGCTGGCGTCCAAGACGAAAGAAGCACGCCAGGCCAGGCTCAAGGCATGATCGTGCTCTCCACCAGTCACGTTAAATGTTCTGGTTCGGCAGCCGGAATGGAGCTGTGAGTGGGCTTACGCAGGTTGATCAAGTCCTGGCCGGTTTACCGGCAGCTAACGGGTACCGATCCGCTCGGCCGCGGCAAGGCTGTTGAGTCACCTTCGCACGTCTCGCTGACCGCGCGGACGGCCAGCGCCGATCGGGTGGCGCGTTCGGTGTGTCCGTACTGCGCCGTGGGATGCGGGCAGCAGGTGTATGTCAAGGACGAAGAGGTCGTTCAGATCGAGGGTGATCCGCACAGCCCCATCTCACGCGGGCGATTGTGTCCGAAGGGCTCGGCCAGCAAACAGCTGGTGACCGGCCCGCAGCGCGAACAAAAGGTGCTCTACCGCGCCCCCTACGCCACCGAGTGGGCTGAGCTCGACCTGGACACCGCGATGGACATGGTCACCGATCGGGTGCTGGAGGCACGGCGCAAGGGCTGGCAGGACACCGACGAGAACGGCGAGCCGCTGCGCAGGACGATGGGGATAGCCAGCCTGGGCGGCGCCACCCTGGACAACGAAGAGAATTACCTGATCAAGAAGCTGTTCACCGCGCTGGGCGCGCTGCAGATCGAGAACCAGGCCCGCATTTGACACTCCGCCACTGTTCCCGGTCTGGGAACCTCCTTCGGTCGCGGTGGGGCAACGGACTTCCAGCAGGATTTACGCAATTCTGACTGCGTCATCATCATGGGATCCAACATGGCCGAGGCCCACCCGGTCGGATTTCAGTGGGTGATGGAGGCCAAAGCCAACGATGCCACCGTGATCCATATCGACCCGCGGTTCACGCGCACGAGCGCGCTTGCGGACTTGCACGTCCCGCTGCGCGCCGGGACCGACATCGCCTTGCTCGGGGGAGTGATCAATTACATCCTGTCCAACGAGCTCGACTTCCGCGAATATGTGGTCGCCTACACCAACGCCTCGTTCCTCGTCAGTGAGGGCTACCAGGACACCGAGGACCTCGATGGCCTGTTCAGCGGCTACCACCAGGCGACGACGTCGTACGACTCGACGACGTGGCATTACGAGGGGATATCGGCGCGCCCGTCGCCGCGAACCCGGCACCTCGGGGAGGCTGAGGAAACCTCGGCCGGCCACCAGCACGGTTCCGGCGGCCCGGTGCTCAACGGCGCTACTGACGGAGTAGCGGCCGATCCGACGCTGCGGCACCCTCGCTGCGTCTACCAGATCCTCAAGCGGCACTTCGCCCGCTACACGCCCGAGATCGTGGAGGCGACCTGCGGTATTCCGAAGGAGCAGTTCCTGCGGGTGTGCACCGCATGGACGTCCAACTCCGGGCGGGACCGCACTGCCGCGCTGGTGTACAGCGTGGGCTGGACCCAGCACAGCGTCGGCGCGCAGTTCATCCGCGCCGGTTCGATCATCCAGCTCCTGCTGGGCAACATCGGCCGGCCGGGAGGAGGGGTCTTCGCCCTGCGCGGGCACGCCAGCATCCAGGGCTCAACCGACATCCCGACTCTGTTCAACCTGCTGCCCGGGTACCTGCCGATGCCGAGGCCAGCGCACTCCAACCTGGCCGCCTATATCGAGTCCATCCGCGGCGACAAGCAGAAGGGGTTCTGGCGCAACGCGGACACCTACGTCGTGTCACTGCTCAAGGAGTACTGGGGTGATGCGGCTACCCAGGGCAATGACTTCTGCTTCGACTACCTGCCGCGCATCAACGGCGACCACGGCACCTACCGCACCGTCATGGACATGGTCGACGGCAAGGTGTTCGGTTACTTCCTGCTCGGCCAGAACCCGGCGGTGGGATCGGCACACGGCAAGCTTCAGCGGCTGGGCATGGCCAACCTCGACTGGTTGGTGGTGCGGGACCTCACGATGATCGACAGCGCCACCTTCTGGCAAAACGCACCGGAGGTCGAGACCGGTGAGATTGTCCCGCAGCAGTGCCGCACCGAGGTGTTCTTCTTCCCCGCCGCCTCGCATGTGGAGAAGGAGGGCACGTTCACCCAGACCCAGCGGATGTTGCAGTGGCGGGAGAAAGCCGTCGAGCCATCCGGCGACCAGCGCTCGGAGTTGTGGTTCTTTTGCCACCTGGGACGCCGGATCAAGCAACGTCTTGCCGGCTCCACCGACGAGCGCGACCGCCCGATCCGGGACCTGGCGTGGGACTACGAGATGCACGGCGACGAGCCGTCGGCCGACGACGTGCTACGTCACATCAACGGTCACGATCTGACTACCGGCCGGGTGGTCAACGGCTACCTCGACCTGCGGGCCGATGGCAGCACGTCGTGTGGTTGCTGGATTTACAGCGGCGTCTATGCCGGCGGCGTCAACCAGGCCGCTCGCCGCAAGTCCCGCTTCGAGCAGGATCTGTATGCCCTGGAATGGGGTTGGGTGTGGCCATTGAACCGGCGGGTCCTCTACAACCGGGCTTCCGCCGATCCCGACGGCAGACCGTGGAGCGACCGCAAGGCCCTGGTGTGGTGGGACGCCCAGCGCAGCGAGTGGACCGGCCATGACGTCCCGGATTTCCCGAAGGACAAACCACCGACTTACCTTCCGCCGCCAGGCGCGGTCGGCCCGGACGCGCTGCGCGGCGACGACCCGTTCATCATGCAATCCGACGGCAAGGGCTGGCTGTTCGCGCCAACCGGGCTGGCTGACGGTCCCTTGCCCACGCACTACGAACCGCACGAGTCACCGGTGCGTAACCGGTTGTACGGCCAGCAGGGCAACCCGGCGCGCAAAATCTATGGCCGACCGGACAACCCGTCCCACCCCTCACCGCCAGAATTGCACGGGGAGGTGTTCCCGTTCGTATTGACCACTGCGCGCCTCACCGAGCACCACACGGCGGGTGGGATGAGCCGGACCCTGCCGTATCTGTCGGAGCTGCAGCCGGAGCTGTTCGTCGAGGTCTCCCCTGAGCTGGCGGCCCAGCGCGGGCTTCAGCACCTCAGCTGGGCTTATGTGATCACCAGTCGCGCGGCCGTCGAGGCCCGGGTCATGGTCACCGACCGGATGGCGCCGCTGCGCGTGCAGGACCGGGTGGTGCACCAGATCTGGATGCCGTACCACTGGGGCCCGGTCGGCCTTATCTCAGGTGACGTCGTGAACGACCTGTTCGGCGTGGTCGTCGACCCGAATGTGTTCATTCAGGAGAGCAAGGTGGCCACCTGCGACATTCAGCCCGGCCGCCGCCCGCGCGGGGCGCAACTTCTGGCCTACCTCGCCGATTACCGCAGGCGCGCCGGGATCACCGTCGCGACGGGTACCCAGCTGGAGACCACCGGACCCACCGCGGCGACGCACACCGAACCTGGCCGACCATCCGAGGGGGATTCATCATGACCGGCGACCACCGCCTGTCCGGGCCGCTCGATGACGTGGCCACCGACGCCGGCCACCTCGACCACCCCCCGCGTGTCGGGTTTTTCACCGACACGTCTGTCTGCATCGGCTGCAAGGCCTGCGAGGTGGCGTGTAAAGAGTGGAACCTGGTGCCTGAGGACGGGCTGAACTTGCTCGGGATGTCGTTCGACAACACCGGGATGCTCGGTGCCAATTCGTGGCGACACGTGGCGTTCATCGAGCAGCAGCGCCCACTGGGTAACCAGGACACCGGGCTTGCCGGGCTGCCGACCGGTCCATCCGGGATCGGGCAGATGACCGAGGTAGTCTCGCCGGCTCTGCGGCATGCAGAGCGCGGTGGTGGCGAGCTCGGGACCACGCCATTGCACGTCGATCCGAGCCCCCAGAATCTGGGCATACCGTCGTTCGAGCTGCCCGGCGCGGCGACCGGAACAGAGGGTCGCACGGATTTCCGCTGGTTGATGGCCTCCGACGTCTGCAAGCACTGCACCCACGCAGGATGCCTCGATGTATGCCCCACCGGCGCGTTGGTCCGCACCGAGTTCGGCACGGTCGTCGTGCAACAGGACATCTGCAACGGTTGCGGTTACTGCGTGTCCGGATGCCCCTACGGTGTGATCGACCGCCGTCCCCACGATGGCCGGGCGCAAAAATGCACATTGTGCTACGACCGGCTCCGGGACGGCCTGGAACCCGCGTGCGCCAAGGCGTGCCCGACAGAGTCCATCCAGTTCGGTCCGCTGGAAGAGCTGCGGGAACGCGCCGCCCAGCGGGTCGAGCAGCTGCACGACCGGGGCGTCACCGAAGCTCGGCTCTACGGCCACGATCCGACTGACGGTGTCGGCGGCACCGGCGCCTTCTTCCTGTTGCTCGACGAGCCTGAGGTGTACGGGCTGCCTCCCGACCCGGTCGTGCCCATGCGCGACCTGCCCGCCATGTGGAAGTACGCCGGGATCGCTGCATCGGCGTTCCTCGCCGCCGCGGTCGCAGTGTTCGCTGGAGGCGGTCACTGATGAGCAACTCCGGGGGTAATGCGCCGCTTGCCGAACCACGCGACGGCGCGGACCCGGACGGCACCGGCGCGCACATGCTGGACCTCGGTCAGCAGCGACGCGCACGCAGCCGCCGCGGCGGCCGCGGCGATGAGGGCAGCCGCGAACAGTCCATGGTTCCCCGTGCCAAATTCCGTTCCTACTACGGACGGCCAGTGCTCAAACCGCCGGTGTGGGAGTGGAAGATCCCCGCGTACCTGTTCACCGGAGGCTTGTCCGCCGGTTCAGCGGTACTGGCCGCAGGCGCCGACCTGACCGAGAGACCGGCGCTGCGCCGAGTAAGCCGCATCAATTCTCTGATCACCCTGCTCGTCAGCGCCTACCTGCTCATCGCCGACCTCGGGCGCCCGGAGCGCTTTCACCATATGCTGCGAGTCGCCAAGCCCACCTCACCGATGAGCGTCGGCACGTGGATCCTGACCATGTACGGGCCGGGTATCGGCATCGCTGCCGCCAGCGAACTGCTGCCGGCCAAGGTGCGCCGAACGATGCCCGGCAGGCTGCTGGACCGGCTCGCGCGGTCAGCAGGTGTCGCGTCGGCGGTCGTCGCGCCCGGAGTCGCCTCCTACACCGCGGTGCTGCTGTCCCAGACCGCTGCGCCCGCCTGGCACGAGGCGCACCCCCAGCTGCCGTTCATCTTCACCGGCTCAGCCGCGGCCAGCGCGGGTGGGCTGGCGATGGCGCTGACCCCCGTCGATGAGGCGGGCCCGGCGCGGATGTTCGCCTGGTATGGCGGCGTCAGCGAACTCGTTGCCTCCAAGGTGATGGAGCAACGGCTCGGTCTCGCCGGCGAGGCCTACACGACCGGCCGAGCGCACCGGCTGCGGATATGGTCGCAGCGCCTCACCGCCGCAGGGCTGATCGGTGCCACGCTCGCCGGCCGCCGCAGCCGCGCGGCGGCCGTGGCTTCGGGCCTCGCCCTGCTGGCGGGCAGCGCGTTGCAGAGGTTCGGCGTCTTCGAAGCGGGCGTTGCGTCGACCAAGGATCCAAAGTACGTGGTCGTCCCACAGCGCCAGCGCCTCGAAGGGCGAACCGATCAGGCACGCCAGCCGATGGCTGATTCGCCCGTATCAGATCATCTAGGGCCAAGGCGGTAGGACACTCGCGGTAGGGGATGAGCCACGTCCGTCAGATGCGGCGTGCCCGGGCGAGCCAGGCAGGCAGGTCCACCATGTCGCCGACTGGACGGCCGAGTGCGGCGGCGTGGTCGCTCCTGACAATGACGCCTCGATATTGGTTTGATTGCAGATCCTCCAGAATCCATCCTTGGCCGAACGCCTCCCGGATGACCGTGTCACTGATCTGCGGCCCGAATCCCGGACCTGCATCCGAAAGCGCGAGTACGTGCACTAGTGCGTCCGGACGGCAGACCCGGTGCAGGCTCCGCACGTAACGGCCACGGTCTTCGAACGCGAAAATATGAAACAACGCACTGTCGATAACGGTGTCGTAGATCAGGTCAGAGCCAAGCTGTAGCGCATCGGCGACTTCGAATCGGGCCGCGACGTGGTGCTTGGCGGCGTTGGCACGGGCCTGTTCGACCGCGTACTCCGACGAGTCGATACCGCGGATGTCGTAACCAAGCCGCTTGAGGTAGATGGTGTGTTCCCCGGTGCCGCAACCAGGATCGAGCACCCTGCCGCGGATCCAGCCGGCGCGTTCCAGGACGACGATGGCCGGCTGCGGTTGACCAATCACCCATGGCGCGGTCCGGGATGTGTACGCCTCGTCGAAGATCGTGCGCGACGGGGTCGTCACCCCTAAGACAGGTTGGTTTGCCATTGGCTTCTGTACCTCAGAGGGTTCCATGTTCGTGGCTTTCCGTCTGGCTGGTCACCTCGGGCATCGCCGACCATAGAAGCTCAAGCGCAGTTGGGGTCAAGCGCGAGCACCCTGCGGTTCCAGCAGCAGGATCTAGGACGAGATCCGCCATGGCACCACCTAAGTTCGGGATGGTCGGTCCCGGCATTCAACTGCTTGTGCGGGTTAGAGCACAAGGTGTGCGACTGAGCGCGGCCAGCGGCCGTCGCCGGTACGAGGCCCACCGGCCTGCCCTTGAGGTACGACGAGGAACCGAACGTGACATCACGCCTTAGGCGGTGACGCCCGTGGTGAGCGAGCCCGACCGTACGTTGATCAGCTTTCTACCCGCCGCTCGCGGAACCCGCTTAAAGGATCGACGCGACCGGGTGGCCGGGCGCGGCCGGCGAGGTGCTGCCAGTCGCACACGCCAAGCAACGCCGCAGGCACACTGCACAACACCGGCTGCTGGCGGGCGCGGACCGACCGCCCCGGCCGGCAGAAGGAGTGACATGCACGCGCCGGAGCCGGCCCACCCACATCTGCCCGCCTGGCTTCACCCTACCCGTGGGGAGCACCGCTGGCCCGCCGCGCTGGCCGTCGTCGTTGCCATCGGGCTGCAGCTGTTTGCTGCCTAACCGGGTGGTGCCGCAGGCCGGGTCCCTGCTGCCGGTGTTGGAGGGTGTGCTGCTGGTCGCTCTGGTCGTCGTGAACCCGTTCCGGATCAACCGCGAGTCCGCCCTGTTGCGCGCTGTCGGGCTCGCGCTGACTGTGCTCGTTGGGCTCTCCAATGCCTGGTCTGCGGTGCTGCTTGTGGCTGACCTGATTGACGGCGGGCCGAGCAGCCCCGCCGAGCTACTTGTCGCGGGCGGCGGGATCTGGCTGACATCGCATTTGCGGTGGTCGTGCTCGTCGTAGCCCGCGCCGTCAACGTTCTGCGCTGACGCCCGTCCGCTCGCGGCGCAACAACCGGTACTCCCGCACGATCACCACGATGATCGCGATGTCGAGTGCGGCGAGCAATGGCAGCAGCATCGAGCCGGTGCGCGTGGCCCGATACAGCTCATAGACGACGAATGCGCCGAGCACCACCACCGCGATCGGGTAGGCGGGCAGCCACCTCCGCAGCAGCACTGCGACCAGCGCGAGCTTCACCACCCCGTGCAGGCCAAGGTAGACCACCGCGAATGTGCGGTTCCCGGACGCGAACTCTGCGGTGCCCGTGGCGAAATGCCGGGCAACGCACCGTCGGGCGGGCCGAGCAGGTCGCGGCTGAGCACGTCGGCCACCAGCCTATGCACGGTTGCTCCAGACACCAGCAACAACGCCATGGCCCCGAGCAACTCCGCAGAGCCGTCGACACCCTTGATAAGCAGGGCCACCTTGAACAGCTGCTCTGTGCGCCGCGCTCTGGGTTCGCTCACCGGGTTATCCCGCCCCGGGCGCATCCATCGACTTCCGGCAACCCACAAGCTCATGGTGCCCGTTCCCCATCTGAATCGCGGAGGCGATCGACTGGATTTCGAGGTGTGTTGCGGCCGGCGGGTAGGCAAAGAGTCCAGCCGGCCGGGGCGCAGGCGCACACCCTGACCCGGCGATTACCTCGGGGGGGCAGGACGGCCGGCGCCGAGGAGATCGGCCGCGCTGAACTGCTGGGCCGCGCCTGGGCCGGCGAGGTGCCGATCCGACCGAAGGTTGCGCCAGCTGAGGGACTGGACGACATCCCGATGATCTGTTGTGCTTAGCCTTGCCTAATCGTCGACCGAGGGGCAACGGGAGCCATGTACGTCTGCATCTGCCGCGCGGTGACCGAGGCCGAGGTCCGCGGTTGCATCGCCGACGGGGCGTGCACCGTCCGAAACGTAGTTGACCGTTGCGGGGCGGGCACGGGCTGTGGGTCCTGCGTCGGCAAGATCGCCGCCCTGCTTGGCGAGCTGCGCGGCGCCCTGCAGAAAACCGCCTGAGCATCAGCCAGGATTGTTAGCATAACCGCTGGTCAGGGCAGGCTCGCCTTCAGTGACATCCCCCAGAAGGACGCGTATCGTCGCGATCATCAGGGACTGATCCGGAGGGGGTTTGGAGCGAACATGCGCGGCGACGACAAGATCCTCGAACTGCTCAACGAGCAGCTCACCAGCGAGCTGACGGCGATCAACCAGTACTTCCTGCACGCCAAGATGCAGGCCAACTGGGGGTACACGAAACTCGCCGAGCACACTCGGGATGAGTCCATCGACGAGATGAAACACGCGGAGCGGATCACCGAGCGCATCCTCTTCCTGGAGGGTCTCCCGAATTACCAGAAGCTGCTTCCGTTGCGAATCGGGCAAACCGTGCGAGAGCAATTCGAGGCGGACCTGGCCGTCGAGATGGAGGTCGTCGACCGGTTGCGCCCGGGTATCACGCTGTGCCGGGAAAAGGGCGACATCACCACCGCGAACCTCTTCGAAAAGATCCTCGCCGATGAAGAAGGGCACATCGACTACCTCGAGACCAACCTGGAGTTGATGGACAGGCTCGGTGAACAGCTCTATCTCAGCCAGCTCGTCGAGCGGCCACCGACCAACGGCTGACGTGATCGGCGCAGGTGGGGCTACCGTTGCCAGTGTGCGTGATCAGCGACTGTTCGGGGTGCAGGAGGCTCGCGCACTGCTACCCGAGGTGCGTAAGCGAGTCGATGCGCTGATCGGGTTTCGAGCGGACCTTACCGAACTGTCGGTGGACCTGCGCCGAATCGGCTCGTCGCCGCTCGGCGGTCTCGCGGAAGTGAAAGCCCTGCAGGCCCGGCTGAACGACATGCTCGAGTGGTTCACTGACCACGGTCTCGAGGTCAAGGGGTACGCGCCCTTCCTCATCGACTTCCCCGCGGAGTTGGATGGGGTGTCGGTGCGGTTGTGCTGGTTGGAAGGCGAGCTCGAGCTGGCCTGGTACCACCGGTCTGACCTCGGCATTGCCGGTCGCCGCCGGCTACCCAGCTGATCTTCACTCTTGACCGCATTCTGGGGACAGATTGCACTTTATGGCCCGTAATTGCTGCACTCTGTCCCCAGAATGCGCTCAGTGAGGCGGAGGTTGGCGGGCGAAGGCGTGGGCGAGTTCGGTGATCACGGGATCGAGCAGGATCGGTGAGGTGCCGCCGAGCAGGTTGCGCTCGGCAACCTGCACCGCTACGACCTTTCCACCGGCAAGTAGTTCCCCTGCCGACCGGGGGGCGTCGGCGATCGTTTCAGGATGCACGACCGTGATGTCGGTGAAGACTGCGGCGAGGTATCGGCTGGCGAACTGGGTGAATGAGTCGGCGATCATGCGAACGGGCTGGTTGACCGTGCCCACAGCCGGCGCTGAGATCAGCCGAAGCGGTGACCGGAAGTCGCTGGCGACCGACCGGGTGCGGTCTGGTTGCCCGGTCGGGGCCAGCGAGTACGTCGAGATCGCCCGCTCGCCGCTGCGACCGATCAGCGGGCTGATGTCATCGGGCCACTGGATGGAGCCGGTCGGGGTCACCTGCCAGGTTCCGGTGATGCCGGGGGCCACCCGATCCGCCAGTGCGTAGGTCATCGCCAGGCCACCCTCCTGGCTCCAGTGCGTGTCGGCCGGGTAGTAGACCGGGGAACCCTTGCGCTGGGCTATCTCGGTGAGTGCCGGTCGCAGGTCGATGGCGCCGGCCTCGACGACCACCCGGCGCCAGAACTCATCTTTGGCCCGCGACGAGCAACCCCGCCCCAAGTAGTCAGCGGGCAGGTGCTCGGGCACCATGGTCGTCTTGTCCGGTGCCACCACCAGGACGAACTGCCGACCGGAGGCCTCCACCGCAGTGCGTAGCCGGCGAAGCGACACCAGCGTTCCGGTCAGCGTGCGGGATGGAACGCACGCGGCACTGACCTCCGCGCCGAGATACAGCCACCCGTCGCGTCCCTCGATCACCGAGGGGAACGCGTCGATCGACCGATGCGGGACCGCCGCAACGGCGGGGCCTGCCGGCCTGCTCTCCACCGGCGGTCGGGGTAACGGAGCCGGCTCGCCGAAGACCCCCCTGCTCACAGCCTCGGTAGCGGTGACCGCGCGGTCCCGGAACGGCAGGTGGTCAGCCGCCCAGGTGGGCAGCCCGGCCAGCCATGCCCAGCCCTCCCGCGGATCACCGAACGCGGCCAGCGTCCGGTTCTCGAACCGGGCGGGGTGTGCGCCCAGGCTCAGCGCGATGATCGGGCCGAAGAAGAACAGACCCGCACAGATCAGTGCGATGAGGCCCCGGCCACCCTGTCGCGGGCGGTCTATCAGGGGACTTCGACGCAGCCCCGCCCTGCGGAGGTCGCTGCGATCGGTCACCGACATGGCGTGCACCGTAACCGGAAGTGGCTCGCCTATCCTGCACCGGCCGACCCGCCGACCGTGGGAGAACGCGAATGGACGACGGCAGCTGCACAGCATCACAGCCCTACGCTCCTGCAGACCGCCGCATCGAGTGGACCGGCGAGCGCTGCGTGCCGTGGACCGACGACCTGCAAGTGGTGTACGAGCATTACCACCGGTACGCGCTGGCTGCCCGGTTCACCGCTGGCGCGCGGGTGCTCGACCTCGCCTGTGGGGAGGGTTTCGGCCCGGCGCTGCTCGCGTCCGGTGCTCGCCACGTGGTCGGCATCGACATCGATCCACTGACTGTCGAACATGCCGGTGCCCGCTACCAACGGGACAACCTGAGCTTCACAGTCGGCTCGATGATCGATCCCGAGCTGCTCGGGGGGACGGACGGCTTTGACGTCATCACCTGCTTCGAGGCGCTGGAACACGTCGAGGAACAGGGCACCCTGATCGGGGTGGTACGGCGGCTGCTGACGCCGGGCGGGCTGTTCCTGACCAGTACGCCCGACGTGACGGTGTACAGCCACGAGCACGGCAACGACAACCCTTTCCATGTCCGGGAGCTCACGCAGGCGCAGTTCGCGACGCTGCTGAACGGCTCGTTCCGCCACGTCGCGATCCTGAAGCAGAACGTCGCGGTCGGATCGCTCATCACCGGCACTGGATCCGGTGCAGGAACTGGACAATCGCTGCAGAGAGCACCAGATGGCGGGTGGCGGGTGACGCCGCAGCTGCCGCACACCTACTTGCTCGGCGTCGCCTCTGATGCGGCGCTGCCGGAACTGCCCGAGCTCAGCGCGCTGGTCGATCCCGACTTGACCTTGGTCCGCGACGCGCACCGGGCGCTGGCTCAGGCCCGCGACCGGGCCGCCGAGCTCTCCGCCGAGCTCGCCGACCAGCGCCGGCAGGCCGACGCGGACCGGCTTGGCGCCGCGCGGCGTTGGGAACAGCTGGACGGCGACGCGCACCGGTTACGTAGCGAGCTGGCCGCGGTGCAACGCCGGGCCCAGCGGGCGGAGTCACTGGCCTCCTGGCAACAGGAGATCGCCGCTGATGCCGAACGCCAGGCAACCGAGCTGCAGCAAGAGGTGTCAGCGTTGCGCGTGCAGCAATCGGCCACCGCACAGCGGCTGATCTCCCGCTACCGCGGCGCCGTGGAGCGTTCCGCGCCGCGCGGGACGCTGCGCCGGGATCTCTACGAGCGCGCACTGGGCCGCGGGTCGACAGTCCCCGACGCGGCCTTGGCCTCGCCCGGCCCGGTGCAGCTACGCTCCAGCACATCAGCACTGCTCAGCGTCATCATCCCGGTACACGGCAAGTGGGAGTACACCCGAGCCTGTCTACTCAGCATCGAGCAGCACCCCCCGGCGATTCCGTTCGAGGTGCTAGTGGTCGATGATGCCTCACCGGATCACACTGCCGAGCTCGTCGCCGCCAGCCCGGGCGTGCGGCTGGTGCGTACCGAGCGCAATCTCGGTTTCATCGGAGCATGCAACCTCGGCGCGAGCCACGCCCGCGGCGACTACCTGCTGTTTCTCAACAACGACACCGAGGTCCAGCCCGGTGCCCTTGACGCGCTGGTCGACGCGGCAGACTCCGACGAGCGGATCGGTTTGGTCGGCGCGATGCTGATGTACCCGGACGGGCGGTTGCAGGAAAGCGGCGGCATCATCTGGGCGGACGGATCGGGCTGGAACTACGGGCGCGGCGGCGATGCCGGTGCACCTGAGTTCATCGTGCGGCGCGACGTCGACTACTGCTCCGGAGCCGCGATCCTGGTGCGGCGCGACCTGTTCAAGCAGGTCGGTGGCTTTGACCAGCGCTACGCGCCCGCCTACTACGAAGACACCGACCTGGCCTTCGCGATTCGAGCGACCGGCCATCGGACCATCGTTGAACCCCGTGCGGTGGTGGTGCACCACGAGGGTGTCTCGCATGGCACCGACCTCACCGCCGGCATCAAGCGCTACCAAGAGATCAACCGTGCGCAGTTCGTGGACAAGTGGGCTTCGGTCCTGGTCGACCAGCTGCCGGCCGCCAGCGAGCTCAACGTGTGGCTGGCGCGCCAGCGGGGGCCGGCAGGCCACCGAGGTGGTCTGGTGCTCGTCGCCGACCACCAGATACCTACGCCTGACCGTGACTCCGGATCGATGCGCATGCACCGGCTACTGCTGGCGCTGGTCGAGCTGGGCCAGCGAGTGGTGTTCTTCCCGTGCAACGGTGCGCTGCCGCAGCCCTACACCGGCGAGTTGCAGTCTCACGGGATCACCGTGATCCCCGACGCGGCGGGGCAGGACACCTTCCTGCGCGAAGCGGGTGCTGCGCTGACGCTGGCGGTGCTGTCTCGCCCGCAGGTGGGCTGGAAGCTGCTGGAGGAGTTGCGGGTGCTCGCGCCGCGCTGCCTGGTCGGTTACGACACCGTGGACCTGCACTTCGTGCGCCTGGGCCGGCAAGCCGAGCTCGCCGCCGCAACGGGCGACGAACAGACCGCGACGGCCCTGGCGGGCAAGGCGGCCGCGTCGCGGGAACTCGAGCTGGGGTTGGTGCGTGCCGCGGATCTGACGTTGGTGGTCTCCGAGTCCGAGCAGGGCCTGCTGCGCCGCTTGGTCCCGGAGGCAGACGTGCGGGTGTTGTCCAATGTCCACCACCCGCCAGGTGACGTGCCGGGGCCGCAAGAGCGAGCCGGGCTGCTGTTCGTCGGCAGCTTCGACCACCCACCCAACCGGGACGCGATGCGGTGGATGGTCGCCGACGTCTTGCCGCTGGTGCACCGCCGGCATCCGGGCGCGGTGCTGCATGTGGTGGGCAGCAACCCGTCACCCGACGTGCAGCAGCTGGCCGGCGAGACCGTCGAGGTGCACGGCTGGGTGGCTGATCTGGGGCCGCTGCACCGGCGGTGCCGGCTGTCGGTGGCGCCGCTGCGGTTCGGCGCCGGCGTCAAGGGCAAGGTGGGTGAGAGCATGGTCGCCGGTCTGCCCACGGTGTGCACGCCGGTGGCCGTCGAGGGCATGGGACTGGTGGACGGCCAGCACGTGCTGGTTGCCGCCGACGCCACCGGGTTCGCCGACCGGGTGGTGGCGCTGCTCGATGACGACGCGCTGTGGCGCACCCTGTCCACGGCCGGAGCCAACGCAATCACCGAACGATTCGGCCCCGACGTGGCCCGCGCCGCCCTACAAGACATCCTCGACACCGCCGCCAAGTCAGCAGGGCCCTCCTGTTCGCCATCCGGAGCCGAATTCCGTGACGCGTGCCGTCGCGATGACAGCACTGCCCGATGAGGTTTCAGCTTCAGGCGCCCGCCATCTGCCTGGTGAGAACATTGAGGCGACCCCGAGCTTCTCGGCAGCTCGACCTGGCGTTCCCCAACGACTGACGTGCGCAGTACGTGCCGTCATGTGGAGCCGGACGCGACAGACAGGTCGACAGCGGCTAGCGCCCGGTCCAGACCGTTGGTGGGGCGTGGTTCACCTGCTGGCGGAACAGGGAGTCGAAGGTGGCCAGCACCGCTTCGCGGTCGGGCCCGAACACCTCGAAGTAGATCACGCGGCTGTAGAGCACATAGACAGTGCGGTAGGCCGTGGATGCCAATGTCGGGTCGCTGCCCAGTACAGCTACGCCCTGCAGCGCCCGGTTGTCGTCGGGCTTGAGCCCGCCATCCTGCTGCACGGTCGCGATCGTCTGCGCCACATCGGTCGCGGCTCGCTGATCGGGCAAGGTAAGAGCAAACATCCCGATCGTGGAGCTGCCGGTGGTGGTGGTCTTGAGCACCCCATCGATCATCCCTCCACCTCCCAAGGCGTTCAGGACGGGCTGGGGCAGCAGGTTGGAGCTCTCCAGCTTGGGCAGATCGAATAACCCGCCGCCGCCGCGGCTTTGGCCGGGCGGCTCGATCAGGGCACTCGCGGTGTCCACCGGTGCCGGCAGGGGGGCTGGCGGGGCAGGTAGGTCGCGAGCAGGGGCGATCAGCGGTGCACCGATTTCACCGCTGCCGGTTCGGTCCGGGGTGCCCGGGGTCAGCAAGTACACCACCGTTGCGCCCACCAACCCCAGCACGACGATGGCAAGCACCGCGATCCCGATGATCTGCTTGGAGCGGGAAGATGCCGCGGGAGCCTTGAACACCTCCGGATTCCGGCGCATCCAGGCGTCTTGCTGTTCGGCGATCGGCGGCGGGTCCGGCTCGGCCCAAGGTGGCACCGAGCCGTCACGAGGCCTGTCGACAGGTCTGTCGGCTGGCCTGTCAACAGGCTGAAACAGATCCTCGACCTGGCTCGGGCGCTGGTAGGAGGGGCTCGACCGGACAGCCTGGGTGGCCGCCGCAGGATCACCGACGGCGGCGCTCGTCTCGACCGTGCTGAAGACCTGCGTCGGCGCCTCGGAAGGGGAGGCCTCCCAACGAAATGCCGGCGGGAACGGGCTAGCGGCCGCAGTCGTCTCCGGTGCGTCGGCCGCGTGCAACTCGTTCGGCTTCACTCTGCCACCCCCAGGGGTCATCGGGTCAGGGCATATTGTGCCAGCGGCGACCCTGGGTCCCCAGCCGACCTCTCGCTGTTACTCTCCCGCGCGTGCCGCAGCCCACGAAGGCGCATCCGAGCACCGGTTTCGCCTGGCTACGGATGATAGGTGCGCTGATCGTGGTGGTCGAACACTCCGCGCCGCTCACCGATCCTTCGCGTCTGACGTTGTTCCCTGCCTCTTGGAACCTGCCACCCGGCTACATCGCCTTGATGGGCTTCTTCGCGATGAGCGGCTACCAGATCAGCGACAGTTGGCGCGAAGAGCCGTCCTGGTGGCGCTTCAGCGCGAAACGGGTGCTGAGGCTATGGCCTCCGCTGTTGTGCGTCGTGCTCGTCACCGCCTTGGTGATCGGGCCGCTCGTGTCGACGCTGCACCTGACGGAGTACTTCTCCGCTCGGGAGACCTGGGGATACGTCGTCCACAACGCGGGTCTGTACACGTTGCAGCACCGGCTGCCCGGGGTGTTCGACAACAACCCGTGGCCTTGGTCGGCGAACGGTTCGCTGTGGACGCTGCCGATGGAGCTCACCGGCTACCTGTTGGTGCTCGCGTTCGGCGCTGCCGGGTTGTTCCGGCGGGCGCCGTGGTTGACCATCGTGTTGATGCTGGCCCTGGTTGGGTTGGACCGCCGTTTCGAGGCGAGCGTCGGAAATCCCGGAGATGGCGGCTCGTTTCTCCAGATGCCGATCGGATCGATGGTGGCGTTCCTGGTCGCGTTCAGCTTCGGCATGGTGCTGCACACCTACCGGGACCGCATCGTGCTGTCCCCCTTCGTGGCGTGGGCGCTGGTAGGGCTTCAGGCCGCAGTGCACAACACCGAGGTTGGGGCTCTGACACTGCCCTTCATGGCCGGATACGGAGCGCTCGTGCTGGCGTTCCATTGGCCCGCTCGCCTGGAGGGCTACGACTCATGGGTGTTCGGTAGCTACGGTCTATATATCTGGGCGTTCCCCGTCCAGCAGTTGTTGATCATGGGAGGACTCGATACCCAGTGGTCGCTGACGGCGGCCGCGCTGCCGTTGACCTACTTGTGCGGCTGGCTGTCGTGGCGCTACATCGAAGCCCCGACGTTGTCATTGCGGCGCTACTTCCCGCGCCGCAAGCCACGCCCCCAGCCGCCACGTCCTCCCCATCCTCCGAGTCCCTCCCCCCGACATCGGCTCGCCCGGCTCCGGGAACGGTCTGAGGAGGCTCGGCGAGAGCCGCGCGTGCCGGCCGCCTCCGCGTAGCCTGGTGACATGGTGCTTTTCGGACGCGACAAGACCCGCCTGGTGACCGCCGAGGAGGCGCTACCCGGACGATCCACCCCGATGCCGGTGCCGGAGCGACACGCGGTGAGCGGCTACCGCATCGTGCCCCCGTTCCCCGATGGCCTGCGCACCGCGGTGTTCGGGATGGGCTGCTTCTGGGGCGCTGAGCGGATCTTCTGGCGTATACCTGGGGTGTATTCCACGGCGGTCGGTTACGCGGGTGGGCACACTCCCAACCCCACCTACCAGGAGGTGTGCTCCGGGCGGACCGGGCACACCGAGGCGGTGCTGGTCGTCTTCGACCCGGCGCAGATATCCTACGCCGAATTGCTACGAGTGTTCTGGGAGGGCCACGACCCGACGCAGGGTATGCGCCAGGGCAACGACCGCGGCACTCAGTACCGCTCCGCGATCTACACCACCGACGCTGACCAGGCCGCTGAGGCACAAGCGAGCCAATCGACCTACCAGCGGGCGCTCACCGCCGCCGGCCGTGGGGAGATCACCACCGAGATCGCACCACTGCGCGACTTCTACTACGCCGAGGACTACCACCAGCAGTACCTAGAGCACAATAAGAATGGCTACTGCGGCATCGGCGGTACCGGCGTGGCTTGCCCAGTGGGCGCAGGTGTCGAGTTTGGTGACAGCTGACGTGGTCACCTCTAATTTCCGGGGTGCCGAAAGAAACGCTAATCTGGACGGTGGGGCTGGTCCTATTCGGTAAGCTTCGGGTGGGCGATACTGGCTACGACGACCCAGGTGATTCGCTTCTCTGGATCAGGGCAATACCAGATCCGACCGGCGGAAGTAACTTCATATTGCCACTGTTCAAGCAGTTTTCCTGATATCTCCCTACTCCCCACTTGTCCACGGAGACGATGCTGGCGGGACGGGTTCTCCGGGGCCGTCGGGCGCTCGGTGAGGACCACCCATGCTTCCCATGTATTTGATCGGGCGGCTCGGCAGAGTTCTTCCCAACCTTTGGCGGCTTCTGATGTCGCAAAGCGCGCTTCCCAACCGCCGGGACGTCCGGGTGGGGCCAACCGATCGCCGCGTCTCGGAACCATAATCAGTCTTCGGTTGGGTCAGGAACCGCGCCGAAATCGTCAGCCAGCGGACCGGTGAGCTGCTTGGTCAAACCGGGATCCGCGTAAATTGCGGCGGTCGCTCTCCACTCTCTGACCGTCTGGGCAAGCAGTGACCACTGTCCGATCTCCGCTGATGCCTGGAAAGCCCGTACGAAATCCGTTACGAACAAAGTTTGCTCGTCTTTGGGCATGATCTGTGCCCAAGGAAACTCGTCGATCAGAGCTGCTGCCGCCGCCTCGGGGCCGATGTGTAGGAGCAGGTTCCGCAACGCGCGGGCCGCAGTCACGGCACCCTCTGCTGTCGAGCTGGCCCGATCTTCCCGGGTGAGCAGCAACGCGGCACCGTCACGTCGGCGCACGCGAACGTCACCCTCATCGGCAAGGGCGGCCACGCCCTTGGGGTCACGCTGAAGCTCACTCCACTGCACTTCGACAGCCACACCGCCATTCTGAACTTTTTCAGGATTTGCCGCAACTTCGCCCTGCCGTGGGGTCCGTGATGCCGCTGAGTCTGGCGCCGTGTCCGGAGTGCGCCGGGTCGCCGGGTCGCCGGGTCGCCGGGGGACACGATGAGCAGTGGGTCACCCCTGGCATGACCAGAAGTCTTATTGCGACAGCGACAGTACTATTACCAGCAGTACCTTGGGCACAATAAAAATGGTTACTGCGGGCTAGGAGGCACGGGCGTCGCGTGCCCCGTGGGAACGGGTGTCGAGTCTGGCGACGTCTGACACGCCAAGCGACCAGACTCCCAGTGAGGCTTCGCCTCGGACCGCCGAGGCGGGTGATGGGCCTGGTAGGGAGGGTGCGGGTGGGTTCATTCTCGTGACCGGAGGCATGGTTGCGGGGAGGTGACCACGGTGCCGCGCTCGTCGTGTTCTGGTGTGGTGACGGTCAACGATGTGCTGGACGGGCATGTGGTGCTTGATCTGGAGTGTTTGGACCGGATCTATCTGAACGCGTATGTGCCGATGCTGCAGGTGGGTGGGCAGGTGGTCAGCTTTTTGACCCAGCATCTGGGCAACCCGATCCCCTCCCCGGCGATCTTCGAGAAGATCGGGTTGGCGTTCCGGAAGGCGGTGGCGGAGTTCGCTCAGGACGATCACATCCCGGTCGTGCGGTTCGGGAAGGCCGACCGCAAGATCGAAGTGATGCGTCCCTACCTGGACGCCCAGGCCAAGACCGGCCGATCCGGGGTGGCCGCGATCGGGGTGGCCCAGGAGTTCGCCTCGGTGTTCACCGGCACCGAACGGCCGACGTCCAATGGGATCCCCTGGTTCTGCTTTACCAAGGCCAACCGGCGCGTGACGTGCTACTACTTCTACCTCTGGGACATCGACTTCGGGCCGGCGTTCATCAAGATCTGCTCCTATTTCCCGTATCCCGCCAAGATCTGGATCAACGGTCACGAGTGGGCCAAACGCCAAGCCACCCAGCAGGGGCTGGGGTTCACCGAGCTGTCCAATGGCTTCGCCGCGACCGAGGATCCCGCCGCGCTGCAGGGTATCTGTGACCGGTTGGGTCCGGGCACGATCACGGTGTTCGTCGAGCGCTGGTTATCCATCCTGCCGCTGCCGCTGACCGACGCGGACCGGGGCCGCTGGCTACTGGTGGGAGATCTCCATGCGGCAGATCGAGGTCTCCCGCACCATCGTGTTCGCCCAACCCCGGCACGCCCGGGGATTCTTCGATGCTCTGGTCACCGACAACCTCGACATCGGCCGACCTGAGCCGGTCGAGCTGATCTTCGCCAATCGCCGGGTACGACCAGGCCGCGCACCAGCCACCCCGGAGATCTTCAAGACCAAAGTCGTCACCCGCGGCGTCGACGTCACGGTCAACGCGTTCTACCAGCACTCCCGGATCAAGCAATACCTCAAAGACGGTCGCGCGCTGCGCATCGAAACCGTCATCAACGACACCTACGACCTGGGCTGCCAACGCCGCCTGCACAACCTCGACGAACTCCAGACCAAAGCCCGTGCCATCAACCACCGACTGCTCGATACTGAACGGGTCGGCCAGGGCTGCGTCCTTGCGAGTCCAGCCTTTGAGCGGATCGCACACCCCACCGTCACTGACGAGGGCAGGAGGGCCCCGGCCCTGCGGTTCGGCGACCCTCGGGTCCAAGCCCTGGCCGGCGCCCTCTGCGTCACCCTGCACGCCCTGACCGGCATCACCAACAAGAGCCTGCGCGCCTTGATGACCGGACTACTCGGCAGCAGCTACAGCATGAACCAGGCCAGCTACGACCTCACCCGGCTCCGCCGCAACGGCCTGATCACCCGCGTCCCAAGCCGCAACCTCTACCAACTCACCGACGACGGCCTCGCCTTCGCGATCTTCTACACCAAAGTCCACAACCGGGTCCTGCGACCACTGTTAGCCACCACCACACCACCAACCCCACCACCACTGCGCAGCGCCTTACGCACCATCGACCAGCACATCAACGCCCGCTTCACCCACGCACGATCACCCACGGCGGCTGCTTGACACTCTGACCAAGTGTCAAAGATCTAGCGACCAAGGGTCGCTAGAGAGCCGACACGCTGGACCATCCACAGTGAGCGGGTGGTCGATGACAACCGGCGGCTGCGGCTGAGCATTGCACAGGTGGAGTTGCCCGACGGGGTGCACTTCGAGCAGTACGTGTTGCGGATGCCGAAGGCCACCGTGACCGTGCTGCTCGACGATGCGCGGGAGCGAGTGCTGATGATCTGGCGGCACCGGTTCGTGCCGGACTGCTGGACCTGGGAGCTCCCTGGAGGGTATGTCGATCCGGATGAGGACCCTGCCGGTCACGGCGGCGCGCGAGGTCGAGGAGGAGACCGGCTGGCGTCCCCGCGGCATGACGCTATTGACCCGATTTCAACCGGTGGTTGGCAGCGCCGACCTCGAGAACCTGATCTTCCTCGGCGAAGGCGCCGGGGACACCAAGAGGCCCGCCGACATTAACGAGGCTGCCCGCATCGAGTGGATCATGGCGGAACTGGCGGGGCCAACTTGGCAGGATGAGGGAATTGGGCTGCCCGACGAGCACGATGACTCGCGGGTTGGCAGAGAGTGCGGCGTTCGGGTCGTGTGTTGGAGATATGACATGGACGTATTCGACTACGTGGTGGTAGGTGGGGGGAGCGTGGTCGCTGCGCGCTTGTCGCAGGATCGCGATGCGCGTGTCCTGCTGCTGGAGGCCGGCGCGGCGCAACCGCTGGAGGCGATGTCCGTGCCGGCAGCATGGCCGACATTGCGCGGCAGTTCCGCGGACTGGGCGAACATGACGACCCCCCAGTCAGAGCTGCAGAAGGCGGTCGCGTGGCCGCGTGGCCGAGCGCTCGGTGGTTCCTCCAGTATCAACGCCATGATGTTCGCGCGGGGGCACCGGTCGAGCTATGACGCGTGGGAGGTTGCCGGAGGCAAGGGGTGGGGATTCGAGGGATTGTTGCCCTGTTTCCAGCGCAGCGAGCATGCCGAAGGGCGTGATCCTGGCTTGCGCGGCATGGATGGTCCCATGGTCGTAGCACCAGCGGCGACGCCGCACCCCGTCACCGCCGCGGCTATCGAGGCCGCCGTGGAGGCCGGGCATGCCCACGCCGTCGACATCAGCGGTGGGCTGGAGGAGGGTTTCGGCTGGGTCGACCTCAACATCCTCGACGGGGCACGGCAGAGCGCGGCCGATGCCTACCTACGGCCGGTTCTCGATCGCGCCAACCTGAGCGTGGTGACCGAGACACATGTGGGTCGTCTGCGTGTCGAGGGTGACCGCTGCACGGGAGTCGACTACACGGTCGGCGGCGAGTCGCTGCGAGTCGGGTGCTCGCGCGAGGTCGTGCTGTGCGCTGGCACGATCGGCTCGGCGCAGTTGATGCTGCTGTCCGGGATCGGGCCGGCGGACCAGCTTCGCGAGGTCGGGGTTGAGGTTGTCACCGACTTGCCCGGTGTCGGCGCCAACCTGCATGACCATCCATTGGTCCGGACTGCCTACACCGCGACGCGGCCGGTAGCCATGGGCGCCGACAACCACGTCGAGGCGATCGGGTTGATGCGCAGCGACCCGTCGCTGAGTGCACCCGATCTGCAAGCGCACTTCGTCGTTCCTGGGCCAGCCGAACTCGGCGACGGTTTCTTGATCCAGTTTGCCCTCATGACGCCGCATAGCCGCGGTCACTTGTGGTTGGCCAGCGCGGATCCCTCCGCGGCGCCGTTGCTGGACCCCCGATATCTCAGCGACAGCCGTGATCTCGACGCCTTGGTCGCCGGGCTGGAGCTGGTGCGCGAGATCGGGCGGGCCCCTGCGTTGGCACCGTGGCGTGATCAGGAGGTTTCTCCAGGCGCGGATATCCAGGATGATGACAGCCTTCGGGGCTTCCTGCGGGCGAAGCTGGAGTCCTACTCCCACTATGCGGGTAGCTGCCGGATGGGCTCGGACGACATGGCGGTGGTCGACACCGACCTTCGCGTTCGGGGGATCGACGGCCTGCGTATTGCGGACGCCTCGGTCATGCCCTCGATTCCCTCGGCCAACACCCACGCGACCGTTCTGGCGATCGCAGAGCGAGCATCTGAACTCATCAGAAGCTCCGGACCCTACGCCGCGTGATGCAGGACGTTCGCCGTGTGGGCCTATCTGCTTATCTGGTTGCGGCGCGCGTTGAGCCTTAAGGATGGTGCCTGGGGGGCAAGTGGTCTGGAGTAGCTCGTCGTCGGTTTCCCTGGGCGTGACAGCCCGAGACGGCCTCGTACCTGGAGTCGACGACCGGGTGCGCGGTTCAAGATCGACGCCCCACTTTACCCCCATGTTGGGCTAGCAAGTGGTGGGGAACGACCGGTTCTGACGAGCATTCGTGGTGTGCTTACACCCCAGCTAGCGAGTACTGACGGGCACTGTCCGGAATCAGCCAGATGGTTCGATCTTAAATCGCAGGATTCGTCTACGGGACTCCTCAATGGACGGACTCTCACCACCTGGCCCGGCATCCGAGACGATTTGGTGAGCGCCGGTGCCACCTGGCTCGTCGGAAGGTCGTCCGGGACGGGAACCTTTTTCCGAGCAAAGGCCTTACTCCTCCAGGGCACGGCACCAGTCCAGCTTGATAGGTGGTGGACGGTGACCTGCCTGGTCCAGCGTGTCTCCGCGGTGGATCATCGGACGATTCGGGTACTCACGATCAGTGGCTACCTGGGCGTTCTCCATCGTCGATCGACTCGGAGCGGCCGGTGTCGGTCTCTTGATCTTGCTGGAGAACTTGATTCCGCCGATCCCGTCCGAGGTGATCTTGCCGCTCGCCGGGTTCCGGGCGAAGGCGGGCGCGCTCAACGTCTGGCTGGTGTGGATCGCCGCGACCGCGGGGTCTGTCACCGGTGCGCTTGTTCTCTACGGTCTGGGTCGATGGCTCGGTAATGACCGGTTGCGCCGGCTCGCGGGGCACAAGTGGTTCATCCTGGCCAGCCAAGGGGATCTCGACCGCGGCGAGCGTCTGTTTCGCGACCACGGCGGCAAGATCGTCCTGTTCGCCCGCATGGTGCCGGTCATGCGCAGTATCGTGTCGGTGCCGGCAGGCATCGCCGCGATGCCGATCCAGCGGTTCGTCATGCTCACCGCAATCGGAAGCGGCATCTGGAACGCCGTCTTCATCGGTCTGGGCTGGTATCTCCAGGAGAACTACGAGGTCCTTGACGAGTGGCTCGGGCCGGTCAGCTACGTCGCATTGGGCCTGATCGCCGGCGGCCTCGGGTGGCTAGTGATCCGCCGCCTACGCAGCAACGAATCTCAAGACAGCACCAAGCCGTCCCGCTGAGGCTCACCCAGCGGCCCAGGTAGCGATGAGCAAGTTGGCTCTTCTCAAGTACCACCAACCGAATTTCGAGCGCCTCCCCACTTGTCGCCGAGCATAGCGATACCAAATCCGAGTGCAGGCCTCTCCGTTGGCAACTGCGTCAGCCTTAGAGGCCGCAACGTGGCCACGCTGGTGTCCGAGACCGGCCGGCCGGCGCGGATCGACAGCTACGCCCAGGCCACCGGGGCATCGCGACCGCACGTGCCGAGGGTATGCGCTCGTCCGTCGGTGCCCCGCTCCTCGTCGTGGGTCGCCCGTGGGGTGTCGTGATCGGGGGTCTACTACGCGCGATGAGCCGCTGCCTGCAGATACGGAGACGCGGCTGGCCGAACTCACCGAGCTGGCGGGTCGAGGTGACTGCGTACTACGTCGTCGCAGAGGCACTAACCAACGCGGCCGAACACGCCAACGCCTTGACGGTGCATATCAGTGTCGAGCTTCCGGTCGATTCAAAGAGCTGTCGAGCTGACGCAGTCTGCGGGTCCCAGGGTGTGGCGTTGATCACCTGCATCTTCCCGACCTGGCGCGGACCGAGATGCCACCGCGGCGGATCTCGGTGGGACACTCGTCGCTGCCGGAATCGATGCAAAAGAGGCCTGCACATAGCGGGGCAACACATGCAGATGGAAAGATGTCCCTGATGACTAGCCGTCTCGCGTCAGAAAGAAACAGGCTTACTCCATCCCACCGCAGACGTTACGCCGAATAGCGGCGCCAAGCGCCCGCTGGCAGTGCCCACAACGATGCCGCAAAACACACAATCCATGCCCGTAGCTTCGCGTATCATCGCAGACGGCGGTATCGAGATGCCGGCCAGTGACGTGCCTCTCAGACTCGGCTGGTCACTGTCACGGGTGCGGCGTAGACGGCGGGGTGGAGAATCCAGCGGGGATGCCCGGTGCGGTGGCTGCACGCTCCGGAGGATCGTTATTCGCCGACGAGAACTAGGATTGTCCGGCCGTTCATTCTGTCGATAATTCGCAGTGGACCGGTTCGGCCAGGCCACCGAATGTCGATGTGTTGAGGAGGTACAGGGTGAGCGAAGTCGGTGACGGCGATCCCGCTGGCCGCGATGGTGATGATCGTGGCCGGGGGTTCCTGGCCGAGGGCGGCGAGATGGGCAGATTGATCGCCGCACACGACTGGGCGACCACGCCGATCGGGGCGATCGCGGATTGGCCGGACAGCCTGCGCACCGCTGCGGGAATCTGTGTGACGTCCCGATACCCGATGGTCATCTGGTGGGGACCAGAGCTGGTGCTGATCTACAACGACGCGTGGATGCCAATCTTGGGACCGTCGAAGCATCCGGCACTGGGCAAGCCCGGAGCACAGGTGTGGCCGGAAATGTGGCACATCATCGGTGCTCAGATGCGGCACGTGCTGAACACCGGCGAGGCGACCTGGTCGGATGATCAGTTGTTGCCGGCGAACCGGTACGGCTACCTGGAAGAGGCTTACTTCACCTACTCCTACAGCCCGATCCATGACGAGGCTGGAGCGGTGAGAGGAGTGTTCACCGCAGTCACCGAGACCACCACCCGGGTGCTGGGCGAACGCCGGCTAGGCACGCTGAACGCCCTGGGGGAAGTGTCCGTGGTGCAGACCACGAGCGTGGAGCAAGCATGTGCGGAGGCGATGGACGTCCTCGCGGACAACCGAACCGACATCCCGTTCGCAGTGGTCTACCTCCTCACCCCCGATGGCACTGGCGTGCGGCTAGCTGCTCAGGGCCTTGCCAGGGACCACGCGTTGCCCATGTCCCTGCCGAGTCCGTCAGTTGGATCGTCGATCTGGCAGGCCGTCACCTCGAGGCAGACGCAAGTCATCTCCGGAATCGCCACTCGCCTACCCGGGTTGGCCCAGCCAGGAGCCAGCGAGGTAGGTGACAGCGACGTAGACACCGTGCTCGCGATCCCGCTGACCGGATCGCGCAAGAGGGATCGGTCGATCGGGGTGCTCGTCGCCGGCATCAGCCCGTACCGAGCACTCGACGATGACTACCGGTCGTTCTTGCACCTCGTCGCCGGCCAGTTCACCACCGCCATCACCGACATGCAGGCCTACGAAGCCGAACGACGCCGCGCCGAGGCACTCGCCGAGCTGGACCGGGCCAAGACCGAGTTCTTCACGGGGGTCAGCCACGAGCTACGCACGCCGCTGACCCTGATCGCTGGTCCCGCCCAAGACGCTCTCGACGACTCAGACCACCCCCTACCCAGGCTGCAGCGAACCCGGCTGGAGCTGATCCGGCGAAACAGCGGGCGGTTGCGCCGGCTGGTCGACACGATCCTGGACTTCGCGCGGCTTGAAGGCGGCCAGCTCGTCCCGGACCGCACGGCGGTCAACCTCGCTGCTCTCACTCGTGGCATCGCCGAGTCCTTCGCCCCCGCTGCCGCCCGCGCTGGCCTGGAGTTCGTGCTCGACTGCCCGGACCTGCCCACCGGAGTGCTGGTCGATCCGGACATGTGGGAAAAGATCGTGTTGAACCTCCTGTCCAACGCGGTCAAGTACACGCTCGAGGGGTGGATCAGCGTTCACTTGCGGGTCGGTGCTGATGAGGCTGTCGAGCTGGTCGTCGCCGACACCGGGGTCGGGATCCCCGCCGCTGACCTACCACGGGTGTTTGAACGCTTCCACCGGGTCCGCGGCGCGCAGGCGCGCAGTTTCGAGGGCTCCGGTATCGGCCTGGCACTGGTCGCCGAGCTGGTCGGTCTCCACGGGGGTGACGTCCAGGTCGACAGCGTCCCCGGCGCTGGGTCCACCTTTACCGTGCGTCTCCCCGCCTCCCCGCGAACCGACCTGCCGTTGGCCGGCACCCGGGCGTCGTCGTCGGTAAGCCTGTTCCTCGATGAAGCGCTCCAGTGGAGCGACGACCATGAGCAGGCTGACGGTGCGGTCGAAGTCAATCCAGGGCGGGCCGAGACCGGATCCACCACGGGCGCGACCGTGCTGGTCGCCGAGGACAACGCGGACCTGCGACGGTTCATCGCCGGGCTGCTGCAACCGCACTACACCGTGTGCGTCGCCGCCGACGGTGCGAGCGGGCTTGACCTTGTTCGCGATTGTCGCGTCGATCTCGTGCTCACCGATGTGATGATGCCCCGCCTTGACGGCTTCGGTCTGATCGCCGCGCTGCGCGCCGATCCCGCCACCGCCGGAATGCCGGTGATCCTGCTGTCGGCCCGCGCCGGAGAAGAGGCCGTTGCCGAAGGCCTGGCCGCACGCGCGGACGACTACCTGACCAAACCGTTCTCCTCCCAGGAGCTGCTCGCCCGGGTCCGCTCCAACCTTGAGCTCGCTCGACTGCGCAACCAGGAGGCCACCTGGCGTGCCGCCATGGTCAACTCCCTGCAGGACGGCTTCTACATCTTCGATCTCGATACCGCCGCCATCATCGAGATCAACCCAGCGATAACCGAGCTGCTCGGGCTGCGCCCCGAGGATCTGCCCTGCGTGCCGCCCTACCCGTTCTACCCCACCGACGAGGAGGAGCCCCAGGAGCTGGCGCTGCTCAACGCCGCCCACGCCACGGCGATCGCCACCGACCGCGGTGAGATCGTAGTGCCGCTACGCCACATCACCACCCGAGCCCGAATCTGGGTCTCCATTTCATACAACGGGCTGCTCGACCGTGACGAGAATCGCCGGCTGTTCATCGCCACCATGCGCGACGTCACCGCCGAACGCCTGGCCGCCGACCGGGACAACGCGCTGGCGCGCCTGACCGGTCGATTGACCGGCATCACCGACAGCACCCGCATCCTCCAGATCGGCCTGGCCGAGCTTCGCTCGCTGTGGCAGGCGCGGCGAGCCTCGGTCATCACCTGGAACGGGCATGGCCAGCCCGTCACGGCTGCAACCACCGACGCGACCACAACCACTATCTCGACGTTGCCGCCCGGGAAGACACTCGGCACTCTGGTCGCCGGGGACACAGTCGTTGTCACCAGACCCGACAAGACTGCCGATGACCAGGTCCCAATCTTCGGCGTCGGGACTGCGCTTTCGGACGGGGCCGAACCCGCCATCGTCTGGCTGGACTTCTCAGCACCGCGATCATTTCCCTCCGCCGACCGCTCGCTGCTCACCTTGCTGTGCAGCTACCTGCGGCAGGCCCTGACCCGGGCCCGCGCCTACGACGAGCAACGCACCGTGGCGCTTGCCCTGCAGCGTTCCCTGCTCGGGCCAACCGAGCTGCCCGCTGGCTTCGCCGCCCGGTACGAGCCCGCGTCGGACACCCTGGAGGTAGGGGGTGACTGGTACGACGTCATCGCTCTGTCCGACGGCCGGATCGGGGTCGTCGTCGGTGATGTCGTCGGCCGCGGTCTGCCCGCCGCTGCGGTCATGGGTCAGCTGCGCAGCGCGGGGCGCGCGCTGCTGCTGGAGAACAACACCCCCGCTCAGGTGCTCACCGTGTTGGACAAGTTCGCCGCGTTGGTGAACGGGGCTCGCTGCAGCACCGTGTTCTGCGCCGTCGTGGACCCCAGCGCCCGTATGCTGCGCTACAGCAGCGCCGGGCATCCCCCGGCGATCATGGTCGATACCGATGGTGGCCACCGTTTACTCGAGCACGCCCAAGCGCCGCCGCTGGCCGTCGTCGACACCGTCGACCGTCCCGAGGCCGACGTGGCGGTGGCTGTCGGGTCCACTCTGCTGCTCTACACCGACGGCTTGATCGAACGCCGCCGGGAATCCCTCGAAGTGGGCATCGACCGTGCCGTCACGGCCCTGCTGACAGGCCGGAAGCTAGACCCCGACGATCTCGCTGATCAACTCACTGCTCAGTTGGTCGCCGACGGCCATGCCGACGATATGGCCTTTCTGGTCTACCGCCAGTCCGGCCGGCCCGGCGCGAGTCTGGTAACCGGTCAGTGGTTTGCGGGTCGAAGTGCAGCGAGCGATTCGAAGCCTGAAAGCTCGATCAGCCGGCGGGTGGGTGAGTCGAGTGGCACGACAAGTTCCAGCATGATCCGCAGCGCCCGCAGTCGAGATGCGAGCGCGAACAAGATCCTTATTCCGGCGCTGTCCACGTAGGTGAGATCGGTGAGGTCGACCGACACCGTCGTCGGCTGCTGGGAGACCGCCGCCCGGATCTCCTCCTCGACAGCGGCGGCGTTTGCTAGATCGATTTCGCCGCTGAGGGCGATGTGCATCGAGCCGCCCTCGGCGTTGGTCTCAATGTTCGCGGTGGTCATCGAACTCCCTGCTCAAGACACGGCGGATGACGACGTTGGTTCCAGTAGGACTGCGATCGATGCGGAGGTCGTCGCTGCAGTTTCGCATGAACAGAATCCCGCGTCCTGGATCGTCACTGCGGGGCCGGCGCCAACGGCCGGTATCGCGGACGGTGACCAGCACATCCGGTAGCTGAAGCTCCATATGCACCGTCACGGTGCCGCCATCGAATCCGTACGCGTGCTCAACGGCATTGGAACATGCTTCACCGACCGCGACGAGCAGGTCAGCTACCGTTCGCGGGCTGGCCCCGACCCCCGACAGCCAGCGGCGAACCGCAACGCGGATATCCCTCAGCGACCATGGCAATGCGGGCATCACCAAGTCCAGCGGGCCGATATCGCCACTGTCGTGGCGGCGCACGGCGAGCACAGCGATATCGTCACCAGCACCGTCACGACCGATGAGCTGAGCCATGAGCGCCATACACACGGTATCGACGGGGCTGGCCACGACCGACTCACGAAGGCGCTCAAGGCCGGCGTCAAGCGAGCTTCCCCGGCGCTCAACCAAGCCGTCGGTATAAATGCAGAGCAGTGCGCCCGGCGGCAGGGCGATGGTCTTCCCGCGGCGCCGATGCCCACCGGGCACACCCACCGGATGGTCGCTCGGCACGTCGAGGAGGACCGCAGGTTGCTGCGGTAGGGCAAGCACCGGGGGAAGATGACCCGCTGATGACAGGTGCAGCCGCTCGAACGATGGCTCGAACATCATCAAGAGCACCGTGGCCATCGTGCCGGGCTCGAAGTGCTGCATGTACTTGTCAACTCTGCCGAGTACCTCTGGAGGATCACCGCCAAGCAGCGTGTAGGCGCGCAGCGCGCTGCGCAGCCGGCCCATTACGTCGGCGGCGCCAAGACCGCGCCCGACCACATCTCCGATCACTATAGACAACCAGCCGGAGGGAAGGGTGAATACGTCATACCAGTCGCCGCCGACTCCGCCATCCTCAGCCGGAGCGTATTGGGCTGCCAACTCAAGGCCTGGCACCACCGGCAGTCGTGCCGGCAGCAGGCTTCGTTGCAACGTCGCCGCCGCAGCCCGTTCGACCTCGGCGCGCCGGGATTGAGTCGCGACGGCGACCCGGGCGGCTACCCTCTGCAGCTTTTCGATGTCCTCGTCAGTAAAACGGCGGTGGACTAGTGTCCCGACATGGAGGACGCCTATGACCGACCCGTTGCTCAGCAGCGGAACCCCGAGTAGTGAGCAGATCCCATGATCGAGAAGGACCGAATAGAGCACATTTGTTTCATCGGCCCGCTCGATGATCACCGGCTGCCGCTCCGCTGCGATGCGACCGGCGAAACCTTTTCCCACCGGGATGCGGAGTCCTTGCCGGACGGCCGCTTCGATCCCCCTGGCAGCGGTGACCACAAGCTGCTGGGATGAGGAGTCGAGCAGGAGCACAGCCGCCGTGTCGGCCCGGAGCAGGTCGCGCACCCGGTCGAGCAACTCGGTCAAGAGGCCCTCAATGTCGAGGTGAGCGAGTGCCGCATCGGCCACGGACTCGAACCGACGCAATCGGTAGTCATCAGCGTACGGAATGTTGTTCGGCTCGCCCGGTGTAGGCATGGATCGGAGCCTAACGTACGTGCGCTGAGCGGCTTACCATAAACCTTCATGAACTTCGGACGGATTTCGGCCGGTCACAAGTGCACTCGCGACCCACGGGTGGCCGGCAACGATTGATCTTCGTCGGTCTGAATATGCACTTGAACCATTCTGTCTGATTCAATGTGGGGTTCAGCTCGGTGCGGCCTCCTGTATATGGTACGGCGGCTACCGTTGCGGTTCTTGCCGAATCTGTATGAGGCCGGATCCTCGGTATTATCCGATGCGAAGAACCCGAGCGATTCCTGGGGAATCGGCGCCCACCGGCCTGGCCTACCCGGTGGGCACCGCCGCAGGGTCGACAACCGAGAGCTCCGCTGTCGCGGTTTGCCGCTCAGCGGCAGTGATCTGCTCGCTGATTGCGATAGCGTCGTTGATGGGGATCGCGAATCCCTCACCATCGGAGGTCTGGGAGGGCGACCTCGTAGCGGCCGCCGTGTTGACGCCGATGACCTGCCCGGCGGTGTTCACCAGCGGGCCACCGGAGTAGCCGGGCTGCAGTTGGGCGCTGACCTGGATCAGCCCGGTGAGCCGTTGCCCGTTGCCCGTCTGCTCGTCGCGGACGGTGATCGTCTGGTCGAGGGCCACGACCTTGCCCCCGGCGATACTCGGAGTATCGTCGCGGCCGCCGGCGATGCCGATGGCCCCGATGTCGTCGCCCACCGCAACCCTGCTGGAGTCCCCGATAGCGGCGGCCTGCAGGCCCGTGGCGCCCTGTAGCTGGAGCACGGCGATGTCCCGGCTGCGGTGGTAGCCGACAACGGTTGCCGGGTAGGCCCGGCCGTTGCCGACGTTGGTAACTCTGATGCTGGTGGCGCCGTCGACCACATGGTTGTTGGTGAGCACCTGGCCGGAGGAACTGAGCACGATTCCGGTACCGGCCGCTGCGGCGTCCTCGTTCAGCCGCACGTGGATATCGACCAAAGCGGGGCTGACGCTGGCCGCGAGCGCCGAGAGGTCCGCCGATTCCTCCCCCGAAACAGGCGGGCTCGGGGTAGGCGAGGTGGGGGACGGCGCGGAGGTTGGCGTGGGCCGGGGGACGCAGTCTCCGTCCGCGTTGCGACGCTGGTTCTTACCGCAGGTCGGGCCTGGATCCGACGGACCTCCCTGCGGGGAGTCAGCGGCTCTGATCGGCGGTGTAGGCGTTGGGTCAAGCTGGGGTAGTTCGGGCAGGGCGTCGGCGGGTGGGGCGATAGCGGGTAGGACGACCGCGGGGAGGTTGGGGGTCGTCGATGGTGTGAGAGTCGACGCTGTGTCGGGTGGCGCGGGAATCGTCAGCGGGCCCGCCGCGCCGATGATCGCCTGGCTATCGCATCCGGCGAGCGCCGCGCTTCCCACCACGAAGGCAACCAGGGCATTGAGGACGGCAAGCCGCCGGCGACGGGTGCGGCGCGCCGCGCCACCTACCGGGATCTGAACAGCAGTCATGGCGCCTTTCGCGGTTGCCCGTTTCACCGAGCGACGCTGCTTTCCGAAGGCGAACAGAAGTGGTCTAGCGGCCGACGAGGGGATTGCGACAAACCCCACAGGGGACAGCTCTTGGGGGAACTGGATCTCGGGCCCGGACAGCGTTCGCCGATCGGCGTCGGTCCCCGAATCCGTGCCGGTCGTCGAGCTGGCAGCACCTGCCGGTGGCAAAGACCCGCCTGGCGGCGCAGGCCGCAACGCCAGGCGGGCCGGGAAGGGACCCCTTGACCGCGAAAAGTAGCGGCTGCGTGACGTCCCGTTAGCGGGGCACGATCTCAGCTGCCGGGGCGTTCCGCAAGGCTCATCTGCGACTGCACCGACTGGTCCCTACGCCGTCATCTCGGCCCACACGGTGTTGCCGTCGGGCTGGACGTCGACACCCCAGGCCGTGGTGAGGCTTTCGACCAGTTCAAGGCCGCGCCCACGAACCTGTCCCAGCGGGTCGGTCGAGCGCTCCACTGCACCGGGGAATCCCACTGGTGAGGCATCTCTGACGGCTACCCGCAGCCCGCGGGGACCGCGCTCCAGCGTCAACCCGACCCCGGTGCACGCATGCTCGACTGCGTTGGCGACCAGTTCACTGACCACGAATTGTGCGGTTTCCCGCAAACCGTCACCGACCTGCCACTTCGGGCACAGCTCCCGAACCAGCCGGCGAGCCGTGGCCGGGGCATCGGCTTCGTAGGGTAACTGCACACGCACCCGGACCACTGTCGGCCGGGTATCAATCGCGGCCTCGGCCTCAAGTCGCAGGTGATACACCGGCACCAAGGCTGACACCTGGCGGGCTTCCAGTGCCTGAGCCATCTCCTGGTCGGGCCGGCACAACGCGACCTTCGCCAACGGCCAGCCACCGCATTGGATCAGCACCGCGGGAAAAATCGTCACACATGACTCGCGGCCGACCCGACATCCGTCGAGGTCAACCACAACCCGGCCGTGGGCGGACAGTTCCTTAGCCAGCACACGGCGCAGTTCCGCCACAGTGCGCACCGTGAGCAACCCCCGAGGGTGCACCACCGCCACCGCGTCGTGGCGATGAACAGCTATATCGAGCGCCGAATCCATTGATCCACTCCACCCACCCAGCCACCCACCGCTACGGAGCGTCTCCAGTCCTGTGCGTAAAGTTTACACCCGGCGCAAGTCCCGTTGCACGAATAGTACGTTCACGCCTATTCGGACAAAACGAGCCATTGGTCGTCAGGCTTGCCTGACGGGACGTTGACGTGTATTGCGGAGCGTGTACGGTCGGGTGCCGACTGTAATTCCCGGGGGAGGAGTCGATCCGTGACAACAGTGACGCGCGATCAACTGGACGCCATCACTCCAACACCACTGCTCTTGGGCGGGCCTATGGTCATCGCCACGTTGAGTTGTCCTCAACCGAACACGACGGTGTGCCGGGTAACTGGAAGGGTAGATTTCATCACGTCGCCGATCCTGGCCGATGGCCTGATTGACGCGCTCCGTGATGGCCGGTCGCACCTCGTGGTGGACCTGTCCGCTGCCGTACTCGTCGACTCCGAGGCGCTGTTGGCCGCCTTCGATGCCCTTGACTGCTACGACATCGACGGCCACCTCGCGGTCGTGATTGATCCCCGTTCCGAAGCTCTCGCCCGGCTGGAGATCACTGAGATGGACGAGATTCTCGACATCCATCACGACCTTGCGGGGGCCCTCCGAGCCTGCGCCCGTGCGTTCATCTCCACCGGCGGACGGCACCGAGCGAAGATCGCGGACTAGCCCTTGCCTGGGGGCCCTGGAAATCCGCCATCTAGCGGCTGTTGGCGCTCCCGGATTCGTCGTTACGGTCGCTGCGCGGCACACTCGACGTAGCCGCGAATGAAGGGTGCCGGCGTGGTCGCAAGCCCAACGAAGGTCGACTGGGAGCAGAGCCAGGCGGCACTTCGCGACGAGGTTGAGCGGGTCACGACCTTGCTGCGATCGATCAAGGATCCGGGACCGCATGCAGTGGGTCAGTGGAACCTCGGTGAGGTCGCCATGCATCTGTCCCAGGTCTGGCTTGTCGGGCCCGGCCTGGCACGACGCGACCTTTCGCGCGTTCATGACGTGATTCCTGGCATTGCCGGCGTGGCCGGCGATTCACTGATCAGGGACATGTGGGACCTAAGCGAAGTGACCAAGCTGGGGGTGAGGTCCGATCCGGAGCGCGATCCGGCTGTCCTGGCCGACCGCATCGAGCGGCGGGCGGAGGAGTACCTCGGGGAGTGTGCCGGGCACTCTCCCGATGAGCTGCGTCCGTGGATTGTCGAGGACACCAGCCTCCCCCTGTCGGCACTGACTGGTTACCTGTTGAACGAGACGGTCATGCACGGTTACGACATCGCCAGGGCCGCCGGGCGTGACTGGCGGATCGAGCCGGCCCAGGTGGCCATGGTGCCGCGACAGTTCTTCATGCCGGTCATACGGGCGACCGACCCTCAAACGTTTGCCAATGCTGAGAAGGCAGGTGGCCTGCAGGCCACCTACGACGTCCACCTCCGGGGATACGACCGGCTCCACGTCGTTTTCGACGATGGGTCTGTCAGGATCGAGGAGCCGTCTTCCCGCCGGGTCGACTGCCACATCTCGGCCGACCCGGTAACGTTCTTCATGGTGTACTGGGCTCGCCAGAGTCAGTGGACCGCGATCGCCAAGGGCAAGCTGCTGGCCTGGGGTCGCAAGCCGTGGCTGGGGCCGCGGTTCAGGACCTTGCTGCGCAATCCCTAGAGCGCCGGGCTCGTCGGCTGACCGGGCTTAAAGGATCCGTCACCTAACGGATGTGGATAGCCCGGGCGCGTCTTTACCGTCCGCATATGGTCGAACGCGCAACCAAGGCCGAGTGGCAGCAGGGCCAGGACGCTCTGCGCGACGCCGTTGGCCGGGTGACGGCCCTCCTGCGATCCGTCGACAATCCGGGCCTTCACGCGGTGGGGCAATGGGACCTGAGCGAGGTCGCGATGCATCTGTCGCAGGCCTGGGCTGCTGTGCCCGGACTGGCCAGACGGGATCTTTCACCCGTTTACGAGGTGGTCCCCGGCCTGGCTGACCAGGCCGGGGACTCCCTGATCCACGACCTATGGGACTTAGGTGAGATCACCACACTCGCGGTAAATTCCGATCCCGAGCGGGATCCGCGCGTGCTGGCCGACCGCATCGAGGCCCGGGCGCAGGAGTACCTCAGCGAATGCGAAGGAGCGGATCCCGATGCGCCACGCGCCTGGCTGGTCGAAGGCGCCACGGTTCGTCGGTCGACGTTGACCTTCTACTTCACCTTCAACCAGGGGGAGCTCACCGTCGAAGAGCCGTCTTCCCGCGAAGTTGACTGTGTCATAACGGCCGACCCGGTGGCGCTTCTCATGGTGGCCTGGGGCCGGAAGAGCCAATGGCCGTTGATCACCGAGGGCAAGTTGGAGACGGGTGGGCCCAAGGCGTACCTGGGACCCCAATTCAGGAGCTTGATCCGCAACCCGTAATGCATCGGGTTTGGAGCGCTCGGAGTTTGGTTCCGGGCGCTGATTCGCCACCCTTAGAGCGACGCGCCAGCGCGTAACCTCCGGTAGGTGAGTGAAGGGGCCGAAGCTTTCCCGTTCTTGGGTCGCTCCGGCGAGCTGGCAACTCTGCGGCGGCTCATCCACGATGCCCGCCAGGGCACCGGCCAAGCCGCCATCATGCACGGCGAGGCCGGGATCGGGAAGACCCGGCTGCTGACCGAAATCATCGCGCACGCCGCCGGGGAGGGCTTCCAAGTCCTTTCGGGTGCTACTGACGAACTGGCTCGGGACCGCCCACTTGGGGCGTTGATCGATGCTTTCGGGTTGCGGGCTGACTCAGCCGATCCGGAACGGGCCGAGATCGGCCGGCTCATCTTTCCCGACCCGCTCCATGCCCCCGTCGCCGATCTCGGGTTTCGGGTCATCGACGCATCGGTGGCGCTGTTGGCGCGGCTGGCCACCGAGGCGCCCGTCGTGGTGGCTTTCGAGGATCTGCACTGGGCAGATCCCGCCACGTTGCGCGCCGTCCGCGCCATCGGGCGAGCCCTGCCCGGGCTACCCGTCGCCCTGCTCGTGACATTGCGGTCCTATCCCGAAAGCCCCGAGCTGGTGCAGGTGATCGACGAGCTGGTGAGCCGGGGAGCAGCGCAGCTGGCGCTGCCGGCGCTGGATGACCCGGCGGTGGCGGCCCTGGCCGAGGCGGTGGCCGGCGCGCCACCCGGGGCGGAGCTCAACGGGCAGCTCTCCTGGGCGGCAGGTAACCCGCTGTTCGTGATCGAGCTGGTCAAGGCGCTGCATGAGCAGGGAAGCCTGACGGTGCACCAGGGACGAGCCGATGTGGCTGATCGCGCACGGCCGCACACCCTGCCGCTGACCATCCTGCGGCGGATGAGCTTCCTCCCCCCGGCGACGTTGGATGTCCTCACGGTGGCGGCGGTGCTTGGGCGCGAGTTCTCGGTGGCGCAGCTCGCCGCGGTCACCGGCCGCAGCCCCGTCACGCTGCTGCCCGACCTCGACGGGGCGCTTCGGGCGGGCCTGCTGGGAGAGTCACCGGCCGGGCTGGCATTCCGTCATGAGCTCATGCGAGAGGTGATCTACCACGACCTTGCCGGGCCCCTTCGTCAAAGCCTCCACCGGGAAGTGGCCAGGGCCTTGACCGCCGCGGGGCTTCCGGCGATAAGGCTGGCCGACCACCTGTACCTAGGGGCCTGCACCACGGATCCGGAATCGATCCGGTGGCTGCGCCAGGCGGCTGCGCAAGCCGCGCCCCGCTCCCCGGCGGTGGCGGTCAAGCTGTGCGAGCGGGCATTCGAGCTCACCGGTATCGACGATCCGAACCGGGAGGCCATCGCGGCGCAGCTGGCGCCGTTGCTGCTGCAGACGGGCCGACCGAAGGACGCCGAGCGAGTCGCCCGGGAGGTCCTCACCCGCGGCCCGACACCAGCCCACGAGGTTGCCCTCCGGCGCGCTCTGGGGGAGATCTTGTGGGCGATCGGCTGGCTTGAACCCGCCGTCGCCGAGCTGGAAGCCGCCGCCGGTGTCCCCGGTGCAACGGAGCGGGACCGGGCCGGCTCGCTGGCCCTGGCCGCCAACATCAGACTGTTCGTCGGTGACCGGCGCGCTGAGGCCAGGACCGTGCTGCAGCTGGGCCGGCGACTCGGCGAGGAGCGGGGCAACATGATGTGGCTGCCCCTGTACCACGCCGTACTGGCCATGCACCACGTGATGAACGGCGAGTTGACTGACGCCGGGGCTGAGGTGGAGGCGGGCCTGATGCTCGCCGACGAGGTCGGAACCCGGTTGCATGCTCCCCTGTTGCACGGCGTGGCCGGCTTGGTCGCTCTCCTCCGGGGTGATCGCTGCCAGGGCCTGCTCGACGACGATCCCGCCATGCTGCTGGCCGCCGTAGATGCCTACCGCCGGCTGCCTCGGACTGTCGAGCTCGCGCTGGCGTGCGAGGACGCCGGCGCAGCCCTGTCCCGCGCCGGCCGCGGCGCCGAGGCAGTGCCGCTATTGGACGAAGCGCTCGACTTCTACCTGCAGACCGGGGCGCAGCGGGGGGCGGCCCGGGTGGAAGCGGTGCTGCGAGGTCTCGGCATCCGGCGCCGGCGGTCCGGATCGGGACAGCTGCGTAGGACGTCCATGGGTTGGAACAGCCTGACCAGGAGCGAGCTCGTCGTCGCCGGATTGGCGGCAGAGGGGCTGACCAACCCGCAGATCGGTGACCGGCTGTTCATTTCCCGCCGGACCGTGGCGACGCACCTGGCCAACGTGTTCCGCAAGCTGGGGATCACCAACCGGGTCCAGCTGGCCACCGAGGTCAGCCGCCGGCGCTCCGACCCCTAGGAAGTTTTCGCCAGCCGGCAAAGTCAAAGGAGCGAGACATGGTGCCCGCGTCGCTGACCGTGGTCACCGCGCAACCTCGGACAGCTCTCCGGTTGAGTTCGACGCACTGGCGGTCGCCTGCCGAGTCACAGCACACTGCTCGACTCTAACGATAACGTTGAGTTACTATCCGGCGATAGAGTCGGTAGTGAACCACGCTATCGTGCCGGAGGGGGACCGGTGATACAACATAGAGTGCGCAATTGGCTCCTCTTCGTGCTGCTGACCTTGCTGGTCTTCACGATGGGTCCGGTCGCCACCGCTGCACCGTCGGAAGACTACGGCGACTACTCCCTGATGACTCAGCGTCATGCCGGGAAGTTCTACTCCGCCGGAAAACTCGCCGGACAATGGTCGTGGACGCCGCAGGGCGACGAGTCGGAAGTGTTGTGGGGGGACCCGTCGAAATGGCCCCCGGATAGTGCGGAGCGGTTCATCCACGTCGGCGATTGGGTGCTGCTCGACGGGTGGCGCAGCTTCGGCACCTACTACGTGCAGCGAGTGCATCGGGAGCTGATCGGCGACGGCTCCTGCCGCAACATGGCGCCGTTGACATCGGACGGCGGCCGCCAGCACTACGTGCAGTGGAAGATTCCACCACGGGTTTACTGCCTCCAGGCGTGGGGCACCATCACCGAACAGTCCAGCGGCAAGACCGTGGATTTCTTCCATTCGCAGGTGTGGTACCCGCCCAGCACCTGTCGCAACGCCTATCTCGGGGTGCAAACCTGCATACGCCAGCGGGAGTCATGGTGGGACAACAATGGTGCCCCAGGTACCCCGATCACCCGCAAGCTCGAGCGCGACGTGTCACTGGCGCGTGGAGTCGGGATGGGCTTCGTGATCGATCAGAGCTACCCACAGTCGTGGCACGCCGAACTGCACTCCGGCTGGGCCTGGTAGCGCCGACCATCTCCATCCCGAGCGGCCGGTCTGACTCAGCCCGGTAGCTCAGGACCGGTAGGCCGACGGATCTGAGCTGCTTGGCGTGACTGAAGGCGCCCGTAGCGTTCGTGAGCGGCCTGCTTGCTCACGCCGAGCGAATGACCGATGTCAGTCCATGGTGCACCACGGGTCCGGGCCAACCGCACCAGCCTGGCCCGCCACCTGTCCACCACCCGAGCAAGCGCCTCCACCGCCGTCAGGGCCTCGAGCACCGGTTCGACCGGACGCCGTTGCGTGGCTCGCTCGGCGCTCGCAACGGGGGACCGCTCGGTGTCACCGGTGACCTCCTGCGGGAGGTACCGTCCGAATCGTTCAGCGGCATGCAATGCCTCATAGGTTTGCCATGGCAGCGGCGTCGGGCCGGGCGCGGCGGGTCGGGTACGCGGCGCAGGAATAGCCTCGCCCGGGTCCTTCGCCGGCGCACCCGTAGGCGCGAGTCTCAGATACACCCAGATGGCGGTGCCCTGTGGGCAGCTGCGCTGCTGGACCAGGTCGGACATGTAGTGGGCGAGTAGCAGACCACGGTCCGGTCGCCTGGGGCCAGTCGATCGAGGGTCGGGGGACGGGTTCCGACGCTGCCCGGCGTGCCGGACCTCGCACACCAGATAGCCACGCTCAACCCAGATGCGCAGCGTACCGGTCCCTCCGCCGTGCATGAGGGCGTGTGCGGTCAGTTCATTGACCATCAGCTTGAGTTCGGCGTGATCACCGCCCGAGCCGAGCCGGACGGCGTGGTCGCTGGCGAATTGCCCGGCGAGTGCCTGGTTGGTGGCATCGAAGGTAAAAATGGGGCCCAGCGCAGGCGATCTGAGTAGGGCGTCGTCGGCGAGGCGTGCGGGGGCATAGGCGGTGCTGGCTCGCTTGCCGCAGGCACCGAGCAGCAGCGGATGATTGGCTTCAGCGTCGGCGAGGGTTTGTGGGCCCACTCTGTTGGCGTCATAGGGGCACAACATGGTGACCGATCGACCGGCGAGCGCGATGTGGATCAGGGCTTCGTGTTGGGCGCAGGCCGGGTATTCCCTAGCGGGGCATCCAGTCCACAAGTGTTCGCCGACGATCCGCACCCGCTGGCGACGGTGGGCATCGGCGAACGCGCGGAGAACATTGGGGATGATTCGGCCCGGGTTGCGGCCGGAGCGCGTCATGTCGAGCAGTCGCACCCGTTCGGCATCGGTGCCCAGCTCGGCCAGGATGAGGCGCAGGTTCGGGCCCGGCACGGCCAGCGCCACGGGTTCGCCGGCGGCCAGCCCTTCGCGAATGAATGGCACCGTGCCCTCTAGATACTCGGCAGTGCCACGGTAGAAGAGCGCCGGATGCACGAACTCGTCGGCCCAACGCGGTGCTGGGGCCGTCATCGCCCCAACATCCCCTTCATCTCGATCGTGTACCGGCCGTGAGAACCGACCACCCGCACAGTAACCACCCCGTCTCGGCGCGACAAATAAGTGACCACCGATAGATCGGCAGCCACACATCACCGCGCCAAGCCCCGGCACTAGAGTAGGTACTAATCCGGATCGTCACAACCCGGAATCGAACTGTTCACAGAAAGTCGCGGCCGGGCGCTGCCTGGGGGCAGTCCGATTCCGCACCCGAGTCAGCCAACCCGCAGTCGCGCAGCCTTCGAACGGGTGACTCCGATCTGGGGTTGGCTCGCCGGCGCGTAGATGCGACTGCTGTTGGCCTGACTACGATTCGCGGTCATAGCAGCCGCCCGACGTGAAGGAGACGCCGATGACGGCGATACAGGATGTGGTGGACCGCAACGCGTCGCGCTCGGGTACCGGCCCTGGCCCGCTTCCGTCGCCACCTGGCCTGCACGTCGCGGTGGTGGCTTGCATGGACGCCCGGCTCGATCCGGTTTGGTTGCTCGGCCTGCGGCCCGGCGAGGCGCACGTGATCCGCAACGCGGGCGGCGTCGTGACCGACGACGTGATCCGCTCCCTGGCGGTCAGCCAGAGGAAGCTGGGCACCACCGAGGTGATGCTGTTGCATCACACGAAATGCGGGATGGCGACGTTCACCGACGAGGATTTCTGGTCGGAACTGCAAGAAGCAACCGGCCTACGGCCGACCTGGGCGATCGAGACGTTCCGCGACACCGAATCCGACGTGCGGCAGTCGATGGAACGGGTGCGGCGCAGCCCGTTCCTGACGAATACCACGACGGTGCGCGGCTTCGTGGTGCATATCGAGACCGGCGATCTCACCGAGGTATTGCCGCCCGCACCGTGAACGCCGCGCACCTGATCGCCTGGTTCGATGCCCACGCCCGGGATTTGCCCTGGCGAGAGCCTGATACCACGCCGTGGGGTGTTCTGGTCAGCGAGTTCATGCTGCAGCAAACGCCGGTGCATCGCGTCGCGGGAGTGTGGGAGCAATGGTTGGCCCGCTGGCCCACGCCGTCGAGCCTGGCCGCCGAGACACCCGGTACCGCGGTGCGCGCCTGGGGGAAGCTGGGCTATCCGCGGCGGGCGTTGCGGCTGCACGCGGCCGCCACAGCCATCGCCGGACAGCACGACGATGTTGTGCCCGCCGATGTGGAACTGCTGCTCGCGTTGCCCGGGATCGGCGCCTACACCGCCCGCGCGGTCGCGGCCTTCGGGTACGGGCACCGCGTGCCGGTGGTGGACACCAACGTCCGTCGAGTGATTGCTCGTGCGGTGCATGGCACCGCTGAGTCCGAACAGCCATCCACCTCACGTGATCTGTCCGACGTCGACGGGGTACTACCCGAGGCGCAGCCGGCCCGCTTCTGCGCCGCGCTGATGGAGCTCGGCGCCGTTGTGTGCACTGCCCGCCGGCCACGCTGCGTCGATTGCCCGGTGGCCGGCGAGTGTCGGTGGCTGCGCGCCGGCCGACCTGCCGGGACGGCACGCGGTCGACCGGGGCAGCGCTTCGCGGGCACCGACCGCCAGGTGCGCGGGTTGCTCCTCGACGTCCTGCGGGCTGCGGCTGACCCAGTGCCGCAAGCGCGGCTGGACGCAGTCTGGCTGGACGCGCCACAGCGCGAGCGGTGCCTGGGCTCCCTGCTCGTCGACGGCCTGGTGGAGCAGGCCCAAGACGGGCACTTCGCCCTACCCGGAGAACACTGAGCTTCTCAGCTGGCGATCACCGACACCGAGTTCGCCCGGACGCGGTGATCAGGCCGGTCATAGTGACCCGGTAGCCGTAGGCTGGCGGCATGGCTGTCGTGAAGATCAACGCTATTGAGGTGCCGGAGGGTGCTGGGCCCGAGCTGGAGCGCCGGTTCGCGGCTCGCCACGGATCTGTGGAGTCCGCCCCGGGCTTTCTCGGCTTCGAACTACTCCGCCCGGTGGCCGGGGACGACCGGTATTTCGTCTACACCAAATGGGAAACCGAGGAGCACTTCCAGTCGTGGCGCAACGGCCCGGCGATGGAGGCACACTCCGGTGCCCGGGCGAAACCAGTAGCCACCGGCTCCTCCCTCCTGGAGTTCGAGGTAGTCCAGTCCGCCGCGCCGTCCCCTGGCGCCCCCTGACCGCCCTGCCATTTGGAGCCGAATCGCGATTCGGTCGGGCGTACGCGCAAAGGGGCCCCGATCCACTCCGGATCGGGGCCCCTTTGTGACAGGGCTGATCAGTCGGGGCTTGCGGCGCTGTCCAGGTCGACAGGAGGTGCGTCGGGCACCCGCAACGCCTCACCGGCGCGATCGGGGATCCGCTCCTTCGCCTCGCCGCGGAACACGAATCGAGCGTCCTCGCTCGGGCTTTCGCCGTCCCAGTTCTCGACATCGACGATGACGATCTGCCCAGGCTCGATCTCGCCGAACAGGATCTTCTCCGACAGCTGGTCCTCGATCTCGCGCTGGATGGTCCGGCGCAGCGGCCGCGCCCCGAGCACCATGTCGAAGCCCCGCTTGGCCAGCAGCTTCTTCGCCATGGTGGTGAGCTCCAGCGCCATGTCCTTGTTGCGCAGCTGGACCTCGACCCGGGCGATCATCAGGTCCACCATCGTCATGATCTCTTCCTCGGTGAGCTGGTGGAAGACGATGGTGTCGTCGATCCGGTTGAGGAACTCCGGGCGGAAGTGCTTTTTGACCTCGTCGTTGACCTTGGTCTTCATCCGCTCATAGGTCGAGGCCTCGTCATTGCTTGACGAGAAGCCTAGGTTCACCGCCTTGGAGATGTCCGAGGTGCCGAGGTTGGTGGTGAAGATGATCACGGTGTTCTTGAAGTCCACCGTGCGGCCCTGGCCGTCGGTCAGCCGGCCGTCCTCCAGCACCTGCAGCAGCGTGTTGTACACCTCCTGGTGCGCCTTCTCGATCTCATCGAAGAGCACCACCGAGAACGGCTTGCGACGGACCTTCTCGGTGAGCTGGCCACCCTCCTCGTAACCCACGTAGCCGGGAGGGGCCCCGAAGAGCCGGGATGCGGTGTAGCGGTCGTGGAACTCACCCATGTCGATCTGGATGAGCGCGTCGTCGTCGCCGAACAAGAACTCTGCCAGCGCCTTGGACAGCTCGGTCTTACCCACCCCGGACGGGCCGGCGAAGATGAACGAGCCCGACGGCCGCCTGGGGTCCTTCAGGCCGGCCCGGGTCCGGCGGATCGCCTTGGATACCGCCTTGACCGCCTCATGCTGGCCGATGATCCGCTTGTGCAGCTCCTCTTCCATGCGCAGCAGCCGGGTGGTCTCCTCCTCGGTGAGCTTGAACACCGGGATGCCGGTCCAGTTGGCCAGCACCTCGGCAATCTGCTCGTCATCGACCTCGGCGACGACGTCGAGGTCACCGGCCTTCCACTGCTTCTCCCGCTCGGCCTTCTTGATCAACAACTGCTTCTCGGTGTCACGCAGTTTCGCGGCCCGCTCGAAGTCTTGCGCGTCGATGGCCGATTCCTTGTCCCGGCGCACCGCGGCGATCTTCTCATCGAATTCGCGTAGGTCCGGCGGAGCGGTCATCCGGCGGATCCGCATCCGGGCACCGGCCTCGTCGATCAGATCGATCGCCTTGTCCGGCAGGAACCGGTCGTTGATGTAGCGGTCAGCCAGGGTGGCGGCCGACACCAGCGCACTGTCAGTGATGGACACCCGGTGGTGCGCCTCATAGCGGTCCCGCAAGCCCTTGAGGATCTCGATGGTGTGATCGATACCCGGCTCGTGCACCTGGATCGGCTGGAACCGGCGTTCCAACGCCGGGTCCTTCTCGACGTACTTGCGGTACTCGTCCAGCGTGGTGGCGCCGATGGTCTGCAACTCGCCACGGGCCAGCATCGGCTTGAGGATCGACGCGGCGTCGATCGCACCCTCCGCGGCACCGGCCCCGACCAGGGTGTGCATCTCGTCGATGAACAAGATGATGTCGCCTTCGCCCTGCTTGACCTCGTCGAGCACGCCCTTCAACCGCTCTTCGAACTCGCCGCGATATTTGGCGCCGGCGATCAGCGCGCCCATGTCGAGCGCCAGCAGGCTCTTGTTCTTGAGGCTTTCGGGCACGTCGCCATTGACGATACGAATGGCCAGGCCCTCGGCAAT
>JBOHFX010000089.1:0-23322 GCA_050699875.1 Pseudonocardiaceae bacterium
GGTGTACGCAGTGTCCGACGTCGACCTGGACATCCGCGAGGGCGAGACACTCGGCCTGGTCGGCGAGTCGGGGTGCGGCAAGACAACGACCCTGATCGAGATCATGAACCTGCGCCCGCCGCAGCACGGCGGCATCCGGGTCGGCGGCGTCGACGTCGAGAGCCTGCGCGGCCGGGGGGCGGAACGCGAGCTGCGCCGACGGCTGCAGATGGTGTTTCAGGACCCGATGGCCGCGCTGGACCCGCGGCTGACGGTCTTCGACATTCTGGCCGAGCCGCTGCGGGCGGTCGGCGAGAAGGACCGGTCCGTGATCGACAACCGGGTCGACGAGCTGATGGAGCTGGTCGGGCTCGATCCTGAGCACAGCGACCGCTTCCCGACCGCGTTCTCCGGCGGGCAGCGTCAGCGCATCGGGATCGCCCGCGCCCTGGCCACCAACCCGTCGCTGGTCGTGCTGGACGAACCGGTCTCTGCGCTGGACGTCTCGATCCAAGCCGGCGTGATCAACCTGCTGAACGAGCTGAAGGCCAAGCTCGGGCTGTCCTATCTGTTCGTGTCCCACGATCTGTCCGTGGTGCGGCACATTTCCGACCGGGTGGCGGTGATGTACCTGGGGCGGATCGTCGAGGTCGGGGCGGTGGACCAGGTGTTCAGCCATCCCCAGCACCCGTATACCGAGGCCCTGCTCTCGGCGATCCCGGTGCCCGACCCACAGGTCGAGCGCACACGGAAACGGGTAATCCTGCGGGGCGACCTGCCCAGCCCCATCGACTCCACCCCCGGCTGCCGGTTCGTCAGCCGCTGCCCCCTGCACCTGACCTTGAACGACGTGCAGCGCGCCCGCTGCACGGGCGAGACACCCAGGCTGACCGGAGGGGGGCTCTCCGACCACCGGAACGCCTGCCACTTCCGCTGACGCTCCGCCTACCGGCGGCGCACCCGCCGTGCGGCATGATGCGCACTGGCCCGCGGAAAGAGAGAACAGAGAATGCACGTCGTGAACAGGACCCTCGCCCTCGCGGCGACCGCTGTGCTGTCGGTGGCGCTGGTCGCCTGCGGCGGCTCCGGAAACCGCGGCGACAGCAGCGGTAGTGGCGACACCACGCAGTCGCTGTCCGAGCAGGCCCAGTTCAACCCCCAGTCGTACGAGAACATCAGGGACGGCGGCACACTGACCACCGCGCTGCCGGAGATCACCCCGCAGTTCAACCCCTGGCACGGCGACTCAACGCTCTACAGCCTCACGCTGGGGCGCTGGTACAACCCGGTACTGATCACCTTCACCGCCGACGGGGACGCCGTCTACAACCCCGACTACCTGACCGACGTCAAGCAGGAGCTGGTCGACGGCAACACTCGGATCACCTACACGATCAACCCGAAGGCCACCTACAACGACGGCACGCCGATCGACTGGCGCTCGTTCGAGGCCGTCTGGAAGACCAACGGCGCCACCAACCCGGCATACATCGTCGGCTCCAGCGACGGCTACGACCGCATCACCTCGGTGACCCGCGGCGTGGACGACCGGCAGGCGGTCGTCACCTTCCGGGGCGTCAACCTCTGGTGGCAGAGCCTGTACAACAATCTGATCCACCCGAACGCGGTCGACCCGCAGGTCTACAACCAGGGCTACATCGACAACCCGCACCCGGAGTGGGGGGCCGGCCCGTATCAGATCCAGAACTTCGACAAGCGCAACGGCACCATCACCTTCGTCCGCAACGCGAAATGGTGGGGCAAGCCTGGCAAGCTGGACTCGCGGACGTTTCTGACCATGGAGGACACCGCGTCCATCAACGCGTTCAAGAACGGCCAGCTCGACGCGACGGGTGTGGCCACCAAGGACCGGTTGGCGCAGGTGCAGGGGATGACCGGGATCGACATCCGCAAGAGCATCGAGCCTGCACTGAACTTCTTCACCCTCAACGGGCAGAGCCCGATCCTCGCGGACCCGGCGGTGCGCAAGGCGGTGTTCGAGGGGATCGACCGGCAACAGCTGCAGGAGATCGAGTTCCAGGGCTTGAACCTGACCGCGCAGCTGCCCGGGTCGATGGTGCTGCTGCCCTTCCAGGACGGATACCAGGACAACTTGTCCAAGGTGATCACCTTTAACCCGGGGCAGGCCAAGCAGGGCCTGCAAGCGGCCGGCTGGACCCCCGGCCCAGACGGGATCCGGGTCAAGGACGGCAAGCCTTTGGAGTTCACCTACGTCAACACCGGTGACGACCCGGTCGGCAAGGCAGTTGCGACTGCCACCGCCGCCATGCTCAAGAACATCGGCGTGCGGCTGAACATCCGGCAGGTCCCGTCCAGCGAGTACTCGGTGATCGTCACCGGCAAGCGGTTTGACATGTTCTACTCCGGGGTCTCCCAGACCGACCCGTACGGCATCGCCTACATCTGCCAGCTTTACTGCTCGGACAGCACGCTGCTGAAGTCCGGGGTGAACAGCCCGACGCTGGACGCGCAGCTGCGGGCCGTCAATACGCTGCCCACCCCGCAAGAGCAGTACGCCAAGGCCGACGAGTTGGAGACCGAGGCGTTCAAGACCTACGGGATCATGCCGACGATCAGCCGGCCGGCCATCGTCGCCACCAAGCAGGGACTGGCCAACTACGGCGCACCTCGCTTCTTCGTGGCCACGCCGGAAACCATCGGCTGGCAGAAGTAGCCTCAGCGGCGTTCGGAGCCGTTCGGTGAGCGTCGGTACGGACCCGTCGGGGGTCGCTGGTGGAGGCATCATGGTCAGGGGCGGGGTACACGCGGTGGTCTTCGACCTCGACGGGGTCCTCGTGGATTCGGAGCAGTTGTGGGACGTCGTTCGCCGCGGTGTTGCCGCCGAAGCCCGCAGGCCCTGGCCCATGGAGGCAACCCGAGCGATGCAGGGCATGAGTACGGCGGAATGGTCGGCGTATTTGTCTGATGTGGTGGGTGTACCCGCCGAGCCAGATGAGTTGGCGGCCACCGTCATCGATCAGATGGCCGCTCGGTACGACACGCGGCTACCTCTGCTCCCAGGTGCGGTCGAGGTGGTCGAGCGGCTGGGGCGCCGCTGGCCCCTGGGGCTCGCGTCGTCTTCACCGCGGAGGCTGATCGACACCGTGCTGGAGTCGGCTGGGTTGACACAGCGGTTTCAGGTGAGCGTCTCCACGGAGGAGGTGGGAGCTGGAAAGCCCTCGCCTGCGGTGTATCGGACCGTGGTGCAGCGGCTCGGCGTGGACCCTCAGCGGGCAATAGCGATCGAGGACTCGAGCAACGGGCTGCGGTCGGCCGCGACAGCCGGACTGACGGTGCTCGCCGTGCCCCATGCGGCCTTTCCGCCGTCCGAGGACGCGCTCGCGCTCGCCGACGTCGTCGTGGACTCGCTCGACGAGATCACCCTGGAACTGGTGGCGTCGATGGGCCACCGAGGCTAATGGGCGCCGACCTTCGCAGCTACATCGAGTCCATCCAGCCCCGAGCTGGCGCAGCCGATGGCCGTGGAACATGCAGTCGGGCGCGCCGGCGCGTACGACGCCATCTACATTCCCGGCGGCCCGCGGCCCCATGGAGGACCTTTCCCAGTGCGTACGCGCGTAATTGGGTCAGACCGGGTAGCCCACGCTCGCTTACTCCTCTGGGGTTTCGAATCGACCGTGCGCCCGTGGCCGAAGATTGCAAGGCGTGTTGCCGATTCGGCAAGATGAAGACGTGGGCGATGAGGTGGACAGTGTGCTGGCGGCGGTGGGACCGAGGCTTCGAGCGCTGCGCCGTCGACGCGGCGTGACGCTGGCGGACCTGGCTGCAACCACGGGTATCTCGGAGAGCACGCTGTCGCGGCTGGAAAGCGGACAGCGGCGCCCGAACCTGGAACTGCTGCTGCCACTGGCACGAGCGCATGGGGTACCGCTCGACGAACTCGTCGGCGCGCCGCACACCGGCGATCCCCGCGTCCACATCCGCCGGATCCATCGTCACGGCATGACGTTCATGCCGCTGACCCGTCGCGCGGGCGGTATGCAGACGTACAAGTTGATCATTCCCGGCAGTCAGCGCCCCACGGCCCCCGAACCGAAGAGCCACGACGGCTACGAATGGCTGTATGTCCTCAATGGCCGGTTGCGACTCGTGCTCGGGGACCAGGACCTCATGCTCACGCCCGGCGAAGCCGCCGAATTCGACACCCATGTGGCGCACTGGCTGGGCGCCGCAGACACCGATCCCGTCGAACTGCTCATCCTGTTCGGACAGCAAGGCGAACGCGCCCACCTACGTGCCCGCGCCAGATAGCCGACGACTACCGGGTGCGGCGGACCCTCAGGACGTTGTCCTGCCGACGACCCCGACGACCCTCGGGTCCAAGCAATTCATGCTCGACCACCTCCTGCAGCTCGACGCGCCACCGCCCCAGGTCGAGGCCGAGCGAATCCAGAACCTCCGCGGTGGTCGGTAAGTGCACGTTGGTGGGCGGGCTGTGCAGCCACGACGGCCATCCGGCGTGGCCGACGATCAGCAGCAGCCCAGCCGGCGCCACGGCTTCGGCTGCCCTGCGCAAGGTTTTTTCCCGCTCTCCGGCGGATGCGACGGGGGAATGGAAGAACTGGACCGACACGAGATCGAAGAACCCGTCGGGGAACGACTGCGAGAGATCGTGCTTCGCCCACCTGATGCCATCGACGATGCCGGCTTCCACCGCGTACGCGGCCGCTCGTTCCAGGACAGTCGCAGAGACGTCCACGGCCGTGACTCGCCAGCCCTGCCGGGCCAGCCAGATCGCGTCGGCGCCCTCCCCGCATCCGAGGTCCAGCGCGGTGCCAGGCGTCAGTGCTGTGACTTCGCGCACCAACAACGGGTTCGGGCGACCGGACCAGACCGGGTCTTGATCTTGATAGAAGCTTTCCCAGTACTGCTGTGCATCGCTCGTCGGGCAAGTCTCCGTCATGGGCCGGTCTCCTGTCGCGCCCTTTTCCATGGCATCAGCGTGCATCCTTCGCACCCGGAACAGCTAGTTTTATTGCCGCTTCAGCAAGCTACAGTGGCCGAAGAGACAACCGGAATAACTCGTCCGTTTGCTCGGTTGTGGGCGGCGTAGGCACCGTTGCGACACCGTCGTAGACAGGGCGGCTGCGGTGTCCGATGTCAGGGCGAGGAGGAATCATGAGCACCACGACCACAGATCCTGCCGACGCGTCGCAGCGGTTGTTCGCTGTGATCGGTGCGACCGGTCAACAGGGCGGGGCGACGGCACTGGCGTTGTTGGCCGCCGGCGCGGGGGTGCGGGTGCTGGTACGTGACCCGCGGGCCCAGCCTGCCCGCGCGCTGGCGGATCGGGGTGCCGAGGTGGTGCTGGCAGACCTCGACGATCCGGCCGGCCATCGCTCGGCGTTCACCGGCGTGGACGGCCTGTTCGCGATGACGACCTTCACCGGACCGAAGGGGACCGAGGGTGAGGTCGAACACGGCATGCAGATCGCCGACGCCGCCCGCGAGGTGGGCGTGCCTCGGGTGGTCTACAGCTCTGTCGGTGGTGCCGAGCGGGCCACCGGCATCCCCCATTTCGAGAGCAAGCGCCGGGTAGAGGAGTACATGAGCGCCCTCGGGCTGCCCACCAGCTTTGTGCGCCCCACGTTCTTCATGGAGAACTTCACCTACTTCCTGGCTCCGAAGCAGGAGGACGGCGTCGTCGTGCTGCGAGCGCCGTTGGCACCGGAGGTGCCGTTGCAGATGGTCGCCGTGGAGGACATCGGCGCAGTAGCGGCCGCAGCCCTGCTGGATCCCGCCAGCGTGCCCGGTGGGGCGGTGGAGATCGCCGGCGATGAGCTGACCGGGGAGCAGATCGCCGCCGTGTACCGCGGGCGGGTTGGCCTGCCGGCACGGTTCGAAGCGCTTCCGCTCAGCGTGCTCGCCGATGACGCCGACCAGGCGGCGATGTTCACCTGGTTTGCCCAGCTGCCCGCCTACCAGGCCGACTTCGACGCCACCCGCCGCCTGGCGCCCGGCGTCAGGGATTTCGCGACCTGGCTCGCCACCCGCGCCTGACTCCCGTACGGACTTGCACCGACGCCGACGGTCGCCACAGACCACACCACGAACCGAGGGCTCGTTTCTCCGAGCATCTGACCGAGGTGTCAGGCTGGCCGGGTGTCAGCAAGGAGTCAGACGCCAGTGCACGGCCACGGCGAACCCCGGCGCCCGTTGCGCCGCGATGCCCTGGCCAACCAGGAGCGGGTACTGGCCGCAGCGGTCACCGCGGTGCTACGCGAGGGACGTCAGGTACCGATGGCGATTATCGCTGCGGAAGCAGGAGTCGGGGTTGCGACCCTCTACCGCCGTTACCCCAACCGCGAGGCACTCTTAGACGCCTTGACCCACCGCGCCTTCGAGCTGCTGCTGGAGCAGGCGCGCGCAGCTGAGGCCCGCGAGGAGACCGCCCTGGCCTGCCTCAGCTGGTGGTGGGACCGTGCGCTCGACCAGCGCGACCAGCTCGTGCTACCCCTGGGCGGTGGGCCACCGGTCACGAGCGCCGAGACGCTGGCCGTGCAGGCCCAGCTGCACCAGAGCCTGCAACGCCTCCTGGAACGCGGGCAGCGTGAGGGCAGCATCCGGAACGACATCACCACCCGCGACTTGGTCATCTTCGGCGCGATGCTGGTCACGCCGCTGCCCGGCGCCGGGGACTGGGACCGCACCGCCAGGCGGCAAAAGGCGATCTACCTCGATGGCCTGTATCCACCCGCGACCCAGCGCCCCGGGGGCTGACGCCATGATTCGCCCTGGTCCCACGGCGCCCTCCTGGGCGAGCAGCTTGGCCGGGTACCGCGGGCGGTACGGGGATCGCTGGCAGGTCAGCGTGATCGACGCGCGAGCAGCCCGCTGATGAGTACTTCGAGCGTCTCGCGGAGGGTTGTGGTGAAGTCGAGCCGCATGGTGGCCAGTGATGGGTCGGCCTGGTAGGCGGCCAGCATCGCGGCCGCTGGGCATGCGTGGGTCCACACTGCGCCGGTCACCAGGACGGCCGCGACGGCGAGCCGCTGCGCGTCGCGCTCGCCGAGCTCAGGCAGGTGTTGGCGGATCAGCCCGCTCAGGACGCCGAGGTTAGCGATGGCGGCGCGTTTGTACTGTGCGGCGACCTGCGGGGACACGTTGTGCTCCAGCACCGCGGCTTGAGCGCTGATCAGGTCGCACAACACCGGGCGTGCTGCCAGCGAGGCCGCGAGGATGGCGGCCAGCTGGTCACCGCGCTCAGACGCTGCTGGCCCGATGTCGACAGCAGCGGTCAGCGCGTGGTTGAGCTGCTCCAGCCACTCCTGTGAGGCGGCATCGAGCAATTCGAGCAGCACGGCCTCGCGGGACTCGAAGTAGCGCAGCACATTCGACTTCGCCAGGCCGACCCGTCGGCTCAGCTCGTTGAGGCTGACTTGCGCCACGGGCATCTCGGCCAGCATCGCGGCCGCGGTGTCCAGAATCATCCGCCTGCGCTGGGTGCGTTGCTCCTCACTGCGTGCGCGCTTGAAGGAGGTCACCGTCACATTCTACAGACCCCCGGTCTCTTGTCAGAAGACCGACAGTCTGTTAACTTCGAAGAAGTAAAAGACCATCAGTCTTTAGAAGAGGCAGAGGAGTCATCATGTACATCGTCCCTGACCAGAGCGGCAAGCTCGCCGTCGTCACCGGGGCAAACAGCGGCACGGGCAAGGAAGCCACCCGCCGACTCGCCGGTGCCGGGGCGCGTGTCGTGATGGCCGTCCGCACGGTGGCCAAGGGCGAGCAGGCCCGCTCCGACATCCTGGCCCAGCACCCGCACACCCAACTCGAGGTACGCCGGATCGACCTAGCTGACCTGACCTCCGTCAAGGAGTTTGCCGACGGGCTCCTCGCCGACGGCGCACCCCTGGACCTACTGGTCAACAACGCTGGTGTGATGGCGCCGCCCACCCGCATGACCACAGCCGAGGGATTCGAGCTGCAGATGGGCAGCAATTTTCTCGGCCCCTTCGCCCTGACCGTCCGGCTCCTGCCGCTGCTGCTCGCCGCCGAAGCGCCCCGAGTGGCCACCATGAGCAGCCTCGCGGCCCACTTCGGCCGGATCCGCTTCCAGGACCTGCAGTGGGAGCGCCGCTACAGCCCTAGTCTCGCCTACGCCCAGTCCAAACTCGCCAACCTCATGTTCACCCAGCATCTTGCCGTGGTGGCCGCCGAGCGCGACTGGAGCCTGATGAGCACTGGGGCGCACCCCGGCTTCACCCGCACCAACCTCCAGATAGCAGGTCCGAGCCTTGGACGCGACAAACCGACGCGCCTGTACGCCCTGCTCAGCGCCACCGACTTCCTGCCCACCCAGGGCGTTGAGCAGGGTGCCGAGCCACTGCTCTATGCCGCATCCAGCCCCGAGGCCGTCGCGGGCGGCTACTACGGTCCAAGCGGACGACTCGGCTTGGTCGGCCCGGCCGTCACCGCCCGGTCACCTCGCAGAGCCCTGGATTCCGCGACCAACGCTCGCCTGTGGACCGCAGCCGAACGCCTCACCGGCGTGGCCCTGCCCACCCGCGTCGCCTGACCGCAACACCGATCTCTCTCGGCGTGCCCGACCCTGGCACCGCACGCACGCCGACTTGCTCGACCAGGCGTGCGGATGGTGTCCGCGAGACACGCGGCCAATTCAAGCACTGATTCAACCACCGACCAACGCGGCGGCGTCACTATTTTGGAGCTTTGCTGGTTTAACGATCACCGATGGTTGAAACCCTTTAAAAGATGGATCAGGCGATCGGTTGGCGGACAGTGCTCGTGGACCCCTTGGACCCCAACGCGGTTCCGGGGAGAGCCACCGCCGGCGAAGCACGCCTGGCCCCGCGTATATATGAGGAGGGTGAGTAGTCGATGCTGATCGAAAATGAGTTCGAGGTTGCTGCACCGCTCGAGCAGGTGTGGAAGCACATGCAAGACGTACCGCGGATCGCGCCTTGCTTGCCGGGCGCCGAGCTCATCGATGTCAACGGTGATGTGTACAAAGGGCGAGTGACGACCAAGATGGGGCCGGTGAAGCTCCAGTTCATGGGCACCGCCAAGATCGTTCAGCGGGACGAGGCCGCTAAGCGGATCGTGATGGATGCGTCTGGGTCGGAGGAAAAAGGCAAGGGCCAGGCCACCATGAAGGTAACGTCGACGATGGTTCCCTCCGGCACCGGAACGCGTGTCAAGGTGGCTCAGGACATCCAACTGTCCGGGGCAGCTGCCCAGTTTGGCAGAGGCATGGTCCAGGACGTCACAAGCGTGATCATGCGGAGTTTCGCCAAGTGCATCGCGGACGACATCGGTCGGGCCTCCCGAGGCGAAGCAGCCGTCCAGCGCGACGCTGTTCCAGTGAAAGGTTTCAGCATCGGCATGCAGGCGGCGATGACCGCGCTGAAAAGGTTCTTCGGTCGGCTTTTCGGCCGCGTGGATGCGTGACTCAGATCAGTCGCCGCCCCGGCTAGACCGTTCACCCCGGCGGGAATGCGCAGTACCGCTTCGGTGTGGATCATCGTGTTCAGCACCCCGGCCCCGCGCTGCAGCGGGATGGCTACCAGAGCCTCCCGGCCGGTGCGCGGGTCGATGATGCGAGCAAGGCGCAAACGCACGTACTCGTCCAGGTGCCTGGCCGAGCTCACGGCGCAGCCCAGCCTCGCCGGCACCCCGTCCGCTCCGGCCGACCCGCCCATCTCCAGCAACATGCGGAGCAGGGGCCCGACGAAGCAGGTGAACGTGCGCTCGGCCGAGGCCGGGTACCCCGGCACCCCGACCACCGGAACTGAGCGGTGGCCGGACAGCATTCCCAGCAGGACCGGATGGCCAGGCCGCATCGCGACGCCGTGCACGGCGATCCGGCCGAGGCGCCGCCGGCGATGACGCTCACTCCAGAACTCGCACCAGAAGTCGGTTCGAACGAGCTGAAGATCGTGCGGGGCGCGTGCCCGCACGACTGCCCGGACACGTGCGCGATGCTTTACCACGTCCTCGACGGCGAGCTCGTCGACGTACGAGGGGATCCCGACCACCCGATGACGTGCGGCGGCCTGTGCGTCAAGCTCAAAAACTTCCCAGCGCCCGTGCCGGGCCAGTGTGCCCAACGTGGAGCTGTTTCGCCGGCTGGCGAAGACCATGGGTTTCGACGACGGCTACTGGGAGCGCACCGACGAGGAGATGCTGATCGATTTCCACGACTGGGACTCCCCAGCCATGGAAGGCATCACCTGGGACAAGCTCACGGAGCACGGCTATATGCGCATCAATGTCGGCTCCCCCGATGTCCGGGCTCCGCACGCCGAGGGCAACTTCCCGACGCCATCGGGCAAGTGTGAGTTCAAGTCCAGCCTCGCCGAAGGCGGCAACTTCGTGGTTCCGGTTCGAGTCGCCCGACACGAACCCGGAGCTGGCCAAGCGATACCCGCTCAATATCGTCTCACCGAAACGGCACGCGTTTCTCAACAGCCAGTACGGCAACGCGCACGACAAGCAGCGCGTCCAGGGCGAGCAATGCATTTTCTTGCACCCCGACGACGCGGCTGAGCGGGGCATCGTCACCGGCGACCTGGTAAGGGTATTCAACGACCGCGGTATGTTCCAGGGTCCCGCACAGCTGGATGACGCTCTGATGCCCGGCCTGGTCATGGCCAACGTCGGGCGTCCGCGCTTCGGTATAGCTGTCGTAGTGCACGCCTCGCATCGTCTCACCCGCCACCTCGTCGATCCGTCCTCAAGGCAAGTACCTGGCGTACGTCACGTACGCCGCCGCAGTCGTCCGTCGGCCCGTTGACACGTCGCACGCACGCGGGCATAATCAACCTATCGGTTGTTCAACTGGTAGGTTGATTACGATGGCAGACGATCAGCTCAGCCTCACCTTCGCCGCGCTGGCCGACCCGACACGACGGGCGATTCTCGCCCGGTTGGCAGACGGTGAAGCGACGGTCAATGAGCTGGCGCAACCGTTCCCGATCAGCCTGCAAGCGATCTCCAAACACCTGAAGGTGCTCGAACGGGCCGGGCTGATCGCCCGCGGCCGAGACGCCCAGTGGCGACCCTGCCGGCTCGAGGTGGCACCGCTGGAGAACGCGTCCGACTGGATCGAGCGCTACCGGGAGATCTGGCGCGACCGGTTCGACCGGCTCGATCAGGAAATCCAGGCCATTCAATGGAAAAAGAAGGGGCAAGACCATGGGTGACACCGAATTCATCATCGAACCTGGCCGGCAGGACATTGTCATGACGCGCATTTTCGACGCACCCCGAGACGTCGTGTTCACAGCGTTCACCGATCCGAAGCTGATCCCCAAGTGGTGGGGCCCGGCACGCTACGAGACCACTGTTGATCGCGCCGACGTCAGGCCCGGTGGTCTCTGGCGCTACGTCCAACGCGGCCCCGACGGCACCGAGTACGGGTTCAAGGGCGTCTACCACGACATCGTGGCACCCGAGCGGGTCGTCCAGACCTTCGAGTTCGAAGGAATGCCCGGACACGTGGCACTCGCGACGGCCACCTTCGAAGAAGTCGACGGAAAGACGAAGTACGTGGGCATCGACGTCTATCAATCGGTCGAAGATCGGGACGGCATGGCCCAGTCCGGCATGGAGGAAGGAGCCAACGAGAGCATGGACCGGCTCGCCGAGCTCCTCCGAAGCCTCTGAGACCCGAGCCCGACGACGACGCCGCATGCACGAACGACCTCAGTCCGCATGCCACGGAGTGAGGTCCGCGCGCCGACGGAATCGACCGACAGAGCTCGACTCCCAACTGCCGCGGCCTCACTCCCCCGGCGGAGCAGCACCCGCTGAGCTGCACCAACATTGCGGGGACGCTACGCTCGCCTCGCGTACGCGAACCAGGTGCGGTACCCATGCACTCATGGCAGACCTTCGCGAGTACCGCCGCCGGCGGGATCCGCGGCGCACCCCCGAGCCGGTGCCCGCGGAGGATCCTCCGGCTGAGCCCGGCGCGAACCGGTTCGTCATCCAGGAGCACCACGCGCGGCGGCTGCACTACGACGTGCGCCTCGAGCGCGACGGCGTGTTGGTCTCCTTCGCGGTGCCCAAGAACCTGCCGACGCAGCCTGGCGAAATCCGGCTGGCGGTGCACACCGAGGACCACCCACTGGAGTACCTGACCTTCCACGGCGAGATCCCGAAGGGCGAGTACGGCGCCGGCTCGATGACGATCTGGGACAGCGGCCGCTACGAGACGGAGAAATGGACCGAGCGCGAGGTCGCGGTCACGCTGCACGGGCAGCGCACCCAAGGACGGTTCGTGTTCTTCTCCCACGGTGAGGGCCGGGACTGGATGGTACGCCGACGCTCCGAGCCCGAAGCCGCGCCACCAGCGCCGAACGGGCCGGTGCACGCGCCGACCGTCACCGTGGAAGGCCGCCGGCTCAAACTGTCCAATCTGGACAAAGTGCTCTACCCGAGTACCGGGTTCAGTAAGGGCGAAGTGATCGATTACTACACCCGGATCTCCCCGGTGCTACTGCCCTACCTCGCTGACCGGCCGGTGACGCTGCGCCGATACCCCGACGGGGTCGAGGGACAATCCTTCTTTGAGAAGAACGCTCCACGACACTCCCCGGACTGGGTGCGCACCGTCGAGCTACCCACCCCCGGCAGCGCTAAGGGCGCGGCGACCACCCACTTCGTCGTCGTAGAAAATTTGGCCACTCTCGTGTGGCTGGCCAACCTCGCGGCAATCGAGCTGCATGTCCCGCAGTGGACGGTGGGGCCGCGCGATACCCAGCGCCCGCCGGACCTGTTGGTCTTCGACCTCGACCCGGGGCCGCCGGCCACCGTCGTGGAGTGCTGCCGGGTGGCCGAGCGGGTGCTGGCCGTGCTGGAGGCCGACGGGCTGACCGGATATCCCAAGACCAGCGGCGGCAAGGGCCTGCAGGTATACGCACCGGTGCGGGTGCGCGACCCGGAACAGACCTCGGCCTACGCCCGGGCGGTTGCCGAACAGCTCGCCGGCGAGACTCCGGAGCTGGTGGTGTCCCGGATGGCGAAGTCGGCTCGCAACAGCAAGGTGTTCATCGACTGGAGCCAGAACAACCCGGCCAAGACGACGGTGGCGCCCTACTCGCTGCGCGCACGGGAGCGGCCGACGGTGTCCACCCCGTTGGACTGGGACGAGGTACGCCGCTGCCAGCAGCCGTCCGACCTGGTGTTCACCGCGGCGGAGGCGCTGGCTCGCGTACAGGACGTTGGTGATCTGTGGGCCGGGACCCGGGAACCGGTCTTCTGAGCACATCCCCGCGCTGTGACACCGCTTCCCCGGTCGACACGGATGGTGATCCCTGCCCTAGCGCGGGCGCCCCCTGCACCCCGGTCCCCCATCGATGGTGAGCATCGGTAACAGCAGCTCCAGCGGCGTCGATCTATCGCTCGACGTTGGCGAGGTGTGGCCGGCGTCCGCCGATAGGAAGCGGGATGGGATGCCACCTCGGGTGCGCGCCGCCAACGGACCACCCCAGAGTTCTGCTCGACACATCGTTGCGGCCGGCCTGGCTGGAGTGGGCGCGGTGCTTCTCGGCATCAAGGCGGTCGCTGCCTTTGGCGCGGGCCCGGACGACGCGCTGGCGCCGCTTGCCGGCTCGTGCCTCGCCCTGCTCGCCGGGGTGGCACTCGTCGCGGGTGTCGCGGCATTACAGGAGCCGGACTTGGCTCGGATGTTGCTGGCGGTTGCCCTCGGTGGCGCGCTGCTCGGCGACTTCCTGGTGGCCGCTGCTCCCCGCCACCTGTACCTGCTCCCGCTGGCGATCGCCACCGGTCTGATGTTCGTCACTTCGGGCGCCGCCGAGGATGGTCGATCTGCCCAAGCGAACGTACTGGGCTGGCTGGGTGTAGTGCTGCACGCCGCCGTGGGATTGCTGTACCTGGTGTCCGGACTGGCCGTACCGGCCTATGGAGTGCTGTTCCTATGGGCACTGTGGGCAGGCCTGCTTGTCATCGCCCTCCGGTTGCTGCGGGATCGACCGAGCCGCACCCTGGTCGTGCCGGTGGTTGCCGCCGGGCTGTGGTTGGCGATCGTCCAGCTCGGGGGCGTCCTGCTGGGCTGGAGGGCATGAGATTCACGAGGTCCCGGCTGGGCTCTCGGATGTGGTGACGAACTGTAGGCACCCGTCGCCCTCCTGTATCGAGCGGGCCAGCTTGTCGACGTCCGCAAGTCCTTGATACGACTCGGTCATGGCGCAAGGGGGGTTCAACCCGATGATCTTGTTGCCGGTGCTGTCCAGGATGACGTCGGACAGCGCGCTCATGACGGGATGCAGGCTCGGATCGGCGAGACCTTCCAAGGGCCGCGTTGGGTCTTCGTTGACGGTCTGGGCCAGCGTAGCGGCGCTCGCCAGGAAGTTCGTGCCGCCGTTGTAACTGGCAGTGACGGCGTGGTCGCCGACGGGAAGCTCTGACGTGGCCAGCGTGGCCTTCCCATCGGTCAGCGCCACGGTGCCCAGCTGGTCACCATCGTCGGTGAAGGTCACGGTGCCGGTGGGCGTCGCTGCGGCAGAGGTCACATCGGCCGTGAACGTCACCGCTTGGCCGAGCACTGACGGGTTGGCCGACGAGGCGAGCACTGTGGTCGTGGCGGCGCGAGTGGAGAACGCCGAGATACCCTGCGGCGTGCCAAGGCCGGTCGGGCCGTCGTAGCCGGCGCCGGCGGTGCACAGCGGAGCACCACATGATCCGTTGGTGCCGCTGCGGACGTCGTTGAGCGCACCGGGACGGGCGTACGGATAGCTGTTGGGCGAATCCGATGCACCCGGGTTGCCGGCCAGCGCGTACACCGCAGCGATGATGGGTGAGCTTGCGCTGGTACCGCCGTAGATCACCCAGCCGTTGGCCCCGAAGGTCTGGTAGACGGCGACGCCCGTCTGCGGGTCTGCTACCGCGGCGACATCGGCGACGGCGCGCCTGGCACAACTGGTGTTGAGCCCGACCTGGAAGGCCGGCTTGGCCACCACGTTCGAGCACGCCGAGCCCGCGCCGCTCCACGCGGTCTCCGACCAGCCCCGGGCGCTGGTATCACGGGTCAGCGAGGTGCCGCCGACTGCCGTGACGCCCTTCCCGGAGGCGGGGTACAGGTTCTGGAATCCGTCGTCCCCGCTGGCTGCGGTGATCACTACCCCAGGTTTGTTGTAGTACTGGTTGTCGAAGCTGTTCGCGGACGAGCCTTCCGTGCCCCCGTAGCTGTTGGACACGAACTTCGCGCCCATGGCCACCGCGGTGTTCACCGCCGTGCCGAGGCTACCGATGGTCGGCTGGTTTCCCTCGACCAGCAGGATGCGGCAGTTCGGGCAGATCGCCGAGACCATCTGGATGTCCAGGGCGGCCTCGCCCGCCCAGCCGGGATTCGATGCAGGTAATGGGCTGGCCTGCCCGTTCTGGTTGACCTTCCGGAAGCAACCGTTGGCGGTGGTGCACGGCGGCAGGCCATAGGTGGACCGGTAGACCGCGAGGTCCGCCTCGGCGGTCGGGGCGTCGTAGGCGACGACGATCGCGACGGTCGTGTCAGCGTTGCCGCTGGTGGTGAGGTTGTAGGCGCTGCGAAGGTCGGCCGGTCCGAATCCCGCGGGGAACGCGTTGGGGGAAAGGGGTTGCACCGTGTCGGTCCGCCGGATCGCGAGGCAACGCAGCAGCCTGTCGCCGCCGTCATTGCACACCCGGGTGGTGGGGCGCTGGGCAGCCAGGTCGGCTTCTGCCTGGGCCGCAACGCCCAGCGCTAGCGACAGCGCGGCAGCGACGAGGACCGCCACGGCGGCGGCTCCGGTTCGTGAGCGCAGCCGGGGTCTTGGCACCATTTCTCCTCGGGCGTGGGTTACCGGCGCGCTCCACCTGGTGAGGCCAGCAGGCATGCGCTGCACCACTCGCTGCGGTGATTTCGCCAGAGGTGGACGCTGCCGCCCGAAGGTGAATGAGAGAAATCCAGCAGTCGACCGGAGGATGGCGACACACCCCACAAGGGACGTCCCATCGCGGCCGACCCGTCGCGCGACATCCCGGTCGAGGTGACCGGGTGCCATGAATCCGTCACTGGTCAGCTACTGCAGCAGCGGCCAGCAGCTGCAAGTCCACGAAATCACCGAACATTGAGCGGCTACACACCGTGGCAGAAGCTACAGTTGTTCCTGTCAGGTCGGGGATCGGCGAACCGCAGGAGGCGACTCGTGAGGGACGGCTCATCCACGACCGATCGGAAGCAGCTTCCGGATATCGATACGACGATTCCACAGCCGGCACGGTTCTGGGACTACTTGCTGGGCGGCAAGGACAACTACCCGATCGACCGTGAGGTCGGCAAGGAAGTTCTGATGCTCTTCCCCGATCTGCGCGACTCGGCTCGCGCCGATCGGGGTTTTCTGGTCCGGACTGTCAAGTTCCTGGTCCAAGAGGCGGGGATTCGCCAGCTGCTGGACATCGGCACCGGGTTGCCCACCGTGAACAACACCCACAAGGTTGCCCAGGATACCTCGCCGGACTGCCGCATCGTTTACGTCGACAACGACCCGATGGTGCTGGTTCATGCCCGTGCGCTGCTCACCAGTACGCCACAGGGCGCCACCGACTATCTCGACGCCGACGTGCGCGACCCCGAGAAAATCCTGCATGAAGCTGCCCGGACACTGGACTTCACCCGGCCGATCGGGTTGATGATGCTGGGCATCATCAACTACATCTTGGATGACGACGAGGCGCACGCTATCGTCAATCGCTTCCTGGATGCCCTGCCTTCAGGCAGTTACCTGGCGATGTCACATCCCACCGCAGAAGTCCACGCTGAGGCGATAGAGACGTCCATTCAGTATTACAACTCCAGCGGTGCGCCCCCGGTCAGAACACGCAGCCGCGAGCACATCACCCGCTTCTTCGCAGGGCTGGAGCTGCTGGATCCCGGAGTGGTTTCGTGTTCGCTGTGGCGCCCCGACCCCAGCGACATCGGAATCCACACCGAGGTGACTCAGTACGGCGGGCTTGCCCGAAAGCCGTGATCAAATCTCTTTGAGGGTGCTACTCAGGAACCGGATCGTCTCGTTAGGAGATTTGGCCTGCACGCACAAACGATCCATGACCATCTGGTAGTGCTGCACATCCTCGCTCTTGTCCAGATAAAGAGCACTGGTCAGCTGTTCAAGGTAGACGATGTCCGGTAGATCGGGTTCGGAGAATCGCAGGATGGTGAACGGACCACCTACTGCCACGTGCGCACCCGAATAAAATGGCATCACCTGAAGGGTGAGATCAGGAAGGTCGGCCACATCGATCAGATGCTGCATCTGCGCGCGCATCGCGGCACGACCATCAAGGCGCCATAGCGCAGCCTCGTCGATCACGGCCCACAGGTTGGGTGCGCCGGGCCGGGTGAGAAATTCCTGACGTTTCATCCGCAGCGCGACTCGGCGATCGATATCGTCGTCGGATGACGTGGGGTTGCCCATCTTGATGACGGCGCGGGCGACATCCGGAGTCTGCAGCAGACCGGGCACGAACCCCGACTCATAACTTCGGATGATCGAGCTGGCCTGCTCCAGGCCGAGGTACATCTCGAACCAGCTGTGCAGGATGTCGTTGTATTGGTGCCACCAGCCAGGCACGTTGGCCTGCCGGGCCAACGCGAGGAACGCTACTCGATCCTGTTCGTCGGAAATACCGTAGAGAGTGAGCAGATCGGCCACGTCGCGCTCCTTGAATCCGACCCGCCCGAGCTCCATGCGACTGATCTTTGCGTGGGACGCCCGGATCGCGTGGCCGGCGGCTCCGGCAGTGATTCCGCTCGCTTCACGGAGCCGACGTAGCTGAGCGCCTAACGCGATGCGGAGCACGGTTGGTCCCTGCGGTCGTACCGGAGCGTGACGACTGACCGGATCCTGACCCGACCGAGCCGCCCTCACCATTCCTCCTAGGGGTGAAGCACTACGGATGGTCCCACCATAGACGGCAACAAGCCCACCCGAAACCCTGGTGGCGCGCTCCATCTCAGCGAATCGTGGATCCCACGATCGTCTCGTCGAACTCGCCCGTCTTCACACGCTGCACGAACGCGGTGATCTGGGCACGGGCATAAACCTGGACCGGGCCACTCGAGTGCCGGGAGTTGCGTACGGCGACCTCCTCCCCTGCCAGCGCCGCCAGCTCGACACAGCTGCCGTTGGGATTGCTGTGACTGCTCTTCCTCCAAGCGGCCGCCCGCAGCGGCCTGGCCGAAATACCGTCGACGATCAGCGGCATCGCCCAGAACTCTCCATTGAATCGATCGGCCAGTATCCCCTCCAGCGCGGTCAAGCGTTGGAACGATCAGCGGAGCTTATTAGATTGCATCGGTACTTGCATCGGTACACGACGTGGACGGCGTTTAACTAGCGGTGGCGTTCCGGTGAATCACCGTGCGTGCCTGATCGGACACGAAATGCGCAACGGTTACGTAGTGCAGACGGCGGAGTCCTCGTCACTATCGTCCGGATGCTGAACTTCGCGAGGTGTGCCGGAATCTATGGCCAGCGGCGCAGTCAGGTGGCCGCGACGCCGAGGTCGTCGAGAAGCCGGCGTACGCGGCGTTCGACCTCGTCCCGGATGGGGCGAACGTCCTCGACGCCAAGGCCGGCCGGGTCGGCGAGTTGCCAGTCCTCGTAGCGACGGCCGGGAAACACCGGGCACGCGTCCCCGCACCCCATGGTGACGACCACATCGGCGGCTCGGACGATCTCGTCGGTCCACGGCTTGGGGTACTCGCCGGAGATGTCGATGCCGCGTTCGGCCATGGCGTCCACCGCGGCGGGGTTGATGCTGCTGGCGGGTTGGGAGCCACCCGACCAGGCCACCGCGCGGTCGCCGGCGAAGTGGGTGAAGAATCCGAGAGCCATCTGCGAGCGCCCAGCGTTGTGGGTGCACAGGAACAGCACGATGGGCTTGCCGTCCACGGCGGGTCCTTCCACTTTTGGCCTCACAGTCATCGATTCACCTGGCTCGGGGTCGGGTGCGGGGTCACGACCTGATCTGCGACGCGGGCGATCTCGGGGTAGAGCAGCTTGACCAGGCCGGCCCCGAGCACCCCGCCGACCACCTGCGCGGCCACGAAGCCAGGCGCTGAGGCCGGAGCGATGCCGGCGAAGGTGTCACTGAACATCCGCCCGACCGTGACCGCCGGGTTGGCGAAGGAGGTGGACGAGGTAAACCAGTAGGCGGCGCCGATATAGCTGCCCACCGTCGCTGCGGACAGCCCAGCCCGCCCGGTCCGGGCCAGCGCGAAGATCACCGCGACCAGTCCGCCGGTTGCGACCACCTCCCCGAGCCACAACCCCGCACTGGAACGGACGGTCGTCGCGAGCTGGACGGGTGGGAGCTCGAACATGGCGTTGGCCAGCACCGCGCCGGCGATACCACCGAGCAGCTGGGCTGCGGTGTAGGCCAGCACCTCACGGCCGGGCAGCCCCACGCCAGCGCGGCGGCCAAGCAGCCAGTCGGCCGCCGAGACGATCGGGTTGAAGTGCGCCCCCGACACCGGACCGAACAGCAGGATCAGCACCCCCAGCCCGAAGGCGGTCGTGGTGGAGTTCTCCAGTAGCTGCAAGCCGGTCTGACCTGGCGAGAGACGTTGCGCCGCGATGCCCGAACCCACCACGACAGCAACCAGCAGCGCGGTCCCGAGGAACTCGGCCAGCAACCGCCGTGGCAGATCGACCCCGGTCATGCCAGTACCGCGGCCGGTAGCAGGGCCTGCGACAGCGCCCGCAGGGCTTCGGGCAGCACCCGGTAATAGATCCAGGTGCCCCGGCGGTCACCCTCGATCAACCCAGCCTCGCGCAGCACCCTGAGGTGGTGCGAAATCGTCGGCCCGGAGACCTCGAAGCCGACGGTGAGCTCGCAGACGCACACCTCGCCGCCCTCGTGACTGGCGATCAGACTCAGCAGCCGCAGCCGCACCGGATCCCCGAGCGCCTTGAACCGGCGGGAGAGCACCTCGGCCTGATCCGTGCTGAGCGGATCCGCGCTCAGCGGTGCGCAGCAGTTCGTCAGCTCGCCTGACCGCAGGTCTCGCTGAATAGGCACCCGTCTATCTTGACAGGACTCTAACTATCACGCAAGGTTGTATCGACTGCCATCGAATTACCGCACCAGAACGGAGGTCGAACAGTGACTGAGCAGACCAACACCCTCCGCGACCAGGTCCGTGACCGCTACGCCGCCGCCGCGACCGCTGTCACCACCGGCGCAAAGCCAAGCTGTTGTGACAGCGCAGGGCATGTCATCGAGGTCGGCGACGGCTTCGGCAGCCAGCTCTACGACGTCGTCGACCGCAACGACCTGCCCGCTGAGGCCATCGCGGCGAGCCTGGGATGCGGCAACCCGCTGGCCGTCGCGGAGCTGCACGAGGGGGAAACCGTGCTTGACCTCGGCTCCGGCGGCGGCATCGACGTGCTGCTCTCCGCACGCCGGGTCGGACCTACTGGCAAGGCCTATGGCCTGGACATGACCGACGAGATGCTCGAGCTGGCTCGCGCCAACGCCCATCGCGCCGGCACCACCAACGTCGAGTTCGTCAAGGGCACGATCGAAGCCATCCCGTTGCCCGACCGCTCCATCGATGTGATCATCTCTAACTGCGTGATCAACCTATCCGTCGACAAGCTCGCAGTGTTCGCTGAAGCCCTTCGGGTGCTCCGGCCCCGTGGCCGGCTGGGGATCTCCGACGTCGTCGCCGAAGACCACCTCACCGCCGCGCAGCGGGCCGAGCGAGGCAGCTATGTCGGCTGCATCGCCGGCGCGCTCAGCGTCGCGGAGTACCGCGACGAGCTGGCCGCCGCCGGCTTCACCGACATCAGTATCACCCTCACGCACGCAGTAGCCGACGGTATGCACTCCGCGATCGTCCAAGCCACCAAGCCCTGAACAAGCTGAGGTGCTCTCACGCCAGGTTGGGCAGCAACGTCGCGAGCTCGTCGAACAAGCCCAGGCCAAGTGTCGCCAGCACCGGCACGCCGATGACCCAGGCTTGCCACAGCCCTGTGCGGTAACGCACCCATACCGTGCCCACGGCCATGGTCACCAGCGCAGCCGACCACAGCACCACGGCGAACAGCGCCGAGGTGTCACCCACCCCGGCGGCCTCGTTGGCCGGCAATGACCTGGATGGTAGCTGCGCCGGGGTGGGCTGGGGCGGGCTGGTCAGCTGTGCATCAATGCGCAGTACGTCAGTGGGCCAGTGGGCGGGGCCATCGGCGGTGGTCAGGGTCAACCGACCCTGCCCGGCTGCCGGTGGTGGCGGCGGCAACGGGTCCCCAGCGCGTCGTACTCCCAGCACTCTGTAGACATGCCGACCCTGGCCGGTGGTCGCGACGACCTCGTCACCCGTGCGCAACTGGTCGATCGAGCCGAACGGCCCCCCGTAGGCGGCCAACCGACCCAGGATCACACTCGTACCGACCTGCCCTGGCAATACCGTGTCGCGGCGATGCCCCGGCCCCGACCGAAGCGTGCCCGATGAGGTGCCCTCCACCACCACCTCGCGCAGCCCCAGCCGGGGGATCTCCAGGATCGCCACCGGGGTTCCCGATGCCCACAGCCGGTTCGCCTCATCAACCGGCGCCACCGGCGCCACTCCCTCGGCCAGCTGCTGACGCAACCGCTCGAGGTTCTCGGCCTGGTCCCGGTCGTGACGAAGACCACCCAACAAGGTCAGCTCCACCAGAAACGACAATGACAACAGCGCAACGATGGTCAGCACGTGACTTGCCAGGCGGTATTGCCACGCATGCCCAGACGCGGTCTCCGCGGCCGGCAGCGCAGCATGCCCGCCGCGCTGCACTGGGGGCGGATCCGCCGCACGCTCTTCCTCGGGGACGGCAACAGCGTCCTGCTGACCAGCGTGATCGACCGCATGTCGCGGCCCTGAGTCCTCAGAAGGCTCGCGCGGCACCGGGACCTCCCATCCGGTGCTCACCAGGAACGTCGCTTCCGCATCCCGCTCGCCTTCACACTTACTATCTTCGGCCACGAACGCGGTATCGAGCGGCACCAGTGCGAGAAGGCGACAACGCGGAACCTCCATTCATCGGCGCTATTCCAGCAACGGCGCATGCCCAAGGTGAGAGATCACCGAATGAAGACTCCTGGATTACTGAATTCCTATCACGGCTTATCGAACAACTGCGCCAGGTAGCCGCCGTACAGTACTGACCAGGCGCGGACGGAGCCCTTGCCTGCGGCGCTGGAAGCCTGCTCATCCGGTTCTCACCCGGCGATCAGAACAGGAAATCAAACAGCGATCTCACCGTCAACGGCTCAGCCTCTGACGTCGACGGCCCGAAGTTCCCTGAGTCGCGGGGGGTGAACATCGCAGTCAGCGAATGCGAGCCCCGGTCCAGCTCTGTGGTGAGCACTAAGGCAAAACCACCGAACACCGGGACCGGCTCGCCGACGTCGGCGGTCCCGTCCTTGAACTGAACGGTTCCTGCTGCAGCAAACGGCGACACCCGCGCGAAAAGCACCACCGGCAGGCCCCGGAACGCTGGATTCGGGAACGCGTGCAGTGTGGTGGTCGTCGCCCTCGCTCCACCAGGGGCCGGTGTGGGTGTCGTTGGCGCCGGTGTGGGTGTCGTTGGCGCCGGTGTGGGCGTCGTTGGCGCCGGTGTGGGCGTCGTTGGCGCCGGTGTGGGCGTCGTTGGCGCCGGTGTGGGCGTCGTTGGCGCCGGTGTGGGCGTCGTTGGCGCCGGCGTCGGCGTGGGCACCACCGGCGTGGGTGTCGGGGTGGATGAAGATTGCGTTGTGTACGTCGTTGGGCTGGTGAAGATCAGCTGCCCTTTGTACGTGGCAAGCTCAGCAAGGTTCCTCCGGCAGAACAGCGTCACGTCGTAGGTACCTTCCACGATTGTCGTGGGCGGATTATTCAACGCGGCGGCGTCCAGCATGGTCTGGCCGAAGGTCGCCGTGAACGGATCGGTCTTGCTGAACTCGGCCGTGGTCGGTGAGGTGATCTGAAAGTTGAAATTGTTCGGGCCGATGACCCGAACGCTAAAGGCGGTGGACTGAGGGTCGGTGCATCCGCCCGACGTGGTTGCCAGGATGGCAGTGGTGTCGGTGCCTGTGGGGGGTGTGAAGGTCAGCGTGCCGAGGTTTGGCGGCGTGCCCTGCGCCTGAGCCACGCTGACGCTGACGATCGTCGCCGACCCGGCGACGGCGAGGACAACAGCCCCGGCAGTGAGCCGTCGGAACAGTCTATTTGTCTGCAAAGTTCTACTCACTTCCGTTTCGGAAAAACGGTTACTGCGGCGGGACAGTGGTTCACGAAATGTCTTTGCCACCCGTGAGCGGGAACCGGTGTAACAG